>OMSO01000029.1 GCA_900313675.1 uncultured Fibrobacter sp.
GTAGTAAGCGAGGCGCTTAGAATCCTTGTACTTGCGGACTTCTTCCTTGCCCTTTGCTTCCACGTCGGCAGGAATCGGGAGTTCTTCGATGGGGCGGCCCTTCTGCTGGTCTTCATCGAACCAGGTGCCGTAAAGGCGCTTGAAAATCCACTGCGTCCACTTGTAATACTTGGGGTCGGTGGTGTTGACTTCCTTGTTCCAGTCATAGCTTAAGCCGAGGCGCTTGATCTGGCGGCGGAAATTGTCGCAGTTCTTCTTGGTAGTAATGGCCGGATGCGTACCGGTCTGGATGGCGTACTGTTCAGCGGGGAGACCGAAAGCATCCCAACCCATCGGGTGGAGCACATTGAAACCACGGCTGCGCTTGTAGCGGCAGATGATATCGGTGGCGGTGTAACCTTCGGGGTGGCCCACATGGAGGCCTGCGCCACTCGGGTACGGGAACATGTCCAGGCAGTAATACTTGGGCTTGGACTTATCGGTGCCCGTCTTGAAAGTCTGATGTTCTTCTTGAAAGTCTGATGTTCTTCCCAGTAGGCCTGCCACTTGGTTTCGATCTCTTGCGGATTATACTTTGCCATTTGCTTTATACCTCAGGTTGGTTCTGCCAGACGAAAGACGAAAGACGAAAGACGAAAGATTTCGTCAGCAGGTCAATCAGCAGCCGTCAGCAAAGCCACATTAAATTTTCGGGTGTAAATTTAGCAAAATCCCTTACAGCCATAAACAATTACATATCTTTTCTCCATGCTGTCACACAGATTATCCGCCTGGCTTTGTTCGGCATTTGTTTTTTTGCTGCTCAGTTGCGCTTCTTCACCAAAGGAGCCCCTGTCCATTTATGACCAAGACGGATTCCTGCAAGAACGGATTACCTACGACAAAGACGGGGCAGAAGATACCCATTGGCGCTCCATCGACGATTCCACCGCCATATTCGAATACCGCGAAAATGGCAAACTCCTTGCCGACACTTTGCAGACAGAGGCTTTTCGTTCCTATGGGGTCATTGAGCCCGAACGAACCGCCGTAAGCATCACTCGAAACATCTTGGGCAAAGGAGCCCAAGGAATCGCCACCGTTGCCAATGGTGCAAAATCATCCATTTCAAGCTTAACCCCTTACGCGAACGCACTAAAGGACAAACTTACAAACAACCTTGCAGAAGCGGGTTATAGCAACTCCGCTCAAGCAATAGAGCACGCCTACGCATCTGCAGGGAAATCCATATCCAAGGCCATCGACAATCTCCCCGAAGTAGACACCTTGGCCCTAGTTGCCATAGGGGCCGGCTACATTCGAGGACTTTCGGTAGGGTTCCAAGAAACCGAGGATTTTATCAAGGCCATTCCCGATGCAACCCAGAAAGTCTTGGGAGCCGATTACGACGCCCTGTACGCAGCATGGACAAAGCAGGTGGACAATGCCCAAGAATTCATCAAACAAAACGCCAACCTGGATTCCCTTGAACGCTTGTCACAGGAGGGCATGGAAAAAATCCGGCAACTTCCCGATTTCGCCCAAAGGGAATTCGAAAGCGCCCTGCAAGTTTTTAACGAAAGCCTTGATTCCTGTTTCAAGGAGTTGAACATTGATCCTAAATACAAAGACAAATACACAGGAGCCTTTGTATCTGGATGGCTGACATGGCAACTGACCGTGGCAGAGCTCACCTTCGGTATTGTCAAGGCTGTAGGCTCTATCAACAAGTCTGCCACTACAACTAAGGTGGCGGACAGGTCCCATAAGGTCGGATTTTTCAAGCGGAAGGTCAGCAAAGAAGACAGATTCTTTTTAATGCCACGAGAAGGCAAGGGCGGTCACTGGAACCAGAACAAGACCATCTGGAAAAGCGACATTCCCGAAGTCAATGCCATTACAAGAGGAAAAGGCATCCACTTCACCGGCAAGGAGCCGAACAAGGTTCCTGATTTTACTCCATGGTCTAGGGGATCGTATAAGATTGCCGGGCTCACAGGAAAAAACGAAGAAGATTTCCCAAAGGTATATGCCAAGATTGCCGCCCAAAAGAGTATGTCCGTCAGCGACGCCGAACGCTGGGTCAAACAGAACGGACTCACGCCTCACCACCTATCCTGCAACGAAATACAACTTGTTCCTACCGCACTACACGAAAACGTCGCCCATACAGGTGCCGCCTCCATGTTAAGAAACGGCACCTGCCGATAAAGCCCCTTTCCACAACAGCCCTAAAAAAGACTATAATTTAAGTATGCTGGACGCTAAGTCATTCTTGTTATTCGCTCTCTTATCCTTTTTTGGAACCTATGCCCTTGCACAGGAGGAATACTACCAGCCCGACGTAGATTCCGCGTGGGTGGCGTCCCAGAACGGCGGACAGCCCCTCGAAAGCGAAGAACAGCCCGCCGAGGCCACCCCCGCCTGCATAGGCGATGGCTGCGACGGCACCGAGACCGCAGAACCCGTAGCGGAAACAGAACAGGCCTCCGGAGAAAACGGCAACGAGCAGATCGCAACGGAATCTGCCGAAGCCGCCTCCCCCGCCGACAGTTCCCGAACGGACAGCACAGCCCAGGCAACCGCGGACTCCACCAAGAAAGATTCCGCACAGGTGAAAACCGCCGCGAACAAGCCTATCGACCCCGACGAATACGAAGACTGCACCGAGGCGGATTCCACCAATACCGAATGCGTGGAAATTGACGAAACCGACACCTACGACCGCTACCTGCAGGAAAACGCCGAAATGTACCGCTCCCGCAAGGAAGGATTCTCCAGGTCCATCCAGATTGGCATTCGCGCCGCCGGCGGCATAAACACCTTCTTCGGCAAAAAGAGCGACGACTGGGGCTTTGGCTACCAGGCCGGAGGCGGCATTCTGGTGCGGCTCCCCGTAGGTATCCGCCACGTGAGTCTCGTTCCCGAACTGGACTTCGTCTACCGCAACTACAACTACAAAAGCAAGAACGAATACAGCAAGACCGAGGGCAGCCTGGACTACATGCTCTTCGAGATTCCCATCATTGTCCGCTACACCTTCGACGAAGACAACTTCTTCGTGGGCCTGGGCATGAACCTGGACCTGAAACTTACCGGCTCGTCTGAAATTACCCAGAAGACCAAGGAAACCGGCGAAAAGGACAAGCGCAAGAACACCCTGCCCTCTTCGGGCGTGGAACTGGGCGGCGTATTCAACGTGGGCTATGCCATCAACCGCTGGCTTATTGCCGACATCCGCGTGGTGCAGTGCTTTACCAACCTGCTGAACGAAGACGCCATCGCCGAATCCAGCCTCGCACACGCCCACCTCTACACGTTCTACACCAGCCTCGGCCTAACCTTCGTGTTCTAAGCGTGACAAAAGCCAAACCAGCTTTTTACGAGCACTTGACCTTTCGCGCAGGTGCTTTTTGTATTTTCACGGATTATGAAGAAGATTAGGTTTGCCCTAACAGTCCTTCTGGGACTGTCCCTTACAGCGTTTGCCGAAGAGGCAAAACCCCAGGAACATTTTGTCATCGATGTGGGCGGCGGTTTTGCGACTTACTCCAGCCTTATCGTTCTTGACGGAGCTATGGACGATTTCGATTATTGCAATAACGGGAAATGCGACCCGCCCGATGAAGTTGATCACGAAACAAACTATGCGGTAGCAAGCCTTGGCGCCCGCTATATTTTCACTCCACATATCGAAGCGGGTCTGGCGACTTCTTACGAGTACTACAGTTCCTACGATAACGTTTGCGAAGGCACAGACCGTGAAATGTACTGTAAGGCAGGGGATTTTCTTGACCACCACCTGGTCCATGTCGCTGTCGAAGGAAAGTTCAACTGGTTCACGCTTTTTGACCATTTCAGGCCATACAGTCGCGTAGGCGTCGGAGCATTGCTCGAATTTGACAGCGGGCTGGAACGAGTCGGGTTGCCTTCCGTCCAACTGACGCCTGTGGGCCTGGAATTCCTGTTCCCGTACGTAAGCGTGTATGCCGAACTGGGCGCAGGCTACCGCGGCTTCATGAGCGGCGGCATTGCACTGAGAATCTAAGCCTTAGTCCCTAGGCCTACATCCCCATGTTCTTGCGGGTCTGTTCGCGGCGGAGGCGGACGATTTCCTTTTCGATGAGGAGCTTTTCTACGGCCGGGATATCTTCGTGACGACGGATGGCGTCCTTGTACAGGGCGTTGGCCAGTTCGGGTTCACGGGCAAGGAACGATATGACGGCGGCGTTCCGGAGGAAGAATTCGTCCATGTTCTTGATTTCGTACTTTTCGTAGAAATCCGCCACCAGCTTGGCGGCCGTCGCGTAGTCCTTGGCGCGAGCCGTTTCCAGGATGTTGAATTCATCAACAAAGGAGGCGGGGAACACCCCTGCGTTCACCAGGTCCCGGACCTTCACATAGACGGCGTTGGTGTCGCGGGCTTCCATGGGAATGCCCCTCACCCACTCGATGTATTCTTCGCGGAACTTTTTCCATTCGGGCGAGGCTTCGGCCACCATAAAGCGGGGCTTTTGCGCCGCCACCGTTTGCGCCGTCGAGTCCGCGGTCACGCTATCCTGCGGAGCGGGGGCCTGGGCAGCAGCACGCATCAGGGAATCCGTGCGGACAAGGTAGGCAAGCAGCGCGTTTTCGCGGTAGGTGTCCCTGTTCTGCATCATGGCCTTGACCTTGGCGGGCCTGCGAAGCGCGTAGTCGGCACTGTCCAGGTATTCGGGCCAGCAGACTTCGCAGCTGTCGAACACCTGCACGATATGGGCGTTGGAATGCACGAAGCGGGCCTCTTCGGCCTTGTTATCCACAATAGGCGTGAAGATGCTGTTGGGCTGGATGTTCTCCATCATGGGCCGAACCATCTTGGAGGTGAACAGGAAGTTCTGTTCGCCGAAGAAGTCGGGTTCCCGATGGATGCGCTCAAATTCCGCCACCAGCACGGGGTCGGTGCTGAACCGCCCGATGTTCTTCTGGATTACCGGCTGGTCACTTGCGATAATGATGATGTCGGGTTCTTCGGGAGCGCGGTAGAGGCTCACATAGGGGAACACCACGTCCAGCGCCTTCAAGATGTTCAGGAACAGCTGGTCGTTGAATTCGTAGGTCTGGATCCACTGGACCCAAAGTCCACCGGGTTTCATGTAGCGGCGCATCTTGGCGTAGAACTCGTGACTGAAAAGGCTCGCCACGCCGCTGACCCAGGGGTTGCTGGGTACGCTGATCAGCAGGTCGTACTTGCGGCGGTTGGTGAGGAAAAACGTCTGGGCGTCGTCGATGTAAATGTGGATGCGGGGGTCGTCGTAGCCGCGGGCGTTCCAAGGGTAGAACCCGCGGGCAAGATTCATCATCTCGTCTTCGATTTCCACGCAGTCAAAGTCCTTCAGCAGCGGGTCAGCCAGCAGGTAATGGGCGCCCATGCCAGAGCCAAATCCCACCATGCCCGCGTCGTAGGGCTCGGAGCGCACCGCCATGGGCATGAACGCCGTAGCCGCCTGGGTCAGTTCGTCCCCTTCGATGGGGTGCTTGCGGTCCTTGCTCATGCTGGCGTCGGCCTTGCCGTTGGTCTTGATATACCAATGCACATCGGACTCGTGGAAACTGATGGTGGCCGTCTTTCCGTCCTTCACCACAATCTTTTCGTCGGGATGCAGGTTCTTGTAGGCACGGAACGCACCCGATGTCACCAGGTGCGGGTCAAAATTCACAAAGATGGAAGGCAGAACCATCAGGGCCGCTACCAGGTAGAAAGGCACGCTGTAGCGGAACTTTTTACGATAGACCACCAGCAGAACAAAGCCGATGGCAAAGTCCAGCACGGCGGCAAGCACCAGGGCGCCCTTCAACTGCAAGAATGGCAAGAGAATCAGGCCGCCACCTGCCGAACCGATGATGGAGCCCACCGTATTCCAGCCGTAAACCTTGCCGATGAGGGCTTCGCTCTTGAAGGCCCGGGTGAGAATCACTGTGATGAGCGGGAGCGTCATGCCCGCAAAGAAACTGGTAGGCACCATCCACAAAACGGAAAGGGCATACTTGAAAAGGCTCCAGCAGATATAGCCGTCGGCGGTGGTATTGAAAATCTGGTTTGCCTCGTTCATCATGCCCCAGAAGGGCTTGTGGAAGTAGAGCGTGCACAGGGCGAAAAACGCCATAAAAATCTGGGCCAGGGAAAGGATGACCAAGGAATCCTTCTTCAAAAGCTTGCCGCTGACGGCGCTTCCGATGGCAAGCCCCAGAATGAAAGCCGAAAGCATCTGGTCGAAGCTGTGGCTGGAACTGCCCATCAAGAGGCTGAGCAGGCGTATCCAGACAATCTCGTAAACAAAAGAGGTAAGTCCCGTAATGGCCGCAATCCAGAGCCAGGTGTTCTTGGGCGGCATGGGCAGCTTGTGTTCTGCAACATAGTCAACGTTCAGCGGCTCGGCGGCACGGTCCGCACCAACATCCGCAGCATCATCCTCGTCGTCTTCCTTGTTGGGAGACGTGGCAAACCCGATGTAGCCGAAAACCGCCGCCAGCAAGAAGTTGATGGAAGCCGCCACGCAGAGGGTGGCGTGGTTTCCCAGTTCGGGAATCAGCAGGTAGCTGGTCACCAGAATGCCAATGGCAGAACCCAGGCTGTTGGTAAAGTAGAGCATGGGGAGCGAAAGTTCCTGACCGCTCTTGCGCAGGAGCCCCGCCGCAATAAAGGGGAAAGTCATGCCCACCGCAATGGCAATGGGGAGCGTAGAACCCGTAGCCAGCACCACCTTGGTAATCTCGGCGCCCGTAAAGCCCAGGCCCGCAATCCATTCACTATCAAAGAAAAATCCCGTAAGCAGGTTGTAGAGCGGGTGGTAAACCAGGCCACCGATACCGATGGCCAGTTCCACCGCCGCATAGCCAAGCAGGGGCCGCTTCACCCATTCCACCATCTTGCCCGCAATAAAACTACCGATGGCAAGACCGCCCATGTAAATGCACAGCGTGAGCACCTGGCCGTAGCTGGCGTGGCCCAAGAAAAGCTTGAGGTAGCGGGCCCAGGAACCTTCGTAAATGAGGCCGGCAAAACCCGAAAGCGCAAAGAGGAAATAGACTAGGATGTTCATGGCGTAAATTTATATAAAAAAGACGCCGTTCTATGTAAAAGAATTATTCAGGCATGGTAAGACCGAATTCCCGGCGGGCCCAAGTTTCCATATAGGGCAGAATTTCCTTGTAAGGCACCACGATCATCACGCTGCCGTGGGTGTGCTCGCCGATTTCGAAAGAGGAACCGGTTCCAGCTTGAAATTCATGCCGATGGCATTGGGACGGGCATCGTATTTTTCCGCATATTTGCGAAGAAGCGATACAATCTTTTCCTTTTCATCTGGATTGAAAATAGTGGAATCAACCAGCGACCCGTCTCTCTTCGAGAATGTGCGATGATACTCGTAATTGTATCCTCCGGCGGCACCGGCTTGGTAACCGGCATTCGAAATATAATAGGTCGTCCACAGCAGCGAATCGAACGCGACATCTATAC
The DNA here is from genome assembly GCA_900313675.1 of uncultured Fibrobacter sp. Taxonomy (GTDB): domain Bacteria; phylum Fibrobacterota; class Fibrobacteria; order Fibrobacterales; family Fibrobacteraceae; genus Fibrobacter. The sequence goes on from OMSO01000029.1 coordinate 7,481, forward strand.
TGTCCATGCGCTCGTATTTGAGGGTGGCGGCGACTTCCGTCTGGGCGCTGTCATAGTACCAGTCATTGGGATAATTCCTGAGTTCGGATTCAATGGACCGCTTGTATGCTTCCACCTGACGATAAAGGGCCCTTTTATGGATTTCTCTTATATGTCCAGCATCAAGGACCGTGTCGGCATCGGTCAAGTCCTCGCCCAACAGCCCCTTGATGATTTTCCGGTGGACCCATTTAGGATAAACTTGGAATCTAGGCAACTTCCAATGCAAGGAAACCGTGTAAAACCTGGTACTGGCGCGTTCCGTTCCATAAATGGTGAATTCCATGCAGCCCTTCGATTTTGTGGGGTCGCATTCAATCAATTCGCCGTCATGCATGGCGATTTCCGCCTTGACCCGCTCCAGATCGCTTTTTCCAATCAGGCTGTATTCAGCTTTCATATCGGCAAGCATGGAATAGACTTTATCCACCTTCTCTTCCAGAACGGACATGTCCTTGCAATCTAAAGCCTGCGATGCAACTGCCGTCTCCTTTTTCTGGGCGTTTTCCGAATCTTTGGAACCGCTTTGGAAAAAAATAAGCGGGCAGGCAATTACCGCGGCAAGGTATGCTACCGACAAAATCGAACTCACGATTTTCTTTACCCTGGAACCCGTTTGGCTCGGCCTGTTCATAATGGCGAGCACGAACGCCACTACCGCAAGCGGCAGCAGGAATAGATACATTCCGCCCTGCGACACAAGGCCTACGAGAATGCCGGCCAAAATAAAAAGCGTTTCAAAAACAGCCATATTCTATACCCCCCATTCATCATGAGCAGACTTGAACACTTTCTTACTGTTCACGATACTGATAACACATTTTTTTACATTCCTGGTGTTCGGATATTCCCTTACACCATTCATACGAAGCAAACGAATTATTTCGGTAGACTTAATCAGGTTGCTCGTATTACGTTCCATTGTCGATATCGACTTGCTCATTCCACCAATTCGGCCATCCCTCGTGAAATTAGGTCCGCCAGACATGCCAAGCTGCAGAGTTCCAGTCATGCGATAATAACTATAATCACCGTCGTAACGATATTGAACACGGATGTTCATAGGGATAACGGTCAAATCATGGTCAAGAAACGGTTCAACGTAGCCATACGAGGTGAGTTTTTCCCCGACAGGCAATTCCGAGTGTGCGATACGACATACCCTAGGCATTTCAACAGGTTCCTCGTCCAGCTTCAACAGAACAATGTCTCTTTCCTTATCGTAATCAACGATATGTACCTTATAGCACGAATCGTTCTGGATATCGTAATAACAATTGTAGTCGTAATCCTCTACGACATGATACGCAGTCACGATGTACTCGGAGTTGATAAAGAACCCCGTTCCATTGTGAAAGCCTTCCGCAAAAGCCATGACGGCAAACGCAAGGATGATACCGATTAGCCGTTTCATGATGTCGCCTCCGTTGGTTGTATTTTATATATAATTATCGTGGACAGTCCCGCCAAAGTAAAGCCAGATTATTGTAAAATTTCGTAAACGCAGAAGAGCGCTTTCACACCCCCCATTCGTCATGGGCAGACTTGAACACTTTAATGCTGTTCACGATGCTGATAACACATTTTTTTACATTCCGGGTGTTCGCATATTCCCTTACACCATTTTTCCTAAGTAAACGAACCACTTCCGTAGACTTCACCAGATTGCTGGTATTCTGTTCCATGTTCGATATCGACTTGCTCATTCCACCAATTCTACCATCCGTGGTAAAATTAGGGCCGCCAGACATCCCAAGCACCAGTGTTCCCGTCATGCGATAATAGTTGTAATCGCCATCATAACGATACAGCATACGGATGTTCAACGGAATAATGGTCAATTCATGGTCGATGAACGGGTCGGGGTAACCATACGATGTCAGTTTTGACCCGATAGGCAATTCAGCGTGTGCAATACGGCATACCCTAGGCATTTCAACTGGTTCATCATCCAACTTCAACAGAACGATGTCTGTTTCCATATCGTAATCAACAACATGCACCTGGTAGCACGTATCGTTGTGGATATCGTAATAGCAGATATGGTCATAATTGTCGATGACATGATACGCCGTCACGATGTACTCGCTGTTAACGAAGAACCCCGTGCCGTTGCGAAAGCCGGCCGCGAAAGCCATGGTGACAAGAGAAAGGGTGAGTATGTCGAAGTATTTCATGACGCCTCCTTTTCCTATGGGTTCATGCCAAAATCCCGTTAATTTAAATATAATCTCAAAGGAGTGTCATATTATGACATTTTGCGTTTTTTGTGAAAAAAGCGCAAAAAAAAAAAAAGAAAAGCCTTGTGCAGATCCGCATCAAGGCTTCAAACGTTAAAAAGGGATGCCCTACAAAAGCCGGGCGTTTTATTTATGAACTTTTTAGTCAAACATATTCTCGGTGTTGCAGTCAGGGCGTATGTTCCACTTGCGGGTGTAGCCTTTAAATGCGCTATTGCTGAACATCCAGCTCATATCGGTCACGCTGGATACGTCCCATTTACTGATGTCGGCATTAAATTGACTTTCACGGAACATTCCGCTCATATTAGTCACATTAGACACATCCCACTTGCTGATATCGCCGTTGAATGAGCTTTCTTCAAACATACGACTCATATACTTCACTTTGGATACGTCCCACTTGCTGATGTCGCCATTAAATATGCTATCGGAGAACATCTCATACATGTCGGTCACATTGGATACGTTCCACTTGCTGATGTCGCAGTTAAATATGCTATCGGAGAACATTTCGTGCATGTCGGTCACATTGGACACGTTCCACTTGCTGATGTCGCCGTTGAATTGGCTACCAGAGAACATCCTGCTCATGTCGGTCACATTGGATACATTCCACTTGCTGATGTCGCCGTTGAATTGGCTACCAAAGAACATCTTGCTCGTATTGGTTACTTTGGACACATTCCACTCGCTGATGTCGCCGTTGAATGCGCTACGGCCGAACATCCATCTCATGTCGGTCACATTGGATACGTTCCACTTGCTGATGTCGCCGTTGAATTGGCTACCAAAGAACATCACGCACATTTCGGTCACGTTGGATACATCCCACTTGCTGATGTCGCCGTTGAATGCGCATCTTTCAAACATCCCGCACATGTTAGTCACATTGGATACGTCCCACTTGCTGATGTCGCCGTTGAATTGACTGTTGTCATGAAACATCCATCTCATGTCGGTCACATTGGATACGTCCCACTTGCTGATGTCGCCGTTGAATGAGCATCCTTCAAACATAGAACTCATGTCGGTCACATTGGATACGTTCCATTTGCTGATATCGCCACTTAATAGGCTATCTACAAACATTCCTCTCATGTCGGTCACATTGGAAACATCCCACTTGCTGATGTCGCCAGTGAATTTGGAACGGCAAAACATTCCTCTCATGTTGGTCGCATTGGATACGTCCCATTTGCTGATATCGCCGTTGAATTTGCTTTCTTCGAACATCCCGCACATGTCGGTCACGTTGGATATGTCCCATTCGCTGATATCACCATTGAATTCGGAACGGTAAAACATAACGCGCATATTAGTCACGTTAGACACATTCCACTTGCTGATGTCACCATTAAATTGGCATTCTGCAAACATTCCGCACATGTCGGTCACATTGGACACGTCCCACTTGCTGATATCACCATTGAATTTAGAACGGCCAAACATAATGCGCATATCAGTCACATTAGATACGTCCCATTCACTGATGTTGCCGTTGAATGCGCTATGGTTGAACATCCAGCTCATGTCGGTCACGTTGGAAACATTCCAATTGCTGATATCGCCAGTAAACGGATTGCATATGCAATTTTCATCTTCCATATAACCGCATTCAAACATATGGCTCATGTTTGTTACTTTAGACACGTCCCACTCGCTGATGTTACCATTGAATTTGCTTTCTTTGAACAATTCGCTCATATCGGTGATGCCCGAAACATCGATGTCGTTCAGGTCGCATTTGGGGCCCTCGGTCCGAATGCGGTCCTCGATGATTTTCTTCAGTTCTTTTTTATTTGCGGGTTTGAGCATCGTCTGTTCCTTTAAAAGTATGAGCCAGTGGTTACAAAGTTAATATAGCCTTTTTCTATCAAAAATGCCCTAAACACCGCATAAAAATGGTTCTATCTACTCTTATACTCCCCATTTCAGGTAAGCGGACTTAAACTCTTCATGGGTGCTCAAGATGCTGATAACACATTTTTTCACGTTCCTGGTGTTAGGATATTCCCTTACACCATTTTTACGAAGCAGACGAACCACTTCCGTAGACTTCACCAGATTGCTGGTATTCTGTTCGACCATCGATATCGACTTGCTCATCCCCCCGATTCTACCATCCCTGGTAAAATTGGGGCCACCAGACATCCCAAACCGCAATGTTCCCGTCATGCGATAATAGCTGTCATCGCCATCGTAACGACACAGCAAACGGATGTTCAACGGGATAATGGTTAACTCTGGTTCGACGAACGGTTCAGGGTAACCATACGATGTCAGTTTTTCCCCGATAGGCAATTCAGTGTGGGCAATACGGCATACCCAAGGCAATTCGACAGGATCCTCGTCAAGCTTTAAAAGAGCGAGATCTGAGTTTACCGTGTAATCCACGACATGAACCTGGTAGCACGTATCGTTCTGGATATCGTAATAACACGTGTTTTCATAGCCCTCAACGACGTGATACGCAGTCACGATGTACTCGCTGTTTACGAAGAACCCCGTGCCGTTGTGCACATCGTCATCGGCAAAGCCCATGGCGGCGAAAGCGAAGATGAGTATGACGAAGTGTTTCATGACGCCTCCTTTTCCTATGGGTTCATGCCGAAATCCCGTTAATTTAAATATATCTTCATAAGGATGTCATATTTTGACATTTTGAGTTTTTTTTTGAAAAAAATGCAAAAAAGCGATCCTAAAACCCGCATAATTGGCGAATTTTCGCTAAATTCAATAAAAAAACAGAGCTATTGGGATTTTTGTATTAAAGCCTAAGCCTTCGCGACGGCGGGCATCTTGAGGGTCTTGCCGTCTTTATCTACGGCTTTCCACGGGGTAAGCCCCACCACTTCATCTACGGGGAGCGAAAACGCGATACCCTGGCCCATGGTGTCTAGCCCCGCCTTCTGGTAAAGGGCGTGAAGAACAGCGTCCTTGATTTCTGCGGGTACCAAAATCATCACCACCTCCTTTTCGGGCTGGATGGCGATGTGGAAAAACGATTCCGCCTCCTTGTTGGCCGTGCCGCGACCGTTCAGGATAGTGCCACCTCGGGCGCCTGCACTCTTGGCCGCCTCCATGACCGTCTCGGAAAATCCGGCATTGACAATGCACATGATCATCTCGTGCTTGCTCGCGCTCATTTCTCGTTCCTCCGTACCGCCTTGCGGTTGTCGCTCAAAAAGTTGAAAATGGACTTGCCGATAATGCTTGTCATGGGAATCGTGCAGGCGATGCCCTTGCCACCCGCGATGGTGTTGAATTTTTCTTCGATGCTTTCCAGGGCCGCCTTGAGCTTGTCCTCGCCTATCACGCTCAAAATGACCGCACGCTCGGAATCCACCAGACCAATAGCCGTAAGAACTTCCTGGGAGGCAGTTCCCCTGCCGTAAAAGACCATCTGCATGTTCACGCCAAAAGACTGGATGTGGTCCATGTAAAAGTCCGCCTTGGCGCGGTTCACCATGGTCACCAGAATCTTGAGGCGGTTCATGGACACCTTGGAATGCCCGTCGGGAGACCCGTTTCTCTTTCGCCTGACCTGTCTTTCCTTTTCTGCCATACCGCTCCCTACACAAAGTCTATAATCTGCTCGTCGTCGGCATCCTGGATACGGCGCATCATGTTGCGGTTCCTGAAGAACCGAGAAACGATGGCCTTGAAGCCGAGAATCTGGATGGTAATCAAGGGAGTCATGGCCACCATGGCCACGATACCGAAAGCATAACTCAGAATGGAATCGTCACCGCCGTGGATGACGGAGCAAGCCCCGATAGAAAGAGGCAGTATAAAGCTAGAGGTCAAGGGTCCGCTGGCCACACCACCCGAGTCGAAGGCGATAGCCGTATAAAGCTTGGGCACAAAGAACGACAGACCGAGGGAAACAAAATAGCCGGGAATCAGGTAGTAAATCAGGGGGAAGCCCATGTAGATGCGGAGCATAGAAAGCCCGATAGAAACGCCGACACCGATAGAAAGGGCCACCAGCATGGAACGCTTGGTCACGAGGCCGCCGGTAATTTCTTCGACCTGCCTGTTCAGCACGTGCACCGCAGGTTCTGCAAGCACCACCACCATACCGATGACAAAGCCCGATGCCACGAGAATATGGGGGCTTTTGGCCAGGGCGCGGCCAAGCTCGAAGCCCACGGGCATAAAGCCAATCTTCACCGCCGTCAAAAATATCAGGAGCCCTGCAAAGGTATAGCAGATGCCGAACCCGATTCTAAGAAGGCTATTGCGGGAAAGCTTGAAGGCAAAAAACTGGAGCACCATGAAAAACACCACAATTAGTGCCAGGGCAACAAACACCTCTTTGGCCACCTCAAGGACAGTCGGAATAAAATGGCTACCGAGGCATGCGTCTACAGAATAGGCCGCAGGCTCAAGGGAATAAGTCAGGTCGCCCTTAGAAAAGATAACCAATCCCATAAGGGCAAGAATTGGACCCACAGAACAAAGGGCAATCAGGCCGAAGCTGTTCTCGCCCGCGTTCTTTCCGCCAATGGCGCCGGCCACACCCACGCCCAGCGCCATGATAAAGGGAACCGTAATAGGGCCCGTCGTCACGCCGCCCGAATCAAAAGCCAGCGGGACAAAAATTTCCCTGCCCATGGACACCATGAGCATGCCCAGCATGAAAAGCACCATGTAAAAAAAGATGATGATGCTCGAAAGGTCCAGCCTGAAAACAATCTTGATAATCGAAAGCAGCAGGAACAGCCCCACGCCAACGCCCACCGTGGCCACCAGCAACGTGGGGTGTACCGCCTGCTTGACCTGGTCCGCCAGCACCGAAAGGTCGGGTTCTGCAATGGTGATGAGCACGCCCATGGCAAAACAGACCGAAGCGAGCAGCTGCAACTTGCGGGACTTGGCAAGGCCAGAGCCCACCTGTTCGCCCATAGGCGTCATGGCAAGGTCCGCCCCCAGATTGAAAAGTCCGATTCCCGCGATGAGGAATACCGCACAGACCAAAAAAACAACCAGTTCCTTTGTAGAAAGTTCCACCAGGGGCGTAAAGGAAAGAAACAGCACAATCAGGGTGACCGGCAATACCGACGAAAACGCCTCGTGGAGCTTTTCAAAGAAGGTCTTGAACATTACTCGCCCAAATACTCCACAGCAAAGATAAGGGTAGAGCCTCCAGGAATGGGGCCTGCGGCACGGGCTCCGTAGCCAAGGCCAGGAGGCACAATCAAGATGCGCTTTTCGCCGGGAAGCATTCCTGCCACACCCAACTCCCAACCGCGAATCACACGGCCACCGCCCAAGGGGAAACTAAATTCCTGGTCACGGTCACGGGAGCTGTCGAACTTGTGACCGTTGGTGAGCCAACCCGTGTAATGCACCCGGACCGTAGAGCCCACCTTCGCAGGTTCTCCCTCGCCAGGCTTCACGATGGCGTAGCGCAGGCCTTCGGAACCGTTTTCAAGAGCAAGGGTGGTGGTATCCGGGAAAAAGTCCATCTTTTCAACAACTGCGGAATCTACTTCGGACTCCACCAGCTCCACCCGGAAAATCAGGGTGGAATTGGAAGGAATCATAGAATAAGCCGTTGCGCCGTAGCCCATGGCTGGCGCCACACGGAGCCAGCGGACCCCGCCTTCACGCATGCCATCTAGCCCCTGTTCCCAGCCCTTGATGAGCTTGCCGTTGCCGAGAACCACTTCTAAAGGCTTGCCCAAGTCCTTGGAACTGCCAAACTTGCGACCCGAAAGGAGCCAGCCGGTGTAATGGGTCTTGAGGGTTGCTCCAGCGACTGCAGGCTTGCCGCTACCCGATTTCTCGTCGTAGGCCTTGAGGCCCTTGGAAATTTCTTTCCACTTGAGGGCGTCTACACTCTTGGGGAACTTGTCCGGCTCCATGGGCGGGTCGGCATGGACCAGCTCTACCTCAAAGTACAGGTCGGAATTAGGCGGAATGTTTTCTAGGGAACGGTCGCCATAAGCCATGACCGCAGGCACCGTCAGGTAGCGGATTTCACCCACCTTCATGCCCAGGATTCCCTTTTCCCAGCCCTGGATAACCTGGCCCACACCCAAGGTAAATTCCAGAGGCTCTCCGTCGTAGGAACTGGCGTAGAGCCACTTGTCCTTGTAACGGGCGATGCTGTCTGCCGTGGCCGCAATGTTCCTCGCCGCAGTGGCACTATCCGTAGGGGCGGGCACGGCGACTTTCGAATCCTTCGACTTTGTGGCATCCTGGGCGGTTTTTGCCGTATCGGCAGGTGCGGCCTTGGCGCTGTCCGCCGTCACAGAATCCGTAGATGTCTCTGGCGTTGCAAATTCCAGAGCCGCCAGGGAGTCTTCCATGGCCCTTTTCCGCATTTCTTCCATCTGCAGGCTGTCAAGAATCAGGTAGCCCTTGAAATGGACCTTGATAAGCTGGCCCTTGCGGATCTCGTCGCCCTGGCCGTCCCTGACGCTTTCAATGTTAAAAGGGATAGCCCACAGATTACAAAATAACGCGAGGACCAAGAAAATCTTCAATTTCGGCATAAAAACTCCTACCCCACAAGATAGAAAATGCTAGTTTTACAGAGTAAGGTTTTTCCACAGTTGAACGGAAAAAGAATATGCTATCTGTTGTTATTGTCATAACGATTGTCGTGCTGTCCATTATTCTTGCGGCCATCGGCGCCTACGTGGTTATCCACAGCACCGAAGAAAAAGAAGAACCCAAGCCGGTCATCGACGTTTCCGGCCAATATGCCGTAGTGGTCCGCCCCGCACGGGAATCCCTCACCAACGTAAAGCCATCGGAAGTATCGCTCCGCTCCTGGCTAGAAACCCAGACGCAGCTCACTCCCGAACAGCGCGAAGAATATATCCGCCAGTGGAACGCCTCTCTCGAAGAGACCATCCGCACTATCGACGAGGGCGACAAGAACGGCACCGTCACCTACCGCATCGAACTAGGCCCCAAGGGCAAGAACTACGTGAAGTTCGTCGGCGAAGACAACTTTATTACCCGCGAGCAAATCAGGAACCACGCCGAAATTTTGCCGCCCTATGTGCTGGGCTGCGACTGCAAGCTTTTGCCCAAGCAGCCCTGGGAAAACCCCAGCAAGTCCGGCTGGAAGGCCGTTGTGCCCTCCCACGGAAGCACCTACGAAGTCCCCGACTGGAGGCAACTTGCGTAAATCCCTCCTCGCCCTCCTGATAGCGGCACCGGTCCTGACCCATGCCGCAGGATCCGCCATTATCACCCTGGAAATGCCCGTAGGCGCCCGCCAGCTGGGTATGGGTGAAGTCGGCGCTGCCGTGGCCGACGACGCCACCGCCATGTTCTACAACCCGGCAGGACTTGCCTTTGGCCCCCTGGCCGACGAATGGCGCATGTCCTACCCCGCCGATTCCAAGACCGCTCCCTTCTTTACCAAGATGGCGGCCCGCAGCAAAAACGGCTTTTTCGCCAAGAGCGAACTCTGGGCAGGAACTGCCCAGGGTATTCTCCGTTACGACGGAGAGCAGTGGGTGGATTACCACTCCGTCACCCTGCAAGGCAACGCCAAGATCAAGGACGCCGTAAAAGTTTACGTCGGTACGGAGCGCGGCATTGACGAATACTCCCGCCAGGTGAAAAAGTTCAACGACATCAAGTCCGCCGAAGAAGAATCCGACGTGGTAGAAGTCAAGATGCCCTGGAACCTGGTGGTAAACGACACCATCACGGCCATCATTTACGACAACCGTACCGAAAAGCTCTGGGTAGGCACTCCCAAGAGTCTCTTCCGCTTTGACGGCAAGGCCTGGAAAAACTACGACGAAGAACTGGGCAGCAGGCGCATTACCGCCCTGGTGAACCAGGGCGCAAGCCTCTGGATAGGCACCGACAACGGCCTCTTCTTGTACCGCAACGGACAGTTCGAGCAAAAGGGCAAGGTGCTCCCTAGCCAGAAAATCAACGCCCTGGTGTGGTCCGAAAACCGCAAGGAACTGTTTGTGGCAGTAGAAGGCGCAGGCGTTGCCCGCCTGGTTCCCAAGAAAAGCGTAAACGACAAGGACCGCTGGAGCCTCTTCACCGAAGAAGACGGCATCATGGACCTGAACCCGAAGGCCCTTGCCGTTGACAGTTCCGGCCACGTGTGGGCCAGCCACAAAGAAGGCCTCTCCCACTTCAACCTGCGCAAGTGGGAACAGATCAAGTTCGAAGGCAACACCATTAACGACATCTCGGTGGACCGCAAGGGCGCCATCTGGATTGCAACGGACAAGGGCGTCTGGCGCCACCTGCCGGACTACGCCACCGCCAGCGGCCGCAAGGCAGAACTGGAACGGGGCACTGCCGAAGCCGAAGGCGACGTCAAGAGCGACGACGAATGGACCCACTACCACAGCGGCAACGGACTTTCGGTAAACAAGGTGTGGGCGGTTCTCCCCCAGGGTAACGACGTTTGGTTCAGCACCGCAAACGGCATGGAACAGTACAAGGACGCCGACTACCAGCTCACCGCCTTCTACGAAAAGCTTTTGCCCATCTTGAACATCCCCGACCTGTACCACCTCTACGGTGGCATGACGGTACCCATGGGAGACTGGGGCACCATCGGCTTCCACGTGAACTTTGTGAGCTTCGGTTCTACGGTGGTTTCCGGCGATATCGACGCCGACGACCTGGTGGCCTACAACAGCTCCGAAATCGTGGGCGGCGTGAGCTACGGCACCCGATTCCCCGGGAACATCGGTCTTGGCCTCTCCATCAAGTTCTTCTATTCTGACCTGAGCTCCGGAGCCGCCGCCGGCGAAGAGGAGGCAACCACCTTCGGCTATGCCTTCGACGTGGGCATCCTCAAGAAGGGTGTTGTTTTAGACAAATTAAACTTAGCCCTGGTTCTCGCCAACATCGGCCCCAGCGTTTACTACGTGGACAAGACCATCGAAGACCCCATCCCCCTTACCTGGCGGCTCGGGCTTTCGTATGAACTCTTGGCTCTTGCCGACTACAAGTGGATTGTGGCCGCCGACTACAACCGCGAAGTGGTCTATGACGATAGCAAGGGCAACCCCGAACCCTTCTACATCGCCTGCTGGAAATCCATCGCCAACCCGGAACGGGGCGGACATGGCGCTACCGCCGCCAAGAACTCCCTGATGCAGGGCGTGTTTAACGTAGGTACGGAATTCATCTACGCCAACACCATCGCACTCCGCCTGGGCTACCTCTACGATGACGTGGGACAGAGAAGCGAAGTGGACTTCGGTTTCGGCTTCATGATTTCGGACATGCTGCAGTTCGACTTTGCCACTATACGCGACGTAGGCGACAACGACGGCGTCCGCGACGGCCAGATGCGATTTGGCATGCTGTTTAAGTTCTAGTGGTTAGTGCAAGCTGGACAAGTCCAGTCGCGGCATTTTTGGCAACGGCCTGGAGGCCTCGTTCAAGAACATAATCATGTAGATGGGGAAATAGGTGATTTTCCCACGGACGGAGACATTTGCATTTGCGAATACGAAAGCCTGCGGAATGTTGTAATTTTCTATTTGCAGCACGTTGTTCAAGGCGGAATGCTTGGTATAGTCCTTGCCACTCTTGACTTCGATGGGGAGGCATTTGCCCTCGTATTCGATGATGAAATCGAGTTCGCCGAGTTTCTTGCTGTTGAAATAGTAGCCGTCATAGCCGTGGGTGCGCAGTTCTTGGGCGACTGCGTTTTCAAAGATGGCTCCACAGTTCATGTCGTGCCCGCCCTGCAACAGCTGCATCTGCGAAGCCCGCCCGTAGCTTGTCGTCAAGAGCCCAACATCAGAAAGGAACAGCTTGAACAAATTGTTCTGCTTGTTGTTTTTCAGCGGCACTACGGGTTCTGTCGTATTGAATGCCGGTATCGCAACTCCCGCATCGATAAGCCAGTTGAAACTGTTCTCGTAACGGCCGAACTTCTGCTTGGCGCCAAGGTCCGCGAACATGTAACGCTTGTTCTTGGAGTTCAACTCAGAAGGGATCAAGTCGTAAGTGCTTATCAGGTGGAGCTTGCGTTCCTTCTCGTACTTCGAAAAATCCCAGTTGTACTGCTTTAAAATGTCTTTGTGAATTCGCGTGACGGCGTTCAGGTCGTTCGAATCGACGAACTCCTGCACAGCGGCTGGCATGCCTCCGACAATCAGGTAGGTATAGAATGCGTCTAGAATCTTGTTGTGGACAAATTCTTCGACGGGGGTCTTGTCGGTAAAGTTTTCCCGCAGCCGCGCCAGTGCGTCGGCAGGAATTTTCTGTGCAATCAGGAATTCCTCGAAATCCATCGGGAACATCTCGATAACTGGCAAGTAGCCGACCGGAGCCGAACGCAGGTCCGATAGTTCTACGCCCAGGAGCGAGCCGCTGAGGACATACCGGAACGAGCCTTCCTCTACGAGGAACTTTATGGCCGTCAGGATTTCCTTGTATTCCTGCACCTCGTCCAGAAAGATGACAGTTTTCCCCTTGGTGAGTTCCTTCCGCGTGGCAAATTGAAGTCGCGTAAAGAATGCCGAAAAATCCTTGTTCTTGGCAGATTCGAGCAGCCCCAACAGTTCGGGACTCTTCAAGAAGTTGATTTCGACGAAATTTTGACTATTTGACTCAAGAACATGCCTTATAAGGAATGTTTTCCCCGTCTGGCGGGCTCCCGTCAGTAAAACGGCTTTTTTATCGCTTTTTAGCCAATTTTTGAACAAAATTTCGTTTTTGCGGTATAGCATTCGTTACCTTTTTCTATTAAATATAATCAAAAAATTTACCTTTTCCAATAAAATTCACTTAAAAAATTTACCTTTTCTAAAATCCTCTTTTTCTCAAAAAAAACGATCACTTGTGGAAATAATAATGTAATTTATTCCCTGTATGGCGAATTATGAACATAGATACTGCCGGCAGATGCTGGCCCGCCGTCCCTTAGCAGGGGCTTTTAGTACTTACCCCCCCCCGTGTAAATTCTAGTTTACAAAATAACCTGTACACCAGTTCCCTGAGCCTTACACCGGCGACAGGGCCCAAGGTCACTGAGCTCGCCGAAGTGACCCATATCCTTGCTTGTCATTGCGAGGGGTGTACGCCCCGAAGCAATCTCTTTCCTGAATTGTCATCCCCGACGCCCACTTTTGTCATCCCCGACTTGATCGGGGATCTTCACCCCTTTTGCCAAACGCAAAACACACCACGCCGAACCCTGCGCAGCATGGTGCGCAACAACTTGCGGGATATACACTCATGAGGTATATTATGAAAACAACAAAGAAGATGGCTTACAAGAAGCCCCGTCTGATTGCGAAGAACAACCCGACCGGTAGTTTCGCTGCTGGCTGCCCGGCTTATAATGCGGGTACGCATGGCGGTGAATGCCAGAATTGCGAAACTACATACTAATATGCAAATGCTATTTCCTAGAATGGGGCTTAACCGCCCTGCTTCTAGGGAATATCTTTTCGTCAACCTTTATTAAAACTGATAAGATTACTAAGAATAAAAAATGTTCATTGCAAAGAAGTAGCAAAAAAGGATGAAGGAACATTATGAATATCCAAAAGTCAGAAATTCTTAAAATTTTAGCTGATCGAAAGGTGGATAACATCAGTATTGAATCTGTAATGATCGAAGTGGAGAATGTATCCAATTCTTTTCCTTACAATTCAACAAATGAAAACGTTATGACCGCTCTTGAAAATCTTTCCAGAAGCAGCAAAATGGCTGAAGAACAGCGTCAAACTATCATAGGAGATTCATCATGTACTTCACTTTAGAATGGTATCAGAACCAATTTTTGATAATTTTGACAAAGAAAATGGGCTTGGAAGACTCTGATGCTCTAAGTCCGCTCGAATTATATGAGTTCGTTAAGCAAAAAACAGAAATTCATACTTTGCTTGTAAAATTTTTCACTGAATATAAAGCATGGTACGATTACCATTTAGGCTTAGAGTCAAAAAAGATCTCATTAGATACTCAATACCTAATAAAATTATCTGATTTATTTAAGCAAACTAGACAAGAATTACTAAAAAAAGCTAATGAATTAAAGGAGGTCTAATGTTTTACCGTCAATCTCGTGACACCTTTATTCGTTCTATCGGCGACTATGGCTATATCAAGAGCCAATTAACCAAGCACGATCGCACTTACACTCAAGAAGGAAGAGCCTTTCTTTCCGTTATTTCTCGTGAACCGCAAAGTTTGCAAGATCTTTCGGCAAAAGCATGCGAATACTTTGAAGATGTAACTCCTGAAGATATTCAAAATGACATGAAGGAATTCTTGGATTCCCTAGTTGCCGACCGCTACTTGGTTTGTGCTGAAAATGCTGAAGAATGTGCTGCTAAGGATACATTCTTTAGTTATGCTGAAAATCCGAAAACATTGTTCACATACAACGCGCAACAAAATCCTGATGACGAAAAACTCTATACCGATACGCAAGAACTTTTAGGAGACTGGTATCGCGAACATCCACAAATTCACAGTTGTCAGATTGAAACCACCAACCGATGCAATGAGCGTTGTATCCACTGCTACATACCCCATGAATTGAAGAACGTTGTCTTGCCATATGAGGTGATTGAAAACGTTCTCCAACAATTGCACGATTTAGGTGTGATGGGATTGACTCTCTCCGGTGGAGAATTTTTCACACATCCCGATGCGGAAAAAATCCTGCGCAAGGCCCGCGAACTTGATTTTAGTTTCTACGTGCTATCGAACATTACTTTGCTTACTCCGCACATGATAGAAGTTCTCAAGGATGTCAATCCAAGTTATGTGCAAACATCACTTTACAGCGTTATTCCCGAAGAGCATG
The DNA here is from genome assembly GCA_900313675.1 of uncultured Fibrobacter sp. Classification (GTDB taxonomy): domain Bacteria; phylum Fibrobacterota; class Fibrobacteria; order Fibrobacterales; family Fibrobacteraceae; genus Fibrobacter. Next base: position 22,541 of record OMSO01000029.1, read on the forward strand.
ACCATATCACACAACTTAAGGGCTCCTGCGAAAAGACCAAGGCTGCCATTGATGCGTTGATTGCAGCGAATATCCCTGTACAAATCAGTTGCCCTGTGATGAAGACGAATTATCACACTTATAAAGATGTGCTAAAATTTGCTTACGAACGCAATTGTAAGGCTCAAACAGATTTCGTGATGATGGCTCGATACGATTTTACCACGGACAATCTTGCCGAACGATTGACCATGGAACAAACTGAAGAACTGCTCAAGGATATTATCCAATTTGATAAGGATTACCTTGACTTTACAGACACTCCTGTGCCGCCTACTTCTCGCGAAGAATGGGGCAAAAGACCGTTCTGTGGTGTTGGTATGGATAATCTCTGCATTGCCAGCGATGGCATTGTGTATCCGTGTAGCGGCTGGCAGGGAATGGCTTGCGGTAATGTTCGCGAACAACCTATCAAGGATATTTGGGAAAAGTCCCCGCAACTGAACAAACTTCGTAACCTTACAAAATCTGCGATTCCGCAATGCTACGATTGTGAAGATAGACAATTCTGTGCGCCCTGTCTTGTCCGCAACTTTAACGAAAGTGGGGGTGATTACTTGAAGGTTGCGCCGCATTTCTGCAAGGCGGCTCACTTGAATCGTAAATTGGTTGAAGAAGCTAAAGCAAAAATGCGTAAAAATAAGGTCGATTAAAGATTGCCACGCCACTTCGTGGCTCGCAATGACAAACCATGCTCTTCGATTTTCATGTGCACATAGGGCAGTATTTTGACGACTACTACACGCCGCCACGAATACTGCGCACATTGCGACTGGCAGGAATTACGCATTTTGCCTATTCTAGTACAAGTACTGTTGTTTCAGATGACCCCGACTTTTTGCTAGAAGAACGTGTTGCGATGCATGAACTTTCGGAAGGCCGCGCCAAGCCCATTTTGTGGGTGACGCATGACATGCTGAAATGCTCACCAGATTTGTCGCTGTATATGAATGATGCCGGTGGTAAAATTTGTGGGTTGAAAATCCACGGAGTATCTGAAAAATGGTTGCCCAATGGTCGCGAACTGCAACGGGTATTTAAAATAGCCCAAGAACGGGGGTTGTTTGTGAAACTCCACACAGGTGAACGCGAAAATTGTGAAGCGGGAATGTATCAGGAAATCTGCACAAGATTCCCTGATGTCCGAGTCGTTCTAGCCCACGGACTGCCTATTTGGCAAGCAATTGATGTATTACGGAATTGTTCCAACGCTTTTGTAGATACTTCATTCATGCCTCATCACCAATTTCAGCAACTTATGGATGCCGCACGGCAAAGCTGCTTCACAGACCGAATTCTGTTCGGGACCGACACCCCTATTCCGGGGCGTCACTTAAAAAGTTCCCTGCCCCGCCACCTGCGCAGCCGTATTGAGCAAACCAAACGCATCGCGGGCAAGGACTGGCATAAAATTTCCTGGAAAAATGCAAAAAATCTTTTGACATTTGCACCGAAATAAGCGATATATTATAAGAAGCAGTCCTGGCAACAAAAAGCGCATCCAAGGAGTATTTATGGCGATACGGATTCTTGAAGGTTCTCTTCCATGGGAGCCTGCTTTACGAGCAAGCATCTCTCGGCTGCTATATGCCTTCGAAACATCAGTTCGCATGCGGTCAAATGGGGCTGTAACACTTCTTCTTGACGACACGGATGTGATGAACAATGACGAGGGAAATACTTTTTTTCTTACAATGGGGTTTGTCCAGGACCCATTCGGATGGGAAGACGAGAGGGATGGTTCCCTTGATACAAAGGTCATGATAACGTTATACCGATGGCATACGATTGACTCTAAAGTTGACCTATACCACCCCGGTACGAAGGAGCCCTTCACAACATTTCCGTTGAAAATGGATACATTCGGTGACGACCTTGCAAACGCAGTTCCTGGACTTTTCCCAGATGCTCCCGACTTCCATAATCAAAAACCTTCGTGAGCGCTTATGATTTGTATGAGACTTTTCCTGCCATTCATCCTTGCTGTCTCGCTACTTTCGGGTTGCGGGCTCAGCGACGATACCCGCGAACAACTCGAAATCGCCATCGGCAAGGTGGCCGGAGAAGCATGGGATTCGACCAAAACAAAGACGGCCCGGGCAGCAGAAAAACTTTCCAAAAAGCTCGAAGAGAGCGATGACGCACAGGAGCTTTATGAAAGAATTGTCAAATATGTAGACGACCTTTTTGAAGAATCTAATAACGGGAAGGATTGTAAAAAGAAATCCGCCCAAAAGCCAAAACCCCAACAGACGGGCCCCAAGACACTTGTCAAGCGAAGTTCTGCGCAACAGAACTACCACGACGAAGTTCTGAGCCTCACCACCCTAAAGGCGGCTTCCGTAAACATCGACTGTCTGCGTCCGGAGCTTGACACTGCCATAAATGTGATAGTCGCCGCCTACCACGAAGTATTTGAAGATGACAACTACCGCCCCATAATCACCAGCGGGAATGACTCCGACAAGCACGGTGAGCGCTCCGCCCATTACGCCTGCGCCGCCGTGGATATTCGGACCAAGGACATTGATGATATCAAAATTCGCAAGGCCCTGGCAAAGGCTATCACAGAAGAGCTAGACTCACGATATTATGTTCTCCACGAAGACGTGGGCAAGGCAAACGAGCACCTGCACATCCAACTGAAAAGTGGCACCTACAACAGGAACGAGGTGTGGCAATGAGCCAAGAAGAAAGCCATGGATTTTTTATAGACAATTTCTCCCTAATTATGCGGAATTGGGAAAAATTCCTAAAATACCCAATTTTATTCAACATTCCCATTGATTTTACGAGAGCGTTCGGTTTTGGTGGTTTATACCCCTTGGGCGCTCTGGTAATGGCTTGGAAAACGATACCAGACATGGTTTCAGAATGTGGTCTCTGTCATGGTTCCGTCTATTTTATACCATGGGGTTACAGCGATTACATAGAAAGGGAATTCACATACCATTGCACCAGCTGCGGCAAGACCTGGCGTGATAACGGGGAAAGAGAATACAAGAAACATGGAATTTTTCTTGATAGGGTAGACCATTGGCGCAATTGCGAGCATTGGACTCCTTCTAACATGAATTTTAAGCGGGCGATTGAACTATTAAAGCAGAGCGAAATTGACAAAGAGGATTCTTGGGAATTTTGGGGACGGTCCAAAGATACCGACACGGACTTTTCCAACATTGAACCAATCGATGTTGACCATCCTTGGTAAAACAATCCTTAAAGGTGTGGCATAGGCCATTAAATAATTTTTTGCAATATGGTGAAAATATGCTCAAGCCATTGTACCTTACAAAGTTACGCGGAGACAAGTTCTTCCGAAACGACCACATCATTGAAAAATTCTTCAAGAAATATCATGATGACGAAAGTTTTGACGAACTGATAAGATGGCAAATCATATCAAAAAGTGAATTTTTCAACGCCAGCACTCTCCAAACTTTTTATCAAAAGTTTCTACGGCGACGGAAGCAAATTCTAGACGCGCTTTTTGAGTGGACTCCAGAAAACATGGAGCCGTTTGTCCTGCTTAACCGCCAAATCTACAAGGCCGAGCGTGACATATACAACAATCTGAAGGTCATCAGAAAGACATTCATGGACCTGCAAAAAAAAGGCCACTATTTTCTTGATGTTTGGAGTGCCTATTCCCATATAGACTATATGGGTTCCTACATTGAACACGAAGATGAAAACGACTTTCCTGGATTACTATATGACGCCATGCCTGACATAGACAAGACAAAATTCGTCAGAAACGCATTCTTTTCTTTCCGCAGCGGGTCCCAAAACAAGCTTAAAAAACCTTCAAATGACTGGGCGTATGAATTCAACAAGTCCCAAATGGTGTGCGCCTCCATTGATGCATTCAAGAATTTGCCCTTGCACAAGCATGCAGGTTTTCTGATGTTCGATAGCGGGATTTATGCACTGCAGGATTTTGTCAACATGGACATCCGCTTTGAGGCCACTACCGAAATCCGTTACTACGACTGACGCTAGCCACAGGCTTTTACATTCCTTTCGAAACTAACGATATATCCATAGGAGCCTATCAAGAAAGGAGGTTCAAGATGGATATAATCCGCACTTGTTCCAAAAATCTCTCTGAGAAAAAAAAGCCTCTGTCCAGGTAGGATGTATGAACTTGATTAAAAAAACACTTAACAATTTATGGTTCTGGGTGAGCATGGGAATGCTCCTATCCATAGGCATTTCGCCACTAGTTTTCGGCACCAGTGTGGAACGCGACGACGCATTAGTAGAACTCGCTTTCCAATGCCCCGAAGGATTTATCCGTTGGGAAAACAACACGTTCGAAATCACAAACAGGTTCGAAGTCCATGGCGATTCGTTGATAGAATTTGAAAAGCGAACCGAGTCGGGATGCCGCCCCTTCGACTTTACAAATGTTCCCCGTGCTACAGTTGACAGCCTATTGAACGTTCACAGCGTAATCCACTATACCTGGATTGAAGGGATGATGAACCTTAGTGATGGATTACTGATAAAAGCAGACACTACTACTGAAACAAAGCCCCACAAATACCGTTAAGCACATCGGCAATCCTATTCTTTTACAAATCGTTTCTTAGAAACGATATAAGAATAGACTTCTAAACGGAGGCGTAAATGCTGAACCTGTTCAAGCACCAATGGCTCCCGAATTACATCCGGGATTACATCGTCAAAAAGTTTCCAGCAAAACATTTCAAGGTGACATTTGAGATTAACGGGCATGAAGTACCCATGGACCAGGTTGTCGGAAACGAACGCCACGTCAAGCGGGGAAATGTCACCTACACCGATGCCGAAGGCGATTCTACAACGTGCTGGTTATTCCTGCGCAGGGGCGAAATAACCTTCGACTCGGTATCCTTTGCAGTAGACAATTTCGCGCTAGAAGGAATCGAGCCCGGTGTACGCAAGCTTCCGCGGGTAGGCAAAAAGGACGAGGTCGACAAGTACCGCAAGATGCTCAAGAAAAAACTTTCAGAGGCGATGGACTACTGCCCGGGATCTTTTTTGGACCAACTCCACGAATACCCCATTACCGACATGCCCCGCTGGCGCCGCAAACGCATCTTGAATTTGCTCGCCAACATGAGCGAAGACGGAATTCCCGTCTTTGTCAGTTTTGACCTGAACAATGTGGCACTTAGCCAGTTGGAACAGTTCAACGAAGAACTGGAGCTGGCCATGATGGTAGAAAACAAGTACGAGCCGGAACTGGACGAATAGCTAGCCGAACTACTCCACCCGTTCCAGAATAATCAGTGCCCGCTCCTGGGTGCTGTTGGGAATGGTGTAGAAGTGCTTGCCTACGAACTTGTAGCCGTAATCTTCGGGATGAAAAGTCTTGAGTTCGTCGGCCACGGCAGGGCCCTTCATAAAGAACACCCGGCCGCCCACCTTCAAGGAATTGGCGATGCGGGGCAGGGTCTTTTCCATCAGTTCAAAGGCACGGCTGATGACGCCCTCTACAGGGATTGTCATGCTGCGGCTGGTGACCTTGTGGCCAAAGACGTCGATTCCCTTGAGGCCCATCTTCTCGATGACCATATTCAAGAAGTTGATACGGTTGGGCCGGGGTTCACAAAGCGTAAGACGAATCCCCGGATTCACGATTTTCAGAGGAATTCCCGGAAAACCGGCGCCGCTCCCCACGTCGATCATGCGGGCGGGCCACTTGGGTACGTAGGCGTTTATGAGCGTGCAGTCGGCATAGTGCCGCTCCACCATGGTCTCGAAAGCGTTTAGGCGGGTCAGGTCTTGGTCGTCGTTGTTGGCCCGCAACAACTGGTGGAACTCCCAAATCTGCTTCAGGGTCTCGGGCTGGAGTTCTACACCGTAATAGTGCAAGAGCTTGTCCAGTCCCTCAATCGAGGGCTTCACCCGCTTACCGTTAAACAGCGGAAAGTCGGTACGTGGCGCCTTCAGGTGGGGCACAAAGTCACGACCTGCGGCAGAAGCGTTGCGGGAGGGTTGCCGCGCCACGCCGGAATCGGACCGTGCAGAAAAAGGCTTCTTGGACCAGTTTGAACTTGCCATATTGAAAAAATAAAAAAACTTAGGCACTTTTCGGGACAAAAATAAGTCTATACATAGAGGAGGCTTATTTTGTCCAAAGATAGACACGAAAAAGAAGCTGGAGTCCTGCGCTCATCCGTCATGGCGGCGGCACTTTTTGCCCTGGCTGGGGTCGTTCTTGCCGCCCCGCTAGGCGAATCAAAGGTTTTCGACTGGTGGGACAACGGAATCATTACCGCCGAAGAGGCTACCGAAATCCTGGACCTGCTAGAAGAAGGCAACCAGGAGGAGGCTTGCCTCCTTGCACAGACCTACGCCCAGGAAACCTGTGACGAAACGGCTAGTGGCAAGACCCGCGCAGGCTCCACCCTAGGGAAAATTTCCAGCGGCAAGAAGTCCGCGAAAGTCCCGACCCGCCCAGACCTTACACCTCACGGCTACGTGGACTGGAAAGGCCGAATCGATTCCACGGGGCACCTGGAAAGTCACCGTACCGAACTGCAGGTCCAGTTCTACCGCTACACCTTGAGGCTCGGCTCCCAGGAACTTCTCGCCTACAAGAACCAGGGGAGCGAGGCCTATTTCGGAGACATTTCCACACGGGAACTCCACAGCCAGATTCCGCTGGACACCCTCTGGGGAACCGCCCTCCTCTACCCCTTCGGAAACTTTCATGTGGCGGGCCTTCTGGACACCGCCAAGACGACACAGTTCCGGCTGGGATACGGCAGGCGGGGCATCGCCAGCGTCGAAGCATTTTACTGGCACGGTTTTGGCAACATTCAACAAACCTCCGACAGCCTACAAGCCCACACGCACTCCCTCGGAATGCAGACGAAATTTCCCTTCGGGCAGGCGGTCGCCTGGTGGCAGCACGGTCAGGAATTCCCGCTTATCAAGGTGCAGCTGTACGGCAGCGAGAAGAAGGAGCGCGACGGTGAAAACGGAGACGACGACGCAAACGCCGGAAAAACCGTCAGCAAGGCGGGTCAGAACGGCGCCGGCAACTCAGGTCCGAGCGGTGCCGTCACCTACAGCTGGCGGACCACCGCCTATATCCATCGGGAAGAGTTCCCCAGGTACGCCCGTTTGAGCAAAACCATCCAGAAAAGCCGGTTCTGGGGGTCGCAAAACCTGTCCGTCAGGGCGCCCGACCTGCTGGACACGAGAGTCTCCGCAAACGGAACCCTTATAGAGCCTCTTGATGCCGACACTATGGCGGTCCGGCTCAAGCTGGGGGCGGAATCGGGTCCTGAATTTTTGAGATTATCCGCCAGCGCCACCTGCCGAGACGCGGGCTCCAACTGCAGACAGACGGACTGGAAAGGCGGCCTGAACCTTACCCCCTGGGAACTTTGGGCCCTGGGGGCTTCTGCCCGGGTCCGGCACGACCGACCCGAAGGTTTCTCCCCTCCTCACCTGGAATTTTCCTCAAAATTCATGGATTCTGGACAAAGCTACACGAAATTCACCTTCATCCTTCCCAAGTGCCGCCCCCGTGACGACATGCGCCTGCGTTCGGAATTCCTTATTTCCGGAGATTACCTGGACATTTCCCTTGTCTGCACCTTCAAGGGCGTTCACCGCCTGCACCTGACCCCTTTACGGGGTTTTGCCGAGGCAAAAGTGCGTTTTTGAGACTAAAGGCCCTGTTTTTTCTCAAAAAACACCTCAAAGGAAATGTTTGCTCATGGTTACACGGGTAAACAGAAAAGTATACAACCTATGGGCTTTATGCCCTGCCAGATTCTATCTTAATGCATACCCAAACACTCCCTTGACGTCCCTAGGCTGCTCCTTTGCCCAGGGACGTCTTTTTGTTGTCATCCCCGCGAAGGCGGGGATCTCATTGTCTTTGATAATTCTAGTTTTGTCTTAATGTTTATCGCCGCCGCCATCGGAGCTGTCGCCTTCTTGCCCTCCGTCGTCTTGAACATCGCCCTTGCCTGCGGTGCTCCCTGGGGGGCCTATGCCATGAACGCCCAGCACAAGGTTATCCCGCCGGAACTCCGCAAGGCCTTTATCGTGCCGACCGGCCTGCAGTTCGTGGCCCTGTTCGTGCTGCTCAGCGCGGGGGGAATTCTGCCCGAAATTATTCCCTTCCTCATCACCCGGATTCTCGCCTTCTTCTTTGCGCTGTACGTGACCTTCTATACGGCAACGGTACTTTTCAGCACCAGCTACAAGGAACGCACCGTCATGGGGAGCTTCGCCGTGGTGAGCGCCGTCTGTTTCTGGATCGTGGCCGTGGGCACCCTGAATTTCTAACCTTCCATTAGCTATATTCCCTGCCATGGTTCACCCCTCCGCATTTGTGCACCCTTCTGCAAAAGTCCACGAGACCGCTTCTATCGGCCCCTGGTGTCTTGTAGATGCCGGAGCCGAAATTGCCGAAGGCGTGGTGCTGGAAGCCCGTGTCCATGTGTACGGCGGCGTTTCCATAGGCAAGAACACCCGCGTTTTTGACGGGGCAATCCTGGGGGCTCCTCCCCAAGACCTGAAATATGCCGGAGAACCCACCCGGCTAGAAATCGGCGAGAACTGTACAATCCGGGAATACTGCACTCTAAACCGGGGTACGGCACAGGGCGGTGGAGTCACCCGCCTTGCAGACAAAGTTCTGCTCATGACATACTCCCATGTGGGTCATGACTGCTTTATCGACGAAGGGGCGGTAATTTCTAACGGATGCCAGCTGGGCGGCCACGCCAGAATCGGGCGCTATGCCACCCTGGGCGGAAACGTCGGAATGCCCCAGCGGAACCAGGTAGGAGCCTATGCCTTCGTAGGGGCAACCCTGAAAGTGGAAAAGGACGTGCCCCCGGCAAGCAAGGCCTTCGGGACACCTCTCAAGTGGGGTGGCCTGAACTTGCACGCCCTGAAACTCCACGGCGAAGATTTTTCCGAAGAACGCATCGCTGGCCTGGATAAGGCCTTCAGGGCGTTGTACCGCAGCGGAAGGCCCATCCAGGAAGTCATCGACGAGCTAAAGGCCAGCGGCGATCCTCTATTCATGGAATTTTTTGACGAACACTGGGGCGGTTCCCTCATTCGCCCGTAGGATTGCAAACATGCAGGAGAAGGCTTTGGAAACGGGAGCAGCCCCCAAGCACAACTACCAGCGGGACCTGGACTACATCATTCGCCGGCTGGAACGCACCGGCGATGTGCCGACGCTGTTGTTGCACGCCTGTTGCGCCCCCTGCAGCAGCTACACCATCGAATACCTGTCGCAATACTTCAAGATTACGCTCTTCTACTACAATCCAAACATCGCACCCGACGAGGAATACCGCCACCGAGTCGAAGAAATCAAGCGGTTCGTGAAAGAATTCAAGACAAAACACCCCGTCACATTAATCGAAGGCGAATACGACCCGAAAAAATTCTACGATGCCGTCCGGGGACTCGAAGACGAACCCGAAGGCGGCAAGCGCTGCCGCAAGTGTTTCGAACTCCGCCTCGCCGAAGCGGCCCGCCACGCACAAAAACTGAACGCCGACTACTTCACCACCACCCTCACCATCAGCCCCATGAAAGACGCCCAGGTGCTGAACGAGGTGGTGCAGGAGCAATGCGACATCTACGGCATCAGGCGGCTCCCCAGCGACTTCAAGAAGAGGGGGGGGTACAAGCGTTCCATAGAACTTTCCGCCGAATACCATCTCTACCGCCAGAACTACTGCGGGTGTGTTTATTCTCGCCGCGAAAGCGGCGAGGGATAGGCGTTACCGCACAATCTTGTAGCGGGAACGCTTCAGGTCCTTGATAGAAGCCTTGTAGTTACCCGTGGCGGCAGTCTTGGCGAAATGTCCGAGACGTTCGGTGCCGTAGCCGGCGGTACGCTTTTCTGTACCCTTGGCGGCAAGTTCCACAGCCTTCTTCATCTGCGCCTGGGCGCCCTCAATTTCGTAATCGGGAACGATACCCACATCCTGGAACTGCTTCCAGTCCTTATCATAGGCATAGAGGGCGGTGACAATGGCAAGTCCCTTCAGATTCTTGGCAAAATCGGGGTATTCATCATCATCTTCAACTTCATCGCCCGTATAGATGACCCACTGGCCAATCTGCTTGCCGTATGTCAGTTTTCCTACGATGGGAGCCTTCTTGTTAGCGGCAAGTGCCGAAAGCATCAATTCAGCACAACTGGCCGACAATTCATCAGCAAGCATCACCACATAGCGGTCCTTTGCCGAGCCATCCTTGTCGGTGACGACCACATTCGTATCCAGCTTCTGCACATATTTCGTCTCGCCATCTTCAACAACAGAATCGGCATCGGCCTCTATGTCGATGGTGATCGTGTCGCCTTTAGACAGAAATTCCGCCGATGTCGCGTTGCAGTGGTCTGTATCGCCACCGCCATTATTGCGGAGGTCGATAATCACCGACTTCGAGTCCTTGGTCTTTTTAAGGGCCTCGGCAAACTCTTCTCTAGTTCCCCCGGCACCGACGGTCTTCTGGTCAAATTCCCTAATCCTTATGACAGGAATGGAATCTCCTCCTTCCGTCTTTTCGTAATGAATCGCAACAGTTGGCTGCTTAGCCATCGTGGCTTTCACCGTAATCACTGCCGACTCTTCGCCGCGCATGGCTACCAGCATGGCATCGGAGGTATCCTTTGTCTCATCCATAGTAAGGCTCAACAAGCCCAGGCTAAATTTATCACCCACCCGAACGTCCTGCTCTTTCATCTCATCACTAACATAAGTGACTTCGCAAGTCACGTCCTCTTCACTTATCTCGGTTATCACATAGTCGATGCCCAGAATGACATATTCTTCTTCGGGTTCCATCAGTTCCGCTATAACCGCCGAGGCAAGGGTCGGGTCATAGTAGTGAGTGAAGGGGTCCTTCAACTTGTCATACATGTAGCAGACATCGTAATACTCCTTGGTGCACTGATCCTCGCCGCTGTTAGCGTTTACAGCATCCTTGGCAGTCCCCTTACCCACATAGTCTTTGACACTGGGGGCGAGATTGTCAATCGTATGGGCATAAATGTAGCACAAATCCAGCATTTGGTAGTTGATGGACAGTTCCTCCATTACGGGATCCATCGACGAGCTCGACGAGGGGTCGCCTGCATTGGACGAAGAATCGTCCGAAGTGCAAGCCGAAATGACAACAGCACCAAACAGTGCCAATGAAAGGGAGAACAGCTTTTTCATACAAAACCCCTGTTGTTAGTAGAAGCCTATACACAAAATAGCAATAACACCCCAAAAAGCAAACTTTTGGGGTTTGAAATTGAATAATAAAGGGGTGAGATGAGCTAGAAGCTTCCGCCGAGATTCTCGAGGGAATTGATAATCACGACGCAGTCCTTGGACACGTTTTGCATCACAAAACGCATCATGTCCAGGGGAATCGCCACGCAACCGCCCGTAAAGGGTTTGCGGTCGCCAAACACATGCAGGAATATGGCCGAGCCCTTACCCGGAGTGCCTTCGGCGTTATAGCTGATGTTTAGGCAATATTGGTAGTGAATCGGGTAATCGGCAATGCGTTCGCTGTTTTCCTTATCCAGGTCAGGAACATCCCTGAGACTCACCAGTTCGTTGTAGTGCTTGCCCTCGCGCATGTCTCCTGACCAATAGGTGTCGCCATCGGCCCTGGTGTATTCAAAAGCCGTTCCCGGGTTTTCGGAATTCCCGAAAGCCTTGTTGAACTTGAACGTGCCCACGGGAGTTTTTCCGTCGCCCTCCATCGTCTTGCCGAGACCGTTCTTGCCGATAAACCCGGGAGTGGACATGATCATCTGCCATTTGCCCGAATTGTCCTTATTGTGCATCGAGACCCATGCCGTTGTACCTTCATAAACAGCCACCACAAAAAGCTGCTTTGCCGTATCGGCTTCGGGCAGTCTCGTCACCCATTCCGGAGTCTCCCCGATGGAATTTTCGTTTGCCGCAGGATTTGGTTCCTGCACAACAGCATTAGTCGAGGACGAACTGTCCACGGAGCAGGCGACAAAGAAGAACATTGCCGCAATCCATAAAAACGATATGGAGAAATACTTTTTCATTTCAATTACCTCCGTAAATACATAACCGATGGTTCCAACCCATAATATATTCTCAACAATTAATAACATCAAATATATTGTTTTTATTGAATTAATAGAAATTTGTTATCATTAATTCAGATATGATAACGACCACAAAAAAAAGATGGTCTTTCGACCATCTTTTTTTTCAAATTCAAGATTTGAAGAAGAAAAAAAATCTTCTGTGCTTGGAAAAAGAAGCGAGCAGGACCAGGAGCCGAGCCCCCGTAGCTAAAATGCAAAAAAGATGGCCGAAACCATCTTTTTTTTTCAAATCCAAGATTTGAAGAAGAAACGAGCGAGAGCAGGAACCCGGACCGATGGCGTACAACTCGTACGTCGAGAGTCCGGGTGACGAACTATCGCGAAGTTTATTTCTTCAAATATTCATTGATGCCGGCTGCGGCACGACGCCCCTCACCCATGGCGAGGATCACGGTTGCTGCGCCGAGCACGATGTCACCACCGGCGTAGACCTTCTCCATGAAGGTCTTGTTGGCGGCAGCATCTTCGAGAAGGATGTGACCCTTCTTGTCGACGGAGAGTTCCGGCGTGGTGTTGCTGATGAGCGGGTTGCTTCCGTTACCGATAGCAACGAGCACGGTGTCGCATTCGATTTCGAAGCTTGCACCTTCGATCTTGACCGGACGCGGACGGCCCTTTTCATCGGGTTCGCCGAGTTCGTACTTGTCGACGAGCATGCCGCGCACGTGGCCGGCTTCGTCGCCAAGAATCTT
>OMSO01000012.1 GCA_900313675.1 uncultured Fibrobacter sp.
ATAAAGTTGCGTCTAAAAGGAATGAGTCCGGTACAATACCGGACTCATAACGCAGTTTTATCCTAACTTTAAACTGTCCAACTTTTTGGGTTCAGTTCACACACTGTCCGGGGCTTTTGCCTATAAGGGGGCTAGGAGATCCCCGTGATTCTATCGCCCTATCGCTACGCTCCAGGGTTCCAGAATGACAGCGGGGAAGACGATGGTAAGGAATGGTGATCCCGGCATCCCGGAACAGGTCCGGGGCAGGCTCGGGTGTGCGGGGATGACAATGGAAGGAGGATGGCGATGGTGGTTACTTATTCGCGAGCTCTGCTAGCATCGCCTTCGCCTCGGCAATCATTTCTGGAGAAGCACCCAGTTTCTCGAAGACACTGATAGCGTTGGACTCGCCTTTTGCCTCGCCTGCATTGAAGAAATGCTCACCGAAGGTTTCGTAACCCTTGTTCGCAATGATTTCCGGTCTATCCATCTTGATTGCCTCGCTCTTGTAGGGCCACTTCCAGAAAAAGTACGAAAGCGACTGCTTGATGAAATCCCTCCCCTCGGCGGTATTTTGCTTCTTGAGCAGGTATGCTGCCGCCTCGCGGAAAGAGATGGAAAATTTCTCCACATCCCAAATATACTTCATTGCCGTCAGGGCGACAAGGGTGATGGGAGAAACACCCTTCAAATCCACATCGTCAATGGCATGGCCCACATCCAGATATTCCACCTTGAAGGGGTAGCCGATGTCGTGATAGAACTCGGGATAGCCTGGAAAGCGCTTCTCGGAAAGCGGATCCCAGCCTTCTTCGCCATTATAGACGATAAAGGCCATTACGGGCACGTCCTTCTTGCGCTCGAGGAAAAGGTGGTGGTAGTATTCCGAAATCTGTGTCATGACTTCGGAATCCTTTTTGGATTTGTGCTCGGCGATGATCCCCACGTAGAGGCCCGCAACGCCGCCATCCTTGATGTTCGCCTCGAAAACGAGGTCCGCGGAGCCTGCATGCTTTGCAGTGGAGTGGTTTTCGCGAGTCCCACGAAGGCTCCCGAGGTCGATGGTGTCGAGGAACGCCTTGAGCGTGGGATTGTGGCGAGAGAACAGTGTCAGGAGTTCGGCCATCCGCTTGGGCTCGGCAAAGGCGAACCTAAAGTAACGGTCGTGAATGAAGTCGCTCTTGTCGTCCTTCACGGAGTCTACGATTACGTTGAATTCGTGAGCGATATCGCGGATAGCCGACTCCACAAAGTTTTCTTTTTCTGTCATTTTATTCCGTTTTATAGCGGGAACGCGCCCGTGTCGCGGACGGGGAAAGAGCCCCGTCTATGTATAAGACTCTTTTTTGGGGCGAAATATGCCTGAAAATTTTGGTTACAGTGCGGATTTTACAGATGAAAGGGGATCCCCGCCGGAGCCTGCCCCTGCTTGTGCTGAGCAAAGCCGAAACAAGCAAGGCCGAATGGGCGAGGATGACAAGGGGGGGGGGCTAGGAGATCCCCGACCGAGTCGGGGATGACAACGCTAGGGTGATGATGAAGGAGGGTTTACGCCGTTGCCAGTTCTTTCGCGGCTTGCCGCTTCAGCTTGACCACTTCCTGCTTCGGGAGCTTGGTGATAGCCGCTATATCGTCAACGGAATACTTTCGGGCAAGCATCGCGAGGGCGACTTCCTCTTTGGCCTGTAGGTATGATCCCTGTTTCTCGTAGATAATGTTCGTCATCCCGTCAACCTCGTTCAGGAGTGTTTCGTCGGTGTACCCCACTAAAGATACATCTTTCATAAAGTCCTTGTCAAGCAGTTTCTTCAGCTTTTCCTCAGGGATGTCCTTTTCTTCAAGAACATCGCGGAACAGGCGCAGCATTTCGGCCCTGTCGCTCGCTTCGCGCTTGTCCGGCGGGGTGCGCTTGTCGATGGCGAAGAACTTCTCGATTTCGACCAGATAGATGTCCAACTTATTGTAGAAAATGCGACGGTTGCGCACGATTTGCGCATGGTGCAGGTAGGTGTTCGGCTCCTTCGGGAACTGGTTCTCGGTCAAAAGCGAGAGCACGTAGATGTGTGGCAACTTGTAATCCTGCGACTTCTTGACGGTTCGCGAGACGACGCGGCTGGTGTAGTAGAAGAGTCTGTCAACGAAAAGCTTGTTGAATGTCTGCTGCACTTCGATAAGCACAGGTTCGCCGGATTGCGTGGTGCCGTAGATGTCAAAGATGGCGGTCTTGTCGTTGAGTACACCAGGGTTTTCCGGAACCCCGAGAGTATATGTCTTGATGGCCTTGCGTCCGGTAAGCCCGAGCATCGCGTTCAGGAACTTCACGGTGCGCCGAGGCTTGGCCTCGTTTGCCATGAGCATCTTGAAGATGCCGTCGCTGAACGGGTAGACGTTCTTGTACTTCTTGCGGTATTTCGCCAGGTGCTCGGGATGCTCGTGTACGTCCTTGACGAAGGCGATGAATTCAGTTCTAGTCATATAGCAGTCCTTTCCGTCGGTTTGGGCGGGGTTCGGACAGGGAAAATCCCTATCTGCTATATAGACGTTTTTTTGAGGGAAAACTTGCCTGAAAAATTTGTTTACAGTGCAATTTTTACATTGCAAAAACAATCAAAGCCCCAGGACACAGGTCCGGGGGCTTTTGCCATTTGATTGATTCAAGCGGATCCTTGCCTTGGTTCGACTTCGCTCACCACAGGCCGCGAGGATGACGAAGGGAGGGACTTCTAGGAGATCCCCGCCTGCGCGGGGATGACGAAGGGGGTAGGATATGCTAGGAGATCCCCGACCGAGTCGGGGATGACAAATGCAAAGAAGCCCGGTCAAGTCGGGGATGACAACGCTAGGGTGATGATGAAGGAGGGATTACGCCGTTGCCAGTTCTTTCGCGGCTTGCCGCTTCAGCTTGACCACTTCCTGCTTCGGGAGCTTGGTGATAGCCGCTATATCGTCAACGGAATAATTTCGGGCAAGCATCGCGAGGGCGATTTCGTTCGCCTTGTCTTCGCCGCCTTGCAGGTATGATCCCTGTTTTTCGTAAATAATATTCGTCATCCCGTCAACCTCGTTCAGGAGTGTCTCGTCGGTGTACCCTACTAAAGATACATCTTTCATGAAGTCCTTGTCAAGCAGTTTCTTCAGCTTTTCCTCCGGGATATCCTTTTCTTCAAGAACATCGCGGAACAGGCGCAGCATTTCGGCCCTGTCGGTCGTTTCGCGCTTGCCCGGCGGAGTGCGCTTGTCGATGGCGAAGAACTTCTCGATTTCGACCAGATAGATGTCCAGTTTATCGTAGAAAATATGCCGGTTGCGCACAATTTGCGCATGGTGCAGGTAGGTGTTCGGCTCCTTCGGGAACTGGTTCTCGGTCAAAAGCGAGAGCACATAGATGTGGGGCAACTTGTAATCCTGCGACTTCTTGACGGTGCGCGAGATGACGCGGCCGGTGTAGTAGATTAGCCGGTCAACAAAAAGCTTGTTGAATGTCTGCTGCACCTCAATAAGCACTGGTTCGCCGGATTGCGTGGTGCCGTAGATGTCGAAGATGGCAGTCTTGTCGTTGAGTACTCCCGGGTTCTCAGGTACGCCCAGCGTGTAAGTCTTGATTGCCTTGTGACCGGTGAGGCCGAGCATGGCGTTCAGGAACTTCACGGTACGCTGCGGCTTGGCCTCGTTTGCCATGAGCATCTTGAAGATGCCGTCGCTGAACGGGTAGACGTTCTTGTACTTCTTGCGGTATTTCGCCAGGTGTTCGGGATGCTCGTGTACGTCCTTGACCATGGCGAGGAATTCCTCTCTTGTCATTTTATTCCGTTTTATAGCGGGAACGCGCCCGTGTCGCGGACAGGGAAAGGCCCCCGTCTATGTATAAGACGCTTTTTTGGGGCGAAATATGCCTGAAAATTTTGTTTACAGTGCAGTTTTTACAAATGAAAGAGGGCCGGTGTAATGCCTAAAAGGTCACCAGAATGAGAACCAGGCCCGAAAAAACGGCCATAAAGTTCACGAGGAAGGCGTTTGATTTCAAGTTCTTGAGCATAACCCAATTCTAGAAAGAACGCCCCTTTTTTTAAAGTAACAGAAATCACATTGCGATTTTCATCACATTTGTCAAAATGAAATTATATTTACAATAGCTATGAACGAGACCCTTTTTATCCAATCGCCCATCACTCTGGTGCTCTCCCTGGTCGCAATTATCCTTGCCGCCTCGTATTCCACCATGATGGGGCAAAAAATCAAAGTTTCGTCACTTCCCTTTGCCGTCCGCTACCTGGTAATCACCATCATCGCCTGGAACATACTTGCCTTTGTAGGCACGCTGTTCTTTAGCGGTAGCCATCCGGGACTCGGCGGACAAATCGTATTTGGGCTACAGGCCATGGTCTGGATACAGGCGGGCAATACCATCTACAAGGTGGCCCTATTGAACCTCCATTCAAAATCCAACCTTCTCTGGAATATTTTCAATATTTTCGGCGTCGTTTTGGTGGCCATTTCAACAGCAATTTTATGCCTGCGCCCAGCCCTCATTACCGACTTTTCGCTGTTCGGGCATCAAATATTCGCCCACCGGCCGAACTTCGTTCTCTTCAGCATCTTCTTTTTCATCTTCGTTTTCCCGGAACTGCTCCGCAGCATCTTTGTGTTGCTACGGAACGCCCTGCGCACCAGCGACCAGGCCCAAAGCCAGATCAGCATCTACATGACAGGCGCCCTCGCCTTCTTCGTCATCATCCCCTTGCTCTTTGACTTTTTTATTCCCTTCGTCCAGCGCGGACAGACTAGCCACTTTATGCTGTGGTACCAGTTCTCGTACCTATTCCTGACCATTATCTGCGGGCAGTACTACACCTCCATATCTTTCAGGAACAAGAGCGCCTTCTGGTTCTTGGACAAGTTGAGGAAAGACGTGGGCGACTGTTACTTTTCCTTTGACAACGAAGGGAACATCATCACGGCAAACCCTGCGGCTGAAACCCTTTTCCGCATGACCGAAACCGACATGCAAAAGAAGAAAATCCAGGATTTGCTTCCCGGACTGGATATCAAACGAGAAGGATCAAAAAACAATGTCAATGTGAAAATTTTGAACGAACAGCACTCATTCAACATGAGCATCTACCGTATTCAAAAGTCCTTGACTACCTTCACCAACGTGCTTCTGCTTAGCGACCAGAGCAACTCCCTGCTATACAAGCAACGCATCAAATCCCTGAACGCCCAGTTTGCCGAATACAAACAGGACTTGCTGCGTTACCAGGACCGTCTGGACAGTTCCCAGAAAAAATCCAACGAAAACGAATCGTTCCTCAACACCCTCATCAACGCGCTCCCCTTCCAGTTCTGGGCCAAGAACGAGCACGGCGTCTATATGGCGCAAAACCAGCGGGACTTGCAAAAACGGGGCAACCTGTTCCATACCACAGACGACACCGAAAGCATTTCAAGCTACGAACTGGAGGCCCGGGAAAAAGGCAACCCCAACAGCCACACCAGCTATGAACTTCTGGACGGCGAAGAAATTTCCGAAGACGAAGCCAACGTGCAAATCAACGCCGGCAAATTTGTGTCCATATTCGAGAACATGTTTATCCCCATCCTTTCCAAGCATTCGCCCTACAAGGTCATCGGTATCAAGATAGACATGACCGACCAAAAGCGCGTAGAAAGGGAAAGGAACATTCTCCAGGAACAAAAGAACATCCATTCCAGGCTCGAAGAGCTGGGCACCCTTTGCGGAGCCTTCGCCCACGACTACAACAACATCCTGGGATCCCAAATCGGATTCTGCCAGCTGGC
This sequence comes from uncultured Fibrobacter sp., assembly GCA_900313675.1. Lineage (GTDB taxonomy): Bacteria > Fibrobacterota > Fibrobacteria > Fibrobacterales > Fibrobacteraceae > Fibrobacter. Next base: position 5,782 of record OMSO01000012.1, read on the forward strand.
ATCGGAAATGCTTGGCGCCATCCAGTCCGAAGAAGTAGACGACGGCATCAAGAAAAAGGTGCTCACCGCCGGAAACTTCGTGGCAGAAGCCACCAAGGCCGCCCAGCGGGGGAAAGTCTCGCTAGAAGAACTGCTGAACACCATACGAGGCCAGGCCAAGAGTTCCGGCGACGTCATCGTTTTCGCCCCTTACATGATTATCGACGACGTGAAGAAAAAACTTTCCCTGACCCTTCCGCCGAACATTTCCATCAGTTCCAGCAAGATGGACAAGTCCATCCGCATTTCGGGAATCCCCGCCGCCCTGGACCGCATTATCAGCAATCTTTCCAACAACGCTCTCTTCGCCATGAAGGAGATGGGCGGAACCCTGACCTTCGGGCTAGAAAAAGAATCCTTGGTCCATCAGCTGATTACGCCCTACGCTCCGCCTATCCCACCCGGAAATTACGCCAAGTTCACCATAGCGGACACGGGTACCGGCATGGATTCCAACACGCTGGAACGAATTTTCTCGCCGTTCTTTACCACCAAAGCTCCTGGCGAGGGTCTGGGCCTGGGCCTTTCTTCGGCTCTTCGCCTGCTAAAAGAGGGAAATGCCTATCTGACCGTGCAGACAAGGCTTGGCGAAGGAACTAATTTTAATCTATATTGGTCATTGTATAACGAATCTCAAGGGGAACAAAATGTCCACAGTTCTAATTATTGATGACGACACCCAGTTCAATCTGATGCTCAAGTCCGCATTGGAAATCAAGGGTTACGAAGTGGAAACCGCCGCCAACGGAAAAGAAGGCAAGGCTCTCTACCAGAACAAGAAATACGATGTCATCATTACCGACATCATCATGCCCGACGTAGACGGCTACGAAGTCATTCTGGACCTCCGCCGCATGGGCATGAGCGACCGAACCATCGCCGTGAGCGGTGGCGGACGCACTGCCGCCGATGACTACCTGGTGACCGCCCAGCATTTCGACGTTGCCGCCACTTTCAACAAGCCCATAGACTTGCAGGCACTCCGCGACAAGGTGGACGAAATCATCAAGAGCCACAGCTAATCCATGAATATTCTGATCGCCGATTTAGACGATTCCTTTATCAGCGACATCCGGCGTTCCTGGTCCTTAAAGGACACGGAACTTATCCTCTGCAGCGACAGGGAATCCCTAATGCCTCTTGTCAAGAAGGACTCTATAGACCTTGCGTTTATAGAGGTTCCCCTTTTGACCCATTCCAACATGGACATGGTCAGCTTCTTGAAGGAGAAGAACCCCGGCATCGAGATCTTTGTGCTCTGCGATAGCAAGAACTGGCCGGGCGCCACCAGCGCCATAGCGAGAGGCGCCAACAGTTTCTTGATGAAACCCGCCACCGTGGAGCAGCTGGAAGACATCGCCAAGAAAATCCAGGCGCAACAGCAGAACAACTCCACCCACCAGCTCATGGAATCCCAGGTTTTGGACAGCCTCCTGGGAGACACCCCCGAGATGCGGAAAATCCTCAAGACGGTCTACAAGATTGCCCCCACCACGAGTACCGTCTTGATTACCGGCGAATCTGGTTCCGGCAAGGAGTTTTTGGCCAACGTCATCCACCGCTACAGCAAGCGGGCTAGTTCCCCCTTCGTGGCGGTAAACTGCGGCGCCATTCCCGAAAACCTGATCGAGAGCGAACTCTTCGGAAGCAAGAAGGGCTCCTACACGGGTTCTACCGCCGACAAGAAAGGCCTTTTTGAATCCGCCAACGGCGGCACGCTGTTCCTGGACGAAGTGGGCGAACTCTCCCCCGCCACCCAGGTCAAGCTTTTGCGCTTTTTACAGAGCCACGAAATTCGCCGCGTCGGCGAAACCGAGGCCCGCTACCTGGACGTGCGTATCGTGGCGGCCACCAACCGCGACCTTCAGCAGGCCATGGAACAGGGAAACTTCCGCGAAGACCTGTACTACAGGCTGAACACCTTCCACCTGCACCTGCCGCCCCTCAGAGAACGGCGCGTGGTCATACCGACGCTGGTGCGTTACTTTGTCTTAAAGAACCAGGAAGCTACCGGCAAAGAGATTAAAGAATTGGAGCCGGCGGCGCAGTACGCCCTTTCCAAGTACGCCTATCCCGGAAATATCCGCGAGCTGGAAAACATCGTGGAGCACGCCATTGTGCTTTCCGAAGACGGTGTGATCCGGCTCGAGGACTTGCCCGAAAGCGTGCAAGAAGAAGCTCGCGAAAAGACGCTGGCCATCGCCCACCAGAAAAGCGAAACGAAGGAAGTGGCCGCCATCCCGTTACAACCTTCGAACACCGCTCCCAAGCAAGACGCAGGTCGTAACAAGAGCGAAAACGACGAAGACGAAAGCGAAATTCTTTCCCTAGAAGAAATGGAACGCAGACACATATTGCACGCCCTGAGCGTCTGCAAGAACAACAAGACCGAAGTCTGCAAGCGACTGGGCATCAGCCGCGCCACCCTGTGGCGCAAGCTCAAAGAACTCCAGATTGCGGTAGAAGACTAAACTTCCACCAGTGTTGCCACCAGGGAGCTTTCCTTAGAGAGTCCTGCACCGGGAAAGTCTACGCCCTGGGAGCGTTTCCAGGCCGTACGGGCCTTGGAGCACACGTTACGGACCGCCGAAAGGACATCTGCCGAAAATTTATCCAGCGCAAATTCGCTGTAGTTGGAACTCACCATAAAAAAACCGCCGGCGTTCAAGAGGCCCGCGCACTCCGATACCAGAGGCAACAGGTGTTCCCGCACGTTGAAGTTGCCGCCCTTGAACCGGGCAAAGCTAGGCGGGTCCAGCACAATTCCGTCGAACTTGAGTCCCTTTTTCAGGGCCCAAGGGACATACTCCAGGGCAGATCCCCTGAAAAATTCTCCAGGGCGCAGGTCCAGGCCGTTCAAGGCATAGTTCTCACGGCCCTTGTCCAGAATTTTACCGCTGATGTCGGCGTTGGTGGCGACTTCGGCGCCACCCAGGCGGGCGTGAACCGAAAAGGAACAGGTGTAGCTGAACAAGTTCAAGAATCGAAGCTCCCGACCAGGACCCTCGGCGACTACGTCGCTACCGGACGCACCGGCCGAAGACATTTGACCGAACCGCTCGCAAACTTCCAGGCGTACATCCCGCATGTCCAGGAACAGCCCCGGATTCACCGTGTCCAAGAGGTCCACATGGAAGCGGGCCTTGCCTTCGCGAACAGCCCCGCGGGCAAGTTCCGCCGAACCCGCCACCACGTCCATACGGGGGTGTTCCAGCGAACGGCCCGAAGGATCGGTACGGAATTTCGCTACCAGAAACTCCGGCTGGAACAGGTCCAGCACGGATTTCTTAATTTGTTCATAATCCTTCACTGCATCCGCAGAAAAGAACTGCAGCTGATAGCGGTCGCCGAAACGGTCCAGCGTCACTCCGGGAATACCGTCTCCTACCCCGTTGAATAAACGGCAAGCGTCGGTCACCTCCGAAAGAGATGACCGCTTGTCTGCCGCAATGCGGAATATGTCCATTAAAGCTGCCAACAGACCTTAATATAATTTTTTCCAGGTCGTTAATCGTGGGACTTTCGCCCTTCAGGCTCAAGTCCACGACGCGTCGCCTCGGTCATAGGAACAAGCATGCTTGTTCCTGCGACACTCGGCTCCTAGTCGTTCATCATGTGATCGTAGAACTTGCGGTAGTTGTCCTTGTCCTCGGTCTTGCGGATGGCAATAGCATCTTGCGGATGGCGGTTCAGCATGCCCGTAATCATCTGCGGGATAATGTAACCCCATTCGTACTTGTCGCGGAGCGGCAAGAACAGTTCTTGGATGGCATCCAGCACCGGACGCAAGTCGTACTTGGGATTCTTCAAGAAACTGAGCAGCAGTTCCGTAGTGCAGTTGCCTGCGCCACGGCCCATGCCAGACACGGAGCCGTCCAGGTAATCCACGTGGTTGATGATAGCCTGGATGGTGTTGCTGAAAGCCAGCTGCTGGTTGTTGTGCCCGTGGAAACCGAACTTCTTGTTCTTCACGATGCTCTTGTAACGGGCCAGTTCCTTATCAATGTCTTCTTGATAGAATGCACCGAAGCTATCTACCAGGTAGAGCACGTCGGCCTTGCATTCCTCTTGCACCTGGTGGAGCGCCTCGTCCAGTTCCGGACCGCGGTCACGGCTCACCGCCATGATGTTGAGAGTGGTCTCGTAACCCATTTCGTGGAAGGTATTCACCATGTCGATACCCTTGTCGATGTTCTTCACATAGCTTGCCACGCGGAACATCTGGTAAGGACTTTCACTTGCGGGTTTCACGGCGTCCATATTCACGCGGCCCACGTCGGCCATCACCGCCATCTTGATCTTGGAATCGATACCGTCCTTCACTTTCCACAGCAGGTCATCGTCGCAGAACTTCCAGGGACCATATTCCTTGGGGTCGAAAAGTTCGGGAGAATTCTTGTAGCCCATTTCCATGTAGTCGATGCCGGCTGCAGAGAGGAGGGTGTAGAGGCGACGCACAAATTCCAGGGAAAAATCGTGCTTGTTCACCAGGCCGCCGTCGCGGATGGTGCAGTCGAGAACTTTGATGCTTTCGTAGTACATGGTAAAACAGTGGTTAGGCCGTAGGGCCGTGGTTAGTGGTTAGTGATTGGGACGGAAGGTCCGTACTTTCTTGTTCGGAGGGGAATTTAGAATAAGGGAAAGAACAAATCAACAGGTTTGCTAGAATTTGACAAAATTTCTTTATTATTAACGCTATTTTTGCGTATATTGTTTAAATTTTGCCTCAAAACCAGGGAAATAGACCCCTTTGCCAGCTTCTTGACCACCACCCTTACTACTAGTTCTCAGTGTCTGTATTTCCGAAAATGCAGTTTCCTGCAAAACAGAAAATTCATTTCACACACATTTTACGCACATTTTGCGTATTTCAAAATTCAGATTTCTCACACCACACTCCACATTTCACATTCCACACACTCCCTCGGCCCCCTTTCTTCTTTTCTATCTTGCACCTCAATGAACCCCCTACTGCAAAAGACCGTCGAAGGCATTCGCCTCTCCCCCGCCGAGGCATTGGATTTGCTGAAAAACGCCCCGTGGACCCAGGTGGCAGAGGCCGCCGACATGGTTCGCCACAGAGTCAATCCCGGCAACAGGGTGGGCTACACGGCTTTCCGCATCGTGAACTACACCAACGCGTGCGAAATCACCTGCAGTTTCTGCAGCTTTTGCAGACCGGCCAAGAGCCCCGAGGCCTACGTGCTTAGTTTAGGCGAAATCCGGCAGAAAACGCTGGAGGCAAAGGCAAAAGGGGCAGACCAGATCTTTTTGCAGGGCGGCGTGAACAGGGACATTCCCTTAAGCTACTACACCGACGTCTTGCAGATGCTCACCCGCGAAATGGGCGTAAAGGTCCGGGGGTTCTCTCCGGTGGAACTGGTGCGCATCGCCGAATTCAACCACATGGAACTCGACGACCTGCTGGACGTTTTGAAAGCGGCGGGACTCAGTTCCGTACCCGGTGCCGGGGCCGAAATTCTCAGCGACCGTATGCGTCAAATTCTGTCACCGAAAAAACTCCCCGCCAAACAATGGTGCGATACCCTTGCCGCCTGCCACAAGAAGGGATTGCCCGGCAGCGCCAACATCGTGTTCGGCAGCGTGGAAACGCCCGAAGAAATCATCGAGCATCTGGATTACGTGCGCAGCACCCAAGACATCGCTCAGGGCTTCAAGAGTTTTGTGGTATGGACCTTCCAGCCGCAAACGGACAAGTTCCCGATTAGGCACGTGCGGGGCGACGAATACCTGAAACTGCTGGCCCTTTCCCGCCTGTACCTGGACAATATTCCCCACATCGAGGTGTCGCTCTTGGGCATGGGCCTTTCGCTGGGAGAGCTTGGGCTCCACTGCGGCGCCGACGACATCAACAGCATTGTGATAGAAGAAAACGTGCTCCAGAACCACGGACTCACCTCCATCGCAGAGGCAGAAGCCTTCATCAAGAACGCCGGTTTTACGCCGTACCGCCGTTCTTTAAACTTCGACTAATGGCGACTAGGGAAGGCTTCCGCCCTCCCTAACACCTACCCCACACTCAATAAACTGCCACACTCTGGTCGCAAGGCTTTGGTTTTGCAGTTTATTTTCGTGGGCACCTGGCGGTGCTAAAAAAAAACACCGGCCCGCTTTTGGCGGATCCGGCATAAAGAGAGTTATGAAAATTGGACTTGTTAGGCGCGCTTGGAGCGCTTTCTCAAACTTTTGACCAGCAGGGCGGCGAGAATGCAGTACATTTAATCCTTCTTTTTTGGCGTTTTTGGGTTGTTTTTCAAATTGACGCGCCAATGATAACAAAATTTTACCGTTTTGACAAGGTGTTTGTTAAAAGATTTTTACTTTATTTTTCTTACATGAGCCCTCAAAAACCCTAGCCCTAACGAGTTATCAGTCGTCAGTTTTCAGTCCTCAGTATATAATTTGGCGCCTAGGGCGCGATTATAAAAACCCACAACTCATAACTGACAACTCATTACTAGTCTCGCCCCTCATTTTTTGTAAATTTGGGGCCATGAAAAGATTGTTGTTGATTCTTCTCTGTCTGGCGGCGGTCGCAACGGCCCGCATGTCGCTCCAGGTGGACAAGGACCGCGTAGAAGCCGGCAAGACCTTCAAACTGATGCTTATCGTGCCCCTGCAGGAACTCCCCGCCGAAAGGGGCGTCCCGCAGCTGGAAACGCGTAACGGATTCACCTTCCTGGGCCTGGACAGCGCAGAGCAGGTCATCCGCCCCGATTTTGAAGACATGTTCAACTCCTTCTTTGGCGGAGGTGGCAGGCCTTACAAGGCAAGGGTCTATAGTTTCAACATCCGCGCCCCCAAAAAGACAGGCTCCCTAGACGTTGGGCAAATCGAATGGAACATCAACGGAAGCGTGCGCACCATCAGCGGGAACATTCCCATAAATATCCAGCGGGCCTATAGCGACGAAGCCGTATCCGTAAGTCTCACCCCCAGCAAAAGATCCATCTACGAAGGGGAACAGTTCTACGTCACTCTCGGGTTCCACACCTACGAGCATTTCGAAGGAGGCCTGCAGGCCACCGACATGAGCACCGGTAACGATTTTATCGTCCACCGCGGCGACCTTTCCACTATGGAATTCAAGCCCGTCGAAGGCGCCCGCCGCGAAATGCAGGCCAGCGCCAAGTTCGCCTGGCTTTCCCCCACCAAAAACGGCACACTGCAAATTCCGCCCTTCAAGTTCAAGTACACCAAACGTGGCGAGCCGAAAATTGTAGAAGAAAAGAAGCAGATGGGCGGAATGTCTTTCCACAGCCAGTCCATCAAGCAGGAATCTATCGAAGCCGAAACCCAGACTCCGACTGTAAACATCACGGTAAAGCCTCTCCCCGCCCAGGGCAAACCCGCAGACTTTAGCGGCATGGTAGGCGACTACAAGTTCAGCGCCGATTTCGACCGCACAAACCTGAAGGTAGGCGAAGCCCTGACGCTATCCATAAGCATCAAGGGCGACGGTACACCTGGTACTGTCACGGACCCGAAACTTCCCGATTTCAGCGAGTTCCGCTCCGTACCCCCCGAGAACAACATCTCCAAGAAGGTTACGGGGAACAAGGTCATCACCTCCAAGGACATCAAGGTTTTCCTCTACCCCAAAAAGAAGGGGACCTTCGAAATCCCGGCCATAAACTATTCCTGGTTCAACCCCGCCAAGAAAAAATATGAAACGGCTACCGCAGGCCCCTGGACCATCGAGGTGGAAAAAGGGGACGCAGGTGCCGAAGCCATTTTCCAGGGTCCCGTGGCAGGGTCCGCAGGCCCAAGCGCCGTGCAAAAACAGGAAATCGAATCCCTAGGTAGCGACATCCGGTTTATTCACACCAGCGCCGCAAAGGCGGACACTGTCGCTCCCTACAAGAGTGTGTTGTTCTGGATTCTCTTTACCGCAGCCATTCCCTTCTACATCGTCGCCACCCTTCTTGTCAAGATCCGTCGCAAGCGTAACAGCAACGCGGCTCTGGTCCGCAAGGGGCATGCTAGCAAACAGCTCAAGGAAAAGTTCGCCCAGGCCCGCAAGGCTCTCGAATCAGGCGACGGCAAGGGATTCTTTGCCGCTCTCGAAAACGGGCTGTTGAACTACCTGAGCGATACCACCAACCTGGAATTCAAGGGCATGACACGCCCCCAGATGAAAGAAGAACTGGCAAGGCTCGGCGTGAAAGAAGAAACCATCGCCGCCATCGACAGCTGGCTGGATAAATGCGCCTTCGTGCGCTACGCTCCCGTGACGGCCACGCCCGAAGAGCAAAAACAGATGCTTGCCGATGTGGAAAAGCTATGCGAGAAAGTTAGATAGTTCGAAATTCGGAATTCGGAATCGAGAAGGTTTATATGAAAAGTTTTGTATTTATTCTGATTACTATTCTAACGGCATTCGCCACCTCAAATGCTGCGGAAACCTGTGCAGGTCTCGAAGCAGGTGCCAAAGCCTACAACGAAGGCGATTTCGAACGGGCCGTTGATGAATGGCGGAGCTGCGCCGACAGCGGCATCAACGACGCAGACCTTTTCTACAACCTGGGGAACGCCTATTTCAGGAGCGGAAAACTGGGATTCTCCATTTTCTACTACAAGAAAGCCCTCCGCCTTAGGGCCAACGACAGCGATATCCAGCACAACCTGAAATACGCCCAGGCCATGACCCGGGACAAGGTGGACGAAGATTCCGAAGAGAACCCCATTCTGAACGCCCTTTTCCAGGCGCACCACGCCATCTCTCTAAAGACGCAGCTCTGGATTATGCTCGGCATTTTCTGGGCCATAGCCATTTCCGCCGTCCTAACAAAGGTCAGCCTGCGCGAAAAGGCCCGAAACATCTACACCGGAATCATCTTTGGGCTTACCATCATCTTAGGAGTCTTTGGCGCCAGCGCAGGCTACAAGATTTTTGTTCTGGAAACGGACATCACCGGAGTTGTCACCGCCAAAGATGCCGACGTGACCAGCGCTCCAAGCGACAAGTCCCAGACCCTGAATACCCTTTCCGAAGGAACATCCTTCCAGGTGCTTTCCACCCAAGGAAATTTCGCCGAAATACAGCTGGGCGAAAAAATCAAGGGCTTCGTCAAACTCTCCGACGTAGGGATTGTGGAGTAGTCGTGAGTCCCGCGACCCTAACCCCTAGATTCTAGCCCCTAGATCCTAATCAAACCTAAGCATCAGCGCGATTTCGAACTGCAATATCTGACGCAGGTGGGGCGTCTCGTCGTCCAGTTTTTCGTGGATCTGACGATACTCGATGTAGCTGCTCATAGAAGCGATGCGGTTGAACTGGTAGCCTGCACTAGGCCGCACGAACCATTCGTGTGTGCGTGAAGGCACCGTACGGTCCGTCTTGTGGAGTTCCGGCTTGTAGACCGTATAATCGTATCCGTCGATACTCCACTGTCTGAACACTCCATCTGTGCCGCTGGCCTTGTTCCACATGTCGTATCCCGGGTCGGGGTCGTATTCCTTGCGGATGGTCTTGTTGTAGTCGTAACCGGCGGTAAACTTCAGGTCGATATCGTTTTCCAGCTTGAAATACCATTTCCATAGCTGGAACCCGCGTTTGGTCTTTAGCGGGTACGAAATGGTCAGGTCATTTCCGATATTGATGGCAAAGTCGTTGTACAGGGAGGTATGAATCCAAGGAGTATCCCAGAAATAGTCCGTAGTATCCCGAATGTCTCCTTCCTTATCGGGCCAGCTGGGATAACCGATAACTTCTTCCTTGGGCCGTCTGTCCGTAGATTCTATCTTCAGGCGCACCGCATTGTCAATCCGCATATTGCTCTGTGTCAAGAAAGACACGCGGACCAGCGGGTTAAAGTTCCACTGGTGGGCCCAGGAGTCTTCGGCACTCTGGAAAGGCCGCACCACAGTAGTCCTTGTGTAATCAAACCTATGTGTGGTGCTCACGCTCTTGAATCCATTCAAGAAAGACACCCGCTGGGAGAAATTCGGCACATTCACGCCAATACCAATTTTCGGCCACACCGTAGTGGTATCCAAATACAGCGGGTATTCACGAGACTGGTTAAATTCTTCGCGCCACATCAGGTCACCCGTAACACCGATATCCCAAATAGGCAGCACAATGCCCGTCCCTATCTGGAACTGACGGGAAACGGAGTGGCGGAAATTACCCTGATAGACAAGGGTGTCTACATGATGGTTACGATACTGGGCAAAGTGCGTGAAGTCGTCACGATGGTCAAGTCCCATATCGCCAGTGACAATGTTCCAGAACCCGCGATTGCGGTAACCGTTACCGAGACCCAGACCATACAGATAATATTCCATAGGGGTCACGCCCTGTTCCTCGTACAGCTGCGACAGGGTAAAGTTTTCACCAACGGTATTTGTCGTGGTCTGCCAACTCATGCGGATTTCATTCCACTTGATCTTTTCAAGGGACGTTGCCACTACATTGTCCTTTCCGAAATTCTGGAAGAAATCGATTACCCTGAAGGTGGGGCTAAAGTCAAAGCGGTTCGTCTGGGATATAGTCCAGTAATTCTTCTCGATATCGGTGGCGTCCAAGAAGTCGTATTCGTCAGGAATAGTCTTTTGCTGGTTGAAGTCCGAAGTAAAGGTGGTGTTGAACGGAATAAAGGGAATCAGCCTCGGGTTGAATCCAATCTTGAACTGCTGGGTACGGGCCCGTTCATTTCTCAAAATACCGTAGGAACGGCCATATTCTCGGGTACCCACGCTGTCCACGCGGTAGAATGCAGAGGTGTCGTAGCGGATTTCATAGGTTTCCGGATTTTGCATGTCGATTGCCCACTCTCTGCCATCTTCCATAGTTCGAGCAACCGTATCCCGAGGCACAATCACCACGCTATCCTTGGATATATAGACCTTACGGTCCGTATGGTCGTAATCGAACACGTAATCGCTGGCAAAGAGTCCGCCTTCTTTTGTAGTAAAGAAATTCTCCTTCACGAATCCTTCGCGATCGCCACCGCCCTGCATGTCACGGGAAATGTTCAGGGAGTAAGAGGTATTCAACCAAGAAAGGATATTCCAACGCATGTTCAGTTTGTGGTTCAAGTCCGCCGTATAGGTCACCACCTTGTCCACCTGGGGTTCCACAAAGTCCGGGTCCCTATCCTGGTCCACATAACGCACATAGTTGAAATCGAACAGCGTCAAGTCAAAGGTCTGGGGCCAGGGTTCAAATTCCGTCTTCGCAAGGGCCTTGCTGAAGGCGTTGTCAAACTTGCCAAGGCTTTCGAAAGGTTTGAACTTGAACAAGGTGAAGGTTCCCAACTTGTACTCCAAAATAGTCCTGTAAGAGTAAGTCGAGTCCGCGCTGGTGGTGGCACGGCCTTCGGACTCCGCATAGGAATAACTCGCCGCCGGGCGTTCCAACAGAATCTGGGAAAGGGCCTCCCCTATCTTGGTTTCCGCCGCCTTGTAGTCCTTGCTATAGCTTACGCTGAAGCTCTTTTCACGAACGTATGACTCATAGCCCTTGGACTCCGCCTTATCACGCAGTTTCTGTTCCTTAGAATTCGACGTCACCGAAAGATCGTTCTGGAACATGTCCTTGGTCAGATTCGAGAAGCTGCTCTTTTTAAGAAGCATGTCGTCCGTGGGCTTCATGTAGGGGCGCTTGGTGGTGCTGTTGTAACCGAAGTTCATAGGAATATGGAACCCGAGACTGTCGGCCAGGAACTTGTTCAGACTAATGTTCAAGTCGCCCGCAATGTCCAGCTGGGACGCCGCATCGGAAAGTTTCGGCTTCGGGGACCCTCCCGTAGTAGAAAGCGTTGCAAAATTACCGTCCTGATACCGCACCGCTCCCGATAGAGAAATAAAGTCCGCAAACTGTATCTGGCCCGAGGTTCTTGCCGCATAGCCCCATTCCGTATCCATGTCCGAAAGGCGCAAGTCGTCAATCCAGAAAGTTCCCTTCAAATCATCTGGTGAAGCGTCTGCATCGGCGATAATGACAAAACGGATCCAATCAATACGGGTCACCGACGGATTACCCACCAGCTTGATCTGTTCTTCGCGGGAACTGCCTTCTACCTTGCGGACCGTCGGCTCCAAGAAGGGAGGCTTACGGCCACGTTTCATGTCGGAGAAATCGGAAAGGTCCATGGCGAACGCGTTGGCCAGCCAGTTTTCTTCGTGGCAGTCCTGAGGGCGATCGCCCGAAGTGCAGTTATACTTTGTCGGACGGAAACTCCATTCATAGTAATCACTGGAGCCATCTAGAGAACCTTCACCAAACTGAAGGGCAAAACGTACAGGAACCTTGTCCGCTTCCGTCTCGTAATGAATTTCCATCTTGACGGACTTGTAGCTGGACAAATCCTTCACTTCGTTTTCAAAGACGCGGGTCACACCCACTTCCTGACCGGGACTCATATTCTGATAGTCCAGCACCAAAGCTGTTTCTTTCAGAGGAGCGTTGGTCTCGGAATCCCGTTCCGTCTTGGTATTGGGAGATTTCGTGTAGATGTTGGAATCTTCGCGGTTGTTGATGGTGGTGACCTTGATACGGCTTGTGTCACGGGTGTCCATGGATTCCTGCACCTGGGTGGGCATGCCGTTCACTTCTACCACCTGGGAATTTTCCGTAGAGCTGGTCTTGTAGAGGTCGGCTACCGTGGTCTCTTCCCAGGAGTTCCCCACTACAGCCAGGCTCACAATCTGGACCTTGGATTCGGCAACACCCGGATTTAGGCCGCCAATCCAAAGCCTGGAATAAAGGGCCTCGGCAAGAATGGTCTTGTAGTCGCTTCCCGACGGGGACACGATGGTATCGTACTGGTTCAGGGGGATTCTCCACTTGCGCCAGCCATTCTTCAGGTCCTCGTAGTCCATGTGGTCCGTCTTGGACAAATCGATGCGGTACCGCACGAAGCTGATGTCCGTGTCCAGAGAACCGTTCTTGTTGATGTCTTCGGTATCGTACAGGCGTTCACCGGAGTTGTTTTCGGTACCGTTGATGTGTACCGACGGATCACTTTCATCTTCCAAATCCTCGTCGTAATTATCCTGGGCAATATCCGTAGCAGAGGCATCCGAATTGGCAGCCGTAATCTCCGACGAAATACATCCCGAAATACGGCAGTCCCACACCAGGCGCTTTTCGTCGGAACCGGAAACCTTATCCAAACCATTGTCGGTACGGGCAACAGTTGTACCCAGGTCGTTTTCGCCGTCATATTCCTCATTAGGTTCGTAACCGTTGATTGAAATATCTTCGCTGATAAGGCCCAGGTCCAGGTAAATGGAGCCTACGTTACCGCGGGCCACCACTTCCAGGTACTTCATCTCGCTCAGGTCCTGGTAGTAAGAACTGTTAGGACGCATGATACCGCCCCAGGAATTCCCCACTAGGTTGTCGTTGGCGCGGAGGGTCATCTTCAGCACCGTCAGGTGCTGGTTGTCCACATCGGAGTTGCCTACACTAGGATAGATGTACTTGTACAGTTCCGTGGTGTTGCTGTGCCAAATAAACTCGCCCTTGTGGCGATAGTCCTGGTTCTCGATGTAAGTCGAAGGCTGGCGTGCAACGCCGCCCGGAGGCGATGCCGGATACCACGAAAGTCTGGTCAGGGGATAAGTAAGGCCCGAAACCGTAGATTCAAAATCTTCTACAAGGGCCTCGTTGTCTCCGCTGGTATTTGCGTTATGGCGGCTGGCGGCAAATTCCGCCTCGAACCGCCAGCTGGACTTGGCGTCCGTCTGAATTCCGGGAATCAAGTTCACGAAGTCGGTCAGAGCCTGCACCGTGTCCTGCAGACGCAAGTTCATGCCCCACAGCACGCTGGAGAAGGGCTCGTTACCGAGGGTCGGGGTCTTGGCCGTAGTGCTCTGGCTCTTGTACAGCGCAGTGACACCAAAGAGGGATCCCGTACCAAAGCCGTAACGTTCCAGCGGGAGTTCCGCTCGCGCGCCCAACAGCAACTTGTTGTCTATCTCGAACAGGGGCTCGCATTCAAAGGTGACCTTGATTTCCTTGTTGGGGTCTAGGGCGCGCTCGCTCAAAAGTTCTATCTGGCCAAGCTCATAGTTCACCTCGTAGTCCGTGCCGCGAATAAGGGTGGTGGAACCGGCGGTCAGCTTTTCCGTACCCGGAGAAATATCCATGCAGGAGCCCGCGCTCACCGAATAGCTAGACGCAGGGTCACGAACACTGATGATAGAATTGCGTCGCTTACCCACCGATTCAAAATAGAAGCGACTGGTAAAGCGGTTCAGCTTGTAGACCGGCAAGGTGTACAGCTGAGACATGGCTCCCGTAGAATCCAACAAGCGAAGCGGTTCCAGGCAGTTTTCGCGAGCACGCTCCGTAGCGCCCGCTCCGGAATACTGCGACAAGGGTTTACAAGGGAGCCACATTTCGCCGGTGTAGTTTCCGGAGGCGTCCTTCTTGAAGATGGTCGCATCGTTCACCAGCGGGCTTCCGGTGGAGGTGTCCGCCACCCCAAGAGTCTTGAGGTAGGTGCCCGACATGCCGGACTTGTTCTTGAGGCGCAGCACAAAGCTGCTGGAGCTTGCATCAGAAATCCCAACGGAATAAACATTACGGAGCATCAGCTTGTCGATGTCCGTCAGTTCCGAAAGGGTGGCATCCCACTGGATCAGCACCATGCTGGAGCCGTTCCTGATGGTGGTTCCCGTACGGCCGCTACCGTCGTTACTCCAGCTGGCCGCCACCAGGGTATTGCGGTTCACCCCGTTGATTTTCAAAATGCCAGTCTTGGGGTCGTAGGTGTAATCGCTGCTGGGAATTTCCACCATGCGTTCCACCAGTTTCGTAATGGTTTTACCACCAGGCGTCTTGTACACTACCGTAATGTTGTCCACCACGTCCTTGGCGTTGTTCAGGTTGCTGCGCTTAAAGAGTTTCAGGTTCGTGGCCGGGTAGTTCGAGGTGGTGCGTCCGGTAATGGCCGCACTGATGTAGTTGTCCCTGGCCTCGTGATTCAAGAAGTAGTAGCGGTAGGCCACGAACTGCTTGTCCAGAATCTGGAATTCCGTTGTGGACTCGTTGGCATTGATGGTGTATTCTTCCTGGGAACCGCCATCCTGGGACGCGATGGTGGTAAGCCTCCAGTCCCCAAGTTTCCAGTCAGCCTTGATACCGAATAGCCCCTGGTGGTTCTCGGAGTAACCCGTCAGTTCCGTACCCGAAAGAGTCAGGGAGGTAGTACCCGCTTCCACCCTCTGGAGGATGTAGTCCTCAAATTCATCCTTGTAGGATTCCTCGTAGACCACCCTCACCTGGTTCTGGATACCGAGGCCCGTCTCCACGTTGTTGATTTCCACAGTGATGTAGGGGCCGATCTTGCCCTTCACCATAAAGCTCGGGTCGTAATGCAGCGAAAGGGACGGCACAAGACTGGTATTGGTGCTGCCCTGGGCATCGTCCTTTTCGGCGTACCCCTTGAGGCGTATGTCCATGGTTCCCTGGAGCATCAGCTTGGGCTTGTCCAGGCCAAAATCCTTCATCCAGGCGGGCATGGTCACCGGTACCGTAATGTCGAATACAGAACCTGTTTCCGGCGTTTCATAGCCGCCGTCCTTCTGGCCCACCAGGCCATTCAGCCACAGGTTCTTGCGGCCGATATCGTACATATCCGCCACGTAATCCGTCAGTTCCGGATAGTGGGCGGTCCACAAGGTGGTGGTGTCCCTAGAAAGGCTATTCACCCGCTTTTCGCTCACATCCATTTCACGGGTGGCGATATCAATGTCATGACTATAGACCTGGCCCCTGTTGTTCTTCATGAGCCTAGGGGACGCCCCGACGCCACCGAAAGGCAACATGCCGTTCAGGGGGGTGGCTGAAGGGGGCAATTCCATATATTGGTAAGTAGGTTGCCACTCCGTCTCTGCCGGGTCCGGTTCCGCCTCAGCTGGCGCATAGCCGCTGGAGTCCGCCTGAGCCCACAGGGAAACACTTGCCCACAGGATGGACAAGCCAAAGGCGAACAACCCCAAGGGGGTTCTATGCAAGAACCTTTTCAAAATATTCCGTCACAAAATACTGAATTTAGGGGTCCTAAATCCACTATTTTTTCAAGATTTTCGGGGAAATTAGAAAAATATGAATAGGGAGGGGCGAACGCCCCTCCCTAAATCCCTTCCCTACACGCTCATAATTACCAATCCTCGGGAACTGTTCGTTGGGAGGTAATTATTAGCGTGGGCGCAAACTGCGTTTATATGACAAGGGAGGGGTGAAACCCCTCCCTAAGACTCTCCCCTACACGCTCATAATTACCATTCCCCAGGAACTGTTCGTTGGGAGGTAATTATTAGCGTGGGCGCAAACTGCGTTTGCGCATTATTAAAGGAACAGTTCGATTCCTCCGCGAACCTTTTCCCATGACTTGTTCTTCTTGCACAGGAAATCCATCATCTTTTCGTAGGTGGCGGTGTTGGCGAAGCCCTTCCAGAGCCTGCGTTCCACGGATTCGCCGCTGTCCTTGTCGATGGTGGTAATGGTATCGTAGTAAGCCGGATTGTCCTTGAATTCGGTAATCAGGATTCCCTTCAGGTCTTCCGTGTAGATACGGGAGGCATACTTGAGGATAGAATCGTTGAAGTTCAGCTCGTTTTCCACCAGCCATTCGAAATCCTGGATAGGATCGCCGTACACAAGCCAGTGCTTGAGGGCGAGAGCCACCACCAGGTCCTTCACGGCGCTGCGGAAGATAAACTTGTCTTCGAGACGGCCATTAAAGGTAATCTTGGTCAGCGGGTTATCGTCGTTGGCCTCGATGGAAACGCCCTTGCCCGGGGTCACGCGGCGGATCTTGATGGGGAGTCGGCTAAGAAGCTGCCATGCCTTGGTGAAGGCGATGGTCTTGCGCACAAAATCCTTCTCCTTTTCGGGAGCCACGCGCACAAAGGCGCCAAAGCAACGCTGGTACAGGGTTTCCTTGTCAAAAATGCAATCGCTAGAGCGGCATTCGCTGAGCTTGCCGTCCATCATAAAGAGGGTCTTGGCCAGTTCGGGGCGCATGCGGACTTCGAGCTTACGGGTACGGGCCTTGAGGCGCACGCCGTCCTTGTACACATAGGTAAAGCCTTCTTCCTGATAACGCTGCCAAATGAAGAACTGCAGGTCGTCGGCGGCGCGCAGGTGATAGCTGAACACCGGGTTCTGGCGGTTATTGGCCATGGTCACCTGGTTCAAGAAGTTGTCGGCACCGGGGTACGGCACCACCACCTTCACCAGCACCTTGGGGTTCACCGGCTTCTTGCTCTTCTTGGCATAGTGTTCGTAAGTGAACAGGGACTGGGCTCCGTTAATGATCTTCGGGCGTTCGATGTAGAGCACCTTCTTGCCATCCCGTTCCTTGAGGCGCAGGTCATCACCCGTGAGGGTCATACCGTTGTGCAAGAAGGGGAAATCGTCCACGTTCACGTTCTGGTCGTCGTTACGTTCCATGGTCTGGAAGGCATCGATCAGGGCCGCGTTGGTGTGGGTCAGGTTGCCCAGGTAAGTACGGATGTTGGAACTCACGATAGCCATGTTGTGCTTGGTCTTGAGGCGCTTACCCAAGTTCACATGGTAGTCATAAATAGTGCGGATGGGGCAGAAACCGAGGAAAAGTTCACCGTGATCGCTTGTGAGGTGCAAGGGATCGGAATCCATGACAATTTCCAGCTTGTCGTCGGCGCTGCGGAAATCGCGGGTCAGGTCGTCGTGTTCAGCGATAATGTCCAGCTTGGCCTTCACCTCGTTTTTCCAGATGGTGAGCTTGCGGCGCATGTCCTTGAGGGTGCGTTCCAGTTCAGAGTCGGTAATGTCGCGGGTAGCGCGGGTGCGGAGTACCGTGATTTCGAGAGTCTCCATGTAGGGGCGGCTTGCCGGAGTATCGTCGTCCTCTTCCTCGTCGTCATCGCTAATCTTGTTCACTGCCCAGGGGTCGGCCTCTTCGCGCAGCGACATGAAGAAGGGGTTGGTGGGATCGCTGGTGCGGAACACGGCAATCTGGAGCTGTTTCAGGTCGGCATTCAGGTGAGAAACCACCTTCTCGAGGGGTGTATCCTCGTCCAGGAATATGAAGAATTCCATGAAGCCCTGGGAGTACTGGAAGCCATGAAAGCATCCGTTCTCGTCCAGATTCAAGTGCCGAAGGGCCTTGATACGGTCATTAGGGTCATTGGGGTTCAAACTCAAGAGGCTAGCCACGAATGCTAGGCGTCGTTCCTGGGATTTTGTCAGTTCCATTTTTTCCTCAATTTTAGGCTTCTGCCATATTTTGCCATTAAAAATAGTTTCAAAAGCCTTACTTTGGGCATAAAAAATAGTAAATCTTAAAAAAAATTTCCACTTTGGTCCCTATTTAGTGAACAAATGTATAAATTTTAGCTATTTTTAACACATTTTGGGCAGTCAAGCCCTTTTTTTTCGCAAAAATGCTATGATTTATCGTGTATAAATAGGAGAGTCTTTATGAACCTGCTCGATATTATTAATAAAGCCAAGGCCGAAAAAGCCAAAACCCTGGACCTATCCCAGCAGGGACTTCGCCTGTTACCCCCCGAACTTTTCGAAATCCAGTCCCTGGAAGAACTGAACCTGGACCGGAACAAGCTGGTGGAGCTCCCCGACGACATCGGGCTCCTGAAGAACCTGAAAAGCCTTTCCGTCAGCGAAAACGACCTGATGGAGCTTCCGGATACCATCGGGAACCTCTCCGCCCTGGAACACCTTTACCTGGGTTACAACAGCCTGTCGGAGCTCCCCGCCACCGTCGGAAACCTCACAAACCTCCATACGGTGAATATCGCAAAGAACCAACTTCTGGAACTTCCCGACGAAATCGGCAACTGGGCCAAGGTGGTAAAACTCTCCCTCCACGACAACATGCTCACCACCATCCCCGATTCCGTCGGCAAGCTGAAAAGCCTGGTGAAGCTGTACCTGGACAACAACGACCTGACCGAGGTCCCCGCCTCCCTCGGGAACCTCACAAGCCTCGAAATCCTGATGATTTCCGGCAACCAGCTGAGCGTGATTCCTCAGGAATTCGGCAAACTTTCCAAGCTCCGAGAACTGGTGCTGGACGCAAACCAGCTGGAAACACTGCCCGAAGCCCTCGCCGACTGCAAGAGTCTCAAAACCATCTCCATCAACGAAAACCCCATGGAAGACGGCCTGCCTCGGGCTATCCTCGACAAGAAGGGGTTGAAGATAGACCAGTAGCGCGCCAAGGGCGCAGTGGTTAGTGGTTAGTGGTTAGTGGTTAGTTGCTAGTTACTAGTTATTAGTTGTTAGAGAAGCAGGAATGGAACATTGAATTTTCTGGTCCGCACAATCAAGAATAGTCTAGTAACTAGAAACTTAGAACTCAGAACTTTCCTGCTGTTCTCCCTCGTCTTGTTCGTTGCCTGCAACGATTTCATGGAGCCGGTGGAAAGTACTCCGGAGCCCACCGCCTACGAGTTCAACTACTGGCTTTTGAACCACACCTATCTGTACGAAGCGGAACTGAAAAATTTACCCGCGGTCGGGGACAGCATTCCCCTTTTATACTCCGCACTGGAAGACCGCTACACCCGATACTACCCTCCCTCCAAGAGCGAGGCCGCCGAAAACCAGATGAACACCTCCATCGTGGAGGGCGATCTGGGTATGGAATACCTGGTCATCTACACCGAAGGGGATGATCACCCCTACCCCATCTTGATATCGAGAGTCTATGCCGACAGTCCTGCCGGCAGGGCCAAGGTTCCCCGCTACGGACGGATCATTTCGGCAAACGGCATTTCAATGGAGGGTTACGACTCCAAGATGGTATACGATTCCATTGTCGACTACAGCGCCGACATTTCGCTTACTGTGTTTTTCGACGACAGCCTACTTCAGTTTGACCTGACCAAGGAAACGGTTTACGCCCCTACCGTCTTTTTGGACACCATCAAGGGAATCACCTTCGTAACCATCACCGAATTCAAGGAATCCACCGCCGACAGGGAGAATGGCACCTTCGGCGAGCTTAGGGCATACCTGGATTCTACGGCTGGCGTTTCCGAGCCCAGGGTGTTAGACCTGCGGAACAATCCCGGCGGACTGATCAGCCAATGCCTCCCTGCCGCAGACCTCTTTGTAAAAGAAGGCCTCTTGTCTAGGCGGCAATTTGTAAGCCTAACCCCCGACGGAAAAAGGACACACCGCTCCCTAGATGTCTTGGCGAACCCCGGAGACCCCGGAGAAAACGGGAAATTCCTAATGCTTGCCAACAGGGCTTCGGCCTCCTGCGCCGAAATATTCATCGCCGCAGCCAAGGAACAGGGAGGCATTCCCCTGGCAGGCGAAACCACCTTTGGCAAGGGCATAGGGCAAAGCCAGTGGAAGACCCTAGAAGGCGGGCTTGCCGTCATTACCAACCTGGAATTCTACACGCCCAAGGGCAACAGCTATCACAAAAAAGGAATCGCCCCCGATATGGACTGTCCGGAAGGAGCTTCAAGGACATGCGCCCTAAATGCCGTCAAAACCCTATATGGTAATTCACCCAAGACACAAAGTGCCAAAATGTCTGTGGCAGAGCGTGCCATCAAGGAATCTTTGCTGGCCTCGACAAAAACAACTATTCCTGCAAAGAGTTTCGACATGGGTGGCGCTTTGGACTCCGTCGTACATTTTGTAAATTATCCCTATTCACCGTAGGTCGTTATGAATTTCAAGAAAATTTCACTTTATAGTCTTGTTTCTGTTTCACTTGCGCTATGGACTGGTTGCACGGTCAAGCATGCCGACAGCGAAATCGCAATGCCCGACGAAGAGGAGGAAATTCCACAGGAACTTACTGCCGCTGAACAGGAACTGGTCGAAAACCACCAATTACTCCATTTCTTCTTTTTAAACGCCAATCAAAAGCTTGGCGACATCAATAGCTATAACGGTCACGGCGAAGATGCGGGATATTCTCCCGACTATTATGAATTTCCAGACGTCTATTATATGTATAGCCAAATGGACGACAATTATACCAGGTATTTCGGGCCCTACTATGTAAGCAAATACGATTTGGATATGGCATCGGAGCCCATATACAGTATCGCCGTTTCCGTACAGCCCGCCGATTCCCAGCTGGTAATCACCCAGGTGTATCCTAACGGTCCGGGCGACAAGGCCGGACTCAAGGCTGGTGACACCGTACTCTACGTGGGCTCTACCAAGCCCGGCGACGAAAAGAGTTTCGAAAAGCTCACCTCCGGAAGCGAAGGGGACAGCATTTCCTTTAAAATCTTAAGAGGTAGCGACACGCTGGATATCTCGGCGGAACTTTTCTGCTACCTTGAGCCAACCGTGCACATCAGCTATCATGATTCTGTTCCCGTCATCAAAATCACTTCCTTTGAAAATTTCAGTGGCATAAGCTGCAACGAGGCAAACTCCGCCAACGAAGACAGCACCAAAGGAACCTCGGACGAAGTCAAGGCGGCTCTTCAAGCCACCAAGGGGGCTGCCATTATTGACCTGAGAGGTAACCCTGGCGGGGCCTTTGACGCATGCGTTAAGGCAACCGAGCTGTTCCTTTCCAAAGGGGACACCATCGGCACCCTTGAATACACCGAAGTCGCACCCGACGAAGTCCACCAAATGGTGATTTCAGACCGCATAGTGGCCACCGAAGACGGCATTGCCAAAGGGCGCTACTTTGTATTTATGGCAGACACCAATAGCGCAAGTTGTTCCGAAACCATGCTCATGGGCGTCACCAACACCACGCAATCTCCCATTGTGGGTATGCTGACCTATGGAAAGGGAATCGGGCAGTACAACATACCGACTGGTGCAGGCGGACTCAGCATGATTACAGCCATGAAGCTTTACGACAAGAACGACGTTTCATACCACGACAAGGGCATCGAACCGGACTACGCCATTTCTGATACTCTCAAAGCCCTGGACAAGGCGGTTGAAATCGCCAAACTCGGGAAAGAAAAGAGAACCAAGGGCTACGGCACTGAAAAACAGGGGCACTTCGAGAACTCCCTTGCCAAAAAGGCATTCCCATCAAGGGAACCAGCCAGAGGCGGAGCGTATAAGGTGATAAAGAATCCGCTGATGAAGTAGTGAGTTGTGAGTTGTGAGTTGTGAGTTGTGAGTTGTGAGTTGTGAGTTATGAGTTGTGGGTTGTGGGTTGTGAGTTATGGGTTATGAGTTGTGAGTTATGAGTGGTGAGTGGTGAGTTTTTATAATCGCGCCGAAGGCGCCAAATTGTGGACTGATAACTCATAACTGAAAACTCATAACTAATCTCACCTCAAGCCCCTAGCCCCTAGATCCTAAGCCCTAACCCCTATTCCACCACCCGCATGTGGACCATCACGTCGGTGGTATCGTTGGCCTTTACGGCGGGTGCAGCCTGAGTCAGCTCTATCTGCTTACGAATTTCCGCCACCTGCTTCTTGAGACGGGCCAGACGGGCGCCTTCCAGCTTGGGCGTTGCAATCATAGTCTTGGAAAGCGGGTTTATCCAGGCACCGTTGGCATCCTTGAATCCAAAATGCAGGTGGGGTCCTGTGCTTCGGCCTGTGGAGCCTACCCGCCCGATGGCCTGACCCGGAGAGACTTTTGCCCCAACGGCCACGCCTCTAGACTGCAAATGCATATACCAGCTTACGGAATTGTCCCTGTGCTTGATAGCAATCTTGTTTCCGCTTAAATCGTCATAACCCGAAACAGTCACGTTGCCTTCGGCCACGGCATGGACTACCGTACCTGCCGGGGCTCCATAGTCTACGCCGTAATGGACCTTGCGCTGGCCCGTGATAGGGTGAATTCTAGAACCGAATGAACTAGTAATGCGCAAGTGTTCCAACGGGTAGCGGAGCCCATCGAAGACTAAAGCGTCGCCCGCTTCAGTATAGTGGGCATTGTAAGAACTCTTGGGATCTTCGTCTTCGTAACGGAACGCCTCATGGTGGCCCACAATCCTTCCGTCAAATTCGGCATAAATGACCTTACCGCCCACCCAGATGGAATCCTGATAGTAAGAATCTTCTAGAAGCACACGGAAACGGTCTCCGGCGCGGGCCAGCGGGAATGCCACCTTGCACTGAAGCACTCCGCTCACGATACCCACCATGCGGCCGGGGATTCCCACCTTGAAAAGGATTCCGTTCAGCGTGCTACCTTCTTCCAGGGCGCCCTCATAAACGGACTGTTTCTTGACCACGGGCTTTTCGACAAGCTTATAGACGAAACCGGTGTCTGTTTTGCTCACCAAATGGACGGTTATGGGGTTCGGCGCATAGCGGAACCGCTGCACCCTATTGGTTGAATCTACAGAGACGTAAAAAATTTCGCCAACCCGAAGCTTGAATTCCACACTGTCCTGCATAGCGGCATAGACGCGGCCCAGGTCTTCTTCGCCGTGACTGACCTGAGCCTTGAGCCTTGTAAACAGATGGAAGGGCCCCTCCCCCGCACGCACCGTATCGCGAATGACGCGAACATTTTTGACCAGGGCTTCAGCCGAGGCGATTTGGGCATTCAGGGAATCCACACGGACCTGTAAACTTGCGCGTTCCGATTTCAGATTCTGGATAATTTCTTCTTCGTTACAGGCGATTAAAGGGAGAACAAGGAGCAGAGAAAGAGCTAAACGCAAGAAAATTTTCATAGGGTAAATATAAAAATCCCCTGCGAAATGCAGGGGACTTTCAAATTGCAAAGTAAACCGATTACTGTGCAGCAGCGGGTGCGGCAGCAGCAGGCTGAGCAGCCGGGGCAGCTGCAGCAGGCTTAGCAGCCGGAGCGGCAGCCGGTGCGGCGGCAGCGGGCTTAGCAGCCGGGGCAGCAGCAGCGGGCTTGGCTTCGGCCTTGGCAGCAGGGGCTGCGGCAGGAGCGGCCTTCGGGGCAGCCTTTTCAGCAGCGGGCTTGGCTTCGGCCTTAGCAGGTTCGGCCTTGGCAGCAGCGGGAGCTGCGGCAGGAGCGGCCTTCGGGGCAGCCTTTTCAGCAGCAGGCTTGGCTTCGGCCTTAGCAGGTTCGGCCTTGGCAGCAGCGGGGGCTGCGGCAGGAGCGACCTTTTCAGCAGCAGGCTTGGCCTCGGCCTTAGCCGGTTCAGCCTTAGCTTCCTCCTTAGCAGGTTCGGCGGCGGCGATGGCGTTAGAAGGTGCGCCCGGAGCGTGGGTATCAATCAGTTCCATCTCGAAAATCAGCATGCTGTTGCCGGGAATCTGCGGGCCACGACCGCGGGGACCGTAAGCGAGATCGCTAGGAATCCAGGCGGTGACCTTCTCACCCACCTTCATGAGCTTGAGCATTTCGGTCCAGCCGGGGATTACGGCGCCGATGGGGAACTCCAGAGGTTCGCCACGGTCAACGGAGCTGTCGAACTTGGTGCCGTCCAGGAGAGTGCCGGTGTAATGGACCTTCACCACGTCGGTATCGGAAGGAGTCACGCCAGTACCTTCGGTAATCACCTTGTACTGGAGTCCACTTTCGGTAGTCACCACACCTTCGGCAGTCTTGTTCTGGGCCAAGAAGGCTTCGCCCTTGGCCTTGTTTTCGGCAGCGGCGACGCTATCCTTACGGGCCTTTTCGGCCTGACGGGACTGGGAAAGTTCGGTCAATGTCTGGAAAATGGTGGAATCGGCCATCAGGTACTTGGCGCTATCCTGCTTGTAGCGTTCCACAAAAGCCTGGATAAAGAGGTCCAAATCCAAATCGATGGAATCGCGGGCCACCAGCTGGAACTGGGCCTGGTTTCCGAAATGGGCACCCAGGGCATAGCTATACTTATCCTTTTCGGTGACCAGAGCGGTCTTGGTCTTGGGGCCCTGGCACAACTGATCACAACCTGTCAAGAGCAGGGCAAGAGCACCTGCAGCAACAATCACTTTTTTATTCATAAGTTGTCCTCTTCTTTTGAATTGACTCCCATAAAATAGTAAATCTTACAAGAAATGGTGCCTAAAATGCTAAATTTCGGTTTAAGGTTTTCATATATTGTTTGGGCATAACGATTTTATCGAGGATTCTATATGTGCGGAATAGTCGCCTATATCGGTCAAAATGAAGCTCTTCCTGTTCTCGTGGGCGGCCTTAAAAAGCTGGAATATCGTGGCTATGACAGCTCGGGGGTATCCCTTATCGACCACGGGAAAATCAAGACCGTCCGTGCCTCCGGCAAAATCAGCGCCCTGGAATCCAAGCTCAAGGAAACTCCCGTCCAAGGAAACATCGGTATCGCCCACACCCGCTGGGCCACCCACGGAGCCCCTACCGAACAAAATGCCCACCCCCATATGAGTTTTGACGGGAAAATTTCCATCGTCCACAACGGCATTATCGAAAACTACGCGAGCCTCAAGGCGAAACTTATTGAAAAAGGCGTCACCTTCAAGTCCGAAACGGATACCGAAGTGGTTGCCCACCTGATTGCCAAGAACTACAACGGCAACCTAAAAGAGGCTGTCCTCAAGGCCCTTTCCCTTATCGAAGGCACATTTGGCCTTGCGGTGATATGCAGCGACGAACCCGACACCCTGATTGGCGCCCGCCGAGGGAGCCCCCTGATTCTCGGTATCGGGAACGAAGGTGAATTTTTCTTGGCCAGCGACGTGTCCGCCATTATCAACCACACCCAGAAGGTGGTGTACCTGGACGACAACGACGTGGTGGAAATCAAGCGGAGCGGATACTCTATCGTGAACATGAACAGCCACGAGGTGACCCGCGACATCCAGGACGTAGATTTTGACGCCGAATCCATCGCCAAGGGCGGGTTCGCCCACTTCATGCTGAAAGAAATCTTCGAGCAGCCCGAAGTGCTCAAGAACACCATGCGCGGGCGCCTGCTCATCGCCGAAGGAAACGCCAAACTGGCTGGCCTCGACACCAACATCAAGGAACTGAGAAACATCAACCGCATTATCATCACCGCCTGTGGCACCAGCTACTACGCGGGCATGGTCGGCGAATACATGATAGAGGATTTGGCCGGCGTTCCCGTAGAGGTGGAATACGCCTCGGAGTTCCGCTACCGGAACCCCATCATCAAGCCGGGGACCTTGGTCCTTGCCATTTCCCAGTCCGGCGAAACCGCCGACACGCTTGCGGCATTGAAAGAAGCCCAGCAGAAGGGCGCTACCGCACTTGCCATCTGTAACGGCGTGGGTTCCACCATTGCCCGCACCAGCGACGGCGGCGTATACCTGCACGCAGGTCCGGAGATTGGCGTGGCCAGCACCAAGGCATTCACCAGCCAGGTGACGGTGCTTGCCATGATTGCCCTCTTGCTTGGCCGCCAGCGCAGGCTCAGTTTCGAGACCGGAGCAGACATCGCCCGAGCTCTCACTGAACTACCCGCCCTGGTAGAAGAAACCCTCAAGCTTTCTGACAGCATTGCCGAAATCGCCAAACAGTACGTGAAGGCCAACAACTTCTTGTACCTGGGCCGCCACTTCAACTACCCCGTGGCCATGGAAGGAGCCCTGAAGCTCAAGGAAATCAGCTACATTCATGCCGAAGGCTACCCCGCTGCCGAAATGAAGCACGGCCCCATCGCCCTCATCGACGAGAACATGCCCGTGGTGGTCATCGCCCCCAAGGACGCCCTGTTCGACAAGGTCATCAGTAACGTGCGCGAAATCAAGGCCCGCGGCGGCCGAGTCATCGCCGTCACTACCGAAGACTGCAAGCCCCTGGACGAATTTGCGGACCACCTGATCAAGGTACCAAAAACCATCCCCATGCTCATGCCTATCGTCACTTGCGTGCCGCTGCAGCTTTTGGCCTACCACATCGCCGTGCTCCGCGGAAACGACGTGGACCAGCCGAGGAACCTGGCTAAGAGTGTGACGGTGGAATAGGCCTTCGGCCAGTTATTAGTTATTAGTTACTAGTTATTAGAATCTTTTCTAGATTTAAGCTATCGCGATGGCAACAGAAGAACAGGAAGATTACGAAGTACGCATCGGGTCCTTCAACGGCCCTATGGATTTGCTTCTGTACCTGGTCCAGAAAAAGGAAATGGCCCTGGACCAGATTCCTATCGCCGAAATTGCCGACGATTTTTTGATGTGGGTCAACAAGATTGGGGTCACCGACCTTTCCAAGGCGGGCGATTTTTTGTACATGGCAAGCCGCCTCATGGCCCTGAAGGTCCAGGAACTGTTGCCTGCCGAAGAACGTGACCCGGCCATCATCGAAGAATACAACGAAGACCGCGAACAGCTCATGCGGGAGATGCTGGAATACCAGCGTTACAAGCAGGTGGCAAGCGGCCTCCAAGAGATGGAAAGCGAAAACTACGGCACCTACAGCCGTGGCCGCCTGGAAAAGACCCAGAACGACGACGAGACCCTGGCCGATGCCAATATATGGCAGCTGTTCCGGGCCTACCAGAAAAGCTTAAAGACAAAGATTTCGGAGACCATCCACCACATCGAACTGGACTACGTGACCATCCAGGACCGTCAGCAGGCCATCAACAACTACCTGAACGTCCATGGCCGTGCCCTTTTTGAAGACCTGCTGGACAACGACAGCCACCCCATCGTGGCGGCGGTGACTTTTATGGCCCTGCTGGAGATGATCAAGACCGACGAGCTGGTGTTCCGCCAGAGCGAACTCTTTGGCCCCATCTGGATCTACCGCAAAAAGAACAACGAGGAATACGCCGAAGAAATGGCCCACGAGACGGTGTTCCTTTCCAAGGACCCGGACGTAAAGCCCGGCCTTGTAGAAGAAATCCGGCGGGAGGCCACGGCACGCTCCCAGGCCGGGAGCGTGGGCGACATCGCTGCCGTGATGCGCGAGGCCCTTTTATGGGCCAGCCGTGGCCGAGACGTAACCGAAGACGACCTGATGGCCATGCTGGAAGGCCGCGAAGACCTGAGCGAAGTGCAAGAAGACCCCTTCGGAGACAAGGACGACGACACCCCGGCAGGTACTGCCTCCACGGAACAGCCGCAACAGGTACAGCCAACCGCAGAGCAGCCGCAGGAACCCGCACCGTCCGTTGAACAGACGCCTACATCAGAACAAGTTCAGCAGGTCCTGGATCCTTCCCCTATCGCTTCGCTCCAGGGTCAGGATGACAAAGGAGAGTCGGCTCAGGACGAAACCGTCGAGCCTTCTACTCCAGAGAATAACGAAACATCCCAAGATGACGAAGGCCCCGTCGTTTACGGGAGCCAGGACTAGTTAATACCACCAATACCGCAGGAAAAATCAATCCCAGTTGATGCTGGGAGGCGGATCCTTAAGGTCCTTATTTTGCTTGGCGGCCTCGAATTTCTTTTCCAGAAGTTCTGCACGGCTTTTCTGGGCTTCCTTGGCGGCAGCGAACTTGGCGTCCAATTCGGAACTGCGGGACTTCTGTTCTTTCAAGAAATCGTCGAAGGACTTGACTTCCTTCTTGAACTCCTTGTGGGAAAGGACTTCGCCGGTATCGGCGTCCACCACGATTTCGCCCTTGCACATGGGGCATTCGACAGTCAGCGTTCTCACGGCCATAGAGCCTCCTAATCCCTGCGCCCGCCGATAAGGCCTGCGCGGTACGCCCAGTAGAGCAGTTGCAAAATGGAGGAAACGGCGGCAGCCACATAGGTAAGCCCCGCCGCAAAGAGCACACCGGAGACGGTGTTGTATTCCCGACCCTGGGCCACGATGTCCATACGGGCAAGGGACTTCTTGGCGCGGGAAGAGGCGTCAAATTCCACAGGGACGGTTACCAAGGTAAAGAACGTCGCAATGGCAAAAAGCAACACGCCCACAATGGCCAGAGAATATCCCAGCGCCCGACCGGCGCTCATCAAGATAATTCCGAGAATCACAAGCCAGGGCCCCAGATTGGAGCCGATATTTGCCGCAGGGACAATAAAGGAACGGAGCCACAGGGGGAAATACCCCTGAGCGTGCTGGATGGCGTGGCCTACTTCGTGGGCGGCAACACCTGCGGCACTGGCGTTCTGGCCGTAATAGACTTCCTTGGACAGGTTCAGGGTCTTGTTCAGAGGGTTGTAATGGTCCGACAAAAATCCCTGATGCACCAGGACCTTAACGTCAGTAATGCCCGCGTCCATCAAAATAGCCTTGGCCACGTCGGCGCCGGTAAGCCCGCTCGTAATGCGGACTTTCTGGCCCGCCGCAAAGCGGCTCTTGACCAGCATGGAAACGGTGCCCGAAAGCACCAGGGTCACAAGCAATATGGACATGTACAAAGGATCGAACATCATAAGCGGATCTCCTGGGGAATAATATACAAAATAGTTGTGAGTTGTGAGTTGTGAGTTGTGAGTTGCGAGTTGTGAGTTGCGAGTGGTGAGTTGTGAGTTGTGTGGTATGAGATATGAGGCACGAACCTCAAAGGGAGCCTTTGGCGACCGAGCTCACACCTCAAAGCGAAGCGACCTCAAACCCCTAGCCCCTAGATAAAATCATGTAGAATACCGCCTGGGTCGCCAAAGGCAAGAGGTAGGTAGCGGCATCGCTAACGCCTGCACCCCGCTGTTCAATGGCAAGCCACGCCGGAATGGCAAAGGTCGAAGGGAAAAAGTTGGAAAGTCCTTTCATCCAAATCGGGGCCAATTCAACAGGCCAACTAAAATTGGACAAGAACAGAAGCGGAATGGACATATACAGGAACAGCTGCACGCTGGTTTCGCGCCGCAAGAACACCTGGGACACCACCATGCCGAAATTGATGACAGCAAGTAAGAAAATAAAGGTAAATACCGCCATGGGCAAGAATTCGCCACGACGGGGAAAGTCAAAGACATCGTAGATGACGAAGTGGTAAAACAATATGAAGCTGCAATAGTGAACAAAGTAAGCGAAGGAGCGACCAAAGTACCGATAGAACAGGCCTTCATTTTCATGAGCGGTATTGCGTTGCAACTTGCGGAACTTGCGGTGGGCGCGAGCTCCCCCAAGCAGGCAAAGTCCAATCACCAGGGTCTGCTGCAATATCAGCACCAGCACGCTAGGGACAACATAGTTAGAATAGCTACCCGTATTGTTGTACATGGTCTGAATGCCCAGGGGAATCGGGTCACGCATAGCCATGGCCTGCGCGGCAGGGACCTTCTTGGAAAGGGCGATTCGCTTGACCTTGGTTGTAGCCCCGAGGGTTAAGGCACAGGTGGAAAACGCCGTAGAGATGTTTCCATGAAGCATCACGTAGGCGCCGTGGGTAAACACGTTGACCACCACATTCTCGCCCTTCTGTAAATTCGCTTCCATCCCCTTGGGAATGACCATAAAGCCGTATATTTCTTCGCTCGCCATGGATTCCTCGGCATCGTGAATCTGGCCGAAGGTTTGCCGCACACTCACCTGCTGAGAAGCGTCTGCCATCTGGACGAGTTCGCGAGAAAGCTTGCTGTGGTCCATATCCACGACGGCTACGGGAATCTTGGAAACGGTCTGGTACTTGTAGGGCATGGGGTAATAGAACGCATAGAGCACGCCCGCCACCACCAGCAAAAGCACCGCCGCCGCATCGGTATAGAACAGTTTCCATTCCGCAACGGCCACCATGAAGAACCGCTTGAGGGCATCAATCATCTGATACCTCCGGCGGTCGATTTTCTTCGTCCCGATTCATCTGCGGATTCATCAGGTTCAGATGCAGCCTTTCCGTATTTCGGGCCCCGTGCCTGTTTCCGATTCCATAATTCGCAGGATTCAAATCGTCGGCGACCACGCCCAGGGCAGCCTTAATCTTGTCCTTCGCAGATCCGTGCTGTCGGACCCAGTTCAATTCCTTGCGCTTGGAGGCAAACCAGCGCACATACAGAAGTCTTGTGGCCAGCAGCTGCCAGAACAGTCCCATAAAAAGAAGGGTGACGATACTATCCCAGGCGTGCGCGCTGCCGGCAGGACCCACCAACATGGCGGACTGGACCTTGAGCAGGTGGGTCAGTGGCAACAGGTAGGCAAAACAGCGCACCACAAAGGGCATGGCCATCAGGGGGAAGGTCTGCCCCGCAAAGGCAAAGGCAGGGCCGCCAATCACACCCGCCACACTTGTAGCCATGCGCATGTTTCCCGTAATGCCCACAAAGGTCGCTCCGGCCCCGGTGCAGGCCAAAATCATGGCCAGCTGGCCCGCCGACACCAAGACGAACTCCCTAAAGGTCATGGGAGTCAGCATACTATGGGCGTAGGCATACACCGCCATGAAGGCAAGCCACTGGACAACAATCAGGGGCAACATGGTCGCGCACATAAGGACGGCGCGGGATTTTCCGGCACGCCCGATCATCCAGCGGACCGTATGGTCCCTGAAGGGGAAACTGAACACGTAAACCGCCCCAAGAATTGCCGCCAGATGGAAGATGGCACTGACCAGCCCCAGCCCCAAGAACCCCTGGTAGTTACCTTCGAGATTGCCGACGGAATGGAGTTCCACCTGGACAGGATTGTCGATTCCTGCGGTAAAGAGCCCTTCGCCCACATTCGTCACCACCGCACGGATTTCTTTTAAGGCAAAGGAATTGGTCAGGTAGTTCTGCCCGCTGGAAAACACGGGAATCACAGGCGTCTCGAGGCGAAGGGCGCGGCGTTCCATATTGTACGGGATAACGAGAAAGGCCTGCAGGTCTCCACGGATTACCGCATGTTCGCATTCCCCGATGTCGCTGCACTCCTGGACCACATCCAGAACGGGATCCGACCGCAAGGCGTTTTCCAGTTTATCGGCTAGCAGGGACGCATCCTGACGGACAATACCGATGGGCACGTGCTGAATAATACGGGCGGAGAAGAACTCCACCATAAACACGGAGGTTCCCACGGGCAACAAGAGAATTACCAGCCACAAGACAATGTTTGGACTGAAATAAATCTTCTTGACCGTGTCTGTGAACGCCCTGAACAATTTTATTTCCTACGCCAAGGAGATTCCCGCCTTCGCGGGAATGACAGTTACACTATTTCAATTGCTCCAGCGGGAACAACACGCTCATGCCGGGTCTCAGGTTTTCTACCTCTACCGTGGGGCGCAGGCGCACCTCGAAAGTCTTCAGGTCAAAGCCGCCACTTTCCTTGGAGCTTTTCCAGGTGGCATAGTCCCCAACAGGGGCAATGTAGGACACCTCCATCTCCACGGCGGCGTTCAAGGCCGGTACCGGCAGAACAAAGGTCTTGCCCTTGGTCACGTTCTTCAAGAAATCTTCCCGCAGGTGGAATACTGCCCAGGCGTCCTTCAGGTCGGTCACGGCGATTACCGGCATGCCCGCCCCCACGACCTCGCCTTCTTCCACCACCTTCAGGGTGACCTCGCCCGCGATGGGGCTCTTGATTTTTGTTTCTTCCAGATAGGCGTTCACCTCGGCGTTGGCGCCTTCGGCCTGCTTCACCAGGGCTTCTGCCGCCTCCTTGTCTTCGTCGCGGGCGCCTGCCAGGGCCATCTCGTACTGGGCCCGAGCCGCATCGGCAGCCCCCTGGGAGGCCTTCATCTGGGTTTCGGCCTCGTCCCGTTTCTGCAGCGGGAGCACGCCTTCGTTATAGAGTTTCTGCACCCGCTCGTAGGTGTTCTTCGCCAGGTTGGCGGCATCTTGTGCACGGGCCGCCATGGCCTTCAGGGCCTTGACGTCTTCGGAGCGGGCACCGTTTTTCGCCTTGTTGGCCTGGGCCTTGGCCGCCCCCAGCGCCCCCTGGGCCTGCATTTTCTTGGCCTCGATTTCGGGGCTGTTGATGACCGCCACCAGGGCGTTCTTCTTGACGGTCTGGCCCTCACGGACCAAAAGTTTTTCTATGCGTCCGGGAACTTTCCCCGCCACCAACACGCGGCGGGCCTCCATCTGGCCCTGCAAGTACTTGTCCTTCGGCTTTGTCGCAAATTCCTGAAGTTGCAGAATAGCCGCCACCATAAGGGCCACCAGCACGACAATCGCAAAAATCTTGCTTGCAAACTTTATCTTGTCCATTATTCCTTCCCCACAGTTTTGCTATTCAACATGGACCCCGCCTGTTCCACCTCGCCGCTGGCTTCCAGCAGGCCAAGCCAGGCGATGACCGCATCGTAATGGGCCTTCAAATCGGCCACCTGGAGGCGCGACAGCGCAAGTTCTGCATCCACCACGTCCAGGCCCGTAGCAAGGCCGGACTCGTATGCCAGCTTTTGGCTGCGGAGGGCCTCGTCCGCAAGTTCACGGGTTTTCTTCAGGCTCTCCAGACGGCCCTTGGCATGCTCCAGCTCCCGCCAGCGCTTTTCTACCAAAAGGCCGATGTTGTCCAGGGTCTGCTCTTCCATACTGGCCAGGGAGCGGTCCATGGCCTTGGCGTTTGCCACCTTGGAGCGGGTCTCGCCACCCTTGAACAAATCCCACTGGGCCTTGGCACCTACGGCCCATTCCGGTTCCAGAATAGTCAGGTCCTTGGTGTAGAGTTCCTTGTAGGCAAACAGGGCCACCGTAGGGAAGTAATCGGCACGGGCGGCACTCACCGCATCCTGGCTACGCTTGCGCTCCGTACGGAGCTGTCTCAGTCCCGGATGGTTCTCCCTGGCCTTCTGCTTGATTTCTTCCATGGTCCGAACACTTTCCGGAGCTTCCACCGGCGTCACCGCCGTAATGTTCGTGTCCGTATGGAGCAGGCTTGCAAGAGCCATCCGGGCAAGGGACTGGTCCCGCAGGGCGTCGTCGTAGGCGTTTTCCGCTTCGGCCAGCGCCACTTCGGCGCGGAGCCTTTCCGCCTTGCTGATCTGGCCGCTGGCCTCCAGCTTCTTGGAGCGTTCCAGGTGTTCTTCCAGATTCTTCTTGGTGTTCTCCCGCATCACCGCCAGTTCTTCGGCCAGCCTAAGGGTAAAATACTTGGTGGCCACATCCATCAAGATGGCATTTTGCGCCATGTCAAAAGCGGCCTTCTTGGCGTTTACGTTTTCCTTGGCGGCATCGTAGGCGGAATAAATCTTGAGACCCGTAAAAATGGGCCAGATGGCTGTAAGCCGAGCATTGAAGAACAGTTCGTCCTGGACCTTCATCCGGAATTCGGCATCGTCAATCTGGGATTTTGCCGCATCCATCTGCTGTTGGGTGGCGGCGGCGTATTCATCGGCCTTCTGCTGGGCGATTTCCTGGGCGGTCCCTCCGAGCCGACTTTTGGCGAAAGCATCTGCCTGGGCTGCAGACAGCCCCTGAGCCAATGCACCGTTGTAGGCCTGGGCATACCCTGCACTGGCCTGGTTATAGGCGTCAATGTAGGCCTTGGAATAGGCGGCAGCCGGTGCCACCGTAGAAAGCCCGCCGGCAATGCCACTCAGGGCCTGCTGAATTTCACCTAAATCAATGTAAATGGGGTCGTTAATTCTCGTAACGCCTGCGCTCAGGCTTACCGTAGGCATAAAGCGGGAACGGGCCTCGCCCTGGGCGCTTTCGGCCATATCCACCTTGGCCTTTTCGGCCTTGATTTGTGCGTTACCGGACTTGGCCATTGAAAGCGCGTCTTGCAGGGTGATAGGAGCCGACCACGCCAGCGCCACCCCAAAAAGAACTGACAAAAAACACTTTCCCATAACTATAAAAGATACAAAAAACAGGCACTGATAAATCTTACGAAAAAATAATTTCGTGAAATTTGATGTATTATAAGAAAAATGAAACTTACTCCACTATCGCTCCTCTGGAGGGTAGCAAACAGAAAGTAGATTTTCTATCTTCTAGATTGTAAGGAAAAAGGGTTAGCCATGTACGAAACTTTGAAACAAAGAATCAAATGTCCTGAACTCCATGAAAAAATCCGCTCCAGCAGCGAGGCCGCTAGTTACATTACCCCGGGCATGACCATCGGCGTTAGCGGATTCACCCTCTCAGGTTACCCAAAAGAAGTCGCCAAAGCACTTGCCGAGCGTTCTCACCGCGGTGAAAAGCTGGAATTGACCGTATATTCTGGCGCATCCCTGGGCGATGACTTCGACGGACTTTTGACACGGGCAGGGGCTCTCAAGTGCAGAATGCCCTACCAGACAAACACCGATTTGCGCAACGCCATCAACGAAGGCAAAGTCAAATACGTGGATTTACCCCTGAGCCTCATGTCCAAATGGGTTCGCAGCGGATACCTGAACCATATCGACGTGGCTCTGGTAGAGGCCAGCTCCATCGACGAAAATGGAAACATCATCCCCACGGCTTCCGTGGGCGCATCCGAAGCCTATGTGGCCAGTGCCGACAAGGTGATTGTAGAAATCAACACCTACGTTCCCGAAAACATCAAGGGAATCCACGACATCTACATGACGGAACTGGCTCCCAACACCAAACCAATCCCGCTGACCAAGGTGGCGGACCGTATCGGCACACCCTACATTCCTTGCGACCCGTCCAAGATTGTAGCCATCGTCCAAAGCGAAATTCCCGACTGCGGCATCCCAGAAACTGCCGGTGACGAAGATTACAACAAGATGAGCGAGAACCTGATCAGCTTCCTAGAAAAAGACGTGGAAGCGGGCAGGCTCTGCAATCCGCTGCCGCCTATCCAGGCGGGCATCGGTGCCGTCTCCAACGCAGTGCTCTCGGGTCTGCAAAAATCCAAGTTCGAGCACCTGACCGTCTATTCCGAAGTCATGCAGGATTCCCTGGTGGACCTGATTGAATGCGGCAAGGTGGATGCGGCCTCTTCTACCGCCATCACCATGTCCAAAGAAAAGATGAAGGCTTTCTTCGAAAAACTGGATGCGCTGAAGGGCAAGATTGTGCTTCGCCCCATGGAAATCAGCAACAGCCCCGAAGTGATTCGCCGCCTGAACGTGATTGCCATCAACACCATCATCGAAGCGGACCTCTACGGAAACACCAACTCCAGCTACGTGGGCGGAAGCCGCCTCATGAACGGCGTGGGCGGTTCCGGAGACTTCTGCCAAAACGGCGGTCTTTCCATTTTCATCACCAAGTCCACCGCGAAAAACGGCACCATTTCTTCTATCGTCCCGCTGGTAAGCCATATCGACCATACCAGCAAGACAGTGCAGGTGATTGTGACGGAACAGGGCGTCGCCGACCTTCGCGGCCTGAACGTCATCGAGCGCGCCCATGCCATCATCGACAACTGCGCCCACCCCAAGTTCCGCCCCGCTCTTGAAAAATACCTAAGAAAGGCCTCTGTGCTTTCGGACTACCCTGCCTACCCCTACAGCGTGGAGGCGGCACAGATGTTCCACGGATCCGTCTGATGTACAAATACACCCTAAATTACACAGAACAGATGTATGCCGCCAACAAGGCGGCACTTCCCTGTTTTACAGTAACGTTAAAAAAGCCTGTAGATGGTAAAATACTGAGCGAGGCGGTAAACGCAGCCCTCAGCTACCACCCCCATTTCAAGACAAGACTCGTCAAAGAAAAGGGGCTGTACGCCCTTGTCGAAAATTCCAAGGAACCCATTGTCAAGGAATGCGACTGGGATAGGGAAATCGTATATGGCGGAGACGATTACAATCATTTTCCATGGGTTATCGCCTACACCGGGAAAAAAATCAGCTTCTCGGCTATACACGCCCTCACCGACGGTGGCGGCACCTTGTGTTTCCTGTTCGCCGTGCTCCGGCAATACCTGGAGCGCACAGGGGTAATGTTCATGACTCCTGTGGGCCATGTGCCAGACGAAAGCATCGGGCGCACCATGGAGGACATGTTCCAGGTCAACGGGAATCCAGCCGTCAAAAGTTTTTACAAGCCAAGCTTTGGTGCGGCCATGGAGATTCCCGCAGAATTCTACGAGACCCATCCAGAAAAGGTGGCCGTTTACCGCATAAGCCTTTCGCTACCGGACATCAAGAAATATTCCATTGAAAGCGAAACCTCGAACTTTACCGTGGTTGCCTACATTATAGCCAAGGCCATGGAGCTCGCTCTTGGTAAATCCGAGGGGATAATCAAGCTTCGCATCCCCGTCAGCATGAGAGGGGTGTTCAAGAGCATCTCTGACCGAAAGAGCATCATCATTCCGCAGTTGAACTACGACATCAAACGCATGGGCAGGCTAGACCGCAAGCTGGTGGAAACAGCCTTCAAGGGCCAGCTGTTCTTGCTTTCTGACAAGGACAACGCCATAGAAAACTGCAACGAGATGAACAGCGCCACCCAGGCTCTCCTGGAGCACCCGGAAACCTTAGCGGCCCAGGCCAAGGCCTTCGACGACGGATGCAACGCCATGACGGCAGGCATCTCGTATTCCCAGGCCACCAACGCCCACAGTTTCGGAGAAATGGAACAGTACATGGAGAACTACGAGGTTTACCATTTCGCCGACTGCATGCACTACATGGAAATCATCGGCAACACGTTCAACGACAGGATCAACCTATCTGTCAGCCAAAGCAGCAAAGGCGATTGTCTTATAGACAAGCTACGCAAGGTAATGGACGAAGAAAAAGTCCATTACGAAATCGAAAAAGTCCACACCCACGGCAGAATGAAGCCCGCCGAAAGCGTGTTCGCCTAAGTTACTTTCCAACGGTGGGTTCGGCAGCCTTCCAGGCAGAAGCCTCGTAACCCATGGTAGAGTAGTTGGTGCGCTGCAGGCTCTTGCCAAAACCGTCCGTTTCTTCGAAACCTTTCCAGGTATCGGAATAGAGCGTGGCATCGGACCAGTCGTAGTACCATTGGACTACAGATGTCAATGTCGGATCGGTCTCGCTGTACACGGCATCATCAAAATCGAAAGGCTCCTTTACAGCCACCGTTTCACCGCGGTTCGAAAGCTTGCCCTTATAGAGGCAAATCTGCACGTCGCTTGCAATCTTGTAATCGGTGCGAATGGCGCCCGTATCCTTCACCAGGGAATCAGAAAGCAGCAGCACCTTGCCACCTGCAGGTACGATAGTTCCCGAAGAGAACTCCATGTTGATGCCTTCCACCTTCCAGCCCTTGCTCTTGGCGGACTTGGTCACGTAAAGGTTCACCGCCGTATCGGCCTTGTTCACGATCTCCATAAATTCGAAAGGCACGGCACCGCCCTCCATGGGGTGGTAGTAGATCTCGTCGATAAAGAGAGGTCCCACTTTCAGGGCATCGTTTGCAGCCCCCTTGGTGGCCTTTTTCATGGCGCCCTGGGCCGTAGAGCCGTCGCTCACATCTATGATACCGCTACTCAGGTTGCTGGCCGCCAGGAGCAGGCTAGATTCGCCACCGGTCTTTTTGCCGCCCACCGTTTCGTACAGGTAGTAAGAACCGCCCTTGGGATTCAAGATGATTTGTTCACCGAACACGGACTCGTCATCGGCAGGGAGCACCAGGTAACCCTTGGCAGGAACCTTACCCTTCTTGATGGTCCAGGCCATCTTCTTGTACTTGGATTCAAAAATCCAGCCGCTCACATCCACTTCCTTGTCGCCGGAGTTGTAAAGTTCTACCCAGCCGTTATCCGTTCCCAGCACAAAGGGTTGGATTTCGTTCAGGCGAACCGTAATGGGAGACACATACTCGTCGGCGGCACCAGGATTGCCCCACTCTTTTTTGCTTGCGGCCCAGGCACTGGCCTGGCTGGGGTTTCCACCCACGAACACCAGGCTGCTGCCGTTACCGTCGGCAAGGCTCGGCCAAGGCGGTTCCTTGCTAAAGGCACAGCTCACGTCGCCAGCACCCGTCAGCTTCACGTCAATAACGTCGCCCTCGTTAGAAAGCTTGGCAATGGAATCGGTCTTTATGTCCTTTTCCCAGGGGCCAAACAGACGGCCTTTGAAATCCTTGTAGGTCTTCTTGAACAGGTCGGGGTCGTTGGTCACCACGATGTATTCGTTGGTATCCAAGGGTTCCGCCGGGAAATAGTAGGTCACCGCTCCATCCAGATGGAGATTGAAGTACTGCATATCGCTCATGGCAGACCCGCCGATAATCTTCAGTTCCACCCATTCAAGAGCTGAATTTTCGGGAGCGTTGTACATGATTTCGGTAATCATCACGTAGGCGCCACCCGCCTCCGTAGAATTCTGGTCGTAGCCGCTGTCTTCGCCTTTCGGGTCGTCACCGCTACTAGAAGAACTGTCGGAACAAGCCGAAAACAAGCCAGCCATGGCAAAGGCTGCCATCGCACCTACTATAGACCATTTTTTCGAGAGCATAGAGCCTCCCTTTTTTGCGGACACACCGCCATTAAAAATTTCCCGCGAGCCTTGTCCAATAGGGGTCCTTGAAATCCTTGGGGTGTTCATAGACCCTGGACCATTCCGCGGCGGCGTTTCCGAATTTAGAAAAACCGCCCTGTCGCAGGTTCAAAAAGCGAATCAAATCAATCATCCAGAAGGGCACCTGGGAACAGGGACACTTCAGTTCCAGCACGGCGTCGCAGCCCGGCTTGAAAAAGCGGGGTAGCCCCGTAGAATGCATGTAGTGGGGGTCCACCGTGTAGTCAAAACCAGTCTCTTCCCGAAAACGCATGCCCGTATCGATAGTCACCCGGGAATATTCCTCCCGGAGCCCGAACCAGGCCCGGCGTTTGTACTGGGTCAAAAGCCTCGGGTGGGCGTTGTACAGGTGAGTCTTGTACAAAAAATCTTTCAGGTACTTGCGGTCCGTATCGCTCTTGCAGGGCCAATCTTCCGGCTTCATGTTCCAGACTTCGCCAGGGCTTATCCCCTTGACGGTGGCGCGGCTCTTGTAGCAGACCTCTTTCACCTTCCGCTTGCTTTCGAAATGGAAGGTGCCGTCTTGTGCCGGGTGCTCACCATAGGTGCGGATACGCATGTTGAAGCGGTCCAGCAGCCGCGCCTTTTTCCAGCCGAGAAATGTCCAGCGGTCCGAATCCAGGTACAGGTTCGTAATCCAGTAAAAATGACCCGGCGTAATCTGGGAGTAATGATCCTCTTCGCAATAGGGCGCAATGAATTCGCCGATACGGTCCGCCCATGCCACAGGAATGTGGTACTTGAGCTCGAATCGCTCCAACAGGCTAAAACCGCGGGCTTCGGCCATTACTTGAGGCCCTCCCGCAGGTGGTTTTTCACATTGGGATTTGCAAAGATACCCGTATAGGTCAGCAAGACCAGATACCGTTCAAAGATATCGTATTCCAACTTCAAGGCCTTCAGGTCGCTTTCCAGAGCGCTCTCGCGGGCACGCAACAGCAGAAGCGGGTCCGCCCCTGCCGACTGGGCAAAGTCCTCAAAGAGGTTTCCGGCATTCACCTTCTCCACAAAGTCCTTCTGCACCTTCCACTGGGCCACCAGGGCCACGATTTCTTCGGACAGACGGGAAACTTTTTGGGTTAGAGTCCGCACGGCATCCAGGTAATCGCTTTCGGCGTCCAGTTCATCCACCTGATTGCGTAATGCGTTCCCGTTGTTGTCATCCAGGAACGGGAGCCTCACTGCCAGATTCACAAAGAACTTGTCCTTCAGCTGACGGTCATCCTTGTCGGGCACCAAAAATTCTGCCGTACCGTCGCAGTTGATCGAAGAACACCCGGTCTTGTCCAGCCAATCCTTGTAATAGTCGTTGTAGGCACCATAGGGGCCCACATCGCCGGCATCCAGTTCCTTGTACTTTTTCATTAGGGATTCAATCTTCAGGGAATAGCCCACGCCGATATGGGAAATGAAATCGTTTCCCTTGGCCAGATCCCGCTTGGACTTGGCCTGTTCGTATTCCATCTTGGATTTTGCCTTCATGACTTCGGGGAACTGGTCGTTTACCGCAATACCGTCTTGCAGTCCCTTGGCAAGTTCATCCATGGTAGGGAGCCACGAGGTATCCAGGCCCACGGAATCAAAGTCAGGCACCCAGGACTTGAGTTTCAGCTCCGCATCTTTCAGGGCGGTACTATCTCCCAGAAGTTCTGCACGGCGGGCGGATTCTTGCTCCAGGGCCACAATCAGGTCCTGGGAATTGAAGGTCTCGCTCCCAGCCTTCAGGTGGAGCACCTCGATGCGGTCCAGGTTCACCTGGTAGAGCTGCTTGTCAATTTCGGCAATCTTCCGGCGGATGACATAGCGGAGCGCCCGCTCGTAGCGGTCGTAAAGCAGGTACGAACGGTCCACCGCCAGGCGGGCTTTCTGGTAATCCCGCAGGGTCTCGTACTGGCGCTTGTCCGCAGAGCCTATACCGAAAGACTTTGGCTTGAGACGCAGTTCAAAGTCGTGCTTCGCAAAACTGAAACCGTCCAGCTGGTAACGGAATTCCAGGTTGTCCCACAGCTTGGTTCCCACATCCTGGGAAGCCGCCTGGGAGCGTTTCTCCGACGTCTGGTAAACCGGGTCCTTATCTACGGACTCCACCAGCTGCTCCCAGGTCAAGGGGGCGGCAACGGCGGCAGCGGAAAGGATTGCCGCAAAAAACGCAGTAATAAAAAACCTATTATCGTACATTCACAAACCTATACACTTCTATCTCTTTCAGGCAAGTGATTGCTTCGCACCTACCGTGCTCGCAATGACATCTCCATTCTACATCACTCACTACTCATCACTCATTACCCATTACTCATCGCCACTGCCGAAAAGGGCTTCCATAATCCGGGTCGCCAGGTCCTTGATCTTACCTTCTTCGGAAATGGCCACCATCTCCCCCAGCAAGAAGGAATTGTCTTCGGGAATCTTGATGGTCACTTCGCGGCCATACACCGGCATGTCGGGCATTTTCCACATACGGTCCGGGAACACCACGATACGGCTAGAAAGGCCGACCACCTCGCCCTTGATGGGCTTGCCCTTGCCGCCCAGAGTGCGGATCTCTACATCTTTGCCCAGGTTCATGCGCTGGTAGACCTGCTCGTTGATGTATCCGCGGATTAAAGATGGGGACTTGTGGGTCAAGGTCACGATAGGCGTAAAGCTAGAGACCTTTTCGCCTTCACGAACGTTCACGCTACCAACCACCCAGCTTTCCTTGGCAATCTGCACCAGGTCGGCCTGTTCCTTTTTGAGCTGTTCCAGTTCCTTGTGCAAGGTGGCGGCCTCGGTGGCGCCGCTTCTCCTTTGAAGACTACGGCTCCCCTGCAAGAGGGCAATCTGCTCGTTGGCGTTTTTCTCGGCCAGGGCCAGCTCGTCTTTCAGGTTCTTGATCTGCATGGCCATGCCGTCGTTGCCACCGGCCTTGGCGTTGTTTCCGCTCAGGCTTTTCAGCTTAGAAGAAATTTCCTTGTTCTTCTGGTATTCCGTTTCCAGCCTGTTGATTTCAAACCGGAGCGCCGCACTGCGGGTAGCAAGGTCCGCCTTCACGGAGGCCACCCGCTGGTCGATATCCGCCTTGTTCAGGCTGCTACGACCCTCGATGGCGTCCAGCTCCCGGGTCACTTCGTTGATGCGGAGCGTCAAATCCGGGCGGTTCAGTTCCACGATGGTATCACCCGCCTTGATTTCTTGACCGGGCATCACATGGACCTTCACGATTTCGGTAGCGCTAGGCACGCTGATGATGGTTTCAGAAGCTTCGGCGATGCCCTGGAACAGGGCGACGTTCCCCTGGTAAAAATACCCCAGACCCACCACAGCCACTACGGCCAGAATCCAGGCGATAGAAAGCTTGCGCTTGTAGATAGAAGAAATGAGGAATGTGTTTTTCAAAGCCATTTTCGTTCCTCCCCTACATGTCCGTGGTGGCGTCCTGCATCATGAACTGGATGTCAGAAAGCCCCTCCACCTTGGAGAGTTCCGCAAGGACTTCGGCCGCAGGCTTAGACGCCTTCAGCTTTATCTGGTAGGCAACGTCTATGCGCTCGCCGCCGTTCACCTCCCGCATGGTTATCAAGATAAACGTCTTCAGGTTTTTCCGCAAAATCTTTTCCGTTTCCAGGCGGGGTTCCGATGTATTGGGCATGGCAAAGCGGAGCATACCATCAAAGAAATGCTTGGTGCCAAGACCCGTGCGAGAAAGCAAGAAGGCAACTACACAGAAGGCCAAAGTTCCGCCTACGGCAGCGCCCCAGGCATACACGCCGCAACCGATGCCAGCGCCCAAGGCCGCAAAGATGAACATGATGTCGCGGGGGTCCTTGAAGCTGGTGCGGAAGCGGACAATGGAAAGGGCGCCCAGCATTCCGAGACCGCGGCCCACATTGTCGCCGATGGCCTGCATCACCGTAGCGGCCACCACCGAACTGAGCACCAGGGCCTGCACATAGTTTCTGGAGTAGGAAAGTCCGAGGAAGGTCCGTTCGTAGGTCCAGCCGATAATGGACGAAAGCACAAAGGCCAACAAAAGCGTATAGGCCAGGGTAATGATAGTGGCGTTAGCCGTACTGGATTGAACAGCCAATAAGTCGAGCATAGAAACTCCGTTGTTTATACCTCTAAAAGATACTTTTTTAGGGGGATTTTATCCCAGCACGTTAACTACTTAAACGATATTATTCAACGCCCTTAATTTTTTTTTACAAAGGGTGGGAAGAAACACCCCTATTTTTCCATTCCCAGCAGGCATCCCGCCGTTTCACCAATTCGTTCTCGCCCTAGCGCCGTTCTCACGAAATCTGCCGCAATTCATTGCCATTGGCAAAATTTTGTATAACAGTACTTGACCAGGGAAAATTAAAATATATATTACTTTGTGGAAAAAACAAAAACCAAAGGAAAACTTATGA
This sequence comes from uncultured Fibrobacter sp., assembly GCA_900313675.1. Lineage (GTDB taxonomy): Bacteria > Fibrobacterota > Fibrobacteria > Fibrobacterales > Fibrobacteraceae > Fibrobacter. Next base: position 49,295 of record OMSO01000012.1, read on the forward strand.
AAAAAGTTCTCACCCACTCTCTCGCCACCTGCGGAATACTTCTGTTTGCCGCCTGCTCTGACAACTCTTCCAATGCCGAGGGAGGCTGCCCGCTAGCCAGCCAACTTCCGCCTTCGGAAATAAAGTGGGAAGAAATGTCTGAATATGACACGGGTTCCCAATTCTGCACTGCGGACATCTGGGGCGAAATGTCGATGAACGCAGAAGATCTGAATAACTACAACGCCCAGGTCGTCGCTAATGGTTTTGACATGACTCAAAAGGAATGGGGCGATGGCTACAAGTACGAATTTACCAAAAGGGAAGGCGACGCTATCACCACCTTTACCTTTGCCTACAGCACCAACACAGGAGCAATGAGCGAGATTTCCATTACAAAGAACGTCAAGCAATATGTGAACGGCGGCATGGACCGTGTCATAGAGGGACTCACCCCGCTTCTTCCGACCATTGCAAGTACGCCGACAATCTTGAAATGGGAGACGACTAGCGAGACGGCGACAGCAAGCGGCTCTACCTACAAGGGCAAGACAAGTGCCGAACTGGATGCCTTTGTCGGCCAGTTGGTTACTGCAGGGTGGCAGAACGTGATGATCGAGTTTATTGTCAATACCTGGACAATTACGGCAACCAACTCCATAGACGGCGCAAATTACATGCTTTCCGTCAATGTGACGATTATGAGCACCTATTCCGGCTCTACCTGGGAAACGGCCGAATCCAGTTATTCGGACAATCAGCTTTCGCTGATTATCACGAAAATGTAGGCGGACAAGTCTGTCGCAACGCTGACAACATATCCCGAGTAATTACCATGACGGATTCGTTCCGTCATTTTTTTATTAACAAAAAAGTCCGGGAGCAAGCCCGGACGAAACATTCTCTTTTGCAAACTGGAAGTTACTTCGCAGCGGCGGAGTCAACGACTTCGACCTTAGCGGCCGTATCGGCGCTCACGGCGACCGTAGAGTCGGCGGCAACAGCAGCGGCCGTGTCAGCGGCAGCAGGAGCTTCCACAACCTTTTCGGCGGCAACAGGAGCAGCCGGGGCGGCTTCAGCTGCCTTGGGAACCGGCGTACCGAAGAAGTTCACCTTGGCAAGGAAGATCATCATGATCCAGGAAACGACCAAGCCAAGGATACCCATGACAACGCCGGTAATGGCCATGCCGCGAGTATCGGTGTAACCCGTAGCGTGGGCAAGAGCGTTAGGCGGCGTAGAGATAGGCAGGCTCATGCCGAGAGAGCTTGCAAAGGCAACAGACACGAGGAGGGCGGTCACGCCACCCAGGCCGACCAGGTTGTCCTGGCAGGCAATGCCCACGGCGCAAAGAATAGGAACAAGCAATGTAGCCGTAGAAGTATGGCTCATGAAGTTCGCCATGAAGAGACAGATGATGCCGCAGCCAATCATCAGGGCCAGCGGAGACCAGCTTGCAAACGGGATAGTCTTGATAAGGTGAGCGGCAAGACCCGTAGCGTTGAGACCAACACCCAGGGCAAAACCACCGGCCACGAGCCAGAGCACGTCCCAGCTCATGGCGTTCAGGTCTTTCTTGGTAATCACGCCGGTCAGGGCGAACACGGCCATAGGAATCATAGCGATGGCGTTGTCGTTGATACCGTGGACATTCTTACCGGTCACCCACAAAATCACGCAAAGGACAAAGGTAATATAGACGATGATTGCCTTGGGGCTGGTGTCGAACTTGCCCGCCCCTTCGATGTTCAGGACCATCTCTTTCATCTTGATGGGGTAAATCTTGAGAAGAAGAAGCCAAGCCACCACCATGAGGATAATCACGTAGGGGATACCGAAGGCCATCCACTGGCCAAATGTCACGGGGTTTGCCACCAGGTCACCGCGGGCCACGGCGTCGTTCAGGGCACCGAGAGCGATAGCGTTAGGAGGCGTTCCGATAGGAGTACCCATGCCGCCGATGTTGGCGCCAAGGGGAATGGCAAGGGCAAAGGCTGCCTTACCGCGGTCATCGGGTTCAAAGAGCTTGAGCACCGGGGCGAGGATGGCAAGCATCATGGCGGCGGTGGCGGTATTGCTCATGAACATGGAGAACACGGCGGTAATGAGCATAAGGCCCAGAAGCACGAACTTCGGGTTCTTGCCGAAGGGCTTCAGGAGAACGCGGGCCAGGTTCAAGTCCATCTTGTACTTGGTGGCTGCAGCAGCGAGGAAGAAGCCGCCCAAGAAAAGCATGATGATGGGGTTTGCGAAGGTGGCCATGATGGACTTGTGGCTGATCATGGTCACGCCGTCCACCCGGAAAGGCGTCAGGGAAGAGTCGGACATGGTCACGATCATGAGCACGATGACCAGCACCGACGTGGACCAAATGGGGAACGGTTGCAGAATCCAGAAAAGGGCGGCCATCACAAAAACGCCGATGACGCGAATTTCGAGGGGATTCAAGATTCCCATGGGGCTTGCGGCATCGAACCCGAGGGATTCGTAGGGCAAGAAGAGGGCGACAATCGCAAGGATCGACGCGATGATGAACTTGATGAATTTAGCCTTTGTCATAGTGGGCCCAAATGTAGAAATTATGGCCCCCGGTGGCAATGAAAAAAAGCCCCCGATTTAGGCGGGGGCTACTTTGTAAGTCAAATGTAAGAGAGCGTCACTTGATGGCGACAGAGCCGGCGGCCTGCTTAGAGCCCACGCGGACGCGGACCATGTAGAGTCCGGACTTGGGGGTCTGCAGGGTCAGGGCATTGGAACCGGACACGGCCGTTCCCGAAACAGAGGACAGGACCTTGCCCTTCATATCGAGGATTTCCACGTAGGCCCTGGCACCTGCCAGGCTTTCGGAGACCTGGAAGCCCACCTGCAGGGAGTTACCCGCCTGGAAGGCACGGAGCCCGTTCAGCTTCTGGGCCACCACGGTACGGGCGGAGGGCGCCACACGGACCACAGCCGTCTTGGCCATGCTCCCGATGGAAACCTTCAGGGTGTCGTTCTCGGCCATCTGGGTAGTGGTACCGTCAACCGTCACGAACACCTTGAGGCCAGCGGCATTCAGGTCGCGGACACCTTCGAAGTGCAGGTAGCCCGTGCGGTCGCCAGAGGCTTCCAGAGAGACCGTCCATTCGTAGCTGTCGCCGGCGGCCTTCTTGAAGGACTTGGAGAGGGACTTGTTGCCGTCCTTGATGGACAGGTTCACATGGTCACCCATACCGGAAGGCGGCTCTTCGGAAGCCCATCCGGACTCGGAGACGCCCATGAAGTTCCAACTGTCCCGTTTGCCCTTGGCGTCGCGGAGTACGGCACGAATCACCCAGCCCTTGCCGCCGGAGGCTAGCTCGACGGTCTTCTTCAGGGGCTCGACCACATTCTCCTCGCCTTCTGCGTCTACGGTCGCTACAAAGGCAGGCTTAGAGGGCAGTTTCCACTGGCTCGGGCCTGTGACCTTCGCCCATACGGCCTCATACGGACCAATCACATCCACAGGTTCATAATCACCAAGGCTGTCGTTCCAGCTGTAGAATTCAATGCTGGACTTTTCAGTAGCGGCCTTTTTCTCGTTCGGGTTTTCACCATAGAGGTCCACATACCAGCCGTAGGGGTTAGCCACCATATTCCAGCCGGTATAGACACTGTCCATATTCCAGACCACGGGGTCCTTAGGAGCAGCCATATCCTTTTTCATGACCAGCGGGCGACCTTCCAGGGAACTGTACCAGTAACCCGTCAGGTTGTCCACCTTGTCGTCCCGGTTCAGCCTCTGGTATTGCCAGAAGGCGCCCGTGTTCCGGGTGTCGTCCCACCAGTAGAAGCGAATATCGTCGTCCCAGGTCACGGAGTCCATAACCACGTTGGACAGCGACAGCATGCGCCAGCCGCCTTCGGCAGCAGAAGCAATTTCGGCCTTCACCTCGAAATCCTGTTCGAACACATCGGAGGACTTACTGTTTGCAACCGTGGCCGTCAGCAGGAACGTGCCCGCACGCAGGGGGTAGTAATCCCAGGAGCCTTCGTAAGGCGTCTTCGAGATCTGGATTACGGAATCCGCAACCACTTTCCCGTCATCGTCTTCCAGCACAACCTTTACAGATGCACCACTTGCGCCAAACTCGTTGGTAGCAAATTCAAAGCGGATAGCGCTACCGGACTGCAACAGTTTCGATGTGACGAACTTGGCCGGTGTGGGATTTTCCGGCATAAAGTAGGCAGCGAAAGTAGCCTTGGTGATGCTACCCGCAAGGGTATCCCCTTCGTGATACACATACTTCTTGCCATCCAAGGTCATAACCAGGGAATCCAGTATGTAATCCTTTGCAGGCAAGCCCTGGACCACAAAGCTCGAACCCTTCACATAGTAAGGCAAGAGCATGGTGCCGTCCTTGGCGAACTTGTGCAGTTGGGTGCCGATTATCTTTCCGGTGGAATCCTTGCGAATTTCCTTGAACGCCACGGAACCGTTCTCAGATTCCGTCAGCTTCGTCTGCTTGTAGCTAAGCTCCTCGACGCAGGTCTTGGCATCTACCCACTTGGCGTACAGGGGGTATTTCTCCTGACGGTTGCCAACTTGCAAATCCAATTCCTCTGACAACGCAAAATTGAACACATCAAACGCCACTGCCCAATTGTCAGGCATTTCATATTCGCAATTAGGTTCGTCATTACAATCAGGGTTCCAATTGACATCGGGCCCTTCCATGACGGGTTCATCCTGATTTTCAATATTGGAATGCACGGTCCAGCCCTCTACGCATTGGTCTGCAGTATAGACCCAGAACGGCAAATCGATGGCGTCATCTTCGGCATTAAGCTTGTATGTTCCCACGGAATCAGAATTCTCGCCGTAAAGAACATCGGTCTTGCCGGTTTCAAAAACAATATTGAACTTCTTGTAGGTGTAGTTGGCGGAGAATTCCATATTCGAAGACATAAGCTCCCACGAATCGATCGTCAACAGGTCGCCTTCCTTGAGTTTTTTTGTCTCCGGGGTCCCTCCATCGAAGGAAGCCTTGGTGAAAGTAATGTCTCCATCCAATTCATAACCTGGATAACCGTCGGCAAAGACCTCAAAGACAAATTTATTGGTATCAGCGTAAGGCACCAGGATTCCCGTCACGCCCACATCTTGCTGTACAGACTTATGCCTCAGGGTATCGCCCATCCACACCTGCTGTAAGACGATGTTCCCTAGTTCGGAGTTATCCTTGACAACATAGTTGTTCCAGACCAATTCCTGTTCTTCGCGAATACGATAGCCTGCATAATCAGAACAAGAAGCCACATCGTATTTCCATTGCGCATACAATTTCATTGACTTGGAGCCGTCTTTATTGGTCGTGTAGGGAATGCGCTGCTCTTCTTCGTTACTAAGCAATTCCTCTACCATCCCAAAATTGGACATGTAAATGCCATCAGAGTACAGGTCTGGAGAAAACTCTCCCACAAAACAAGCATCCGTCCGGAAAGCATACCATTGATAGGATTCAAAGAATTGCTCATACTGATTTTCAGCGGTATAGGTAGCACCAAGTTCGGTTTTACCGTTCCAGGTAGTCGCTATAAAGAGCGGATTATAGTCTGTATTAGTTTCGTAATTGATATCGAAGGTCACATGATACCGAATTTCAGCGGTTTGCGGCAGGAATCCCACATAAATCGGGTAATCATACTCATATTGCCGTAGAGATTCTACCGCAGCAAACAAGTTCGTCAAGTCAATGTTGTCATCCTTGTCCAACCACACATAGCGGGCGTAGACCAAGCTATTACCGGATTTGACCTGGTCATCCATCTTGGCACGGATTTCCATCGGGGATTCCAAAGCCTTCACCGTATCCTTGAGGAAGGGGTGATCTAGATTGTTTGATGCTAGCTGCGAAAGAGCGCTCCCCATGAGTGTATAAAGTTCTGTTGCGCCATCATTTGAGGAAGCTCCCACGATTACCAGGGCTAGAGTTCCGTTCACATTGTTCCAGAAATCGGGAGGATAGTCGGCAACAAGATAGGGTGAGAAGGGCATGGATTTCGTAGAAGTGTTCTGTTCATTAAAGGCATTTCTAAGAATAGACTCAATTGCACTGGAAGTTGACGTTTCCACCTCCAGATAATCGGGAGCCCCGAACAAAAGCGATTCTCCATTTGCATCTACGGCCTTCATTTGAGCATTGGCAACGCCCAAATCAAATCTACTGCCATGCAAGTCGCCGACAAACAGGTAGCCCCCTGCCGTATTCACGGGTTCGGATTCATAAACCACATAGAGAGTATCGCCGTTAGAAAACTCCGAAAGGGCATCGGTGTAGAACCCATTCGAGCCATTCATATTCACGGTGTTGTAATAGCAATAGATATCCGGTTCGTCATCGGTGCCATGATTCTCACAACTCTTCCTGGTCAAACGAAAGCCATAATATTTGTACACACCTTCGTCTTCGTCATAAGAGGCCAGATAAGGCACCCTAGTCCAAGCACTGTCGCTGGAAATGGTCGCCGCTGGGGTTCCCATGAAGTAGACATCCTCACCAAGATAGGAGGAATACTCGTCCAAGGTATAGAACTCATCTCCATCGGTGGATTCAACAAACCCATGCCTCACCGTCACCGTAATCTTTTCCGAAAGGGACAGGGTCATGGAGGAATTGAAGGTCGTGGAAGTCTTTATGGGGAATGCGACAATTTTACTTGTCTGTTCGTCAAAATAACTCCAGTAATAGCTATTACTCACTATCTGAGCGGCAGTTGTTTGCCAGGTGCTGTTGCTGAGCTTCCCCGTGTAGTCGGTGTAGACGCTAAGACTAAGCCCGTCGGCAGTTTCTGAGGCACCGGCAGCAATCCACTTTTGTTTTTCCGTTGCCGAAATGTTTTCGTAGTAGTCGCTACCCGCCATAAAGTCAATCTGGTAAATGGGCTTGAGTTCGTCGGTAGCGAACACGGGGAGTCCGCTGTTTAAGCCGTTTTTGCGGGACCATTTCTGATAACCGCCATCCGAAGACGGTACGTTTATTGCGCCCGATACGCCATTGAGCCAAACGGCAAAGGCATCGGCTTTCATGGCTTCCGGCTCTACGTAGCCGCCGTAATTGCTGCCATCTAACAGCAAGCATTTATAGCCGTAGGATGGACCCATATATACGGGATTGTCCAGGTTACAATTCGTAGGTTCTATCTTTCCGGAAATGGAGTTGCGGTAGTTGAGACCGCCGCCCAAGGGGTGGTTTCCTCCTAGGCTTCCAGAGCCATTTATCCAATAGGTAGTCACATCGGAACCGCTTTGGTACAGCCTACCCGCCACATTTTCTGCCTGGTAGTCGGTGGCGCCATAGTGGTAGTTGTAGCCCGCATACAAATAGCTGTCAAATGATACATTTCCAAACAGGAAACCGACATTACATTTTTTACCCCCATCCGTAACACCGCCTGTTCCATTTTCACAGTCCTCCGGCGCTGTAACACTACCGGTCGTATAGGTGTTGACAACAGCACTTTCGTTATCAGAACTAGAAGCATACGAACCCACAAGGCCACCAACATTCACATCTAAATATCCGTTGGCTCCCTCTACCGTTACTGACCAAATATCCGAATGCACGTTAAGGTCAGAAAAGCCCACATTTGCGATATTAAGATTTCTTGATGCAGATCCGACCAAACCGCCCAAGTCTATGGACATGCTGCCGGCCATATTTCCATTAAGGTTTGCCGGAACTACGCCATTTGCGGCAACAACCTCTACATTCTCACCTAGAATATTCTTGAAGTCCGCTTCACCATACGCAACACCTGCAACGCCACCTGCCTGAGCCGCAACGATCTTTGCATTTTTCAAGGAAATCTTGTTAAATTCAGCCCCATTTTCACCTACCAAACCAACCACTACACCAGTAGGCACGCTACTAAAGAAACCGTTGTTGTTTACCTTGATGAATACATTTTCAAAATTCAGATTTTCAACTTTTCCACCCGACAATTCTGAAAAAAAGCCAACACTGGATAACTGCGTAGTTCCAGCTTGACCTTCCTGATTAGAGGAGCCCACGACATAACATAGATTCTTGATAGTGTAGCCACCACCATTGAAATAGGAAGCATAATTTGTGGAAACCGTCAACGGCTTGAAGCTCTCGTTACAGCCCGAACTGTCTGTACTGACCCCACCGAAATCAAGATCCGACTCCAAATACAAGGAGCTTCCCGATTGCCGTTCTTCAAGCTGTCGAACAAGATCTGCCCAACTCTCAGTAAATTCTAGCCACGTATCAGAACAATATTCGAAATATTCCGTGAAATTTTCCTCGTCATAGGGAGCAGGATTCGGCTCATAGGAGCTGGGACGCTGAGACAGGTATATGTACTCGTCTAAAATACCATTAGATTCAGAGTAGCTATAGCAGAACTTGCTCCCCGAACCGGTGTCCGCGGCGGTAGATGTAGTTGCCAGAAGCAGCAAAGCAAGGCCCATCAAGGCGGCCAGGTTCAATCTACGTTCCATAAATACCTCTCTCCAGGGGAAGCGGTCTTCCCCCTATCATTTTTCATAAAAATAATATAATTGTATGCATTCCATGCTGCGACTTCCGTCACATGTTGCCGAAAATCACATTTTAGGGGCTAGAGACTAGGATTTAGAGATTAGTGATTTCCTAACCCTCAAATCCTAACCCCTAGATCCTAAATCCTATCCCCTAGATCCTATCCCCTAGATCCTATCCCCTCTTTTACTATATTAAATGTGTCATTGGAGAAAATATGCAGGATTTGGACCAGACTATTGTCACCCCAGGCAACACGATCCCCTTTAGGGTCATGGAGTTACACCCACATCTGATAATCCTGTACCCCCAGACTCAATTCAAGCAGATTGCCCTGGAAAAAGGCACTGTTGTCCTTGGTCGCGGTGCCGATGCCGACATCCGCCTGGACGACGAACTGGTGAGCCGCAAGCACTGCAGCCTGACCTTCGACGGCAAGAACGTCACGGTCCAGGACCTGGGCAGCACCAACGGCACCTATGTAGATGGGAATCCGGTGAGCCAGATGGTCTTGGATTCCGACAACCGCCTGCAGCTGGGCAAGCACGTGTTGAAAATTGACTTCAAGGATGCCAGCGAAGAGGCCTTTGACCGGGAACTCTACGAGGCGGCCACTATGGACCCGCTGACCAAGATTTCCAACCGCCGGAACTTCTTTGACCGGAGCCTGGGCGAACTTGCCCTTGCCCGCCGGAACAACTTCTTTGTGCATGCCATCATGGTGGATGCCGACCACTTCAAGCACGTGAACGACACCTGGGGCCACCAGTGCGGCGACATGGTTCTGAAAGAAATCGCCCGCATTCTCAAAGAAGAAAAGCGGGAATCGGACCTGCTGGCCCGTTACGGCGGCGAGGAATTCGTGCTCTTGCTCAGCGGAATCGGTGTAGAAGACGCCAAAAAGAGCGCCGAAAGGCTCCGTATGGCGGTAGAACGCCACCGTTTCTCCTGGAAGGATACCATTATCCCCGTGACCATTTCTCTCGGGCTTGCTAGCAAGCAAGGGGAAAATATCGGGAAAATCGAGGACCTGATTGCGGAATGCGACCGTCTTTTGTACGTAGCCAAGGAAGGCGGGCGAAATCAGGTAGCGTGCGAAGCGTAGCTTCGCGAAAATTCGGAATTAAGAATTAGGTCTTTATTCTAAAAACAATTCCGAAATCTGAAATCCGAATTCATAATTTTCTATCTTTGCGTAAACGCATATAGCTCGGCTCGGCATTGCCAACGCAAGCGTTGTCACTGCTCTCACCTTTTGCTATATTTGGCGCCGATGAGTGAATTCTACTCCGAGCGCCTCAACTCCTTTGGCACCGCAAGCATCCCGAAACTGGTGCTGCAGTTTTCGGTCCCCGCCATCATCAGCATGTGCGTCAACGCCCTCTACAACATAGTGGACCGTTTTTTCGTTGGCCAGGGCGTAGGCAGTCTCGGCATCGCGGGCATCACCCTCTGCTTCCCCATCGCCCTGTTCATCATGGCCATGTCCATGATTGTAGGAGTCGGCGGGAACACCCTCTTTGCCATCCGTCTCGGACAAAAGAAGTACATCCAGGCAAGCATCATTTTGAACAACTCCTTTTCGTTGCTCATCTTGATGGCTATCTTTTCCTTTGCCTTCGGCGAAATCTTCATGACGCCGCTCCTGAAGCTGTTCGGGGCCAGCGACCAGACACTCCCCGTGGCCGAAAGCTACATGCGCATTATCTTGTGCGGGGCGGTATTCCAGACTATCGCTCCAGGCATGAACCACTTCATCCGTTCCATGGGCCATCCGAAAACCGCCATGTTCCGGGAAATCGCCGGGGCTGTTTCCAATATCGTCCTGGACTGGCTGTTCATCATGAAATTCCACTGGGGCATCGAAGGAGCCGCCTGGGCCACGGTGTGTTCCCAGCTTGTCGCCAGCGGCCTGATTACCCAGTTCTTCATCAAGAAGGGCACCCCCATCCGTATCCGCTGGCGGCACATGAAGCTCAGGCTCCCCTACGTGAGAAAGATTTACATCTTGGGGCTCCCGCCTTCGGTAATGCAGATTTGCAACAGCCTCATGAACGCCATTCTGGCCTGGAGCCTCACCAGCTACGGCAATATCAGCCTCAAGCCCACCGGCAGCCTTTCTGGAGGCGACATGGCCATCTCGGCCTTCGGCATCATCAACAGCGTGGTATCCATCATCGTGTTACCCCTCCTGGGCTTTGTCCACGGGACGCAACCTATCATCGGTTACAACTACGGCGCCCGGCTGAACGACCGCGTGAAGGGAACCGTAAAATTTGCCCTGATTTACGCGGCGAGTTTTATGGCCATCGCCTGGGCGGTGCTGATGTGGAAGGCGGAGACCTTCGTGGCTCCCTTCGCTCCCGGTGACCTAGAAATGCAGCAGGTGGCCGCCTGGGCCATGCGCATTTTCACCGCCGCCTTTTTCATGATTCCCTTCGGCATGGTGGCCGGAAGCTTTTTCCAGGGCACGGGGAAAGCCTTCAGGTCCATGTTCCTGAACGCCTGCCGCCAGGTGATACTGCTGATACCCTTCCTGCTTGTACTCCCCCATTTCTTTGAACTGAAGGGGGTGTTCATGGCCCAGCCCATCGCCGATACCGGGGCCGCCATCATCGGCATGGGAATGCTGCTGCACGAACTGAAGAAGCTGAAGTGAAGCAGTGGTTAGTGGTTGGTGATTAGGATTGCGGGACTCAAGATGTGTCATTCTCGCGAAGGCGAGAATCCACTACAGAAAAGCAAGCGGATCCTCACTTTCGTGAGGATGACGAAGATGAACTTTTCAAAAATCATTATTCATACCCCAAAGGGCCATAGGCCCGAGCCTCAAGCCTCGAACCTCAAAGCGCCGAAGGCGCGACCTCACTGTTAGAACAGTTTCTTTGCGGAGGTGAGTTCGCCGTTCTTCTCGTGGAAGAGGATAAGGGAACCGCCGTCCACCTTGATGAAGATGTTTTTCAGGGTCTCTACCACATGGTTTTCGTCAAAGCCGATTTCGTTGTAGGCAGTTTCGCCGATGACAATACCGAAGTTCACCATGTCGGGCGAAGTAAAGCGCAGGTACTTGAGGAGGTCTTCGGGGGTGTTCACCACGTCGGTGGCGGTGAGCCGTTCAATTTCTTGGGGGTCGCGGGTGCTCACCAACAGGGGGAACAGGTTGTCGCCTATCACCTGCTTGCTGTTCAGGTACAGGGTGTTTCCAATCATGAGACTGATGGAGTCGTTCAGTACCTGGCGGACTTCGATGATGATGTCGCGGCTAGAAGACATTTCCTGCATTTCCAGCTTGGAAGGGCCGCAGGCGACGAACATGGCAGAGGCCATGGCAACAACGAGAATCAAAAGTTTTTTCATAAGACGGGTTCCTTTTTTGAGGAGAAATATAAATATTTTCAAGAATTTTTTTTCTTGCGGGCGGGGCCCCAGCTCGGAGTTGCGAAGGCCGCACGGGCCCCTCCCTGCACCCTCCCCATCCTTGGCCGACGCTTTTACTCTCGTTCTGTATGTTTTTATTCTAAAATTAAAATTACACCTCACTTTCTGCGATACTTTATTTATGGAAAGAATCGCAAATACTTCTGGCGAGAGATAATATTAAGAAGGTTTCAAGAATGTTCTTTTTTTAGGATCCCGAGGGCGCGGTCAACTAAGTCCGGCGAAATGTGGAAAATCTCGCTGAGCTTTTCCACACGGAGTTCTTCGGGAATGCGTTCCATACGGGAGCCGTCCTTGTCGCGGATGACCAGGTTCCCTTTCTGGTAGTAATACTGCACTCCCCGTTCCCGGTCCAGGCGGTTGAGCACCGGGTAGGTCATCATCTCCCGGTAGAAACTTTCGGACCAGTGCTGCTTGAATTCTTCGACGGAAACACCTTCTAGCGGATACTCGAAACGAAGTTTCATGGGGCCGCCCGCACCGCCGGTCCAGAGTTCCAGGGCATCGGCGGCAGGCCGCACCAGCCGCACGCAGTTGGGAACCAGCGGGAAAAACGCCTCGCCGGAACCAAACGGTTGAGGTGCAGGCAAAGGGAGCGGATCGAAGATGAGGTAACCGGGGTCAAAGAGGTACGAGGTATGGGGTATGAGGTCGCCAGCCTTTGGCTGGCTTTGAGGTGCGAAAGAGACCTCCGGCAAAACCAGGGCGCAGTGGATGTTTTTTTCTTTGCGCTTGTGGCCCATGACCAGACGGGGCGAAAGCCCCATGTCGGTAAAGGCCTGGTACAGATGCCAGGTCATGCTGAAGCAGGTGCCGCCGCCCATCCAGCAGTCCACATCGTTCTGGAAACTGTCATCCAGGTTGCGGGCACGAGTGGCAGAACCCGCCGATTCCAGACGGATAATTTTCGTGAGGTTCTCGTAGGTGACGGTGGAAAGCCTGTTGCACAGCTCGAGAATCTTTTGCCAACTAGATTGTTCCACAGAAGGAAAGATAGTAATTAGGATTTAGGGGATAGGATCTAGGGGCTAGGGGTTTGAGGTCGCTTTGCTTTGAGGGCTGTCATCCTCGCGAAGGCGAGGATCTGCTAGATTGCGGTAAGCGGATCCTCACCTGCGTGAGGATGACGACTCACACCTCACACCTCACACCTCATAACTCATAACTCACCACTCACCACTCACTACTCACAACTCACCACTATTTGCTATATTGTGGCTATGCTGGGAATCGAACAGAAAAAAGGAAACGACCAACGCCTGTGCGGGCGCATGATTGCCTACGCCAAGATTTTACCTTCGCCTGATGCGGAGCGGAGCGGCACGCCTTTTGACGACATGGTGAAAAACGGACTTTTCGCCCTGGAAGGGGATTTCCGGCAGCAGCCCAAGATGCCTAGCCGAAGAGCCATCAACAAGGCCGTGGATTCAAAGATCGACAACCTGCTGGAATCCATGGAAGAAGACGGCGTGGAGCTGCCCGAAGACATGGACGTGGATTCCCTGCGGGAGCGCCTTCATGAACTGGCCAACATGGAAGTCATTCCCATTCCCGCCCGCATCTGCAATTTTGCCAGCGAAGAAGATATTCTGAACGAAGACGCCGACGTGTATTACATTGGCGAGTTCATCGGCATGAACCAGGCCCACTTTTGTCTGACCACGCTGCCCGTCTTTTACCAGGCCCGTTACCGCGAACAGGCCAAGGTCGAAGAAATCAACCTGCTGAACGAGATGCTTTCGCAGTTCGAGACCGGCAGCATCATGGACAACGACGATATTCAACGGGAAACAGAAGAACTTTTCCCCGAAGGGGCGAGCCTCAATACCTTCGTGGGCGACCTGAACAACCTGCTGAATACCAGGGTGGTGCCTTTCTTGCTGGCCTGCGAAACCGACAGCGACTACGAAAACCAGATTGCCCTGTTCTACAAGTTCATGAAAAACTATCCCGAACAGCGCGACATCAAGCTTATCGACGGAGCCATCCGGGAACTGCGCAGGCAAAGCGACAACCAAGGAGCCCGCAGGCTCTTGGAACTGGGATGCAAGAAGGTGAACGCCATCTACAACGAAGACATCAAGGGCGCCGAAGAAATCAACCAGGAAATCGCCGCCATCTAGGGCGATTCCAGGGCCCAATTCGCTACATCTTGGAGAGGGTCAACAGCACCGCTCCAATCAAGATGACCACCGTGGACATGGCAAGCTTGATGCGGCCTCCGCGGGAAGCGTATTCGCCGAACACGAACACGCCCCACAACTGGTTTACCACCAGGTTCAACTGCAGAAGCGGGTAACCTACCGCGTAGCCGAACATGCCGTCGTCGGCGATGGTCCAGAAAATGGCCAGGGTGCCGAACATCCACATGACGCCTGACGCCATGGAAAGGAGGGTGGGCACAAGGTTCGAATGCCTGATATCCTTGCGGCGGCGAAATGTCACCAGGCCCACCAGCACGAGGCTTCCGATGCAGACCCCGAAGGAGAAGGGGAACAGGAATTCCATGTCGCCCATGCCGCTGAACTTGAAGGGAATCAGGTAGGTGCCGAACACCGCTCCCGACAGGAGGGAGCGCCAGTTTTTCCAGATGGATTTTTTCTTGCTGGCGGGAATCCAGATGCCGATAATCATGCAGGCGATAGCCGGAATAGAATAGTACAGCAGGGTCTTTTCCTGGAAAATGACCACCCCGCTAAAGAACGACAGCAAAATGCTCACGCTCATGGACCGTAGGCCAGTCCCTGCCAGGTCCGCCTCGGCCTGTACCGCCCAGAAGCACAGCGCACCGCCCAGCACCCAGAGGAGCCCGCAACCGATGCCTACGGGGTGAAAGTTGAACTGCCCCGTAACGCAGGTGATGCCCACAGAACAGATGAGCGCCCCGATGGACATGAACGCCAGATAGGACCAGGAGGAATAGGCGGGATACTTTTTCAGCGGGACCATGTAGGTTCCGAAAGCGAAAATCCCGATAAAGACGCCGATAAGGCTGAGAGTGCTACTTTCCAATGCAGAACCCCGCGAAAATAGATTGTAAGATATCTTCAGAAGAAATTTCGCCCACCACGCTCTGGAGGGAGCGGCGCACCAGCTGCATCTCGAAGGCGAGAAGCTCTACGGCGGGCTGCTTCTGGAGCAGGTCCAGGGCACGTTTCACCCCTTCGAAGGCTTCGGCGAGGCAGGCCCGTTCCCGTTCGCTGGTAATCCAGATGTCTTCGGGGCTGCGACCTTCGGTAAACAGGGCGGCATCCATCTTTTGCCGGAGTTCGGCAAGGCCCTCGCCGGTCTTGGAGGAAATACGGAGAACCTTGGAAATCCTCTCATCTCTCGTCTGTAGGCCGCAGGCCGTTCTCTCATCCAGCAAATCACACTTGCTGATGACGGTAACATCGGAATCTGTTGTAGATTTTTGATTTCCAACTCCGAATTCCGAATTCCGAACTCCGAATTCACACCCGTCCACCACGTGAATCTTCAGGTCCGCCTCCTTCAGGATTTCACGGCTCTTTTCCATGCTGAGGGCGTCCAGCTCGTCGGTGGCCCGGTCGGCAATGCCTGCGGTATCCACCAGACGGATTTCCCCGCCGGGCAAAAACAGCCGGACCTCCACGAAGTCCCGAGTGGTGCCGGGGACGCTGCTCACGAGAATGCGGTCTTCGCCCAGGAGGGCGTTTACCAGGCTGGACTTGCCCGCGTTTGGGGCTCCGTAGAGCACTACCAGCGGGAGGCGGCTCAGGTTTTCCTTGCCGCGGAAACTCTGGAGGATTTCCGAAATCTTTTCGCCGATGGCCACAATCCTCTTGCGCCAGGAATCGTAATCCGGGTCGGCCTCCTCTTCGGCAAAGTCCACGTCCAGTTCCAGCCGGGCGGACATGTCCTTCACCTGTTCATTCAGTTCCTGAATCTTTTTCGAGAGCGAGCCCGAAAGCAGGCGGTGAGCGTTTTTCAGTTCTGCACGGTTCGCGCTGTGAATCACGTCGGCCACGGATTCCGCCTGGACCAGGTCCATCTTGCCGTTCAGAAAGGCCCTGCGAGTAAATTCCCCAGGTTCTGCCAGACGAACGCCTTGTACCTTGCGGATGGCCTGAATCAGCTCCCGCACAATCAGCGGGTTTCCGTGGGGGTAAAGTTCCAGCGTGTCTTCGCCAGTATAGGAATTAGGCCCTTCGAAAAACAGGTAAAGCAGGCTATCGACGGGTTCGCCAGTTTTAGGGTCCCGGGCCGTTCCCAGACGCGCCTTGTGGCTTTCCAATCGAGCCACAGCCCTTTCGCCGAACAGGGCCAAAACCACGTCACGCACCTGGGGGCCGCTTACGCGGATAGCCGCCACGGCGCTAACGCCTGCGGGAGTCATGGGTGCGACAATGGTCCGGGAATCCATACAAATAAATATAGTATTAAAAGTTTGAGAGGTTGTAGGGGTTTGAGGCTTGAGGTCGCTTCGCTTTGAGGTGTGAGCTCGGTCGCCAAAGGCTCCCTTTGAGGTTCGTGCCTCATATCTCATACCACACACCTCATACCTCATACCTCATACCTCATACCTCATACCTCATACCTCATACCTCATAACTCATAACTCATAACTCATAACTCATAACTCATAACTCACAACTCACAACTCACAACTCACAACCCACAACCCACGACTCATAACTCACAACTCATGACTCCTAACCCTCGCCTTTTTTCTATCTTCCTTGCCATGAGCAACTTCAAACTGATTTCTCGCCCTCTCGGCACTATCCAATGCTATGTTTTACAGCGCGATGACGGCGCTGAACTGGAAATCCTGAGCGGTTACGGCGGAGGTCTCAACGCCTGGCGCGTCCCCGCGACCAGCCAACAATTCCTAGACCTTCTCTTCGGTTACCGGGAAGGCGATGACATCTACAAAATGGGCCCCGACACCAATGCAGGCTGCAGACTCGCCCCCTTCCCGGGCCGCACCGCCTACGCCAAGTTCACCTGGAGTGGCAACACCTACGCCCTTATAAACAACGTGAGTTGGGCACCCCATGCCCTCCACGGCTTTTTGCAGAACAAGGAATGGAAATTCGAAAGTTTCGAGAACGACTCCGAAAGTTGCACCGCCGTTTTCACCTGCGACTGGCCGGGCGCCTTCGCCGGGTTCCCCTTCCCTTTCAAGGCTACAAACAAAGTAACTTTCACAGGTGAATCTTATACCGTAGAGGCCTCTGTGCAGAACATCGGAAAGGCCCTCATGCCCTATTCCGAAGGCTGGCACCCCTACTACAGCCTGGGAGAAAAGGTGGATTGCCTGAAGATGACCCTACCCGAAAGCAAGCTTGCCCTCTTAGACCAGGCGGACCTTCCCACCGGGAACTTCAAGGACGACACCCGCTTCGTGGGCGGCCGCGCCATCGGTGACGAGTTCATCAACGACTGTTTCTGCCTGGGGGGCGATTTTTCAAGTGCGACGGCACAATCCCAAACCCAGGCCCACGTGTTTTTGGAAGGGAGCGCAGGCAAACTGGACATCTGGCAACAGGCCGGTCAAGGGCAATACAACGCCATCCAGATTTACACGCCCCCTACCCGGGCAAGCATCGCCATCGAGCCCATGACATCGGAGCCCGACGCCCTGAACCACCACCGTGGGCTGATAGAAATCCCTCCCGAAGATTCACGAAAATTTACATTCGGGACCAAGTTCCTGAAGAAATAAAGTACTTGTTTCTTAAATAATCCCGATTCGTCCTAATTTTTCCTATCTTGGATTGAAGATAATCATCACAATAAAGAGAGGTTGGGATTATGAAAATCAAACTAGCGACCGTCGCCCTTGGGTTAGTGGCAGCTGTCTCTGCGAATGCAGCCGTCTGCAATGCGCCGATTACACCAAACGCAACGGACGCCGCCAAGAAATTGTATTCCTTCATTGCCAACAATTATGGCACAAAAACCATTTCTGGTGTCATGACAGGCAATATGGATGGAGCATCGGACAAGGTCAAGGAGCACGAGGATGTCGTCGCCGTTTACACTGCCGGCGGGAAATACCCGGCGCTGGTCGGGTTTGACTTCTTGTTCGCTACAGGAAAAGACAGCAAGGGCTCTTGGCAGAGAAGTTACACAAATAAGACTCTTGCCCTTGCCGAGGACTTGTGGAACCAGGGCGGCATCCCGGCCTTTACATGGCACTGGAAAGATCCTTCTGATTCCGTAGAAGCGTTTTACGCAAGCCAGAATGCGGCTGGCTATGAAGATGAAGAAAAGACAAAGCCTAAGCCGTATACCACCTTCAACTTCACCAAGGCATTCATGCCTGGTACAACAACCTGGGACACTCTTTCTACGACCTACAAGCAGATTGTAAGCGACATCGACGAAATCGCCGACATTTTCTTGGGCCTCCAGGAAAAAGGCGTTGCCGCCGTTTTCCGCCCCCTGCATGAACTTGGCGGTACCTGGTTCTGGTGGAGCACCCAGTCCGGAGCATCCTTTGCCGCACTGTATAAACTGGTCTACGAGCGCATGGTGTTCAAGAAGGGCGTTCATAACTTGGTCTGGGTATGGAACCCCGAAAAATCTGTTTTCACTACCACATCTTGGAATCCGGGAAGCTCTTATTATGACGTGGCAAGCGTAGACATTTACAATAAAGCCAACGACCACCAGAGCAATGCGTCCGCATTTAGTTCTATGACGACCCAGTTCCCTGGAAAAATCCTGGCTCTGTCCGAAAACGGCCCCATCCCCGATGTGACCAACATGCACAACGACAATGCCGTCTGGAGTTGGTGGATGCCCTGGTATGAATCGTGGAGTTCCGGCTTTGTAAGCCAGACCGCTAACAGCGTTTGGCAGCAGAACCTGTCTAGCGACAAAATTATCACCCTAGATAAAATGCCCGGCTGGGCTTCATACTCGGCAACGGTTTCTGGCGAAGCCTGTGCCGTCGCCACGGAGACATCGAAATATGACGGAAATCCCAACGGGGCTGTGGAAACTCCCAACAGCCAGATGAAGGTTACCTACAAGACTCTGGACAAGAATGGAGCAAACATTGAATTCACAACGGTTCCCGATTTGACGGGCGCAACAACGGCTTCCGTGAAGATAACCAACAACGGAACAAGCCCTGATGATGGTGTTTGGATTGGGCTGGCCTTTGTCCGGAACGGAATGGCCGATGACGGATGGACATGGGAAATGTCTCCCAGCGATGGTTGCTGGATCACTACAGGAGCAACAGCCACCTGTGACTTTGACATCACCCAGTACAAAGACGACGATGGCGTATCCCATCCGACAGATTTGAACAACCTGTTCTCCGTAACCCTGATGGTCGCGACCGTCGGGTTCTCGGGAAGTGTGACTTTCGACAATCTCGTTACCGATAACGGCAAGGTCATTTCCTCCTTCGATACGGATGCCGAACTTTTCAAGGTTGCCGAACAGAGCAAGGCCGTCGTGACGTCCATTGAACGCGTTGACGACTCCGGCAAGCCGCAGGCCATCCAAGTACGTAAGACCATTCGTGGCCAGAGCAGCCTGACACTCCAGGGCAACAGCCTCTCCTTCACGACGGCACGTTCCGGAAACGTTTCGCTGGACGTGTTCGACCTGCAAGGAAACCGCGTAACTAGCCTCTACAAGGGTGCCCTCTCCGCCGGGACCCACCAGTTCAGTCTTTCGGATATGGCCCGCGGGTCGTACCTGGTGCGGGCCAAGGGTGCCGGACTTTCTGCAACGAAGCGGATTGTCATCAAGTAAGACCTGAATTTTTTCAAAGGGAATCCCTGCAACCAAAGTTGCGGGGATTTTTCTTTGGGTTGAAAATACCTCGGGTTTTTGCTATATTGGCCCAAACCTCGGAGAGATGCCAGAGTGGTCGATTGGGCCGGTCTCGAAAACCGGAGTCTGTCACAGGACCGAGGGTTCGAACCCCTCTCTCTCCTGAAAAAATAAAGGACCCCCTGCGGGTCCTTTATTTTTTCATGGGTAGATGTTCGAACCCTCGGAGAGGGTTCGATTGACTGCGCGTGAACGAAGTGAACTTGCGCAGTCAAGGATTTTGGCGAAGCCAAAACCCGGAGGGTTGCGAAGGAATAATATGACTGAGCAATCCCACCCCTCTCGATTCCTGAAAGAATCATCCATTTTTTCGAGAGGGTGGAGGCGAAGGAATGAAATAACTGAGTGATCCCACCCCTATTCCAGCAGCCATCCACCCCCATATGACGTCGGGGTCTTAGGGGCGGAGCCCCTAGGAGAAGGGGTAGCGGAAGACGCGGCGTGGACCCTATCGGTCGCAAGGCTCCCTCCAGGGTGACATCAAGTAGGAGCCGCGGCTGCAATCAGGGGGAGTCCTCCCCCCCCTTTAATGACCGTTCGGCGTCATCAGCAGGAACTGCCCCTCCGGATACGCCTCACTTTCGCCGACACGACTCGTTAATACGAGTCGCTTTCGGCTCACGGTAACGACCGTTCGGCGTCCTCATTTGGCACTGTCCCTCCGGACACACCTCAAAGGCGCGAAGCGCCGACCTCATACCTCATACCTCATACCTCATACCTCAAACCCCTAAATCCTAGATCCTAGCCCCTAACCCCTTTACTATATTAATAATCACTATGAGCGAAAACTGCCTTTTCTGTAAAATCATCAAGGGAGAAATCCCTTCCAAGAAAATCTACGAAGACGACGACGTGTTCGCCTTCTACGACGTGGCACCCCAGGCCCCCGTCCACTTTCTGGTGGTCCCCAAGCGCCATATTGCCTCCCTCATGGACATGAAACCCGAAGACGCCGAGCTGGTGGGCAAGCTGCTCTACCGCGGCCAGCAAATCGCCAAGGACCTGGGCCTCGAAGAGTCCGGCGCCCGTTTCGTGTTCAACTGCAAGGAAGATGCGGGCCAGACCGTTTTCCACATCCACCTGCACGTGGTAGGCGGACAGAAGTTCGGCTGGCCTCCGTTCCCGAAGGGGTAACGGGGTCGCTCCTTACAGTCGCTTTGAGCAATGAGGTCGCTGCGCTCTGAGCAATGGCTCAAACCTCAAAGGCGCGAAGCGCCGACCTCATACCTCGTAGCCCTATGCTCAAGTCCAAATCCATAGTCCTCCACCGTTACCCCTACAGCGATTCCAGCTGGATCGTGAAGGCCCTGACGGAGGAATGCGGGATCGTGTCCTTCATCGTGAAGGGCGGTAAACGGAAGGAGTCCCCTTTCAGGGGCGCCCTGGACCCGCTCGCTCTTGCGGAGGTGGTGTTCAAGCACAACCCGAATGCCGAACTGCAGTTCGTCAAGGAGGCCACGCTTCTCCGCTGGCACGAATCCATGCGGGGCGACCTGCTGCACCTGGCGCAGGCCCAGGTGATGGCGGAAATGATCCTGCGTTACGCCCCCCAGGGCGTGCCCCTGGACGAGGAATTCCAGCATCTGGAAGCATCGCTTGCGGAACTGGACAGCAGAGACCTTGCCGACGGCGCCTTCGCTCGCTGGCTCCTTGCCACCTGCGAAATGTGGGGCTACCATCTGGAACTTGGCGCCTGCGGGCGCTGCGAAAAGCCCCTGACGGAAGTTGCGGCGGATTTTTCGCCGGAATCGGGGACGTTCTTGTGCAGGGACTGCCTGGGTATCGCCTCCCCCCGCGCCAAGAAGGAAACCCTGGACGGATTCTGGGCACTCCACAGGAACTTGCCCTTTCAAGATTTCCAATATACCGAGAACGCCTTAATTTCCTATCTTAGGAACCACATCGGCTTCTTGAAGGAAATACATTCCCTCCAATGGCTACAGGAGATTCGAAAACTATGCTCAACCCCAAAGACATAACCGAAAAGAAAGCCAAGGGTGAAAAAATTTCCATGGTCACCGCCTACGATTTCGCCTTCGCCCAGATGGCGGAGGCTGCAGGCATCGACCAGATTCTGGTGGGCGACAGCCTCGCCAACACCATGCTGGGCTATAAGACCACCCGCGACGTGGGCATGACCGAAATGCTCATCTTCGTGGGAGCGGTATGCCGGGGCGCCCCCAACACCCACGTGGTGGCCGACATGCCCTACCTGAGCGACAAGGACCCGCAGACGGCCTACGATAACGCCCGCCGGTTTCTGGATCTGGGTGCTGCCAGCGTCAAGCTGGAAGGAACTCCCCAGGGTGTGCTGGAATTCCTCTGCGGTCACGACATTCCCGTGTGCGCCCACCTGGGACTGCTCCCCCAGACGGCGGAAAACTTCAAGCAGAAGGGAAAGACGGAAGAAGAGGCCCGGGCCATCGAACAGGCGGCCCGCTTTGTCGACAACCTGGGCTGTTTCGAGCTGGTGCTGGAGCACATTCCCGAAGAACTGGGCACAAGAATCACCCGGGAGGTGAAGGCCGTGACTATCGGCATCGGCGGCGGGCGCTACACCGACGGCCAGGTGCTGGTGATGCACGACGCCCTGGGCATGCACCAGAAAAAGATTCCGCCCTTCGCCACCAAGTTCGTGAACATGTTCGACCTTGGCGTAGAAGGATTCAAGAAGTACATCGACAGCGTGAAAAATCCCGCGCTATAATTCCAGCTGCAAGAAATTTTTCTCTTGTAGATAAACTTTTTTTTGCGTCCGGCGAGACTCTCGACGGACGTTTTTTGTTTTTCGACAGACGAATTTCCACGTTCCGAAAAAAATTTTTCAAAAAAAATTCAAAAATTTTTCGCGACAAAAATCTCTTCGCGCTGTCTCAAAATGAAAAATTTTTCAGACAACAAAGCAAAAACACTCTTATCAAAAACTTTTATCAAAACTTTGATTATCATTAAGTTATGAAATCAAAAAACGGCCTATTTTCACAAACAAAGTAACAAACAAGGGTCGCACGCGTATAATGACAGATTTTTTCCTTGTCAATACCTTTTTGAAAAAAAAAGAAAAAAATTTCAAAAAAGTGTTGATTATTTGTGAAAAAAGAGTTATTTTATAGCTATCAAATCGTTAAACCCTAAAAAAAGGAAAAAAAACAATGGCTACAACAAAGAAACCCGCCGCTAAGAAACCCGCTGCCAAGAAGGTTGCCGCTAAGAAGCCCGCTGCCAAGAAGGCCGCTCCTGCTAAGAAGGCTGCCGCCAAGAAGCCCGCTGCCAAGAAGCCGGCTGCTAAGAAGGCTGCTCCTGCTAAGAAGGTTGCCGCTAAGAAGCCCGCTGCCAAGAAGGTTGCCGCCAAGAAGCCGGCTGCCAAGAAGGTCGCTGCTAAGAAGCCGGCTGCTAAGAAGGCTCCTGCCAAGAAGAAGTAATTCTTTTCTCTCCTTTACAGAGCGGAGTTCCCTACGGGACTCCGTTCTTTTTTGTCCCGTCCGCCATCCTCTCTGGAAAATCGGCGGACATTTTCTATTTTATAGTCATGATTTCAGAAAAAGACCTGTCGGAACTGGAAAAAATCCCCCTGGATGAGCGGATCACCCGCGTCGAGAACCTGCTGAAAGACAAGGAAAGCCCCCGCCCCTTCGAGCTGGGCCTGCTGCTCGCCCTGAAGATGGGTCAAGAAATCCGCGAAAAGAAACCCCTGGGTTCCGAATCCGGCGACCTGGTGGCCAGCTGGAGCGGCAAGCACCCCGAATCCGTAGTGGAAGAAGCCATCGCTTTTGCCAAGGAGTTCCTGCTGAACCCGGCAAAGATCGCCGAGAAGATCAAGGCGGGACTCAAGGGAGACGAAAGGTCCGAGGCGCAAGGTGCAAACGACAAAGGGGAAAGCCTTCCCCTCGCGTCCGACGATGCGGCCGCTACCCCTTCCAGCGGGGACACACCACCTAAAGGTGGCCATGCCCACATAAGCGCTGAAGCGCTAAGTGGTCAAAGGCCGCAACGCCCCGAGAATCCGGAGGCAGAAAATGGATAAACGACTGCTCGCCACCGTCGATATCGGGAGCCACAGCTGCATTCTGCTCATCGCCGCCTTTGAACCCGCCGAGAGCTCAACCGCTCTTCGTCATCCTCGCGAAGGCGAGGATCCGCTCGCCGTGGCGCAAGTTTCTGCTGACGAAAACACTTCAACCGCCGAAGCGGAAGGCATCGAACCCCGCAAAGTCCTGGTCCCGAAACTCCAGAAGGTGGAAATCTGCCGTCTGGGCGAAGACATTTACGACTCCGGCCGCATCTCCGAAGAAAAAATCCAGGACCTGTGCCGAATCATGACCAAGTTCCGCATGGACCTCCACGCCCTGGGCGTGGAACTGAAGGCCGCCGCCATGACGGAGGCCATGCGCCGTGCCGAAAACCAGGAAGAAGTGCTGGACGCCGTGGAGAAAGCCCTCTGGATGCGTCCGAGAATCATCTCCGGCGAAGAAGAGGCGGCTCTCACCTACCGTTCCGTGAAGGAATGGCACGGCGAAGGCATCGTGACCATCGATATCGGCGGCGGATCGACGGAAATTTCCAACGGCGCCACCGGTTTTTCCATTCCGGTAGGCGCCCTCAAGATGTTCAAGGCCATGGGGCCGATCCCCGGTCCGGAATACAAGAAGTTCGTGAAGGAAACCTTCAAGGAAGTTTCGTTCAAGGGCATGACCAAGAAGCCGGTTTACCTTATCGGCGGTACGGGAACAGCACTTGCCATGGTGTTCAAGAACCTCTCCCAGTTCGACTACAAGGCCATCGAAGGCCTGGAAATGAGCATTGCAGACCTGGAAGCCGTCACCACCCGCATATCCAACCTGTCCAAGGAACTCCGGGCCATGCTCCCGGGTCTTGAAAACGGACGGAGCGACGTCATCATCTGCGGCCTGTTCTGGCTCCGCTCCCTGCTGGAAAAGCTCCGGGTCGAAACATTTAGAATAAGCACCGCTGGGCTCCGTTTCGGACTACTGTATGAGAATTAACAAGTTCATTTCCCTGTGTGGAATCGCGAGCCGTCGGGCCGCCGAGGCCCTGATCGAAGAAGGCCGCGTGCAGGTGAACGGCGTGACCATCAGCGACCTGGGCCACCAGGTGGACGAGACCGCCGACACCGTCTTAGTGGACGGCAAGCCTGCGAAACTCCCCCGCAGGACCACCACCATCCTTTTCCACAAGCCGCCTGGATGCGTGTGCACCAAGGACGACCCTCAGGGCCGCCGTACCGTATACGACTACCTGCCTCCCGGATACCACCAGCTGAAATACGTGGGCCGCCTGGACCTGCAGAGCCGCGGGCTGTTGCTGTTCACCGACGACGGGGAACTGCTCCACCGGCTCACCCACCCGAGCTACGAGATTCCCCGGACCTACAACGTGTGGACTACCAAGCCCCTGAGCGAAAGTGCCGCCCAGAAGCTGGTGGACGGTGTAGACATCCGGGACCCCGAAGATCCAGACGCCAAGGAAGACATCGCGTTTGCCACCGACGTTTACCTGGAAAAGGGATACGCCGAACTCACCCTCATCGAAGGCAAGAACCGCGAAATCCGCCGGATGATGCGGGCCCTGGGCTACGAGATTCGCGACCTGAAGCGCATCAGCTACTGCAAGATTCGGCTCGGCGATTTACCCGCCGGCGAATACCGGGAACTCACCCCCGACGAGATGAACAAACTTAGACAGGCGGTAGGACTGTAGGCCTGAGTTGTGAGTTGTGAGTTATGAGTGGTGAGTTATGAGTGGTGAGTAGTGAGTGGTGAGTTATGAGGTATGAGGCACGAACCTCAAAGGGAGCCTTTGGCGACCGAGCTCACACCTCAAAGCGAAGCGACCTCAAACCCCTATCCCCTAGATCCTATCCCCTAGCCCCTAAACATGACCAAACGTACATTATATATAGGTGACATCCACGGCTGTGCCGACGAACTGGAACGGATTATCGACGCCTTCGGGTTCGTGCGGGGCAAGGACACCCTGTACCAGACCGGCGACATCATCAACAAGGGCCCCGACATGATGCGGGCTTTAAGGACCGTGCTGGATCTCGGAATTTTGACCGTCCGCGGAAACCACGAAGAGCACTTGATCCGCATGATGGAAACACCCCAAACGGAGTGGACCGAAAAGCAGAAGAACCGCTTTGCAAAGCTCTCCCTGGAGGAATGGACATTTATCCGGGACACGGTAAAGGACTGGCCTCTTTGGCGGGACACGCCCCACGCCCTGCTGGTCCATGCGGGCCTGGAACCCGGAAAGACCCGCCTCGAGGACATGAGCCCGAAGGTGCTGCTCTCCATACGCATGTGGAATGAACGGCCCTGGTTCGAGCAGGTCAACTGGCCAAAGACCGTAGTGTTCGGGCACTGGGCCAAGATGGGATTCGTGAACCGCCCAGGGTTCATCGGGCTGGATTCCGGCTGTGTCTATGGCAAAAAACTGACCGCCTGGTGTCCCGAAGAAGACAAGTTCTACGAAGTTCCTGCCGCCCGGGAGTACGCCCCCGTCAAGGACAAGGCGAAGGAGTCCGAAGGGGCGCCCTGCAAGGTGCTGGGCGACAACACCCCGAACTATGTTCCGCCCAAGACCTTCGACGAAATCAAGGCGAAAATCGCCCAAGGGGAAATCGCGCCCGCCGACGATTCCGAAGAGGAAAAGTCCATCCGCAAGGCAAGTCCTTCCATCAGCGCCGAATGGGCTGGATATTAGAGGTGTGAGGTATGAGGTGTGAGGTCGGCGCAAAGCGCCTCTGAGGCTTAAGGACGAAACAATATACTTACCTCAGGCCCTTTTTCGTCATGTTCGCGAAGGCGAACATCTACTAGAAGAAACAAATAGATCCTCGCCTGCGCGAGGATGACGTTTCTGGAGGGGTTTCTTTTTCTATTTTATATTGGGAACTATATCACGGATCTTCTCATGACTGTCGACGACCTCTACAACCGCCTAAGCACCATCAAGCCCGGCGTGGTGCTCTGCACCTACACCCGCGAAAAATGCGAGCAGATGCTCCCGCTGATTAACGAAATCAACCAGCTCAAAAAGGAGCGTGACGCGGTGATTCTCGCCCACAGCTACTGTGCCCCCGAAATCGTGCTGGGAGTTGCCGACTTCAGTGGCGACAGCTTCAAGCTGAGCCAGGACGCCACCAAAGTGTCTGCAAAGAACATCGTGTTTTCTGCCGTGCAGTTCATGGGCGAAACCGCCAAGATCCTGAACCCCGAAAAAGACGTGCTGATTCCGGGGCCCCTTACGGGCTGTAGCCTCGCCGACTCCATCACCGGAGCCGAAGTCCTGGAACTCCGCAAAAAGTACCCCGACCACACCTTCGTCTGCTACATCAACACCACTGCCGACGTGAAGGCGGCCTGCGACGTGTGCGTCACCAGCGGGAACGTGATGAAAATCGTGTCCAGCCTGGAAAACGACAAGATCGTGTTCGTTCCCGACGGCCTCATGGGCAAGAACCTTACCGAAGAACTCAAGAAGCGGGGCATCAACAAGGAAATCGTGCTCTACTCCGGCAGCTGCTACGTTCACGAGACCTACGACTCCGAACTGATTGCCTTTTTCCGGGAACAGAACCCGGGCCTGAAGGTGGTAAGCCACCCCGAATGCCACCCCGGCGTAGCCCTCTTGAGCGACTACGTAGGCTCAACCGGCCAGATGGTGGACTACATCAAGAACCAGCCCGAGGGCACCAAGTTCCTGCTGCTCACGGAATGCGGCCTGAATGCCCGCATGCAATACGAGTTCCCCGACAAGGAATTCGTGGGGAGCTGCAGCATGTGCAAGTACATGAAGAGCAATTCCCTGGAAAACATTTTGGAGACGCTTCGCCACCCCGAAAAGGCGAAGCATGTGCAGTTGGATGAGTCCGTGCGTGTCGCCGCCAAGAAGTGCATCGACGCTATGTTCTACTATGCGGGGAAATAAGGTTTGAACGCCTAGATGGCGGATCAAGTCCGCCATGACGTCCTCCAGCCTAGTTCAACGTCATTCCGGGCTAGTTAAACGTCATTCCGGGCTTGACCCGGAATCTAGAATAAGGTCCTGTATATAATCTGAATCAATTCTATGAAAAAACTCGTTCTACTTTTTTTCATAATCTTCGCCGTCACCGCGGCAAGCGCTTACGAAGAGAACTACTGGCCTCGTTCCTACTTTGTACGGGCGGGCATGGGCGTTACCGCCACCATCGGAGACCTTAATGAACGTCCCGTAAGCGTCAAGGACACCAACGGGAACAAGTTCAAGACCTACCCGCCCGACATGGCTCTCATGGGCGACCCGGAGCTCCTCCTGGGCGTAAACATCAGGGAATTCACCCTGGCGGTGGCGTTCCAGTACTGGAAACAGCAAGAGGAACTGGTGAAAATCTCCGCAGAGGAAAGTACCCGTTTCTGGCGGTTGGGCTTTGAATTCTACTACAACTTTTTCTGGCCGGACTATTTCCAGGTGGGCCTGGGTGCCGGTTTCTCCTACACCAGCGTCAAGACCGAAAACAGTGCCTTCCACGGCGAAGACCTGGGAGACACGGAATTCATGGGTTCCGGTATCGGCCTCATGGCAAACGTGCAGTATTATTTCACCAACGAAATCGCCATCATTCCGGCCGTAAAGTTTTACCGGAACTGGTTCAAGAACGTCTATACCGACGATAGCGAAAACCAGGAACTGGATCCGTTCCTGTGGCAGACCTTCATTTCGGCCTCCATATCCCTGCAATTCCAGTTCTAGGCTAAACGGGGGGCTTGAATTTATCTAAATTTGGGCCCATGAAAACGCCTTTCAAGCTATTTCTGGTTGCAGGACTGTGCTTGGCGGCTGTGGCGCACGCCATGGACGACAAGGGCTACGCCTCCATCTACGAGTCCATCGCCGCTTTTGAAAATCGCCCTGGTGGAGATGCTAGGATATTCAACCGTCCGGGCTATGTGAAGCCCATCATCACCAACCTCGCCCCTGTGCTGAACAGCAACTGGTACGTGAGCGCTACGGTTCCCCAGAGCATGACCTTCGAAGCGGGACTCCCCTTCGCCATTATCCCCATCGGGAGCGACGACCGCTCCTTCTCGGAAAACGGAGCAAGTGTCCCTACCATCTTTGGCGACCATGGTGACCCACTGAACTACGACCCCACCGTTTACGGTAACGAGACACTCCACAATTTGGGCGTTTTCACCTACCCCTACCTGCAGCTGGCCGGAGGTTTCTACCATGCTAGACTGGTGCTTCGCGGCATGTGGCTCCCCGCCGTTAGCGAACTCCAGAAATTCAACCTCATCGGTATCGGCCTGCAATACAGTTTTGGCCACCTTTTCCAGTACATGCTGCCCAAGCCCGCCCAGGGCTTGGACGTGAGCCTGGTGCTGGGTTACAGTTCCAGTGGCATCAGCTACCAGCCCGAAGATTACGAAGGCTCTCTTGACCTGGACATTTCTGCATTTACCTTTGACCTGGTCATCGGATACAAGCCCCTCGAAATGGTAGAAGTCATGCTGACTCTCGGCTACCAGAGCGGGAGCATGGCCTCCAGCGGTCACCTGGTGAGCCACGCCGAAGGCTGGAACGGGCAGTCTATCGACCCGAACATTACCGTAGACGGAAACGACGGTTTCAAGTTCGGCCTGGCCGTAGCCTTCCAGTTCGGTTCGTCGTTCCATCCGGTGCTGGGCTACGATTACGCGGGCAAGTCCAGCTTCACCACCAACGTGCTCTACTTCAAGCAGCAGTTCGGCAAGGACAAAACTCCCGACGAAATCGCCAAGGAAAAGGGCTACGTGCGTGGCGGCAGCGTTTCCAACGACGAAGAAGAGTCGGAAGAAACTCCGAAAGCCAAGAAGAAAAAGGCTCTAAAGAAAAAGAAGGTTGTTGAAGAGGAATCCGCGTCCGACGCAGACGATGAGTTCTCCGAGTTTGATGAAGAATAGCGTTTAACGTCATGGCGGCCTTGAGCCGCCATCTAGATTCCGGGTCAAACCCGGAATGACGTAGGAGCTGAGCGATGCAGAAAAATGTTTACATGTTTCTATATCCGAAGCGAACTAGTCATGCCCCAAAGGGGAATGACGAGGTTTGAAAAAATTTTGTAGATGATTCTAATTTCTAAGGTAGGCAAAAGATGATTACATTCCTTATCGGCATTGCCATCTTGATTGGCGGCTACTTTACATACGGAAAGTTCGTGGAGCGGGTGTTCGGCCCCGACGACCGCAAGACCCCAGCCCTCGCAAACCCCGACGGCGTGGACCGTATGGTGCTTCCCCACTGGAAAAACATGCTTATCCAGCTGTTGAACATCGCAGGGATCGGCCCTGTCATCGGTGTGATTCTCGGCATCAAGTTCGGCGCCATCGTGTTCATTCTGCTCCCCATCGGAAACGTGTTGGGCGGGGCGGTCCACGACTACTTCAGCGGCATGATCAGCATGCGGAACAACGGCTACAACGTCCCGGCCCTCGCCCGCAAGTTCCTGGGCAAGGGACCATCCAAGGTGGTCATGGCCCTCATCTCCGTGGCCCTGATTCTTGTGGGGGCCGTGTTCACCAACACCCCGGCAGCCCTTATCAACACCCCCATCATTGCAGGTTCCGCCGTGTCTCCAAGCCTGTTCTGGATTGCGGTGGGCTGTATTTTCGCCTACTATTTCGCTAGCACGTTCTTCCCCATCGACAAGATTATCGGGCGAATCTACCCCCTCTTCGGCGGCTTGCTCATTCTCGCTTCTCTCGGGATCATGGTCGGCATCGCGCCCCACCTGAATATCCTTGACGAAATCAACCTGACAGACTTCGGGTCCAACTTCCACCAGCATCCGGCGGGACAGCCCATACTCCCCATGCTGTTCGTGACCATCGCCTGCGGCATCATCAGCGGTTTCCACAGCACCCAAAGCCCCATCGTGGCCCGTACCGAGATGACCGAAAAGCTTGGACGTCAGACTTTTTACGGCATGATGATTATCGAAGGCCTCATCGGCATGATTTGGGCCGCAGGCGGCATGTTCATCTACCACCAGATGCCCGAACTCCTGACCGGAGCCTCCGGCGTGAAGGTTCTCAGCACCTTGGTCTCTACCGTCATCCCCTTCGCCCCCATTTCCGTACTGGTGGTGGTGGGCGTGATTATACTTGCCATTACCAGTGGTGACACCAGCCTCCGAAGCCTCCGCCTCACCATCTCCGAACTTACGGGTATCGACCAGAAATCCGCCAAGAATCGTCTGCTTTTGACCGTTCCTATGTTTGCCATTTGTGCTATCATCATCTTCTGGAGCAACATGGACAAAGAAGGCTTCAACATCCTGTGGAACTACTTCAGCTGGAGCAACCAGCTCATGGCGGTGTGCAGCCTGTGCGTGGCGGTAGTTTACCTGCGGAGCAAAAAGAAGAACTTCTGGATTGCCCTCGTGCCCTGCATGTTCATGACCTTTATCACCTGCCATTACATCTTGTGGGTCAGCCCCGAAAACCTAAAGGGCGCTCCTTTGGGTTTTGGCCTCGACTACAAGACCGCCTTGGTGCTGGCCATTGAAAACGCAGTTATTCTTGGAGCTTTGCTGTGCACGAGGGGCAAGACCCTCACCCAGATGGAAGGTTTCGACCCCGACGTGTGGGATCCGGTCAAGGATGAAAAGTACCAGGCGAGCCACCCCATCAAGGGTCCGGAACACGTGAAATTCTAGACTGCATTCTTTCACCTACGACACGACATTGCATAAATGATCGCGTTTTAGGTGTTAAATTTCTCCTATGAAACCCTGGAAACTGCTCAAGACGGAATACCTGGTAGACGCTCCTTGGCTGAAAGTGGCTAAGGAGACCTGCGAACTGCCGAACGGAAAGGTCATTGATGATTTTTACACGCTTTGGCAGCCGGACTGGGTGCTGATTCTTGCCCGTACCGCCCAGGGCAAGTGGGTCATGACGGAACAATACCGCCACGGCACCGGAAAAATCGCCCTGGAGTTCCCTGCAGGAATCATCGACAAGGGCGAAACGCCGGAGCAGGCCGCCCTCCGGGAACTGCAGGAAGAATGCGGGTATGTGTTAATTCGGAATTCAGAATTCGGAATTCGAAATGATATAAAAAAAGAAAATAGCCCTTCCAAGATTAATTCCGAAATCCGAAATTCCAACTCCGAACTATATATCGGCACTTTCCCGGTGAACCCGGACAGGCATCGCGGCGTATTTCACGTGGTGTTCATCGACGGGGTGGTCAAGGGCGGAAACACCCACTTTGACAGCACCGAAGAAATCGAATCTCTGGAACTTTCCGACCAGGAACTGCAAAAGAAAATGGCGGACGGCACCTTCTGCCACCCGCTACAGATGGCGGGGTATTTGAAGTGGCGCCTTACCCGCGGGTGAGGCGAATCAGGCTGTTCCGCTTGTAAACACTTTTTACAGGTTTATTCTATTCGACACCCCCTAGATTTTTTACTTTTTCATCTCGTAATAACAAACCCTCATCACGGATATATATAGTATGAGCATCAAAGATTACCTCGCCGGCGCCAAACAGGCCGGTTCCGTCCAGAAGCTGATGACCCCGGGCCTCGCCGTGGAATTTATCCAGCCCTGGTA
>OMSO01000077.1 GCA_900313675.1 uncultured Fibrobacter sp.
CCGGTGATCAGTGGCCCTGATACATTGGAACGCCTTAAGCCGATTCTGTCTGGAAATGCGATGCACCTGACCCTTGAATGGAAAGTGGAGTCGGGCCGCGTTGCGGAATTGCACACGGAGCTTACAGATATTGTTTTGGGCGAAGTGATTGAAGATACGGTTATTAGTAATGTGGTGGGTTCTGGAACTCGCAATTGGGATAAATATCCGCTGTTGCCGGGAACTTATAAGGTCAAGGTGACTCTTAGAGACGGAACTTATTTGGCGGTGGATTCAGCCTTGTTTACGGTGAGTTCCGAAATTGCTGTCGCTCCTGATACCTGGCAGATGGTTTCGCTTTCGGATGTAGATGAAAGTTCAATCGTTTGGGACGATGATCCGGCGTTCTATTACTGGGACGAATCTGCCGAATACGGCGTTGCTTGGAAGTACCAGAGGTATGATGGTGGTGCAGTGAATGCACGGCAGGGTTACTGGTATAATTCCTTGGAAGGTCGCCCGCTTGTGTTGCGCAATGATGCGGTGACGGGTAGTGACGTGGCTCAGGGTGCACATGAAATCGTGTGGGAAGTGGAAAAGGGCTGGAATATGGTGGCCAATCCGTACGGATGGAATATCTTGATGAACCCGGATACCCTTGAGATATGCAAGTGGTACGCTGACCGCGCCGGGTACGACTCCGTGTCTGTCCTTGGACCGTACGAAGCCGTGTGGCTGTATTCTGATGCCCCGAAAAAGGTGACCCTTATTGCGGATCCGTATTTCAAGGGTGTTTCGAAGGCCTTGCCGAAGGCGGCTTTGCCCAAAGCGGCTGCCCGCGACAGTTGGACCTTGCAGGCTGTGCTTGAAGATACCAAGGGCCATAGTGATTCCTGGAACGTGCTTGGCGTGGGCGAAGCCAATGAAAGGTTGGAACCGCCTTCAGGCATGGGCGACTACGTGAACCTGTCAGTAATGGATGGTAAAAAAGCCCTGCTGAAGTCTATCAAGAGTGCCGACGATGGCGATTATGAATGGAATTTGGCCTTGAGCGCGACAACTGACCGCGTGGGTTACCTCAAATTCGAGGGTGTAAAGGCCCTGAACGAGATGGGTCTGAAGGTCTTTGTGACGGTCGATGGCAAAACGACTGAGCTTGGTGCCGGGGATTCCCTGAAGGTCTTGCTTAAGGCCGCTGGCTCTACGGCGACCGTCCGCGTCTCGGCGTCCGAAATCCAGACCGTCGCCTCGAAGCTCGAAAATCTGCGCTTCCAGCGTGTCCCGGGCGCCCTCCAGGTCGGATTCGACGTGTCTAGCGACCTGGCCGGCGCAAGCTACCGCGTGCAGCTCGTGGGCGTAAACGGCAAAATTGCCGCCACCTCCCGCGGCAAGTCGACCGCAGGCCACAACACGCTCGCACTTACAGCCCCGAAACCGGGCCTGTACCTGCTCCGCGTGACCCTGGGTGGTCACCACGCCGTCCGCAAAGTTGCGATTTCTCGCTAAAAACGGGGTGTTAGGGGCAGGGCCCCTAGGCGAAGGGGTAACGGAAGACCCTGTGAGAGACTGGCCGCTAAGCGAACATTAGAGGCCGAAGGCCGAATCCATGTTCGTGTGCGGAGCAGGCTCGAGCGGGGGCTGAAGTTAGGGGGAGCCTTCCCCCTTTGTAATATAGCCGTAATCTTGCCATAAGTGCGGCATTTTTCTAAATTTGGCCGCACTATGACAAAGGCTAAATTCATCAAGTTCATCATCGCGTCGGTGCTCGCCATCGCCGCCCTCTTCTTGCCCTACGAATCCCTCGGATTCGATGCCGCAAGCCCCATGGGAATCCTGAACCCGCTCGAAATTCGCGTTATTGGCGTTTTCGTGATGGCGGCCCTGTTCTGGATCCTGCAACCGTTCCCGATCTGGTCGACCTCGATGCTTGTCATCGTGCTCATGATTGTGACGATGTCTGACTCCGCCCTTGCGCCTTTCCGCGTGGACGGTGTGACCATGATCAGCCATAAGTCCATTATGGCTACGTTTGCAAACCCGATTATCATGCTCTTCTTGGGCGGCTTCTTCCTTGCTGCTGCCGCTACCAAGTACAAGATGGACTTGAACCTTGCCCGCGTGCTCTTGAAGCCCTTCGGAAAG
>OMSO01000049.1 GCA_900313675.1 uncultured Fibrobacter sp.
CAGTCTATTACCGTTGACCGCCAGATGAAGCGCTACCATGTGCCGCGCGTCGTGTTCGTGAACAAGTGCGACCGCTCCGGTGCAAACCCGCTCCGCGTGTCCGAAATGCTCCGCGAAAAGCTGAACCACAAGCCCTGCGTGATGCAGATTCCTATCGGTCTCGAAGACCAACTGAAGGGCGTGGTTGACCTGGTGGAAATGAAGGCCTACTACTTCGAAGGCGCCAACGGCGACGACATGATCGAAAAGGATATCCCCGCCGAACTGGTGGACCAGGCCAACGAATACCGCACCAAGCTCATCGACTGCTGCGCTGACTACAGCGACGAAATTATGGAAAAGGCCATGGAAGGCCAGTACGGTGTGGACGAAATCGACAAGGCCCTCATCAAGAAGACCATCCGTGAAGCCACCATCCGTCTGGACATCACTCCCGTGTTCATGGGTTCTGCCCACAAGAACATCGGCGTTCAGAAGCTCCTCGATGGCGTTATCGACTACCTCCCCTGCCCGACCGACGTGGAAAACAAGGCCCTCGACCTGGACAACAACGAAGCCGAAGTTGTCCTGAAGTCCGAAGACAACGCTCCTCTCGTCTGCTACGCGTTCAAGCTGGTGAACGACCGCTATGGCCAGCTCACCTACATCCGCGTGTACCAGGGCACCCTCAAGAAGGGCGACATGATTACCAACATGGCCACCGGCAAGAAGGTGTCCGTGGGCCGTCTCGTGCGTATGCACGCCGACGAAATGGTGGATATCACCGAAGCCGGCGCCGGCGACATCGTGGCCCTGTTCGGTATCGACTGCGCCTCCGGTACGACCTTTACCGACGGCAAGAACCACTACAACATGACTTCTATGCACGTGCCGAACCCCGTGATCGAGCTCGTGATCGAAGCCAAGAACCGTGACGACCTGGACAACATGTCCAAGGCCCTGAACCGCTTCACCAAGGAAGACCCCACTTTCCAGGTGG
Organism: uncultured Fibrobacter sp.; assembly: GCA_900313675.1. Taxonomy (GTDB): domain Bacteria; phylum Fibrobacterota; class Fibrobacteria; order Fibrobacterales; family Fibrobacteraceae; genus Fibrobacter. The sequence continues at coordinate 980 of OMSO01000049.1, forward strand.
AAGTGAACAAGGAATCCGGCGAAACCATCATCAAGGGTATGGGCGAACTTCACCTGGACGTGTACATCGAACGTATGCGTCGCGAATACAAGGTGGACGTGCAGACCGGTGCCCCGCAGGTGGCTTACCGCGAAACCATCACCCGCGAAGCCAAGTTCGAATACACCCACAAGAAGCAGACCGGTGGTTCGGGTCAGTTCGCTAAGATGTCCGGCGTGATGCGCCCGATGCCTGTGGAAGGCGACTCCGACAAGGTTTACAACTTCGTGAACTCCGTCGTGGGCGGCCGTATTCCTAAGGAATACATCCCCTCTTGCGACAAGGGTTTCCAGAGCTGCATGGAAGCCGGTTCCCTCATCGGATTCCCGGTGGTGGGTATCGAAATGGAAGTCCAGGACGGTGCGTTCCACCCGGTGGACTCCTCTGACATGGCGTTCCAGATCTGCGCCCGCATGGCTTTCCGCGAAGCTTTCGCCAAGGCCGGCGCCCAGATCCTCGAACCTATCATGAAGGTCGAAATCGCCACTCCGACGGAATTCCAGGGTAACGTTGTGGGTAACGTGTCCCAGCGCCGCGGTTCCATCACCGGAACCAGCGAAGAAATGGGCACCACCACCATTACCGCCGAAGTCCCGCTTTCTGAAATGTTCGGTTATGCTACCGACCTGCGTTCCATGACCCAGGGTAAGGCCGAATTCACCATGGAATTCGCCAAGTACTCTCCGGTGCCGAAGAACATCCAGGAAGAACTGATCAAGAAGTACGGCGACAAGGCCAAGGCTAGAGCCTAACAATAACGACCGCTCGGCTCTTTTGCGGGTAACAAACCTACGAATGAGCCTCGCTCTCGCAACCGCCCCAGTTTAATAACTGGGGCTTTGTTGCTCACGGACGACCGAAACGGCTAGACTCGGGTAAGTTACTTACTACGCAGCCGTTTCTCTCGCAACCACGCCTCGTTAATACGAGGCGTTTGTTGCTCACGGCACTCGCCTAGAAGCGCTCGGTTTCAAGATAACATAAAACGCAGGCCCATGAGGCCTGCGTTTTTGTCTTGCCTTGCGGCAAGTTTCACCCTACATTCTTCAAAACTCAAAAAAGAGAGTGCTTCCGGTAGGTCCTACCCCGCGGTTCGATCCGGCATCCCTTCTCCAGAACCAGGACTTACTGGAAGCACATCCATAATATAACCCCAAAACAAAAGCCCGGACAAAAAAATCTGCCCGGACCATAATCTACATTGGAATGTTCTTAGTTAGGTGGTAGGGGTTTGAGGTCGGTCGCCAGAGGCGGCCTTTGCCTGTTTCCACATCTGCTGCAGACCTTCCAGGCCCACCTCGGGCATTTCCTTGCCCATCTCCTTGCACATGGCCTCTACCTTGCGGAAACGCTTCTCGAACTTGCTGTTTGCCCGCTGGAGCGCTATGGAGGCATTGAAGCCGCAGTGGCGCGCCACGTTCACCAAGCTGAACATGATATCGCCGAATTCGTCTTCCAGGCGGTCGATATTTGCATTTTTTTCAGAAATTCCTTGCATTTCGGCGCGAAATTCTGTAAATTCTTCCTGGGCCTTTTCAAATACAGGTTCCCGGGCGTCCCAGTCGAACCCCGCCCTAGCGGCTCGACGGATGATGTCCTGGGCCCGGGCGAGCGGCGGCATACTTTTGCTTACTTTGTCCATAACGGACCCGCCGGCTGTTTTCAGATTGTTCTTTTCGGAGGACTTGATTTTGTCCCACTGCCGCGAGACTCCGGCGGCGTTTTCCACATGGGCATCCCCGAACACGTGAGGGTGCCTGCGGACCATCTTTTCGCAGATTCCCTGCACCACGTCATCGACGGTAAAGTCTCCGGACTCCTTCATGACTTGGGCATGGAACACCACCTGCAAAAGCACGTCCCCAAGCTCTTCGCACATGTGGGAGGCGTCCCCTTCTTGGGCGGCATCGATAAACTCAAAACTCTCTTCTACCAAGTAAGGGAGCAGGGAATGGGTGGTCTGTTCCTTGTCCCAGGGGCATCCGTTTGCAGAACGGAGGCGCTCCATAATCTTCACCAAGTCGTCAAAGGAATATTTCATACCATGAAAGATAGAAACACCATCGCCTGCATCATCGACCATTTTCCCCTTTTGCTGGATTCTTCCATTTACCGCCCAAACAGGCTGTTCATCAAGGGGAACATCCCCGAAGGAATCGGGGTGGCCATGGTGGGCACCCGCAGGCCTTCCAACAGCGGGCGGGGACTCTGCCGCCACCTGGTCAGATCTCTCCAGGGGACCCGAGCCGTGGTGGTGTCGGGACTTGCACAGGGCATAGACTTTTACTGTCATGAGGCGGCCCTAGATTTCGGAATCCCGACCATTGCAGTTCTTGCCCAGGGTCTGGAGGCCTCCATCCAGGGGTCGCGAAAGTTCCTTGCCGAGCGGATTCTGGAAGAGGGCGGAGCCCTGGTCAGCGAATACGAAGGAAACACCTCCAGCTTCAAGGGAAACTTTGTCGCCCGGAACAAGATTATCAGCGGGCTTTCCAAGTGTACCATCATTGTCCAGAGCAAGGTCAAGGGTGGCGCCCTCCTGACCGGCGAATTCACCAAGAAAGAAGGCAAGGCGCTCTACGCCTGTCCCGGGGATTTTGACTGCGAGGTAGCCGGCGGCACCAACCTGCTGCTGGACCAAGGAGTTGCCTCCCCCGTTTTCATTCCCGAAAATCTGTACAAAGTAATAGGGCTTCCCCGCACCCAGGGTCCACAGATTGCCGAACTCGAACGGTCGGGCTGCAACCTGACCCAAGGCGCCAAGGAACTGTTCTTCAAGTTCAAGGGATTCCGAAAAACTTTTTCGGAGATTCAATCCGAGTTGACCCTAGCAACTCCCCAACTTTTAGCTATATTAACAGAACTGGAAATCGCGGGTCTTGCCGAAAGCAAGGACAATTTCCAGTTCTATTTCAACGGAGAGCCCTGATGCACAAAAAGAAATACATCGCCATCATTGCCGTGCTGTTTCTGCTCTCCATCGTCGTAGCCGAACTGGCCTTTGGCAAGAACAGTTTCCCCAGACAGAACCAGGTCAAGCAAGAAATTGCCATGTACCAGGCCAAGGTGGATTCCCTCAACGCCCTCATCGAGCAGTACAAAAAAGAAATCGAACTATTGGAAAACGACTCCCTCTACAAAGAAGGAGTCCTCCGCAGCCGCTACGGCATGAGCCGCAAGGGCGAAAAAGTCTTTCAGTTGGTGGAATAAAATCTACGCCATTGTGAGCCACAAAGCCACAGTTATTAAACTGTGGCGGTGGCGATAGTGAGCGCCAGCCCTGTACTTGTTGGCTTAACTCTAGCGCGAACGGCTAGGCCATTTTACTTGCGTCACTGGTGGTGACTTCCACCTTGCCCGCAAAGAAGCTGTAGGCCGCAGGCACAATAAAGAGGGTCATGAAGGTGGCAAAGGTAAGGCCGCCTGCGATGGCGATGCCCATGGCGATGCGGCTCGGGGTGCCGGTGAGTATCAGCGGCACCGCGCCCAATACGGTGGAAAGGCTCGTCATGAGGATTGGGCGGAAGCGGCGTTCCGCCGCTTGCCGAGCCGCCTCCAGCTTGGAGCATCCCGTATTGGCCGCAATCTGGTTTGCAAATTCCACAATCAAGATACCGTTCTTGGTCACAAGGGCAATCAAAAGAATCAGGGCGATTTCGCTAAAGATGTTCAGGGTCTGCCCCGTAATGAACAGGCAGGCAAGTGCCCCCGCCAAGGCCAGCGGCACCGTAAAGAAAATCACGAAGGGAGCGCGGAAACTTTCGAACTGCCCCGCCAACACCAGGAACACCAGCGCCAAGGCCAGCAAGAACACGATGTAGAGCCCGCTGGAACTTTCCTCGAATTCCTTGGAAGACCCGCTCAGGGCGGTACTCACGCTGGGGTATTCCTTAAGGACCTCTTTTGCAATCCGGCGCATTTCTTCGACGCCGTCGCCAATGGTCTTGCCGGAAACGAGGCCCGCCTGAATGGTGGCGGCGCTGAAACGGTTATACCGAGGAAGCGACGGCGACGCCGACTGTTCGCTGTAGGTGACAAAATTCTCGACGCTGACCAGCTCGCCCTTGCCGTTCTTGACCGTCAGCAAGGAAAGCCTTTCGGGAGTGCTGCGGTACTGGTAGCCCACCGCCCCGATGATGTCGTACTGGCGTCCGTCCTTGTAATATTCCCCATAGGTTTGGTCGCTTATCGCCAGCTGAACCGCCTGGGCAATGTCGTTTACGCTGACCCCTTCTTCGTTGGCCTTGTCACGCAAAATCTCGATATGGAGTTCCGGCTTGGTAAAGCGCAGGTTGGTGTTCACCACGCTGAATACGGGGCTATGGCTGGCCGCTTCTTCGAACTTGGGAACCAGCGTCCGCAAGACTTCGATGTTCGGCGCCTGGAGCACGAACTGTACCGGGAGTCCGCCCCTCTGGGTACTGATACTCTGGGGTTCAAACACCATCACCCGCAAATCCGGGTATTCACTACCCAAAATCTGGATAGAACGGGCAATTTCGCTCTGGGGGCGACGGGCCTTCTTGTCGTTGTTCAAGAAGATGCGCATTCTAGAGTTACCCGCATTCCAAGCACCCGCCTGGATTTCGGTATATTCGTTGCTGTCCATCAGGGCAATCACCTCTTCGGCAAAGGCATCGGCCATGCGCTTGGTACGGTCCAGACTCACACCCTCGGGCATGTTCATATTCACCATGACCGCGTTGGAATCTTCCGTAGGCGCCATCTCGCTACTCATGTTGGTGTAGCAGAAATAGGCCGCCACCAAAAGCCCAAGCACCACAGGGAACAGCAGGAATCGCAACTTTAAGAAAACGCCCAGAAGTTTCGAGTAAATGCCGTTCAGCCCGTCAAAGAATGGCTCCGTCACCCGGAAAAACCATCCCTGTTTTTGCTGCCGCAAGAACTTGGAGCAGAGCATAGGCGAAAGCGTCAGGGCACAGAAGGTAGAGAGGAAAACCGTACCGATCATCACCGCCACGAACTCCCGGAACAGAAGTCCCGTGGTGCCGCCCAAAGCAAGCACCGGCACGAACACCGCCATGAGCACCACAGAAGTGGCGATTACCGCAAAGAAAATCTCGTTGGTACCCGCCACGGCCGCCTGCTTGGAATTCATGCCCTGCTCAATCTTGTGGTAGATGTTTTCCACAATCACTATAGCATCGTCCACCACAAGGCCAATGGCAAGGACCATGGCAAGAAGGGTCAGCACGTTGATGGAAAATCCGCACAGGTATAGCACAAAGAAACTTCCCACCACGGAAACGGGAACCACCACCATAGGGATAAGGGTGGTGCGGGCTTCCCGCAAAAAGGCGAAGATAATGGCAATCACCAGCAAGAAGGCGATAAAGATGGTCTCCACCACTTCCTTGATAGAGGCGCGGATATTGATGGAAGTGTCCCGACCGTAAAGCACCTGCACGCCTTCGGGAATTTCCCTGCGGATATCCTCTACCCGCTTGTAAAACTCGTTGGCGATTTCCACATGGTTAGAGCCTGGCTGCGCCATCAGAGCCAGGGTAATGGAGTTCTTGCCGTTACGGCGGAATCCCGTGCGGGTATCCTTAGGTTCGTAATGCACATCCGCCACATCCGAAATGCGAATCACGGTTCCGTCGGCAGCGGTCTTTATCGCAATGTTTTCAAAAGCCTTTGGGTCCAGGATTCGTCCCAAAGTGCGGATAGAAAGGGTGGTCTCGCTACCTTCGATAGTTCCCGAAGGCAATTCCAGGTTGCCCTTCTTGAGGGCCGCCGACATCTCCGCTCCGGAAACGCCCAGGGCCTGCAAGCGCACGGGATCGATCCACAGGCGCACCGTGGGCCGCTTTTCGCCCCATATAGCCACCTCCGAAACTCCGGAAATAGTCTGCAGGCGTTCCTTCACCTGGTTGTTCGCAATTTCCGAAACCTCCATGGGGTCCAGCTTGTCGCTCACGAGGCTCAGCATCAGAATCGGGTCGTTGTCACTGTCAGACTTATAGACCGTAGGTTCGTCCACATCGTCGGGCAAGCGACGGCGCACGCGGCTCACGCGGTCGCGAACTTCGTTGGCGGCCGCCTCCAAGTCCATGCCGGTCTCGAACTCGATGTTGATGAAGGAAAATCCGTCGCGGCTGGTAGAGGTAAGGGCCTTGATGCCCGATGCGCTGTTGATGGAAGCTTCCAGAATTTCGGTCACTTCGGCTTCTACCACGGCGGCATTGGCGCCGGGGTAAGAGGTTCTCACCTGGATCAGCGGGTAATCGACGTTAGGATATTCACGAACGCCCAGGTTGGACGCTCCGAAAAAGCCCAACAGCAGAATCACCAGGGCGACGACGCTCATCAATACAGGGCGGCGGACCGAGAGCTGGCTTATGCTCATCAATCCACCTCGTAATTCATGGCGTGTCTGATTTCCTTGATATTGACATCCACCCCTTCCCTGAGGCTGATAATCCCGGAAACAATTACCGTATCGCCCTTAGAAAGCCCCGACGTTATTTCTACAGAAAAGGGAGTGCGAAGCCCTGTCTTCACATGCTTAATATGGGCCTTGCCATTCTGGACTACAAACACATAGGCACCTTCCCTATCGAGAATCAAGGCCTCGGCAGGAATGGTGGTGCTCTTGGTTTTTCCGGCCTTCATCTGGATGGTGGCGCTCACGTAGCCGCCCGCGATAAGCTTGCCGCTGGAATTATCGACAGAAACCACCACCTGCCGGGTACGGCTGCTTTCCGAAATGGTGGCGTCCAGGGCAGAAACCTTCCCCTTCTTCTCTACGTTCCGTTCCTGATCCTTCAGGGTAACCCTGTCCCCAACTTTCACGACAGAGGCATAGCGTTGGGGAACCGCAAATCGGGCTTTCAGTTTTTTCACGTCGCTCAATTCGACAACGGGGGCGCCCGCGTTCAGCCACTGGCCTACCGAAACATCCACCAAGCCAAGCTTACCCGCAAAGGGAGCCCGAACCTCTGTCTTCTCAATTTGGGCTTTGATATACTCTACACTGGCTTCCGCCGACTGTAGGTTCGCCACAGCCGCTTCCAAATCTTCCTGGGTCGCACCTCCCTGCTGGTACAAAGTGCGGGTGCGCTGCTCCCGTTGGGCAGCAAGGGAATAGTTGGACTCCGCCTGCTTCAGCTGGGCCCTGAGTTCGGAATCATCCAGCTTGGCAAGGAGAAGCCCCGCAGGCACGCTGGCACCGTCCTTGGCGTGGAGTTCCACCAGGCGGCCAGAAACGGCGGCACTCAAGGAGACGCTGTTGTTCGCCTCCAGAGTCGCCATGGTCTGAAATTCCTGTTTCTGGTTCGAGAACTCCGCGATGTAACCCTCTACGTTCAGGCTGCGGCCGCCCTTCGCAGGCTTACCGGCAACACCCTGAGGAGCGTCCTTTCCGGAGCAGGCCAGAAGGAACGCAACAGTAAAAAGTAGCAGGAACAGGTTTCTCATAAAATTTTTCAGATTCTCAAAAATTCACTTATTTAGATGATTATAAAGTACATATGGTTACAACAAAATCTAATTCCGAGTTCTGAATTCCGAGTTCTGAATTCCGAGTTCTGAATTCCGAATTCTGAATTTCCTCAAAATTTCACGTTCACCAGGAGCCCGCCGCCGTCTTCGCCAAACTCCGGCAAGAACTGCATCCGCTCTCCGAAGGACTTGGATGATGTCTTGCGGTAAATGCGCATGGCGTCCAGCATGGAGACCACACGATTCAGCACCAGCGCCCCTACCGACACCTGAAAGACAATCCGGCTGATGCGGTAGTTCCTCAGGCGGTTCTTGTATTCGTCGATATGTTCCGAAGTCTCGGGATTGTCGCTACTCCCCCAGTCCCACTGGATGTCGTCAGAAAATTCCTCGTTTGTCGCTTTGCCGGCGCGGATCATGGACTGGTTGTAATCCTCGTCGTTATCCGGAGAGGAGTTCTGACCTGCCACGCCGCTACGGCTACGGTAGTCCCCCACCGTATTCAAGAGCGAGACCTTCTTGCTGGAGGTGTTGAGCCCCGCGTGGCGCACCGCATAATCGTGGGCCGATGAGATGTAGCGTTCCCCTACGTAGTAAGACCCCACCGCCGCCATCCAAAGGGCAATGTCTGTCCACATGAAAGGGCGAACCATCTCGCGCTCGTCCAGGTAAAGTTCACCCATGCCAGGCAAAAGAGCAGAAGCACCCAGCGCCACGGCAAGGCTCTTCTCGCTGTTCTTGCTCACGCTTTCGTCAACGGAAATCACCACCTGGGAAAAAGCACAGGCCGCACAAAACAGGATGGCGAGAAAGATGCGCATTAGAATCCCCAGCTGGCCTGGACCCCAACATCAAACCCATCGAAGAAACTCATGTAACTTTCGAAGTGGAGCCTGTCGTACCAGGAGACATCTTCGGAGTAAAGTTCCTTGTTGTGGGCGTTGGCCGCAAAGGCCGCATCCACGGCAGAAACCAGATGGTTCAGGATAATACCCCCGAAGAACCAAACCTGCAGGTCGGCATAGTCGTTGGCCTTGCTACGCATATCGCGGTACTTGGACTGGTTCTTGGACTTGCCAAGAGGAACAATTTCATCAACAACGGCCTCTTCCAGAAGCAGGTTCTGACCCAGGGCTACGGAATCCACATCATCCCAACCAAGCACATAGGACCTTTCGCTCACCAGTTGATAAACACTGGAGTTGTCGTAGAAGTTCTTCTGGCTTGCAATTTCTTGACCTAGAGATTGCGGGTTCGTCACAGAAAAACGATCCGTATGGGCCTTGTCATTGGTAAAGAGTTTGCCCTTGGTGTAGCAGCCCGAAGCGTTTGCGTCACCATAAATTGCCTTGCAGAAATCTTCCCGGCTGGTCATGTAGCGGGTCTCGAACCTTGATTCTTCCGTTTCATCTGAAAGTTGGTTCAAGTAGATGTCGCGCATCTGGGATTCGTAGCGGCCAATGGAGAAATGATTCTTGGCAAATTTCTTGTACTTGTTCACCTGCTTGTCGTACTTGTAAACGGTAAAGTAATACCAGCCACCCCAGAGGGCTGCCTCAAGAGCGAGGTAGACCGCACCGCGGGCGTAGTTGAAGGTAGAGCCACCTACATAAAGCTGGCCCGAACCGGGAACCACCAACGACATGAACAGGGCCTTGCGAGGACTCCGGTACTTGCCTTTCATTTCGTCAATGCTATGAACCTTCGAAACCTTCACCGGGCCGAGCAGGTCGCGACGGCTGATGCTGCTGGAAGACGGGACGACCGCAACCTCAACTGAGCTGGACGAAACTTGTGAACTGGAAGATGCCTCGGAACTTGAAGACTCGACCGAGCTGGAGGATATAGCCGAGCTAGACGACACCTCGGAACTAGAAGACAGGCTATCCTGAGGAACATCGCTGGACGAGGGCAGTTGCAGAGAATCCGCCACAACGCTGCTGGAAGACTGCTGAAGGGTATCTGCCACGGCGATACTCGAACTAGACTGTACAGAGCTAGACAACGCTTCGGAACTGGAGGATTCCTGAGCAGCGACACTGGAGCTGGAAACGACACTACTAGAAGAGACTGCTGCAGAACTAGACAAGACTTCCGAGCTTGAACTCTGGGCCGTCACCGCCGCCTCGCTGGACTGGGCGGCCTCGGTCTCCGCCTCGAATTCCGCAAACAGGTCGCGGGGCTGGGCAAACGCCGATACCGCCAAAAGGCTCGCCACGCAGGCGATAAAAGAAAACTTGCGCATACGGAAATAAAATAGAAAATTAGGTAAAGCGAGTTACGCCCTGCGGGCTAGTTACTAGTTACTAGCTACGCCCTACGGGATAGTTTACAGACAAAAAACCGCCCCCGAAGGAGCGGCTTTTTAAGATTTCTAGCAGTCAGAGAGAATTAAGCCTTCTCAGCGACTACCCAAACCTTGACCTGAGCTTCAACATCGCTGAACACCTTGATAGCGACGGTGTAAACACCGAGCTGCTTGATGGGTTCGTCGAGCTGAACCTGGGCGCGGCTGATCTTCACACCGGCCTTGGTGATAGCTTCGGCAATGTCGCCTGCAGTGACGGAACCGTAGAGGCGTTCGCCTTCCACAACCTTGCGTTCCAGGTTGACAGAAATCTGAGCGAGCTTGGCGGCAACGTCGCCGGCAGCAGCGAGTTCCTTCTGGAACTGGGCTTCGAGGGCGGCACGGTTGGTTTCAATCTGGAGCTTCGCTTCCTTGGTGGCACGCACGGCGAGCTTGCGAGGGAACAGGTAGTTACGGGCGTAACCGTCCTTAACCTTCACGACGTCGAGCATCTTGCCCAGGTGAGGAACATTGGCCTTAAGAATAATTTCCATAGTCTAGTTCCTCCTATTAGCGAACGCTGTCCGATACAAAGGGGAGAATCGCCATCTGACGGGCACGCTTGATAGCCTCGTTCAGCATACGCTGGTACTTGGCAGAGGTGCCGGAGATGCGGCGAGGAATGATCTTGCCGCGTTCGGAGATGAAGCGACGGAGAGTCTTCTCGTCCTTGTAGTCGATAAACTTGACATTGTTTTCCGTGAACCAGCAAGTCTTCTTGCGGCGGATACGGGGTGCCTGTTTCTTATCTTCAAAAGCCATTATTCAGCCTCCCCTTCTTCTGCGTCAACCGGAATGATTTCTTCGGTGGACTGAGCCATATCCTGGTTGTAAACGATTTCGCTCATGGGATAGTCCACGAGGGTCATCCAGCGGAGAGCGTTTTCGTTGAGCTTGAGAGCGGCTTCCATGTTTGCCACTACGGCGGCTTCGGCCTTGTAGTAGAAAATCACGTAGTAGCCGTGCTGGCGCTTCTTGATGGTATAGGCGAGCTTGCGCTTGCCCCAATCGTCGCGGCGGAGAATTTCGCCACCGCCGTTGGTGATCATGGAGGCGATGTTCTCGACTTCGGCATTGATAGCGTCGTCGGAGATCATGGCATCGATAATCACCATGGTTTCGTACTGTCTCATAATGAGTCCCTTTGGTCTTTCGCCCAGGTCCACCATTGGCCCTGGGAGGGTTCCGGTTTTAAAAACCGGTGGACCAAATATAGAAAAAAGGGGGCTTTTGTCAAACCTCGGGGCTACATTCCCAGGGTAAACCCGAAAATCAGGGCCCTGTTCCAGTCCGAGACCCCCCTGTGGAAATACCTCTGGAAGCCCCCTTCCACGGTAAACCACAGGGAATAGGTGTTCTTTTGGGCCCAATCCCAGACACTCCGCAAATTGAAGCCCAAACCGGGGGTCATGGTCAGGAGCTGGGAATTGTTGAAATTGTGCTCGTAATGGACTGCCCCGAAAACCCCAAGGTATTTGGGGAACGCATACCCCATGCCAAACTCCAGCCCCGCCGAAAAGCCGTCCAGGGAGAACATCTTTTCGCAGTTGGTCGCCTTTATCGCAGAATCCGCCACCGAGGCGATTTCGTCATCATCGTCGATATCATCAATGTCATCCCCATCCTTGGAGCGGTTCTTCCACTGCTCCCGAAGCTCCGAAATGTCCGTAGTTTCTAGCCCCACCAGAGGAGAAAGGTACATGGAAAAGTTTGAAAAAGACAGGTGGAACTTGCCGGACAGGCGGTACCGCTGGTACAAGACCGAAGTCCTGGAGTCCATCTCACCGCCGAAAAAACGGACTTCTACCCCTCCCGAAAACCAAGGCGTATAGAAGTAGTCCGCCTGACCCTGCCAGATTCCCACACAGTCGCATTTCTCGCTGGCGTCAAACACGCCCATGCCGATACCCACCGTAAAGCCCTTGCCCGTGTAGGCGGACTGTTTCGGGAGAGGAATGTCGGAAACACTGTCCGCAGATTCGGCGGCAAACGCAAAGGAAACCCCTGCCAATAGCAGGATTATGGCATAACGCACAAACACGGGTAAAATGTACAAAAATTGCACAAATTTCGTCTCTTTTTCATTTTGCCGTGCTTTTCCAATGGAAATTTCGTATTTTAGGGTTTATACTAGGAGTTTTATCGCCAATGCTCAAACGCTTTTTCGCTCTCGTGACCCTGACTGCCGGACTTTGTTTTGCACAACTCGCCGCCGAACCCAAGGTGGCAGACGTCCAGCTCATGCAAGATTCTACAACCCATGTCCCCATGAAGATGGACTTTTCCAAGCCCCTGGTGGGCATCAACGATCCGGGCATCCTGTTCAGCCATTTCAGCAACCGTCCGCTGCTCATCTACTACTTCAGCCCCAAGTGTCCCCACTGCCAGCGGCACTTCCCCGAAATCCAGGACCTGATGAAGGAGTATGAATCCGCAGGCCTTACGGGCATTGCCATCGGTCTTGGCGGCGGCATCAAGAAAAACGACATCCGTATGTTCATTGACCAGTTCCACGCCGTGATTCCCGTGTTCCAAGACGCAAACAGCAAGTTCGGTCCGGCTTACGGCACGGGCTACATCCCGGTGCTCTACTTTGTCCAGAGTGACGGTACATTTTACCGCTATGAGACTTTGGACGAAGCCAACATGAACCACCTGAAGGCTACGCTGAACAAGGTGTTGAAGAAATGACACAACGTGTCATCCTGAGCAAGGAGCCGTAGGCACCGCGTCGAAGGATCTCAATTCAAAGAATTCTCAGCAGATTGTACATCGCAGAAAACCCGGGCCTTGCGGTCCGGGTTTCTGTTTTAAGGAGAAAATGATTGTTCTCTTGACCGGCGACGATTACATCATGCCGCCCATGCCACCCATGGAGGGATCCATAGCAGGCGCTGCCGGCTTGGGTTCCTTCTTCTCGGTGATCACGCAGTCTGTGGTGAGGATCATCGAGGCGATGGAGGAGGCGTTCTTGAGGGCCGTGCGGGTCACCTTAGCCGGGTCGATGACGCCAGCCTTGATGAGGTCTTCGTAGGTGTCGGTCTTCGCGTTGTAACCGAAGGCGTCCTTGCCTTCCTTGACCTTGTTCACCACCACAGAGCCTTCGAGGCCAGCGTTCTGCACGATCTGGCGGAGCGGTTCTTCGATGGCGCGGCGGATGATGGCAGCACCGGTCTTCTGGTCGTCGTTATCGAACTTGAGGGAATCGATGGCCTTTTCGGCACGGATGAGGGCAACGCCACCACCCGGAACGATACCTTCTTCGACGGCAGCGCGGGTTGCGTGCATAGCGTCGTCCACGCGGTCCTTCTTTTCCTTCATTTCGACTTCGGTAGCAGCACCGACCTTGATCACGGCAACGCCGCCGGCAAGCTTGGCCAGGCGTTCCTGGAGCTTTTCGCGGTCGTAGTCGCTCGTGGTGGTTTC
>OMSO01000043.1 GCA_900313675.1 uncultured Fibrobacter sp.
GTGGTTCCGGGCAACCTCGACGTTTCCGAAATCAAGCTCCACAACTTGCTGAAGGCGAAGGAACTTTACCCCGCCGAAGACAGCCTCATCAAGGCCTGCGGCATGGTTCCGGGCTTTGCGTCCCCGATTAATTCTCACGATACGCGCATCATCGTGGACGAAGCGATTGCCGATTCCTTCGACCTGGTGACCGGTGCCAACGAAGAAGGTTTCCACTTCAAGCATTGCAACCCGAAGCGCGACTTCCCGAAGTTCGAAGTGGCCGACATCGCCGAAGCATCCGAAGTCTGCAAGTGCCCCTGCTGCGGCGAGCTCCTCACCGAGACCCGCGGTATCGAAATGGGCAACATCTTCAAGCTGGGCACCAAGTTCTCCGAATCCATGGGAGCCAAGTTCCTCACTGCCGAAAAGACCACCGCTCCCGCCATCATGGGCTGCTACGGCATCGGCGTGGGCCGCTTGATGGCATCCGTCGTGGAAAACAGCCACGACGACTTCGGACCGATCTGGCCCAAGTCCATCGCGCCCTTCCAGGTGGAAATCGTCCCCATCGGCAAAGAAGCCGAACTCGTGGAACTCGCTGAAAAGTTTGAGAGTGAACTCGAAGCTGCCGGCATCGACGTGCTCGTGGATGACCGCGACGAACGTCCGGGCGTGAAGTTCAAGGACGCCGACCTCTGGGGTTCTCCGGTGCGTATCGCCATCGGCAAGAAGGGACTTGCGAATGGTGAAGTCGAATGGAAGTTCCGCAACGAAAAGGAATTCTCCATGGTCAAGGTGGAAGACGTTGTGAAGAAGGCGAAGGAATATTTTAGGGACTAGGGGCTAGGATCTAGGGGCTAGGATCTAGGGACGGATAGGTAGAAAATGTCACCCTGGAGGGAGCCTTTGGCGACCGATAGGGTCCATGGATTCTATCGGCCTCTTTGAGGCCTCCAGAATGACAACGGGAGTCTATATGAGCAAGATTAAGGTCGCAACTTTGCAAGGCAAATGGACAGGCGATTTCGACAGCAACAACGCCTGGTACGTGGAACAGGCCCGCACCCTCAAGGGCAAGGGCTACGACCTGGTCGTGTTGCCGGAACTCTTCCACACGCCCTACTTCCCCTTCGAAGAGAACGCGGACTTCTTTAACCTTGCCATTGAAAAGGACCACCCGCTGGTTAGCCAGTGGCAGGGCATCGCCAAAGAACTGAACGCCGTGGTGGTGTTCCCCTTCTTCGAGAAGCGGGCCAGCGGCATCTACCACAATTCCGCCTTCGTGTTCGAGCGGGACGGCAGCATTGCCGGGCTCTACCGCAAGAGCCACATTCCCGACGACCCGGCCTTCTACGAGAAATACTACTTCATCCCGGGCGATACGGGTTTCGAGCCCATCAAGACATCTGCAGGCACCCTCGGCGTGCTCATCTGCTGGGACCAGTGGTTCCCGGAAGCCGCCCGCATCATGAGCCTCAAGGGCGCAGACGTGCTCATCTACCCCACCGCCATCGGCTGGATGGACAGCGAACCCAAGGAAATCTACCCGCGCCAGCAGGACAGCTGGATGACCGTTATGCGCGGGCATGCCATTGCGAACCGCACCTTCGTGATTGCGGCAAACCGTGGCGGCACCGAAGGACACCTCACGTTCTGGGGCACGAGCTTTGCCGCCGCCCCTGACGGCTACATCTTGGAAAAATGCTCCCCCGAATTTCTCGGGGTCTCCACCGTCGAGCTCGACCTCGCCGAAACCGAGGAAAACCGCCGCTGGTGGCCGCATTTCCGCGACCGCCGCATCGACCTGTACGGGGATATTTTAAAGATTTGGGGTGAATAAGCCTTAAGACAACGCATTTTCGGCCATAAAAGTGGTATAATACCACCTTTACTGGCATTTTTTGCACACAAAAACAACAAAAAACACATAAAAAAGTGGTACAATACCACTTTTTATATGAAATTTTATTATATTAAGGTCATGAAATCGAAAAACCTCGAAGAAGCCCTAGAATTATGGAATTCGCTACAGCCCCTCAGCGAGCATGACAGGCATCGTCTGAACAAGCGGTTTACAATCGATTTCAACTACAACAGCAACCACATCGAGGGCAACACGCTCACTTACGGGCAGACGGAACTCCTGCTCTTCTTCGGAAAGGTGAATGGAGCAGCCAAGTTAAAAGATTGCGAAGAGATGAAGGCTAGCGACGTCTGTCTAAAGCTGTCTCTGGCAGAATCGCAGGAAAAAAATTTTCCCCTTACCCAAAACTTTATACGGCAATTGCACAGGACTCTACTTCGAGAAGATTACCAAGTCCACTACATTCGTCCCGACGGAAACGCATCATCCTACACAATTCACGCAGGCCAGTACAAGACAAGGCCGAACAGCGTTGTCACCCGCTATGGGGACATATTCACTTACGCTTCGCCCGAGGAAACCCCCTCACTGATGAGCGATTTAGTAGACTGGTACAACCTGAGTGAACGGGAAGAAAAA
The DNA here is from genome assembly GCA_900313675.1 of uncultured Fibrobacter sp. GTDB lineage: Bacteria > Fibrobacterota > Fibrobacteria > Fibrobacterales > Fibrobacteraceae > Fibrobacter. The sequence continues at coordinate 2,486 of OMSO01000043.1, forward strand.
CTATCGCCGGTAGACCTTGCCGCCCTATTCCATTATCGGTATATTCGAATCCATCCATTTGAAGACGGAAACGGAAGAATTGCCCGACTGATGGTCAACTATATCCTTGCAAAGCATGGTTACCCGCTGCTCGTAGTACGCAGCCGTCAAAAGAACGATTATCTCGAAGTACTTCACGAAACTGATTTAGATGTAGGGCCCGCTCCATCCGATGGAGCTCGGGCGACACTAACGCAAATCCGCCCTTTCCGAAACTACTTCCGAAAAATGTACGCCAACGAAATCATGTTCAACGTACAATTTGTCAAGGAGCAAGGTCCCGGAGTCTGGTGGTTTGATGGAGAGCAAGTGCATTTTCGCACTGAAAATTCCAGCAAGATTCTGGAATTACTCTCTGATAACCCGGACATAACCTACGCCCAAATCAAGGAGAACATTGGCATAAACATGTCTGCCATACAAAGACAACTAAAATCCATGATGGATAAGGGCTACATTGTCCGAACAGAGAACGGAGAATGGCGCGTAATCATAACCCGGTAAGAATCACCGCTGGAGGTCTCTTTTTTATTCTTCGCAGCCTTGCCAGATTTCGGGGTAAAGATTGCAGAACCTTGTCTTGCAGTAGGATATTTCCTCTTCAGTGACACCTTCAATGGTAGAGCATTCATTCGCATTTTTCAGGTTCTTGATTTGGTTGTTCAGCCATTCAACGCGCATTGCGGCCTCAATTTCTTCGCGAACAGAATCGGGCGGCGTTTCCGGGACAATCATAAATTCATCGGAACTCTCAATTGTTTGGCCTGGATTTTCACTTGACGAAGATATGCCGGTAGACTCCGAAGATGTCGGTGTTTGAGGGTCCGCGGTCGCAGAGGCGGAATTGTCGTCGGAACAGGCAAGAAGCAAGACAATCGGCAAAACAAATAATTTTTTCGCCAAATTATATACCTTGCCCCCTCTAAAAGAGTTCGCAGGTGTTGCAATAGCACCATTTTCCAAATCATCGGTTTGATCAATATCGGTCATATTCTTTCCCCTTGGATATACAATTAGTCCTTTATGCAACGGATATATAAGTACGAACCCCTAACACAATTTTGAGAATAATTTCCGCTCTTATAGCCTATTTTAACGTCAGAGCCACTATTATCACTATCTTCTAAATACAATTGAATCATCGTATAACAACGATACATTATTGATGAAATCTCTGCGGAATCACTCTGCCAAAAAAGAGCTTTCTTAGTAGTACTTGCAAACTTATAAGTATTGTTATACCATCCACCACCAGCCATTATATTAAGACCGAACAAGTCAGCACCTTCTCCGACTCCTGTTTTATCCCAGCCACCATCTTTCGACCGTAAAGCTTGACCAGTAGTCAAATTTCCCTTGTATTTAGAAGTATAACTTTTAAGCTTATTTAAATCAGGTCTACTTGGTAACCTCCAATTGTTGGGGCAAGCATTTATCGCAGCCTCCCAGTTGTACAAATATCCATAAGTAACACAATTATTCGGATCGTCATTTTGACATTTCAGATTTGCCGAACCAACTTCTTCAAATTTCAAATTTTCAGCCATCCACCATTGTTCACCAATTTTTACGGTTTTATAAGTTTGTCCATCACGTTCATCATAAAGTTCTCCATAAACACAATTATCTTCTGCTTCAGTTTTACATATTCCCGTTGAAACTTGATTGCTAGAACTACTTTCTTCCTCACTAGAAGAACTATCCTGATTATTGCTAGATTCTACGGAATTTTCGGAACTAGACTGTGGTGTCATTTCGCTACTACTTGACTCCTCAACTTCTTCTGAACTTGAAGACTCTTCAGCTTCATCACTAGAAGAGGATTCAACTTCACAATTTGCCAAGTCTAAGACATAAGTCACATCGTCATCGCAAAGGAACATCGCTGTTTCCTCGCTACTGCTCGATTCTTCCGTTTCTTCTGAACTTGAAGATTCGTCCTCTGTCGTTTCAACAGAAGAGGAAGAATCACCATCTTCACTGTTGCTAGATTCTGTAGATTGTTCGGAACTAGATTGCTTCGTTTCACTCGCAATGACACTGCTACTAGATTCTGCGCTCAGAACGACATTGTTATTAGAGGAAGAACTGCTGATAGCGATTGTTTCGTCCTTACAGTCCTCGCAATGACGAGAGGAGTCAACAACATTCCACGAACTGTTTTTACAGATGTATTCCTTGTCGCTGTCGGAGGGGTTGACAACTTCTCCCTCATTTTCTGCATTACAGGGAACTTCAATTCCGCCACCCTCTTTTTTGTCAGGTCCGCTGGAACTATTATCATCGCAGGAGAGCAAAAAACACGACAAGGCAAGCACACTGCCAAGTAATAATTTTTTCATCTTACTTACCCTCCATACACCATTGCTTCATTTTTTGTGCGTTTGTGTCCAAAATGTCCGCCACTTTATCCGACAAGTGCCCCTTGAAGGTGGAACAGGTCAAATGCAGTTCTCCGGTCTTGCAGTCTACAAAATGGCGATACAGGGTTCCGCCACTACTTTCGCATGAACTCTCAAAATCCGCAAGGTCCTTCTCGCAATTCGCCACATCATTACAATTATCCAATTTCGTATGGTAAGTAACACCATCCTCACTCGCCGTCATAAAGAATGTCTGCAAATATTCGCCAACATTCACTACGCTCTTTATTCCCTGCACGCCAAAGTCCTGCCGATGAACACGGACATAACAGGCAAAGAGGGGGTCGTATTCTTCGATAGTGAAATAGTCATCGCCTACATCGGGGAATGTGACTTCGTACCAGTGGTCTGTAGAATCGATTTTAGAATCACCAATATCAGCAGGCTCGGCCTGGACCAAAGTTTTGATGGAATCCACTTTGCTTTCCATAATCGCCTTTTCATCGGCGGATACTTCGGTGACGGCGTTCTCATCTGTGGTGCCGCCCGCCGTAGAAGTTTCCGAGCAGGCAACAACACTCAATAGCAGGCCACATAACGCAAGCAAAAAGGCAATGTATCCAGACACCCTATTTTTCATCGCAGGCGTCTCCCAATTTTTCAGTCAGGGGGAACAGTTGCAAGTTCAGCCGCAGCACCTGTTCTACCTTGTCGTCTTTCATGATGATATCTTGAACCTGTTCGCGACATTTTCGCAGAACTTCCACAATCTTGCCGTATGCTTGGTTTGACACGCCCATGGTAATCCCGGAGACAAAGCGTTCCTCTACCGAAAAGCGGTCAATGGCGTCGACGGCAAAGATGGCCATCTGCTTGTTCATGGAGCGCACGGCCAAAGAAATGGACTGGGTATCACCGGCAAGCAACTTACCCGTCTGTGAATAGATACCCTCCCCTGCCTTCTTGAGGATTCCCGAATCCACCTGGAACTTGATGGAGTCCCCCACCTCCTTGGCAGAAACCTTGTGGACGCACTTGTCTGCGATCTCTTTGGGCAACTTTCCCGGCATGGCGGAGGCCAGTTCACGCACCACCGGGTGAACCCAGGAATCATAATACTTATATGCCTCTGCACCGAGAAGACTCACCTTGTTTGCGTCTGCAATGGATTGCATCTCGGCGTAAGCGTAGCGCTTTCTTTCATCGGTCTTGGCCTGGGCGTAGGTCACCATGTTGAAGAAGTAATCGCGTTCCATGCCGACAAACTTGAAGGCGTCCGCCACCTTGACGGTGGCTTTTTTTCCAAGGTTTGCCTTGCCCTCGCAAACCCTCTGCATGAATACCGGCGAAACAAAACCCGACATCCGCGAGTAGTCGCGCCAGGAGAATGCAGAGGTTCGTTTTTTCAGGTCGTAATAATCCCGCAAAAAGCGCCTATAGTCTTGGTACATCAAGATGGAATTCATACCTACAAATCTATGTTACCGCATCTCAATTGTCAATATTTTTGATACAAAAAGTCCATTTTTGTTTAATTTTCACTGTTTTTACAAATGTTTTTACAAATCAAAAATTTTTGGATACACTTTGAATACACCTAGGATGGGCGGCGGATTATATGATTTTCATAAAGTCTATTATTAACGCCGCACAATTGAACGTTTCTACGGAATGATTTAACCTTTACCTATATTTGGGGCAATACAAGGATTTCGACCATGACAAAAGCACTTTATCGCTACCCTGCAGAATGGGAAGAACAGGAAGCCACCTGGCTTGCCTTCCCCCACAACAAACTGAACTGGCACGGAGAACGTGGCGTCAAAATCCGCAAGTTCTACGTGGAGCTGATCCGCACCATCAGCGAGTTCCAGCCGGTGAACGTGCTGGTCCCGAACAAGAAATTTTTGACCTTGGACGAAAAATTCGCCGTGGCCGACAGGCCTTATCCCGCCAGTTTTTTCATGGTCAAGACCGACGACATCTGGATTCGGGACTACGGTCCCTTCTTCGTGAAAAAAGGCAAGGAAACTGTGGTTTCCGAGACGGTCTTTAACGCCTGGGGCGCCAAGTTCCCGCCCTGGAAAAACGACAACCAGATTCCGGGGCGCATCGCTGACCTTCTGGAATACAAGAAGGGTGTGAGCGTCCCCTACATCTTCGAGGGAGGCGCTATCGAAGTGAACGGAGACGGTCTGGGAATGACGACCCTGGATTGCCTCGTGGGCAAGAACCGCAACAAGGTGGAAGACCTTTCGAAAGTCATCAAGGCCATCTGTGAGATGCTGGGGCTCAAGGCCCTGCTGGTGCTCCCCAAGGGCCTTGTAGGCGACCACACCGACGGACACATCGACAACGTGGCCCGCTTCGTGGCTACTGACAGGGTGGTCATTCCGGCGGCAAGCCCGAGGAGCGCCAACGGCAAATACCTGGAAGAAGCCCGCGCCGCCATTTTGGAATTCCTGAAACTCCACTACGGCAAAAAAGCCAAGGTGGACACCATCCCGCTGCCGCCACAGCGCAAGTTGCCCGACGGTCAGATTCTCCCGGCCAGCTACATGAATTTCATCTATGTGAACGGCGGGTTAATTTATCCTAAATACAGGTGTGCCGCCGACAAGGTGGCCGAAGAATACTTCCGAAAGGTCTATCCCAAGAGAAAGATTATCGGGCTAGACTGCCGCACCGTCATCGAAGAGGGCGGAAGCCTGCACTGCATGAGCAAGCACGAGAGCGCTTGATTCTAAAAGTTTCTGACAAGCTTTCTAATTGAGATAAAAACTGATACCGCTGGAAACACCCCAGATAAGATTGCCATCCGTTGCTGTCAAGATGGCACCAACGCTGTAATCCAGCCAACGAGTAATCCTGTAACCCACATTAAGGTAATTGCTGGTAATGGAGGGGACATTCAGGGATTCTCCTTCCACGTCCGGTTCTGGGGTATAGAAACTCACGTTATAGTTCAGGTAGAACTTGCTGAAATACAACGCCCAGAAAGCCCCCATAAAAGGGCTAGTGCTAAATCGGTAATGATGGTCGCTTGAGCTATTGCACCCTGCCCGAACTGGGTCATACGAAAGTTGGTCGTATTCATCTTCGTACCAACCCGTCTCGCAGTTTTCAAGGGTGTATTCCAGATCGCTGTACTGAAGGAACAATCCCAGGAAGGCGCCAAGTTCCATATGGGATGTATTCACCCCCACGGTGCCGTGATGGTATAGGCCATCCTTGTAACCAACGCCTGTACCAATCATGAAGTGTCTACTCTTGTAAAACCAGTCTGCCTTGCCCGAAAAATCGTTACCGCCAATCTCGTAACGCCACTCATATTCTTTACCGTTACTGTAAAGGCCTTCCCTTATCACCACATTTTCATGGACGCTCTTGTAGACTTTGCCCGAAAAACGCCAGGAGGAGGAATGAGGTTTCTGTTCAGCGTTGGCCCCGTGAACTTCGGGAGCTTCAGAAGCGGTCATGCTGAAATCATAGACCCGAGTGACGGAACAACCCATAAGGAAAAATGGAATAAACAATAAGCAGGCAAATGGAAAACGAATTCTAGGCATAAAAAATTTTCAGACAAAAAAAACACTTTTTCGGGATATCAGAGCGGCAAGCTCATCTGCCCCGTTTTCGGGTCTTTTAGAGGTTCTGGAAGGGGTTTTGCTCGCACGGCTTCGGTCACGGGTTTTGCAGCCAGTGATGCATCAGGTGCTTCCGATGGTTTGACCTGTGCGGCCTGAGCGGCATTCTGACCTTCGTTCAGGCGTTCATCCAGCAGGTTTCTCGGCGGGACTTTTGCCGCCTGCGTAGCACCCTCGGCCTTTTTTGCGCGGGCGATGGCGTTCTTGGCCAGCTGATCGACGGTCTCGTTCCACTTGACGCCCGTATGGGCAGCCACCTTCTCGAAACTCACCCGATGAACAAGCGAGCGGCAAGCCTCCACGTATTTCTTGGCGATGGAACTTTTGGCCTTCCACTCCCCCTTGGCCCAGCGTGCCACACCTTCGTAGTCGTGGCAGATGACGGCGGTGCGGTCGTTGGTCTCCAGCCAGCGCATAGCCTGGTAGCTCGCCATGACTTCGCCGTCGATATTGCGGCTTTCGGCATCGAACACGGTCACTCCGGAGCCGTGTGCAACCTCTTGATCGTTTTCCACCACGATAAAGCCCCAGCCCGCCTTAGGGTAGCCTTCCAAAAAAGAACCGTCCACGTAGATGCGGAGTCCCTTGGGGGCAGGAGCGGAAACGCCGTTCAGCCAGTTCGCCGCCTCTTGCCGCGTTGGAAAAGCGCGAAAAAGCACGCCCTTGACGCCATGGGTGAGTTCCTGGCATTCTTCCCAAGAAAGCACGATTTTTCCGCCGTCTGGCGCCTTTATCGCATAGAATTTCTGTTTCGCCATCTGCCCAAATTTATATATTTTGTGAGACTATAATTTTTGGAGACCCTTTGAAACCTTCGCCTTACTTTGCCGATCGGTTTAAGTTCTTTTTCAAGCGATTTGCCAGCAGCGAGTCGCTCCGTCGGTGGTTCCTGAAACAGGCGGGCGAAGATTCCGGAGCTTTCAGTTTTCCGGACATTTTGAAGAACCACCCCAAGACCCTGGTGTTTTTGCCCCGAAAGTTCGAGGACGCAGTGGCTTTCTTAAGCCCCATGCCCAAGGAATGGTTCAACAACGTGCAGTTTTGCGCCCACGAGAGCCTGCAGGCCCTGATTTCGGCCAAGCGGAGCCACGCCTTCTACTTTAGCGACCTGGAATGCCGTTTCGGCGAACCCGTTTTCGAGGGAATCCTTGCAAAAATCGAGGCTTACGAGCCCGAAGTCTGCATCTACCTGGACGAGCCCTTCTTGCCGAGACTTTACCTGGCCAAAAAAAGCGGAGCCCAGTGCCGTATCGGGTTCAACAGCGAGTCCCTTTACCCCTTCTTGAACCTGAGCCTCCACCCCGACCAGTCATCGGAAGCGGCACTCATCTCCAAGTATTACGGAGTGACCTGATGTACAAGGGTTCAGGAAGCAAGATAGAGAACGGCGGCTACGCGGATCTGCATTTGCACACCCGCCTTTCTGACGGCAGCCTCTCTGTCGAAGAACTGCTGACCCTCTGCAAGCGCAGGGGGCTCCGGTGCATTTCCATCACCGACCACGACAACCTGGACAGCTACAAGCTGGCCGAGGGCCCTGCCAAGGATATCGGGCTGGAAATCATCCCCGGCATCGAGATTTCAGCGGTATGGCAGGGCAAGGACATCCATATTTTGGGGTATTTCTGCGACCCCACCAACCTGGCCCTGAACATGGAGATGGAGGACTTTACCAAGCAGAGGATAACCCGCGCAAAGGCCATCATCAAGAAGCTGAACGCCCTGGGAATCGACATCACCTTCGAAAAGGTGAATTCCTACTGCAAGGGAAAGGTTATCGGTCGGCCCCACATCGCCATGTCCCTGGTGGACGAAGAATACATTTCCAACTTCGCAGAAGCCTTCACCAAATACCTCGGGGACGGCTGTGTGGCCTTTGTGGAAAAGAAGGGACTGAATCCGCAGCAGACCATCCGCCTCATCGAAAACGCCGGTGGAATTGCGGTGCTCGCCCACCCCTACAAGTCGGGCCTCAGCGACGAGTTCATCGAGAACATGGTGGAATGGGGAATCCAGGGGATAGAAGTCTATAGCCCCGCCCAGAAGGGTGCCGTGGGCCGCAAATACAAGGAAATGGCCCAGAAGTTCGGGCTGGTGGGCACCGGCGGTTCGGACTTTCATACCGAAAGCAGCAACTACATGCCCGGCTGCATGAAAATGCCCTACTCCGTAGTGCAGGCCCTCCGCGAAAGGCGTGAAAAATCCAGAGCGGAATGGTTCTAGAGAAGTGTGGGTTGTGAGTTGTGAGTTATGAGTTGTGATGTGCGGGATGTGAGATGCGGGATGTGGAGTGTGAAATGTGTAGTGAGATGGTCGTAGTATAGGGAATTTGCTTTTTTCGTGAAATTATTTAAACTACACATAAGCCTGCTTGCAGTCCTGTCGATGGTCTGGACCGTATTTGGCGAGTCCCTGACGCCCCGCGCCTACACCCAGCCGAGCCCCCAGGACACCCTGTGGGACTCCCCCGACAGCCCGGATCCGGCCATCCGCGAAAACGACGCGGGCCGCTGGGTCATCGCCCTCCGGGAACTGATGGAGCGGACCTACGACGTGTCGGGTCAGAAAGCGGAATGGGTACTGGGAACATCGATTCTCGGGAACCCGGAGCTGAACCCCACGGCCTTTGGCATGGGAAGTGTAAGCCGGCGATTCCCTAGCAAGCTTGCGGGACTCTACACAACAAGGCTTGGCTACGACGGCTCCACCCTGACCCTGAACGGCGAAAACGGAATCCTTACCGAAGAGCGGCACGGGATTCCCGTAGATACCCCCGTCACTGACCTGGCCTGGGAGCGTGGCCCCTTCGACGGCAACGCCCTGCGGCTGGATTTCAGGCGCATCATCACCGACTCGGTGGCCCTGGACTTTGGCATCCAGAGTCGCTCCAACAAGAACAGCAAGGAATACGAGTACCAGAACGTGACCCATTCCCCCTATTTTTCCCTGGGCCGCGACTCCACCTCTATCCCCTTCGGTGGACGAAACATCGCCATGAACAGCATCCACGTGCAGCCCATGCTGACCTGGCGTTTCGGATTCGGCAAGGCTTTCGTGAAGATGAACTACATGGACCTTTACAATGCCGACAATTCCACCCACAAAGTAATCCTTGACACCCTGGACAAGGCCAAGCGCACCTTCCAGACAGACCCCTACGGCATTTCCATCGAAAGCCGCGGCTATGGCGCAGGTTTTGAACTCTACCCCATCAAGAACCTGATTTTCAGCACCGATGTCTATTCCGGCACTCACGAAATCGAAGAGGATTCCCTGCCCCACCTGTACCGGGGCGACACCACCTGGACAGACACGCTGGACATCCAGCATACCGACAGCCTCTACTACGACACCCTGAGGGAATACACCTACGAGACCCTGCTGGGGGATTTCGGCATCCGCTACAACACGCTGTTCAATCCGGCCCTCAAGTTCCAGTATGAATTTTTGGACGGCTACGAATATTTCGAGGAATACCGCAAGCAGCACCTGCAGGACCGCGAGGTAGGCTACCTGGAACTTTCGGACACCCTGGGAATCCTGCTTTTCCGCACCCAGGCAGGCCTCCAGCGGAACAGTTCCATCACCGACGACGAGGACTACGCCAAAGCCTACTCCGCAGACGCCACCCTGATGCTTCCCTTCCATTTCCGCGTCAACGGCTCTATCCGCAGGGACAACAAGTTCCCCGACATGAACCAGCTGGCCTTTATGGAAGTGGGCCGTGTCGCCTTCCCCAACGAAAACCTGAACTACGAAAAACGGAAACGCAAGACGGTCAACATTGGCTGGTATTCGCGGGAAGTCTTTTATGGAATTGGCATCCGCCACGAAAAGGTGAAAAGCCCCATCAGGCAGCGCTGGGTTACCGAAAACCTGGAATCCGTAGAGAGCGCGTTCCAGTGGGTCAACCTGAAAAAGGCAGAGACTTGGGACTGGATGCTACAGACGGGATTCCGCCTAGGCAACTGGAAATTCTACCTGGAACGGGGCCAGGTGCTAGACCGGAAAAACAAGCTCATCGACACGCCTGAACTTTACTACAAGGGAAGCATCCACTGGCAGAACCGATTTGTCAGTGACCGCCTGGGGGTAAGCGTCCGCGTGGACTGGCAATGGTTCGACCACCGTTACGACTGCACCATCAACGAGTTTGGCGAACCCGAACTGGAGCTGATGAAGCACTACCTGGCCCTGGATTTCGAAGCCCGCATGCAGATTCTCTCCTTTGAGCTCTACAACCGCATCGAGAACTTCAACCACAGCATCTACATGCCGGAATCCGGATACACCCCCGAGGGACTGCGCTTCGCCTACGGTATTGTGTGGACATTTAGGAATTAGGGATTAGAGATTAGGATCTAGGGGATAGGATCTAGGATTTAGGGGATAGGGGCTAAGAAAAAATGGACGATAAAAGAGCAGAAGTCTTTTCCAGATATTTCGAGCTGAAAAAACAGCTAGAAGAAGCAAGCCGCCTTTACTACAAGGAAGGCGTCTCCCCCATGAGCGACCAGGATTTTGACTTTGGCCTCAAGGAGATGGAGGCTCTCGAAGCGAAATACCCGGAACTGCACGGAAAGGATTCGCTCACGCAGAAAGTCGGAAGCGACCTCACCAACGACTTTGCGAAAGTTTCGCACGCCGTGCCCATGCTCAGCATCGCAAACGTCTATAGCGCCGAAGAGATGGCGGAATTCGTGAGGGCTGCGGAAGAGGGTATTGAAGGCCTGGATCCTTCGCTTTCGCTACGCTCCGCTCAGGATGACAAGCCCCGAGCCCCGAGCCTCGAACCTCGAACCTCAAACCTCAAAGCGACCGAAGGTCGCGACCTCACACCTCACACCTGGATCTGCGAGCGGAAAATCGACGGTGTCTCGCTTTCGATTGTGTACGAAAACGGACGCTTGAAGCAGGCGGCTACCCGCGGCGACGGAGCCCAGGGCGATGACGTGACTCTGAACGCCCTTACCATTGCAGACATTCCCGAATACTTTGACGCAAAGAAGCTGAAAATCGACCCCAGCGAAATTCCCCAGGGCACTTTCGAAGTCCGTGGCGAAGTCTATATGGAGCGCGAGGCCTTCGAGCGACTGAACGAGCAGTTTATTCTGGAAGGCAAGAAGATTTTCCAGAACCCCCGCAATACTGTTTCGGGTTCCCTCAAGCTCAAGAGCGTAGCCGAGTGCAAGACCCGCCCCATGCGTTTCTTTGCCTATCACATTCCCCAGAGCAACAACAAGACTCACGAAGAGAACCTACTGCAGCTCAAGCGTCTCGGATTCCACACCAACGATTACTGGACAGCAGACAATACCGAAGAAATCATGAAGATTTCGGAACAGATTGGCGCGAGCCGCGACAGCCTTCCCTTCGAAATTGACGGTATGGTGGTAAAACTCAACGACCTTGCCATGCAGCGGGCTCTCGGCACCACAAGCAAGAGCCCCCGCTGGGCCATCGCTTACAAGTTCAAGGCCGAACGGGCCTACACGCCGCTTCTTTCCGTAGAATTTCAGGTAGGCCGCACCGGTGCGGTGACGCCCGTGGCGAACCTTGCACCCGTGCGTCTTGCGGGCACTACCGTCAAGCGCGCCACCCTCCACAACTTCGACGAAGTGGCCCGTCTGGACCTACACTACGGAGACACTGTGGGCGTCGAGAAGGGCGGCGAAATCATCCCGAAAATTACCGATGTCAAGAAGGAACTTCGCCCCATTGGGGCAGAGCCGGTCATTGCCCCCACGAAGTGCCCCGAATGCGGCGAGCCACTCACCCATGTAGACGGCGAAGTCATTCTCCGCTGCGAAAACATGCACTGTGCCGCACAGGTGCAATGCCTGTTCGAGCATTTCGTGAGCCGCGAGGCCATGAACATCGAGAATCTGGGTCCTTCGCTTATCGCAAGCCTTATCGCTACAGGAAAAATCAAGCGGATTCCCGACCTTTACCGCCTCACGCTAGAAGACCTGGAATCCCAGGAACGCATGGCCAAGAAGAGCGCCAAAAACGTCTTTGACGCCATCGCCGCCTCCAAGGAACGGAGTCTGGAAAACCTGCTCCACGGTCTCGGCATCCGTTTTGTGGGCCGCACCAGCGCAAGGAACATCGCCAAGCATTTCCGCACTCTCGAAAAAATCCGCACGGCTACCGTCGAAGACCTGCAGAACGTCACCGACGTGGGCGAACGCATTGGAAAGTCCGTCTATGACTTTTTCCACACGGAACGCTACACCCAGGAAATTGACGAACTGATTGAACTAGGCTGCCCCACGGAATTCAAGGGTGTCGTAAAGACGCTTTTCCAGGGGCAGACCGCCGTCATTACCGGAACGCTCCCGACTATGGACCGGGACGAGGCCCGCAAGCTTATCGAAGAGAACGGCGGAAAGGTCGCAGGCTCCGTCAGCAAAAAGACCAGCTGGGTTTTGGCCGGAGAAGCTGCCGGAAGCAAGCTTACCAAGGCCAACGAACTGGGAATTCCTGTGCACGACGAAGCATGGCTCCTGGAGCAAATCGCCACGGCAGATTCCGACGCAGGTAGCGATAGCAGCGACACCCCCGTCAACAATTCGTCGAACGTCGAAAAAGAAAAGCCCGCTGCACAGGACAACGGGCAACTGAGTTTATTCTAAAAATTATTCCTGAACGGCGCCCACTTCAGAGGCGTTCACCACGCGGATTTCGATACGGCGGTTGGCCTTGCGGCCTGCCTCGGTGGAATTGTCCGCCTTGGGCCTGCTGGGGCCATAACCAACGGCCGTCACGCGGTCCGGAGATATTCCCTTCTTGATCATGTAGGCGCGCACGCTAGCGGCACGTTCTTCGGAAAGAGTCTGGTTCAATTCGTCGCTACCTTCGGAACTGGTGTGGCCTTCGATTTCCACCTTGGCCTTGGTGTTACGCTTGAGACCTTCAATAGCCGTATTCAGAGTCTTGAGGGAACTGGGCACCAGTTCGGCGCTTCCGGCCTTGAAGGTAACGCCCGTCAGTTCAGCACGAGTGTCGTCGAACACCACCGTCACGCCGCCGGTACTGGCCGTCAGGGAAACGTAGGGAGTCTCGCCGCACTCGAAGGGACCCGTCAGGCTTTCGCAGAGAATCTTGTAGGAATCTTCGCGAGGAATATGGAAACTGGCCTCACCGTAGGTATCCGTGGTCACCTTGATCTTGTTCTTGGGTTTCTTGATGCCCACGAAGGTCAGTGTCTTCTTGGCGTGAGGAACATCGTCATCGTTCACGTAGGTAATGTTCAGCACCGCATGTGTCTTGTTGGGGGCCAAATCTTTGGCAAAAGCCGAAGGAACAATCAACACAGAAGCCAAAGCCACAGTCATGGCCAAGCGAAATCCGTTCATTTTAAACTCCTAGAAAAACCAATCCACATCCCGGAAGTCAATGAACATTCCAGGAATTGACTTAAATATACATTTTGATTGCTATATTTGGCACACCATGAGCGAGAACTACAAGTACGGTTTTGTAACGGATATCGAGAACGAGGCCTTCGAAAAAGGCCTGAACGAAGATATCATCCGGAGAGCCTCCAAGCTCCGCGGCGAACCGCAGTTCATGCTGGATTTTCGCCTGAAGGCCTACGAGAAGCTCAAGACCATGGAGCAGCCGAACTGGGGCGAGTTGCATTTTGCACCGGTGGACCTGCAGGACATCGTCTATTACTCCGCCCCGAAGACCAAGAAGAGCCACGAAAAGATTGAGGACGTTGACCCGGAGTTGCTAGCCACCTTCGAAAAGTTGGGCATCCCGCTGGACGAACAGAAGCGCCTTGCCAACGTGGCCGTGGACGCTGTCTTTGACTCAGTGAGCATTTATACCAGCCACAAGCGCAAGCTCATGGAAATGGGCATCCTTTTCTGCAGCATCAGCGACGCCATCAAGGAATACCCCGAACTCATCGAGGAGTACCTGGGAAGCGTGGTACCCGCGGGCGACAACTACTTTGCAGCTTTGAACAGCGCAGTCTTTGGCGACGGAAGCTTCGTCTACATTCCGCCCGGAGTCAAGTGCCCGATGGACCTTTCCACCTACTTCCGTATCAACAACAAGGAAGCGGGCCAGTTCGAACGCACATTGATTATCGCCGACGAAGGCGCCAGCGTGAGCTACCTCGAAGGTTGCACCGCGCCGGAATTCAGCAGCAAGCAGTTGCACAGCGCCATCGTGGAACTGGTAGCCAAAGACAACGCCAGCATCAAGTATTCCACCGTGCAGAACTGGTACGCGGGCGACCGCGAGACGGGAGCCGGCGGCGTGTACAACTTTGTCACCAAACGCGGCAAGTGCGCGGGCAAGAACAGCCGCATCAGCTGGACGCAGGTCGAAACGGGTTCCGCCATCACGTGGAAGTACCCGAGCTGCGTACTGCTGGGCGACAACTCCGTCGGAGAATTCTACAGCGTGGCCCTCACCAACGGGCACATGCAGGCCGATACCGGCACCAAGATGATCCACATCGGCAAGAACACCAAGAGCACTATCATTTCGAAGGGCATCAGCGCGGACTATTCTAGCAACGCCTACCGCGGCGAAGTGAGTATCCGCAAGTCGGCCTCGGGCGCGCGCAACTACACGCAGTGCGACAGCATGCTCGTTGGCGACAAGAGCGCGGCCCACACGTTCCCCTACATCACGGTCGCAAACGCAAGCTCCACCACGGAACACGAGGCCACCACCAGCCGCATCAGCGAAGACCAGCTTTTCTATTTCGAAAGCCGCGGCATCAAGCGCGAAGACGCCATACAGGCGATGGTGGGCGGATTCTGCAAGGACGTGTTCAAGGAACTCCCCGGCGAATTCGCGACCGAGGCAAGGCAGTTGCTGACGCTGAAGCTAGAACATAGCGTTGGGTAAACAAAATTCATATCTTTTGGATATGAAAAATTTTTCTTGTTTTTGCGTCCGACACATCTTGTTATTGATTTTTGCCTTCATCACTATTGCAAACGCAGATGTGATAAATGCCAGGCCCTCTGTAAACGGCAAGCTCCATGTGCAGGGCACCGATCTTTTTGACGAACACGGCAATCAAGTGGTATTGAAGGGCCCAAGCACCCACGGCCTCACCATATCGAAGAAGATGTACACCTTGCAGGTTACGGGAACTGTCGTTGCCATCCGGAATTCTTGCAATCCGGCAGTTCCATGCGTCTATACCGTCGAAATTCTGGACTTTGGCGGGCAAAAGGACGAATACATCCAGATGCTCTACGACCGCACGACGACGCTCCCGCAGAGGCTCCAACTGAGTAACGGGCTTGTGGACAACCTGTGGAACAATATCGGCCACCGAATCGTGACCCGATAATATTTCTATCTTTACGCCCGAAAGAAGTAATCACTGCGACGAAGTCGCCCTAACCACTGTTTACCAACCACTAACCACTTATCATTATGCTTTTCAATTTCGACATGATCCAGGGCGTCTATGCCCGCATTCCCGCCCGCGTTGAAGCTGCCCGCAAGCAGCTGGGCCGTCCGCTCACCCTCGCCGAAAAGATTATCTACAGCCACCTGATCGATGGCGCCGAGAACAGGACCTATGAAC
>OMSO01000014.1 GCA_900313675.1 uncultured Fibrobacter sp.
GTGGAATGGGGCACTCTGTTCGAGGCGGTGGGTGGCTCCAATGGTGCGGGCACGGCTCTCAAGTCGCAGTGCGGCTGGTACAGAAACTGCACAGAGACGGACGCTTTCGGTTTTTCCGTGCCGCCTGCCGGCTTCAGATGCGGCTATAACCAATATCGCAATTTCAGCTACGATGGCAGCTACGCGTACTTCTGGTGTTCTACCTACTACGACAACAAAGCGAACGTCATGTACTTGACCGCCGGCAGCGGCATGGCGCGCATGTCCGACAACGGCAAGGAGAGCGGGTCTTCAGTCCGTTGCATCAAGGACTCGGACTAAATCTCAAAAGGTTTTCCTATGAAAAACACATTCGCGAAAATGTTTACGGTCTGTGCCCTTGCGGGGGTGCTCGGTTTCGCCCTTTCCGCCTGTGACGACTCTTCGTCGGCGGGTGACGATGACAATAACGTCATTCTGAGCGGCGATAGCCGCGAAGAATCCAGTGATTCTCGTACGACTCCAGCGACAGCAAGGGCAATCCATCTTCGGCAAGAACATCGACCAAGTCCAGCAATTCGAATACATCTGGAACGACTACGAAGTCAAGCAACAGCTCTGCGGGCAAGGAGGTGTCTTCGTCTAGCGAAGAAATGAAAAGCGCTTGGGATTACTTGAATCCGGACATTAACTATGGCGAGTTTACCGATGAACGTGATGGACAAGTCTATAAGACGGTTAAAATCGGAGATCAGGTTTGGATGGCTCAGAACCTGAATTATGCCTACATCGATGTTCCCTATAACTTTCCCTATAACTATAATGACTACACCTCCGATTCCACCAGTTGGTGCTACGACAACAACCCTGCCAACTGCGCCAAGTACGGCCGTCTTTACACCTGGGCTGCGGCCATGGACAGCGTGGGCGAGTGGAGCACAAACGGCAAGGGCTGCGGCTATGGCAAGACATGCTCGCCGACATACCCTGTTAGGGGCATTTGCCCCAAGGGCTGGCACTTGCCTCCGTATTCTAGTGAATTCTCGACTCTTTTTGATGCCGTTGGCGGAAAATCTACTGCTGGCACAAAGCTTAAATCCGTCAGTGGGTGGAGTAACGGCAACGGTACGGATGCCTATGGCTTTTCCGCTCTTCCAGCGGGCTACCGCTCCGGCTCTGGTCTTTTCAGCAGTTCGAACGACGTCGCGTTCTTTTGGGGAGCCGCGGAGGACATCCAAGGCGACGGATCCGCCTACTACATGATTTTGAACAGCAACAAGTATCCGGATTTTTCCTACCTCCCCAAGTACGCTGCTCTTTCCATCCGTTGCATCAAGGACTCTGAATAAATTCCAAAAGGTTTCGCTATGAAAAATACATTCTCCAGAAAGTTTACGGTTTGCACCCTTGCGGGGGTGCTTGGTGCTGCGTTTATCGGTTGCGGGGACGACGACTCGTCTTCACCGAAAGGGACGGGGCTCCCTGCCGAAGTGGCTGACATGGAAGAACTCGAAACATACGAGTGCAGCATGGATGTCTTCGGCGAGAAGGTCTATGTGACCGAACTCGAAGAGAACTACGAATGCGACGGCGAGAATTGGTTCAAGTCCTACGACCAGACAAAGCCGAGTTCGACTTCTACAAAGTCGTCGAGCAGCATGAAGGCTGATGGCTCCAGCGACGAAGGCGGTGATGAAAATTCCCCTGATAGCGAGAAGGGTAGTTCTTCAAGCGTCGCTCCGAGCGATGGCGCTTCCTCCGAAAGCAAAAATGGCGATTTGTCTAGTTCCTCTCGTGACAATGTGAATTCTTCGGGTACGAATCTGTCTAGTAGTTCAGTTGCGTCCAGTAGCAGTGTGAAATCGAGCGGTAGCATCGCTTCCAGCAGTAGCGTGTCTGTTGTTGATCCGGCAACTGTTGTAACGGGGACATTGACTGATGACCGTGACGGCCAAGTCTATAAGACAGTCACCATAGGCACCCAGACCTGGATGGCACAAAATCTGAACTACGCCTACACTGGCGTGCCTTATAAATTCAGCTCCTATACCGGTAGTGACTCCTCCAGTTGGTGCTACAACAATGCCCCCGACGGTTGCGCCAAGTACGGTCGCCTTTATACCTGGAGCGCCGTGATGGATAGCGCGGCCCAGTTCAGTGAGAACGCTGGAACCAAGTGCGGCTATGGCATGACCTGTACCCCAAATAGCCCCCACCGCGGTATTTGCCCGGAAGGCTGGCATGTACCTACTAACGAGGAGTACAGTACCCTGTACGCCAACATCGGTAGAACCTCCCCTGTCGGTAAAAAGCTCAGATCCACCACTGGCTGGTATGGTAGTTACAACGGTAGCGATGACTACGGGTTCTCGGTTCTCCCCGCCGGTTACAGGGACTTCAATGGCCTTTTCGCTCTCGAGAGATTCAACGCCTACTTGTGGAGTGCCTCTGAGTACAAATTTTACAATGCGGGGATCCAGCGCTTTAACTACGACATCTACCAGGTACTCCAGAACGAGGACAACAAGGGCAAGGGCCGAAGTCTGCGTTGCCTCCAGGACTAAAACCTGTTCCGTGGCTGAACATTCGCGTTAGGCCAGCAACCACTTAGAGTTTCGCTCTTAGTGGGCCGTGGTCCCCTTTAGGGGATGACGCAGCCATTGCCCCATACAAGAACGAATCTATTTGGATGAGTTCAAGTGATATTCGCAGTCTTCCATGGCTTCCTTGTAAAGGTCGTCACGATTCTGGTCGGTCAAGACTTCGTCTTTTTGATCCATGTGGTAATCGTTCATCCAGATTTCATGCTTGACCGTGGTTTCGTCTTGCCAAATGTAAATATCGCGGATGCCCATAAACTGTTCGGAATACTTCCAGGTATCGCATTCCTTTTTAAAGGAGCAGCTTGTGTCGTCCCCTGAGCCATCTTTGGGACAGCTGCCTGAACCTTTGTTGTTCGGTGATGAGTCATCTGTTGCGGAACTGCTGTTGGAATCGCTGCCGCAGGCAACTAGCAAGGCGGCAATGGAAAACGGGATAATAAATTTTTTGAGCATTTTTGGTCCTTTTATTTTAAGCATTGGCAACCAGGTTATCAATCCTTCACGCAACGAACGTAGAGCCCATGAGTAGAACTGCCCATCTTTAAATCAAAATTTTTCCATATCCAGCTATATTCATAGTATAAATTATAGAGCTTATCAACGTATGTCGTATCCAAGGTGAAATTTTCAGCCTCAACAGAATCGGTGTAAACAGTATCAATTACCATTCTTACCTCCAAAGAGTCTTCGCTTGTCCAAAACTCGGTTTCATTGAAGGGACTCTTTTCCACTTTCCCCAAAAACTTCCTAGTCGGCAACATGGTAAAACCGGTCGTATTCGTAGGCTTTACCTCAGAAGGATCCCAATAGGAATTTGTTGCCATGAGGTTTCCCATATTATCTGCGACCGTGAACAAATCTTGCCATTCAGCCACCGACGGCACATGCCAGCCACTAGGGCAGATTGAATCTCTCTGGCTGCCATAATAAACACTTCCTATTGAATAATACTCAATTGTATCCTGACGGTCACGCAGATATTTTCCTGGTGCATATCTCAAATTTTCTGCCATCCAGGTATAATTGCCGATTTTTAGATATCCGTAAACATTGCTGTCGCGCTCATCTGTAAAATAGCTGTATTCAAGATCGCCGTTGAAATGATTTTTTGCTCCGTTCAAGTCATGGACCAATTGAGTTTGCGCTATTTTTATGGAATCAAGACGGTTTTGGCGAACACTTTGAAACTTTTTCATGGCATCGGCGGAATCCGCCCTGGAACCCAAAAGACAGCGAACATACATTTCAAAAGACTTTCCTGAAAAATTGGGTTCAAATGGCTTACGGTCGCCTAGATCGATGGAATAGCAGACTGCCATTCGGGAATTGGATTCGTACTTGTATCCGTACTCCGTATCGATGCGAACACCATAATCCGTAGATGTACTGGTCCAATAAGTGTTGGAACCACCCCAACCATGTTCAGCCAAGCCACAGAATGTAGTGGAATCGCATTTAGAGGTTACCAACGTCTTAAGCTCGTCAAACTCAGCCATGGTCGGCAAATGCCAGCCCGGAGGACATATTCCATCGTTATACAAGCTATCATCATAGTAGGCAAAATTCATTGCCACTTCATAGGAATACTTGCGTCCAGACTCACCATCAGAAGACTGCTCAACATTGTTTGTTGCCATCTTCGGATTCCACAGCGTGTCGTAGAAAGCTAGATTTTCGGCCATCCATACTTGAGTACCGACCCGAGCAATTTTATAGGTTGTTCCATCACGCGGGTCAACCATGGAGCTCATTTTGACGACGCCATCTTTTGTTCCTGAATTCTCAAAAGAATTTTTGTCGCCGGAGCCAGTCTCGTCTTCACTACCGGAATTGGTACCGCTGTCGCCGCAGGCAATTAGCGTCAAAGCAAAGCCAAGAGCCATAGTTATCGGGAACAAGTTTTTTTTCATTATGCCTCCAAATTTATCTAGCACAATAGTACACCTAATATAACTAACGGAAAATGTTCAACCAGGCTTTGCAGAGCCGTAAAGTGAGTTTTGCAAGCCCATTTGTCAAAAACATCAGCTATGGCAATAGCAGAAAGAAGAATCAGTTTTTTTTCATATTTTGCTTCTAGAGAATTATGATGTGGAGGAATATAGTTTGAACAAATAAATTGTGCAAGACATTTTGTTGGGCTGTTTCTTGTAAAATTTCATGAATTGACTATGAAAACAGCCTATATGTAACAGAGTGTTACATATAGAAAATTCGGCTAAAAATGCGTGGAAAATGAGGGGCGTTTGAGGGAAAGCGGTTGCTGCGGGCGGTCGGGAGTCGCTTGGTTCTTTTCTACTATTTAGTTGTAAAAGTATGAGGAAATTTTTATGAAGTTTGGTTTGTTGAATGTTTTGGCGCTTGTAAGCGTTATTCCCCTTGCCGTTGCGCTCAACGCCTGCAGCGATGATAGTTCCACATCTAGCCCGGCGACAAAGTTGCCGACCGAGGTCAAGGACCTGAAGGAACTTGAAGAGCACAAGTGCGATATGAGCGTCATCGGCGAAAAAGTGTTCGTGGAAAGCGAAGACCTTCTGTATGAGTGTGATGGTGATGCGTGGTTCAAGTCCTACGACCAGACAAAGCCGAGTTCTACAAAGTCGTCGGGCAGCAAGGACACCGACGGCTCCAGCGACTCCAGGGCTACCGACAAGGACGGCTCGTCGAGCGACGCTACGACATCAAGCAGTTCCGCAAAGTCCAGCAGCATGCGACGCCATGGTCAAGACCGATATCAGCACTTGGCACTTCGTGCGCAAGGATGACTTCGGCGACGATGCCGAATATACCTACGCTGCGGACGGCAAGGACCTCATCGTTACCATCAAGAATGCCGACGGCACGACCAACTCCAAGACCTACTCCATGTATAACATGGAATCCGAAGCGGACGTGGAAATGGCCTTCAACGCCGCAAAGTCCACCTGCAAGAACGGCGGCGGGAACGACAACAAAATAAAGAGTTGCGTGAAGGACACGGTAAAGGCCCTCTATTACGCAGAAAACAATACCTTGACGGACTTGCGCGACGGTCAGGTTTACAAGACCACCACCATTGACATCCCGTCAAAGAACTATTCCGAGGTGTGGATGGCACTACGAGACGGATAAAAGCTGGTGCTACGGCGACGACCCTGCCAACTGTGCCAAGTACGGTCGTCTTTATACCTGGGCTGCTGCAGTGGGCAGGGATGAGGACGAGTGCGGTATTTATCATGCATGCAACCTTGGTGAGGGAGATATTCGTGGTGCATGCCCCAAGGGCTGGCATTTGCCCAGTCAAAGCGAATGGGAAGCCCTGATTGTGGCCGTTGACGGTTCCATTACGGAATATACGTCTTCAAATACGGCGGGTACCAAGCTCAAGTCCGCGACTGGCTGGACGGCGTACAGCGGCATCACCAACGAGGATGCCTTCGGGTTCTCGGCGCTTCCTGCCGGCACCAGGTACCACCCCATTGGGAATTACGGCTACAAGGGCTATGGCACGTACTTCTGGAGTTCTACTGAGGAAATCATCTCCTACCCCGCGTACCGCCACGCGTACCTCATGGGTTTGGACTACGGCAACGACTATGCGGGCAAGTACGACAACGATAAGGTCTACGGGCACTCCGTCCGTTGCATCAAGGACTCTGAATAAATTCCAAAAGGTTTTGCTATGAAAATTTTTTCGCAAAAAAAGGTATTTGGTTGTGCGGTAGCGGGGGTGCTGCTGTGCGGGGCTGTGGTTTTTTCGGGCTGTGACGATTCGTCGTCGGCGGGTGGTGATAATGGTAGTGGCGGGAACCGTGGTGGAATTCCTGACACCGTCGAGACATTCATGGAACTGTCGGATTACGACTGCGGCAAGAGTCAGAAGTGCGTTGCCACCTACCTGACGGAATACCATGACATGGCTGTGTGCGATGGTAACAACGGCTGGGTCATCGGAACACTCATCGAGAAGATGGACTGCGACTTCTCTGCGTCGAGTGTCAACTCCAGCGACTCCCGCGATGACGATGGTTTCTCCAGTAGTCATTCTGGGGATGGGACCCCGGAATCCAGTGCAGATGACGACGATGTCTCCTCCGGCAGCAAGAAAGGCAATTCGTCTGGTTCTGAGAAATCGCGGTCTTCATCGGCTGAATCTAGTAGTAGCCTCAGCATTTTTGACGTATCAAAGATTTCGTACGGAGAAATAACGGATGAGCGCGATGGTCAAAAGTATAAAACGGCAAAGATTGGTGACCAGGTATGGATGGCCGAGAATCTGAACTTTGCCTACACAGGCGTTCCCTACAATGTAAATGACCGTGAAATTGACGATTCCACTAGCTGGTGCTATGGGCGAAAGCTGGAAAATTGTGCCACATACGGTCGTTTGTACACCTGGGCTACAGCCATTGACTCTATTGCGTTGGAGAACGATGCCAGCAATTCACAAATCTGTGGCTTCAAGAAAAAATGTACGCTGCCAACCGTTGTTCAAGGGATTTGCCCTGAGGGCTGGCACTTGCCGACAATGGAAGAGTGGAAAACCTTGATTAATGCATTTGGAGGTTCTAAGACCGCCGGAAAGTATCTCTTCTCTGACGGCTTCTCAGCGCTCCCTGCAGGCGAAAAATATGAAGGCTCATTCACCGAAATGGGCAGAGTTGCTTATTTCTGGTCTGCTAGTGAGTGGGGTGATTACCAGGCCTACAATATGGAGTTGCACCACGATATACACTGGCAAGACAATATACAGATACACGACTTCAAAATCTTTATTCTCGATGGGCGAAAGTACAACGGCTTCTCCGTCCGTTGTCTCAAGGACTCTGAATAGGGGTTATTTCTTTCCAGCTGATGAACTTCTGGTTTTCTCCGAGGTAAGAATCGTCGCCGCCATAGACGACTCTTGTGTTCGTTAGCGGAATGCCTGCGACTTTGGCAAATTTCTTCAATCCGTCGTAGAATTTCTGGTTCTTTGTCTCGCCAGACTTGATTTCGATGGCGTTCAGTTCACCATCGGTTTCGCAAAGCAAGTCGACTTCATTCTGGTTCGTGTCGCGCCAGAAATAAAGTTGCGGTTCTTCGCCTTTAAACAGTGCATTTTTCATGTATTCGGTAACCACGAAATTCTCGAAGATTGCTCCGCGCAATCCGCTTTTTTGCAACTGTTCCCGGTTGAAAATGTTCAACAGATTGCACAGCAGCCCCGTGTCGCAGAAATAGATTTTAGGCGATTTGATGACTCTTTTTGAAAAATTCTTATAGTACGGAGGCAGGCGAAGAAGTATAAAACTGGCTTCAAGAATCGAAATCCAGGAGTTAGCCGTTATGACGGATATTCCCGCGTCTTTGGCAAGCGAGGTTACGTTCAAAATGGATCCGACGTTTGCCGCGCATAGTTTGAGAAATCTTTTGAATGCCGCCATGTCGGTTATGTTTCGCAATAAGCGGACATCTCTTTCTACATACGTTTGTAGGTAAGATGTAAAATATTCCTTTGCCGAAACTTTCTTGTCATAGAGTCTAGGGTAACAACCTTTGAGCAAAATTTCGTCAAGATCATTTGGAAGTCTGTCAACAGCCCTTAATTCTTCGGCAGAAAATGGGAAAAGCTTGAGGATGCTTGTGCGTCCGGCGAGGCTTTGCGAAATACGTTCCATCAATAAGAAATTGTGCGAACCGGACAAAATAAACTGTCCGCATTCGTCACGAGAATCCACGATTGTCTGTAGATAGGAAAATAAGTCCGGAACGCGTTGCGCTTCGTCTATAATACATTTTGTTCCGCAGTCTTTTAGAAAGCCACGGGGGTCGTTTTCGGCGAGTTGGCGAATATCGGGGTCTTCTAGTGAAATGTACTTATAGTCCACAAAGCATGATTTCAGCAAGGTGGATTTGCCACTTTGCCTAGGCCCCGTCAGCGTTACTACGGGAAAATTCTTTGCCATGTCTATAATTGTCTTGGAAATTGACCTTTCAATCATAATTATGCCTTTTTCCTTTAAATATAGCTAAATTTTTATGAAAAATCAATAGTTCCATTTATGAAAATCATATAATAGAATTTATGAAAATCACATAATTATGGACGCCGCACCAAGTGTCTCAAGGGTTCGGACTAACCCGCCGCCGAGTTGTCAATTCCACGCTCCACACCACTCATCGGCAATGGGGGTATTAGGGGGCTTGCCCCCTAGGCGAGGGGGTGGAGAGCAACGAAGTGCGAACCAGGGGGAGGCATCCCCCTTTTTTGTTAATTGCTGAAATTTTACACATTAACAAGGCATTTTTTTCCGCAAAAAAGAGTCTATACTAGTAGATGGGGACTGTCTCCGTCTGCCAAACGGAGGCTTTTCCGAAATAAATGGGAATATGGCTAGAACATTAGTTGTTTTTTCTCAAAAATGTAATTATATTATAATTACACCACGGGGTTCTATATGGAAGTAGAATTCGAGTGGGATCAGCGGAAGAATGCGATAAATCAAAGGAAGCATGGGATTTCATTTGAAGAGGCCAAGTCCTGCTTTGAAGATGAACATGCCAGGGTCTTTTTTGATGTTGAACATTCAAAAAATGAGGACAGGTCCATTCTTGTAGGTCTGTCCGAGAAATTGAGGACTCTTGTCGTGGTTTATGCGGAACGGAGCATTCTTGATATGGAGATTGTCGTCAATCGAATTATCAGTGCCCGCAAGGCGACCAAGAAGGAGTTTCAGTATTATTGGAATGAACGGAAAGGAGACGGAATATGAAAAAGGAATATGACTTTTCTCGCATGAAGGCGGTCAAGAACCCTTATGCGTCTGCATTGAAAAAGCAGATAACCATCCGCCTCAATTCAAGTACCATCGATTACTTCAAGAATATGGCAAAAGACGTCGGCATACCTTATCAGACGCTTATTGATTCGTATCTCACCGATTGCGCCCTGTGCAAACGCAAACTGACAATGCGGTGGAAATAGTTGAGGAGTTAGGGGGAGGCTTCCCCCTTTTTCTTTGAAAAAACGCCGTTTTTTCGCCGTTCTTAGCCTCTGACGGCACCTTTTATACCGTTAACTTCCTACTTCCTACTTCCTACTTCCTACTATTTTTCTATCTTTGCGCGCAAACTTAGCGTATAATGCCTTATTAAGGGATTACAAATGAACAAACATAAATTTGGAATGCGGGAATTTATCATTCTCCTTGTAATAGCACTTTCGGCCTATACCGTGTGGCCCTCTATCCAGGTCCACTCCAGGAAGGGCGACGAAAAGAAGGCTTTTCTTAAGGAAAATCCGAAGCTGGGCTCCAAGTCCATCAATTTCGGTCTGGACCTGGCCGGTGGTACCAGCATCACGCTGGAAATCGACAAGTCCGGCCTGAAGCCTAACGAGGACATCAAGGACATCCAGGCCCAGTCCCTGGAAATCATCCGTAACCGTGTGGACCAGTTCGGTCTTTCCGAACCCCAGATTTCCCCCTCCGGCGATGACCGCATCTTGGTGGAACTGGCCGGCGTGGACGACTCTACCGCCAAGTCCCTGGTGGGTTCTACCGCCAAGCTTGAATTCAAGATTTTGGCCGAATCCGAGAAGTTTAGCCAGGTGGTTGGCCTTATCGACCAGTACCTGACCCGTCAGACTACCGACATCGTGGCTGACTCCGCTGCAACGGACTCTACGGCTGCCGCCAAGGATTCCACCGTGGCTGCCGCTGCTGCCGACAGCGCCAAGCCAGCTGCCGACACGGCGAAGGCCCTTTCCGACGACGAACTTTTGGGCAAGGCCCCCGCAGCCGAAGTTGCCGCAACCGATTCTGCCAAGGAAGCCGCTCCTGCCGAGGGTGAACCTGCCAGCGAGGTCGGGACTGCCCTCAGCGCCTATTACCTGTCTTTTGGCAACGGCGGCTTCATCGCCGAAGAGAACATCGAAAAGGTGAAGAAACTCCTGGAGACCGAAGGTGTCCAGAAGCTGATCCCCCGCGACGTGAACTTTGCCTTCGGCAGCGGTCTCGAACCGGTGCAGCGTGGCTCCAAGATCAAGGCCAAGCGCCTCTACTTGCTCAAGCGCCGTGCCGAAATGGGCGGCGACGATATCGTTGATGCCCGTCCTTATCGTGTAAGCGACGGTACCAACGCCGGTGAAGTGGCCGTTTCCCTCAAGTTCGGCGGTATCGGTCCCAAGAAGTTCTCCGCTGTGACTGCCGCCAACATCGGCAAGCAGATGGCCATCGTTCTCGACAACCAGGTGATTTCTGCCCCGGTGATTCGTGACCGTATCCCCAACGGCGATGCCCAGATTACCGGTCTTGACGACATGGCCGAGGCCAACCGTCTGGCTGTGGTTCTCCGTGCCGGCGCCCTCAAGGCTCCTATGAAGATTATCGAAAGCCGCAGCGTGGGTGCTACCCTCGGTGAAGAAAACATCGTCCAGGGCTTCGGCTCCGGTGCTATCGGTCTTATCCTCTGCTTGGTGTTCATGGTGGCCTACTACCGCCTGGGCGGCCTTATCGCCAGCTTCGGTATGATCATCAACACTCTCGTGACCGCCGCCGTGATGTCCGTGTTCAACGCCACCCTGACTCTTCCGGGTATCGCCGGTTTCATCTTGGTGGTGGGTATGTCTCTTGACGCCAACGTGATTATCTACGAACGTATCCGTGAAGAACTGAAGAACGGCCTTACCGCTCGCGCCGCCGTGGCCAAGGGTTACGAACGGGCCTTCAGCGCCATCTTGGACTCCAACTTGACCACTGTGCTTACCGGCCTTATCCTCTATAAGATCGGTACGGGTTCCGTGAAGGGTTTCGGTCTCACGCTGACTATCGGTATCTTGACCTCCCTCTTCTGCGCCATCACCGTGACCCGCGCTATCCTCGACTGGCGTCTTGCCAAGGCCGACCGTACCACTCTTTCCATTGGTAACGGTTTCAAGGCCATCAACGAGGCCAATCTCCAGATTATCCCGAACCGCCGTCGTTTTGGTCTGATTTCTACCATCCTGATCATTGCCTCCATCGCCTGCATCGCCGTGAAGGGATTCGATTTCAGCATCGACTTCACCGGTGGCCAGGTCTATACCGTACAGTACCAGGATGACGGTAAGCACGAGAAGGACCTGAGCGGAGCTCTCTCTGCGGCAGGCATCGACGGTGCGAAAGTTCGCACCCTGGGCGGAACCTCTGCCAATTCCTACCAGATTAGCATGCGCGCCTCCGACGACGTGAATTTCGAAGTCAAGATGGCCGAAGCCTTTGCCAAGGCAGGCCAGAAGTGCGAAATCGTGGCCAAGGACAACGTGGGCCCCACCATCGGTAAGGAACTTCGTTTCAACGCTATCTTGTCTGTAATTCTCGCTTGGCTCGGCATTCTGCTCTACGTGTGGTTCCGTTTCGGCAAGTTCGGTCTCGGCTTCGGTGTGGCGGCGGTGCTTGGCCTGGTCCACGACACCATCATCACCCTGGGCTTCATCTCGGCCTTCAGCCTGTCTTTCGACGGTGCTTTGATAGCCTCCTTGCTGACCATGATCGGTTACTCCGTGAACGACACCATCGTGAACTTCGACCGTATCCGTGAAAATACCGCCGTGTTCGGCTCCGGCAACTTCGCAGAGACCATCAACAAGTCCCTGAACCAGTGCTTCAGCCGCACCATGGTGACATCCCTCACCACCTTGTTCGTGTGCGTGATCCTCGCCGTGAAGGGCGGTTCCTCCATCCGCGACTTCGGCCTGGTGCAGTGCTTCGGTATCCTCATCGGTACCTACTCTTCTGTGTGCATCTGCTCTCCCATCGTTCTCTGGTGGAGCAAGAAGTTCAAGAAGGGCGTGTAACAGCGTCATCCTGAGTGGCAAATGCCACGAAGGATCCAGTTCTGAATTTTTTCCCTGGCCTCGGCCGGGGATTTCTTTTTTATATACAAAGGGGGAGGCCTCCCCCTGCTTGCAGCCTTGGCGATTAGGCAGATGCCGACAGTGTCATTGTCCGACGGCCTCGCCAAGTCTTCCTGCACCCCCTCTCCTAGGGGCTTCGCCCCTAAAACCCCTTAAAATAATCCGAGTCTCAAGGGCACAGTCGCCTGCAAAAAAGACCGTCAGTCGCGCCTTCACTTCGTTCGTCGCTACCCTCCGGATTTTTTGCCTAGCAACTATGCCCTCTCGCCTCGCAAAAAGGGTTTCGCTACGCAGGAGGTTGCTCGGTCACGGTGTTCCCTCGCAACCACAAGCGGCTTTATAAAGATGTTTGAAAGATTTGTGAATTACTTTGAGTGTATTCTGATGTACATGCAGGCGTCAATAAGACATGACCACTCTTTTTCGCGGCAATTGTAATTGGAAAAAACAGAATCTGCATATGCTCTCTTACGAGGTTCGGTGGCGGGACTGTAACTGTCACACGTAAAGTCGTTTTCCACATGTTTCATACATTCGTTGTAAAGTTTTTCTCTAGATTCAGGTTCTGAGTAACTGTCGGAATCATTAGAATTGTTGTCAGAACAAGCAATCAGCGTTAATGAGAAAAACAACAAAAAGAAAAATGTTTTCATAGATTATCCTCTTATGATATTGCACTTTTCCGCGACTCATAAGGTGCCCTTATAGGTTCGACCTTTTGAATACACACTCTTTTATTTGAAAGTGCAAGTGTTTTACCAACCCCTAGCCCCTAGATCCTAGCCCCTATTTTCAAGCGGATCTTCGCCTTGGTTCGGCATTGCTCACCACAGGACGCGAGGATGACACCTCTTGAGACCAAGCATCCTAACCCCTAGCCCCTAAATCCTAGCCCCTTTTTCTATATTTACCCCCGTTCGATAAAAGGGGGCGCCTATGCTCAAGTATTACAAAATCGAAGCCGGTCGCCTGGCGGTCGCACCCAACGAAGATGCCGCCGACATCGTGATGATGGGCTCCCTCAGCCAGGAACAGCGCAGCGTCCTGGTCAAGGAATACGAGATTACCGAACATACCATCGCCTCCGCATTCGACTCCGACGAGCTTTCCCGTATCGAATACGACGACGATTTCACCACCATCGTGTTCAAGAAGCCCAAGAACTATTCCGCCGCCGACAACTTCCAGTTCCGGGTGGAATCCTTCGGCATCTTCATCTTCAAGGACTGGGTGCTGCTCCTGACCGACAGCGACATCCCGGTGATGGACGAAAAGCGTTTCTCCAAAATCGACAGCCTGAACACCTTCGTGCTGAAAGTCCTGAGCTACGCCATCTACCATTTTAACGAACACCTGAAAATCATCAACCGCATCAACGACGACTTGGAACAGCGGCTCAACACCTCTATGGAGAACAAGTACCTGCTTTCCATGTTCAGCCTGAACAAGGGCTTGATCTACTACGTGAGCGCCCTGAACAGCAACGACACCCTTTTGAAGAAACTCCAGATGGGCCGCAGCCTCAACTGGACCGAGGCCGAACGGGAACTGCTGGAAGACATCCAGATTGAAAACGGCCAGAGCCTGCAACAGGCCAACATCTACGCGAACATCTTGACATCTATGATGGATGCCCGCGCAAGCGTCATCAACAACAACTTGAACCAGTTGATGAAGAACTTGACCATCGTGACGATTTCCATATCGCTCCCGACGTTCTTTGCCAGTTTGTTCGGCATGAACGTGCAACTGCCCTTTGGCATGAACGGCGACGCCACCGTGGGTTCGCCCATGACTTTCTGGGCCGTTATCGCCGTGTGTATCCTGTCGGTGGTGCTGTTCCTCGGCTTCTGGATCCGACGGAAATAGTCGCGAGTCGTGAGTGGTGAGTCGGTGCTACGCACCGTTGAGTTTCAACAATCGCGCCTTTGGCGCCAAATTATATGCTCACAACTGATAACTGAAAACTGACAACTCGCGACAGCGTCAGTTTCCTCTATCGCTCATGCTGGCGAACATGGCGACAATCTCGTCGGTAAATTTGCTGTTGGGGAGCCCTTGCGCAATTTCTAGGGCCTTTTCCAGATGGTTCTGTGCCGTGGCCTTCGCCTTGTCGAATGCCCCCTTGACGCTCAGCTTTTCCTTGATTTGCGCAGGAATGTTGTCTTCGGAGGCCCGCTTGATCAGGTCTTCCATTTCACGCCGTTCTTCTGCGGAACTGTTTTCGAAATAGTACAGCAGGGGAAGCGTAATGAGCCCGTTTGAAAGGTCGGTAAACTTGGCCTTGTCCAGGTTCTTGGAACCGTAGCCGTAGTCCAGCAGGTCGTCGATAATCTGGAAGGCGATGCCGAAGTGGCTTCCCATTTCGGCGCATTTGTCCACCATAGGCTTGTCGAACCCGGCAAGAATAGCCCCGATTTTGGCGGCGGCGTTAATCAGGGCCGCGGTCTTTCCGTCGATAATCCGGTTGTAGGTCTCAAAGGAAAGTTGCATGTCGCCGCAGTGGTCCAGCTCCAGGATTTCTCCGGCAATCAGCTGGTCTGCCGCCTGGGAGAGGATTACGGGAATGTCCCGTTCCGTCTCTTCGATAACGCTCTGCATGGACTGGGAAAGCACGTAGTCGCCAATGAGAACGGCCACCTGGGTGCCCCATTCCTTGTGTGCCGTTTTTTGCCCGCGCCGGACTTCGGTGTCGTCGATAATGTCGTCGTGAACAAGGCTTGCGCTGTGCAACAGTTCAATGCCCGCGCAGGCGTGGGCCACCCGGTCAACGTCAACAGTAGATTTTCCGCAGTTGGCGATAAGGCAAAGCAGGGTAGAGCGGATGCGCTTTCCCTTCTTCTGGAAAAGGGCGGCAAGTCTGTCCGAAATTCCAGCCGGTGCGTTCTTGGCCACGTTCAAGATGACCTGCTCCGTCAGGGCAAGTTGGTCCTTGACCAGTTCACGCGCCTGGCCCAGTACGGTCTGGAAGTCGGCCTTGTTCAGGTTCATGGCCTAGATGTCCAGGTCCTTCAGGACCTTGTAGGCGTTGGTTTCGATGAACTTGCGGCGGGGTTCCACGTCTTCGCCCATGAGCATGCTGAAAATCTGGTCGGCCAGCACGCCATCTTCCACGTAGCACTGCTTCAAGAAACGCCTGGATGGGTCCATGGTGGTTTCGTTCAGTTGTTCCGGGGACATTTCGCCAAGACCTTTGAATCGGTTGATGGTAACGTTCTTCTTGTCCTCGATTTCGGCCATGGCCTTGTCCTTGTCGTTTTCGTCGAAAAGGTAGCGTTCCTTCTGGCCCACTTTCAGCTTGTACAGGGGTGGCATGGCAAGGAAAATATGGCCTTCGTCAATGAGGGGCCGCATGTAGCGGAAGAAGAAGGTGAGGAGTAAGGTCTGGATATGGGAGCCGTCCACATCGGCATCGGTCATGATGATAATCTTGTGGTAGCGGAGCTTTTCAATCTTGAATTCGGTGCCGATACCCGTGCCGATGGCGTTCACCAGGTTCTGGATTTCTTCGGTGTCCAGCACGCGGTGGAGGCTAGCCTTCTCCACGTTCAGGATTTTTCCGCGGATGGGTAGAATCGCCTGGAATTCACGGTTACGGCCCATCTTGGCAGAACCGCCAGCGGAATCACCTTCCACGATGAACATTTCGCATTCCTTGGGGTCGCGGCTACTGCAGTCGGCCAGCTTGCCCGGAAGTCCACCACTTTCAAGGATGTTCTTGCGGCGGGCGAGCGTACGGGCCCGATGGGCCGCTTCGCGGGCTACGGCGGCGTTATAAACCTTGTCCAGAATCACCTTGATGGCGGCCGGATTTTCCTGGAAGTATTCTTCCAGCTTGGCACCGAAGGCGCTGTTCACGTAGCTTGCGATTTCGGAGTTGCCCAGCTTGCGTTTGGTCTGGCCTTCGAACTGAGGCTGGGAAACCTTGATGGCGATAACGGCGGTAAGGCCTTCGCGAATATCGTCTGCTGCAATCTGGATATCTTTTTTGCCCTTGGGCATTTCGGCGGCAAACTTGTTGATGACGCGGGTGAGTGCTGTCTTGAAGCCCGTCACGTGGGTTCCGCCATCGTAGGTGTTCACGTTGTTTACGAAGCTGAAGAAGTTTTCCTGGTAGCCGTCGTTGTACCACATGGCCACTTCCAGCGGGAACTGTCCGTCGGGGAGCACCAGGTGGATGGGCTCCTGGAAAAGGGGCGTGCGGTGCTCGTCTACGTAACGCACGAATTCGGAAACGCCTCCCGGGAAACAGAAGGTGTCGCTCACGATGTTTTCCGGGTCCCGTTCGTCGGTAAGGGTCAGGCGAAGCCCGCTCATGAGGAACGCCAGCTCGCGGAAACGTGTGGCCAGCGTGTCGTAGACATAAACGGTCTCGGTAAAGATGGAATCGTCGGGGTAGAATTCCACGCTGGTGCCTGTCGTTCCGTCCGACGGACCGACTTCGACCTGGGGGCCGCAGGGGATACCCCTGGAGAATTCCTGCTTCACCACCTTGCCGTCGCGACGGACGGTCACGATCAACTTGTTGGAAAGGGCGTTCACGCAGCTCACGCCCACGCCGTGAAGACCGGCAGAAACCTTGTAGGAATTGCTGTCGAACTTTCCGCCGGCATGGAGCTTGGTCATCACCACTTCGATGGTACCGATGTGTTCCTTGGGGTGAATATCGGTAGGAATACCGCGGCCGTTGTCGGTAACGCGGATGCCGTTCCCGGGCAGAATGGAAATTTCGATGTGGCTGCAGAATCCAGCCAGGGCTTCGTCCACGGAGTTGTCTACCACTTCCCATACCAGGTGGTGGAGACCGCGGATGTCGGTAGAGCCGATGTACATGGCGGGACGCACACGCACGGCTTCGAGGCCCTCTAGCACGGTAATGCTTGAACCGCTGTAGGCTTCTTCGGCCTTCTTCATTTCTTCAGATTCTTCTGCCATATTTCCTCTGAGGCATGCCGCCTCTTTTACTAAACTAGACAAAGCGGATGCCCTGGATTACAGGGCTTCCGAGCATCAAATTACACTTGTCAATTATAGCTTTTTTTTGCAGGAACAGTTCGCTTTTCCAGGCGGAATTGTCCACCTTCAGGGAGAGAATTCCCTTCTTGATTTCAATGGGTTTTACGTGGGGAAAAATCAGGTCCCCGACCACCTCCCGGAACTTCTCCGAAAGGCTCTGGAACTGCATTTCGTCGGCCAGGTGGAACTTGTCCAGAACGCGGCCCACAAGGAGCTCTACGTCCACCAAATTGTGGCCCGTAAATTCTTTACGCTTGCGTTTCTGGATAGGCATGGATTTACACCAGCAACAGCTTCGACAGGGTGAATCCGCCAATCAGGATGCTGGTCATGCCCGCCACCACGGTGGCCTTGGTGCTCTTGCCCACGCCTTCGGCGCCGCTATGGGTGTAGTATCCGAAGAAACAGGCATAGCTAGAAATAAAGAAACCGTAAAGGGTAGCCTTGATAAGGCCCACCACCAAATCCCAGTTGTGGTAGAACATGCGCACGCCGTAGAAGAATACGGACCAGGAGACTTCCTTGTACAGGTGGGCCACTTCGTAACCGCCCACGATACCGATAAAGATACTGATGACGGTCAGCACCGGCAGCATGATGACGGTGGCAATAAGGCGGGGAGCCAACAGGAACTTGAAGGGGCTGAGCCCAAGCACCTTGTAGGCGTCTAGCTGCTCGGTCACCGCCATGGTCCCAAGCTCCGAACACATAGATGCCCCAATACGGCCCGCAAGGACCATCGCGGTGAGGATGGGGCAAAGCTCCACCATCACAGACTTACCGACAGCCATGCCCACGAACATCATGGGGATCATGTCGCCGAACTGGTAGGCCAGCTGCCACGACATGATGGCGCCCGTGGCCATGGACGCCGCGAACACCACGGGGATACTGGTAATGCCCACCACCTGCATCTGTTCGACGGTAGTGTGGAAATTGGAAAATGCGCCGGGAATGTTCTTGAACAATTCCCACACGAACTTGATGTAGTTGATGACCGTGCGGAAAAACCTTCGGACGAACCGTCCCAAGGATTCCGCAGAATTGTTCAACACTTCGACCAATTAATCCCTACTTCTTTTTCTTGTTGTCCTTGGCAGCAGACTTTTCGTTCTTGGCAGGAGCCTTGGCGGGCTGACCCTTGGTGGGAGCGCTTATAGCCTGCTTAAAGAGTTTCATGTCGCTCAGGTACTTGATGGCTTCTTTCAGCTGTTCGTCCCGCTTCAGGGAGAACGCCGTGCTTACGGAATCGTTCACCATGGCGGTCAAGAGTTCCCGCTTGATGCCGTCCTTGATGTAGTCCTTGTTCTCGTCGAACTGGGCCTTGCGACGCTCTTCCAGGGCGTTCTTCATGTCGGAAAGCCGTGCGGCCAGGGTAGAATCCGTAATGGTCTTGGAGCTGTCACCCATGTAGTTCTGTTCCTGGATGATGCTCTTTTCCAGCTGGTCCACGCCCACCAGGGCGTTGCTCTTCACCTTCATGAAGTTGGTGTCCTTGAGGCAGAAATCCTTGAACTGGGTGTACAGGGAATCGGGCACTTCCCAAGAGGCGTCCATCTTGACTCCGGACTTGTCCAGTCCCGGACGGACCTTTACCGCAAACTTGAAGTACATGGCCATCCGCTCCTGGACCTGTACCACCCAGGGCATGGGAGAAAGTTCCACGTCCACGTCGGGAGTGATACCGCCGCCGCCGAACATCATGCGTCCGTTGTGGGTGTAGAAGGTGTCCACCTTGGCGGTGTCCTTCTTTGCGGTGTCGGCCTTGGCTTCGCCTTCGCCATCTTCAGCTGCATATTCCTCTTCCATGATCTTCAGGCCCTTGATTCCGTTCTCGGGCTTGTTGATGCAGCGGCCAAAGGGCAGGTAGTAAAATGCAGTGGTGAGCTTTAGGGCGTTCCCTTGGTTGTCCAGCGGGAAAATGGTCTGCACGGAGCCCTTGCCGAAAGAAGTCTTTCCGATAATCAGGGCCCGGTCCCAGTCCTGGAGGGCTCCGGACACGATTTCAGCCGCACTGGCAGACCCCTGGTTCACAAGCACCACCATGGGCATGTCGGGGTTCACGATTCCGTCTTTGCGGGCGTGGCTTTCGGTCTTCTGTGTGCGGCCCTTGGTACTTACGATTACGTTGCCCCGTTTCAGGAACAGTTCGCTAATCTCGATGGCCTGGTTCAACAGGCCGCCGGGGTTGTAGCGCATGTCCAGAATCAGCTTTTTCATGCCCTGCTTCTGCAGGTTCTTCAGGGCGTTTTCTACGTCGCTCAGGGTCTTGTCGCTAAAGGTGGCAAGCTTGATATAGCCGATATCGTTAGTGACCATCCCGTAATAGGGCACGGCATGAACCACGATTTCGGCACGGGTAATGGTAAAGTCCATCAGCTCGGGGACGCCCTCGCGCTCGATAGAGACGGTCACGTCCGTGCCGATCTTTCCGCGGAGCTTGCTTACGGCGTCGTCCAGGGTCAGGCCCTTGGTATCCTTGCCGTCGATTTTACGGATGCGGTCGCCGGCCCGGATGCCCAATCTGAAAGCGGGGGTCCCGGAAAGGGGCGAAATCACGGTGAGGATGTTGTCACGGAGGCTGATAGTGATGCCCACGCCGCCGAACTTTCCTTCCATGGAAACCTTCAAGCCCTCGTAGTCCTTGGGGGTGAACACTGCCGTGTGGGGGTCCAAAATGTTACGGATGCCGTTCAGGGCCGCGTCGGTAAGTTCCGTGGGGTTCACATCTTCCACGTACTTGCGGTTCACTTCGGAGAATACCTTGTTGAGTCTGGAAACCTCGTCGTAAAAGTCTCCCGGCGGGGTGGACTTTTCGGCTGCCGAGGCAAGGCCCAGGGTGGCCAAGGTAAGGACAAATGCTTTGCGCAAAATCGAGCTAGTGATAGTCATGCCCAAAAGATACAATTTATCGGTTGCAGACACGGCGAAAAAACGGAAAAAACCGGCCCTAAAGGCCGGTTTTTGATAATAGGAGAGAGAGGAGAAAAACTTTTATGCCGCTTCGTCCAGCATTTTCTGGATGCGGTCGTTCCGGAGCTTAGCAAGGGCGCTTTCCTTGAGCTGACGGACTCGTTCCTTGGACAGCCCCACCATAGGGGAAATTTCTTTCAGGTTCAGGTCGCTATCCATCTTGAAGCCGAAATAGAGCTTGAGGATATCGCTTTCCTGCTGGTCCAGGTTCTTGTTCAAAACTTTTTCGAAGACTTCCCGGCGGTTGTTCTTTTCGGCCAGGTCTTCGGTGCGGAATTCTACAGAGGGAATGCAATCTCCCAGGGTGGAATCTCCGTCTTCGCCAACGGGGGCTTCCAGAGAAGAGGTGCGGTTGCCCATCATCAATACCTTTTCGATGGCGTCGCCCTTGTACTTGG
Source organism: uncultured Fibrobacter sp. (assembly GCA_900313675.1). Taxonomy (GTDB): domain Bacteria; phylum Fibrobacterota; class Fibrobacteria; order Fibrobacterales; family Fibrobacteraceae; genus Fibrobacter. The sequence goes on from OMSO01000014.1 coordinate 20,826, forward strand.
AAACTCCTTCCAGGCTGTCGGTGTCCAGCACATAGCTGCCACCCACAACCTGTTTAAGCTTGCCGCCCTTCTTGTTGAAACGGCGCAGAATCAGCTCCTTCTCGGCGCTGATACGGACCGTGCGGCCCTTTTCGGCGATGGCGCGGGTAATGTTCTGGCGCACCCACCACACGGCGTAACTGATAAACTTGATTTTCTGGCTAGGGTCAAAACGGCGGGCGGCCTCTATAAGGCCCATGTTGCCTTCGCTGATGAGTTCGCCCACTTCAAGTCCCTGGCCCTTGTAAAGGTTCGCGATGTTCACCACAAAGCGAAGGTTGGACTTGACCAGCAAATCCAGGGCTTCGCGGCTGCCCTCCTTGACCTTCTTGATGAGCAACTTCTCCTGTGCCGGAGTCAGCAGAGGAATGCTGGAAATATCTTCAAGGTACTGAAAATAAGTGCTTTTCTCATCACGGGTGTAGGTAGCGGCGTTCATAGTAAATCCTTTTCCTTTACGCCTATAAATCTACCTCCGTTTAGGTTTCGGAGTGTCAGGAACTGCCCTAGCCCTTGCAAAAGTTTAATTTGTTTTTTGTCGGGAAAAATCGCTTTTTTGTCATAAAAGTGTCATTACGGGCTGTACGGGGACCGTTTTTGACCTATTTTTGTCATCATGGAACCAGAAATGACCAACAATTCAATCTTTAGGCTGCGGCAGAGGTTGCAGGGGGCCCAGGAAAGGGATTTTGACAGGTACGAAAAGATAATTCGAGAAGTCCTGGAGCAAGAGGATAAGATTTCGTTTCCGATACCGGCCTATGTGCCCCAGATTCTCGTTTTCCTCTTTATCCTCATTTTCCCCATGCTCTACATCGGGGATCCAGTTACCCGTTCGGTAATCGGTTTGGACTGGCGAGAACTCATGAATTTTTATTTCCCCGTGCTGATGTGCATCGGGGTATTCGGTCTCAATCTCCATTTTCTGGTACCCAACTGCATTCTCAAAAAGCATTATGTCGTTTATTTTGTGTGTAACTCGATTCTGGTCCTGGCGACCTGTTTCTTGCGGGAGGTTGTTTTTTTCCTGATTGACAGAGCTCCCGGGCAGGGCGTGAGTTTTTTTCTTGAGTCCTACATGTTTTCTTCTGTGAAGGGCCATTTCAGTTATTGGACTGTTTTTTCCTTTGTGGTGCTGGTCTGCCTGGTTTGCGTCATCTGCGTGTTTTACCGGCTGATATCTACACAAATTCTGCGAGGGTTCGTGGTCAGGGAACAAAAGCGTGGCCGCTTGCAGTACGAACTGGAATTCCTAAAAAACCAACTTTCGCCCCACTTTTTATTCAATACCCTGAACAACATAACGGCGCTTATCGCCATAGATTCCAGGCGTGCGGAAAAGTCCATGATGGAACTTTCCAAGCTGTTGCGGGTGACCCTGTACCAGACAGCCGACGATATGATTCCCCTGGAAGAGGATGTGGAAATTCTCCGGATGTACGGGAACCTGGAAAAGCTCCGGCTAGACGACAGCTTCGATTACCGTTTTGACGTGGAACTTGAAAATCCCAAAGTGATGATACCGCCTCTAGTAGCCATGCCCCTGGTAGAAAACGCTTTGAAACACAGCAAGAACCCCAAGGGAAAAAGCTTCGCCCATATTACCATCAGGCAACAGGGCGACGAACTTGTTTTGGAAACGGAAAATTCCAATTTCCCGAAGGTATCCCAGTCTCCCCGAAAAGCCAGTGGCCTCGGGCTTTCGACCTTCCAGAAACGCCTGGAGATTCTGTATGCGGGGCGTTACGAGTATACGGCTTCCGCCGAGGGCGACGTGTACCGTAGCCGCCTAAAGATCCAGCTCGCCGACAACTGATAAGAACCGCGACGTTTTAACAGTCATCCCGGCCCCGTCTAAATTGTCATCCCCGCGTAGGCGGGCGGACAGCACTTAGCACTTTAGTGCTTAGTGCGCATGGCCACCAAGGTGGGGATCTCCTTGCGGACACTTACCGCGCGGCCAGTTCTTCGGGCGTGCGGCTCAAAATATCCCAGTCGCCCCGCTTGATAATCTTGTAGGCGTAGCCCTGTTCGGTAAGGAACAGCTGGCGGTTCATGGAGAACTCCTGCTCCTTGGAATCCTGGGTCACGATACTGTAGAAGTGTGCGGTGCCGCCGTCGCTCTTGGGACGCAAGATGCGGCCCAGTCGCTGGGCTTCTTCTTGCCGGCTGCCGAAGGTCCCGGAAATCTGTATCAGGATGTTGGCGTCGGGAAGGTCGATGGCGAAGTTGCCTACCTTGGAGACCATCAGGTTTTTCTGCTCGCCCTTGCGGAAGGCGGCGTAGAGCCGTTCGCGTTCCTTGTTGGGGGTCTTGCCGGTAATCAGCGGGATTTCCAGCTCCTGGGCGAGCTTTTCCAGCTGGTCGATGTACTGCCCGATAATCAGCACCCGGTCGTCGGGCTTGTCAAAGTGGGCGAGGAGCCGCTTTACGATGTCCGTCTTTTCGGGATTGGTGCTTGCGAGAGTAATCTTTTCACGGACCGGCGCCAGGGCGTATTTCATCTTCAGTTCCGCTTCCATGGGAATGCGGATCTCGTTACAGTCGGCAGTGGCAATCCAGCCCTGGGCTTCCAGCACACGCCAGGGAATGTCGTATTTCTTGGGCCCGATAAGGCTGAACACTTCCGTCTCCTTGTGGTCTTCGCGGACCAGGGTGGCGGTAAGTCCCAGGCGGCGTGTGGCCTGCATCTCGGTACTCAGGCGAAACACCGGGGCAGGGAGCAGGTGCACCTCGTCATAAATCATGAGGCCCCATTTCTGTTCGCTGAACAGCGGGAAGTTCGAGAGTTCCTTCTTGACCTCTTCGTCGCTCAGGTCGTCCGGTTCGGGTTCGCCCTGCTTGTTTACGTCCTTCACCTTCTTGCGCTGGGTGAGAATCTGGTAGGTGGCCACGGTCACGGGGCCGATTTCCTTCACTTCGCCGGAGTATTCCTTCACCTGGTCGAGGGTCAGGTCCGTCTTGTCGCAGATTTCCCGGATCCACTGGCGGGAGGCGGAAATGTTGGGGGTAAGGATAAGGGTCTTGGTCTGGATGAGGGCCATGGTGGCAAGACCGATGACCGTCTTGCCCGAACCGCAGGGCAGCACGATAACGCCGGAGCCGCCCTTTTCCGAACCGCTGGCGTAAAACACCTGGGCGGCTTCTTTCTGGTAGTCGCGGAGTTTGAATTCCTTGCCTTCGAGGGTGGTCTCCCGGAGCTTGATGGGGAGCGGGTCGCCCTGGACATATCCTGCCAGGTCTTCCACTGGGAATCCGGCGTTGGTAAGTGCCATCTTCAGGTGGCCGCGGCGTTCCGGGTCCACTTCGGCGTGGGAATCGTCCAGGAACTTCAGGATAAACGGCTCCACCTCCTTCAGGTGGCAAATCTCGGTGAACATGTAGGTGTCGTCGGATTCCAGTAGCAGGCGGTCAACCTCTTTGCGCAAGCGGAGCAGGCCGTACCGGGCCATGTAGTCTTCCACCTCGGTAATCACCGTCTGTGGAATGGGGTAGCGGCTCTGGCTTTCTAGCCGTTCCAGCACTTCGGTTGCGCGGAGGCCCGTGGAAGCCGCGTTCCAGAGGCTCAGGTGGGAAATCTTGTAGGTGTGCAGGTGCTCGGGGCTCTTGACCAGTTCGGTGAAGGGAGCGATCGCGTCCCGTGCAGGTTCGTAGTTGGGATTGTCCACCTCGACCATGATTTCGAGGTTGCTCTGTACAATGATAGCGCCATTCGGATTCATAGGGCGGCAAATATAGAAAAAAAGAGGTTAGGGGGTCGCTTCGCTTTGAGGAATGAGGTCGGGCCTGCGGCCCTTTGAGGTGTGTAATGTGAGGTTCGAGGAATGTCATCCAGAGCGACGAAGTCGCGAAGGATCCAGTTCAAAGGGATAGGTCGTTAGTGGTTAGGATCTAGGGGCTAGGATCTAGGGTTTAGTAAGGCTGGTCTCAAGAGGTGTCATCCTCGCCCATTCGGTAAACTCAGGGCAGGCTCCGGCGAGGATCCGCTGGATGTGGATGTTGGTGGTTAGGATCTAGGGGCTAGGATCTAGGGGCTAGGATCTAGGGGCTAGGATCTAGGGTTTAGTAAGGCTGGTCTCAAGAGGTGTCATCCTCGCTGTCATTCTGGAGCCCTGGAGCATAGCGATAGGGGATAGAATCACGAGGATCCGCTGGATGTGGATGTTGGTGGTTAGGATTTAGGGGCGGCTAGGATCTAGGATTTAGTAAAGCTGGACTCAAGAAGTTTTTTTAGGGGCGGGAGGGGGAAGTCTCCCCCTGGCTCGCACGCGCTTGCGCTTGTTGCTCACCACCCCCTCTTGCCGGAATCGCCCCGCAGGCAGCCTCGGGTATAAAAAATCCCGCTTTCTTGCAGAAAGCGGGATCTTCGAGCCACCCAGCAGATTTGAACTGCCGACCTGCTGATTACGAATCAGCTGCTCTACCAGCTGAGCTAGAGTGGCGTTGCGGGCTCAAAGATAGCAACAGGCCCTTTTTTTGTCAATATCGGGGCTGTTCCGGTTGGCAAGATTCCCGAATTTTTCTATGATTGCTCACAAAATTTCAAAATGGATGCATATTATGGCTAACGAAGCAAATGCGAACAACTCTGAAATCAAGGAATTTTTTGTCCATCACGGCACCAAGGTCGTAGTGGCCCTGGTGGTCATTCTCGCCGTAGTGGCGGGCGTGGTCCAGCTGAAGGATTCCCGCAAGGCCGCCGCCGCCGAACAGACCGAACTTCTGGGTGCGGGCATGACCATGCTCTACGCCAACGATAAGGACAACGCCCTCGCAGAATTTGAATCCAAGATCAACAGCCGTTCCCTGGAAGGCCTGGCTCTTGCCAAGGCATGCCTCTATGCGGGCAACATCAAGTACGAAAAGGGTGACCTGGACGGTGCCGCCGCCTTGTTCCAGAAGTCTTTGGACAACGCCGGTTCTGTGGTGCTGGTTCGCTCTGCCGCCCTCCACGGTCTTGCCTCCGTGAAGATGGAAAAAGAAGACTACGCCGCCGCCGCCAACCTGCTGGAAAAGTATGTGAGCGAGTTCGGCAAGCGCACCGGCGACAAGGAAGACCGCTTCCAGAAAGAAGAACCTGTGGACGAGGCCCCCATGGTGGCCGACGCCATGTGGAAGCTTACGCTGGTCTATCAGCAGCAGGGTCTTGACGCCAAGGCCAAGAACACCGCCGAACGCCTGCTGGAAGTTTACGGCGACAACCAGAACTACGCCGACAAGGCCCAGAAGTTCCTGGCTTCTCTGTAGTTCCGAAACGGTTCATTCAGTGTAATTGTCATGCCCGCCACCGTGCGGGCATCTCCTTTATGACGCCCCCAGGCAGAGTTCACTTGTCATCCTGAGCCACGTATGTGGCGAAGGATCCAGGCCCGAAGAATTTATTCCTTCAGTATGGCCCTGAGCTCGTCCGCCGCACGTTCCAGGTCGTCGTTCACGATGGTGTATTCGTACTTGCCCTTGGTCTTCGCGAACTCCATCTCTTTCTTGGCGTTGTGGAGTCGGGTCTGGATGACCTCTTCGGAATCGGTTCCGCGGCCCCGGAGCCTGCGTTCCAGTTCCTCTTCGCTGGGCGGCAAAATCAAGATGCCCGTGGCATCGGGATAGACCTTGTCGAAGTTCACCTTGCCGAAAACGTCCAGGTCAAAGAGAACCCGCTTGCCCTGCTTGAGCATGTCTTCTACAAAACTCTTGGGCGTGCCGTAGTAGTTCCCGTGGACCAGGTTGTATTCCACCAGGGCGTCGTCCTTGATCATCTGCTCGAACTCTTCCTTGGTCTTGAAAAAGTAGTGGACCCCGTTCACTTCGCCTTCGCGGGGGGCGCGGGTGGTGGCGGAGATGGAATACACGATGTCGGGGAACTCCCCGATGACCTTGTCCTTCAGGGTGGTCTTGCCTGCGCCGCTGGCGGCGCTCATCACGAACAGCTTGGATTTCATTTTTTATCCTCAATATACAACGGTCTCTGCTTGACTTCGTCGTAGATGCGGCCGATGTATTCGCCCAAGATTCCGATGGAAATGAGCTGCACTCCGGCAAAGAACACGATGGCCGTCATGAGGGATGCCCAGCCCGGCACCGTGGTGGCGGGGGAGAGGATTTTTTCCAGGATGGACCAGACGAAAACGCCGAAGGCAACGAGGGTGGCGAACAGTCCGATGTAGAAACTGACTTTCAGCGGGGCGGAACTGAATCCGGTGATGCCATCCCCTGCCAGGTGGAGCATCTTGCGCAGGGGGTATTTGGACGAACCTGCTGTGCGTTCGGCACGGTCATACTTGACGCCGATTTTCTTGAAACCTACCCAGCATACGAGCCCGCGCAAGAAACGGCTCCGTTCAGGCAGGTTTTTCAGCTGGTCTACCACGCAGCGGTCCATCAGGCGGAAATCGCCGGTGTCGGGAGGAATCTCGATGTTGGTAAGCTTTCCGATGAGTCTGTAGAAGCAGTAGGCGGTAAAGCGCTTGAAGATGGTTTCACCCTTGCGCTTGTTACGTTGTGCGTAAACCACCTGGTAACCTTCACGCCATTTCTCGAGCATCTCGTGGATGAGGGCGGGAGGGTCCTGCAGGTCTCCATCGATAATGACTACCGCATCACCTTGGGCGTGGTCCAGCCCGGCGCTGAAGGCAGCCTGGTGCCCGAAATTTCGGCTGAAGTTCACCAACTTGTTGGCGGACCCTGCAGGAATCAGCCCTTCCAGGATTTCTCGGGTGCGGTCCTTGGAACCGTCGTTCACGAAAATCAGCTCGTGCTCGATTTCCTTGAGTTCTTCTTCTAGAACCCGGTAGGTTTCGGCAACGATTTCTTCTTCGTTATAGACGGGGATGATGACGGACAGGAGCATGATTTTAGGTGATAGGTATTAGGTTTTAGGTACTAGGTTGGACGATCTCAAGAGAATTTAACAATAAAAATAATAATTAAAAAGAGAAATCTGAAAAAGCGCCTTTATACAATAATTATTGTACCTAATAACTCAGAATTGCGACGAAGCCGCTACGGTATCAGTACTGGATTCACGAAGTCCACGTGGCTGCAGTCGATGCTTCCCTTGGCCATCGTTTTGAGGGTGAGTTTTTGCACCCCTTCGATGTTGGCAGTCAGAGTGTGGAGGCTCCCGGCCTTGAACACCGGTGTTTCGGCAAGCACGTTGCCGTCGCCCAGCACCTGCACGGACACGCCTTCGCTGCAGAGGGATTCGTCGTCCAGGCCAGCTCCCGTGCGGAAGGTCTTGAACGCTCCCGCAATACCATAGACGGTTTCGGAGGCGGCGTGGGTGGCAATCCCGTTTTCAAAGACCTGCCCGTTGATAGTCAGGGGCTTGCCCTCGATGCTCTTGTTCATGCCTATGTTGCCCCATTCCTGCTTGTGGGATTCGGGCTGTAAATCTGTCAGCTTCTTGACGCCGTTCCCTTCGTTGAAGAAGGTCTTGTTCACCTGGGCCAGGACCTTGTTGCCGTCCAAGACAATATAGCGGAAGGTGTTGTAGCCGGGCTGCAGCTTGTCGTAACTTATCAAGATGTTGTATTCTCCGGGAACGAAGACGGTATCCTTCAGCAGGACCCTGTCGTGCACGATCCGGAGAGTCCAGTTTTTGGGAGCGCCCCTCTGTTCTATGAGTTTGAAATTCAGGAGTAGCGGGGATTCGCTTGGATTTATCGCAGCGCTGTCGCCTGTAGTTACGGCGGCACTGTCATTTGCCGGAGCGACCACACCTCTCGTAGGTTCGGAAACCTGGATGATGTTCGTGGGGTCGTAGTTCTTGCGTCCGTTGAACTTTGCAATCTGTACCCAGTAGTTGTTGGTAATCAATACGTTCTTGACCCCTTCCAGGTCCATTTCCCGTTCGAACACGTCGCAGGTGGTGGCAATTCTGTGTTCCACCGCCTTCTTGTGGTAGGTTTGGCTGTCCCAGCAGTCCAGGCCGCGGATGTAATAGACCTCGCCGTTGTACTTGTCCAGCAGTTCCTTGATCTTGCTGTCGTTCATCTGGCGGACCTTGTCGTAGTGGTAGGCGGATACGCCGTAGGCGATAAAGTGCCAGGGCCTGCCGTAGATAAACAGCTTGTTTGTGGGTTGCTGTTCGTTCAGCCATTTCCAGATTTCCTGCTCCTCGGTGGTCAGGTGGTTCCGGTTATACATGATGTTCTTGTTGAAGTCCGGCTTGTAATGGAAAGTCCAGCCCGCAAAGAGGAGTGTAAAGAGAAGTCCCAGTACAAGCACCGCCGAGGTCTGCTTCTTGGTCTTGGAGTCCGTACCGAAATATTCAATCAGGTGGGCTACTGGCAGGGCCGCCAAAAAAGCCATGCTGGGAATCATCACCAGGCTATAGCGCTGGTTGATTTCGATGCCGAAGTCGCCGGACACGTTTTCCAGAATCATGTAGGTCTGGATATGGTACAGGGCGAGGAACACGAGAACTTCCAGGTAGAACTTGTTGCCCTTGCGGAAATCCATGACGGCGCGGTAAATCAGGTACAAAAGCCCGGCAAGGAACAGCCAGTTGAAATAGGTGAGGAAGGGGTTTACAAGTTCGCCCTTGTCGTTCAAGGGCTTGGTCATGACTTTCCAGTTGTTCACCAGGTCTTCGATAAAGTGCCCGTGGGCAGAGAACTCACCGCCCTGGAATCCGAACCCCTGGAAATAACTGATGGTGAGCAGTGCCGGTACCGAGAACAGGGAAAGCACCACGAAAAAGACGGGAGCCTTGAAATCTTTCTTGTCCAGCATTTTCGGCAGGGCAAACAGGATAAAGGGCAGCAGGCAGAAAACCGTCTCTTGGCGGGTCTGGGCAAAGAAGGCGAGGGTGAGGGCGAGGAGCGCCCAGTGCCGGACAGTGTTGCGGTCAAAGGCCCAGCGGAACACCAGCAGGGAAAGGGCCGAAAGGAAAATGTACAGGGGCTCTACCGACATGGCACGGAATTGGAAAAGTACCGTAGGCTGTAGCGCCATGAGTAGGGCTGCAAAGAACGCCAGCAGGGGCTGCCTTGTCCAGGCCACGATGGCGAGGAACATCAAGAGGAAGGTGAGGGGAAGCATCAGCAGTTCGCCCTTGAAAATCCAGTGCAGGTCGTTTCCCAGCAGGGGCATGCCCAACGTGTAGAGGAACGCAAGTCCCTTGGTCTTGAAGCTGTTGCTCTTGTTGGTGCAGTTCAGCGTACCGTTTTCGAATTCGCCCTGGTTGCAAGTTCCGGATTCGTGATTGAGGTACATGTTCTGGGCTACCGACATGAACACGCTTTCGTCGCTCTGGACCCTGTGCCGAGCCTCTATCTGGGTGCCCGCGAAGACGGCAATGGCGATGGCCGAAATCAGGGCGGCAAGGGCGATGGGCTTTTCGGGGAGGATTCCCTTCAGCCATTCACGAAAGTCCTTGTTCAGGGAGACAAACAGGGCAATTCCTGCCACCAGCTGCACGATAAAGAGGGGGAGGGGCAGGTTCAGGTCCAAAATGCGGATGGTGTCCTTGTGGCCCACGTTAGGGCCCAGGTAGATAAGGAAGGGAATAGCCAGGGCTATAACGAGCCCGATAATTCCTGCGGGATGTAGTAAGTTCTTGAGTAGCAACGAAATAAAGTTTTTCATGTTGTTCGAAAAATTTCGGGGTTCTTTTTTTGAATTTACTCAAATATAATTTTTTCTCATATAGGGGCTCTGCGGCCCTAGAATACCTTGAGAAAATGGCCCAAAAAAACTAGATTTGGGGCGCAAAAATTATACCCAAAGAGGCCCGTCGTGCAAGACTCATTAGTTACCAAAGCCGCAGACAATGTCCGTATCCTTTCCGCCGCCATGGTCCAAAAGGCCAAGTCCGGTCACCCGGGTGGCGCCATGGGAGCTGCCGACGCCATAACGCTTCTCTATTCCGAGTTCTTGCGCTTCGACCCCGACGATCCGAACTGGATGGCCCGCGACCGGTTCTTTATGGACCCCGGCCACATGAGCCCGCTCCTCTATTCCGAACTGGCCCTGGTGGGTCGGCTCACCATGGACGACATCAAGAATTTCCGCCAGCTGGGTTCCCGCACGCCGGGCCACCCCGAGGTAGATGTGGCTCTCGGTATCGAGAATTCTTCGGGCCCTCTCGGCATTGGTCACGGCATCGCCCTGGGTGCGGCCATTGCGGAACGCTTCATGGTGGAACGTTTCGGCAAGATTCTGGAACACAAGACGGTGTGCCTGGTTTCTGACGGCGGCCTCGAAGAGGAAATCGCCTACGGCGTGGGCCGTATCGCTGGCCACCTCAAGCTTTCCAACCTGATTTTCTTCTACGACGCGAACCAGGTGCAGCTGAGCTGCAAGACCGAAGAGGTCATGAGCCACGACTTTGTGGCCCAGTACGAGTCCTGGGGATTCCGCGTCATCGAATGCGACGGCAGCGACATCGCCGAACTCCGCAAGGCCTTCAAGGCGGCCTGGGCCGAAACGGAACGCCCGGTGCTCGTCTATGGCCATACCACTATGGCCAAGGGCGCCGTCGCCGAAGACGGACGCAGCTACGAAGGCGAGGTCAGCACTCACGGTCAGCCCCTGAATGCTGCCGGCGCTTCTACCGAAGCTACCGTCAAGAACCTGGGCGGCAATCCCGAAGACCCGTTCCAGATTTTCGACGACGTGAAGGCCGGTTTCGAGGCCCGCAAGCAGGAACTTCGCGGTATCGCCGCCGAATGGAAAAAGCAGAAGGCCGAATGGGACAAGAAGAACGCCGAAAAGTCCGCCACCCTGAACGAATGGCTCTCCGGCAAGGCTCCCAAGCTGGACCTGTCGAAACTCCCCGTCAAGGAAGGCGTGGCCACCCGCGTTACCAGCGGTACGGTGCTGGGCTACCTGGCCGAAAATTACCACAACATCATCTGCAGTTCCGCAGACCTTTCCAACTCCGACAACACCCAGGCCTTCCTCAACAAGACGGGCATTTTCCGCCCGAACGATTTCAAGGGGGCCTTTGTGCAGGTGGGCGTGGCGGAACTGACCATGGGCGCTATCTGTAACGGTATCGCCCTGCATGGCGGGCTCTACCCGATTTGCGCCACATTCTTTGTGTTCAGCGACTTCATGAAGCCCGCCATCCGTATGGCGGCTCTCATGGGACTCCCCGTGAAGTACGTGTTCACTCACGACAGTTTCCGCGTGGGCGAAGACGGCCCCACACACCAGCCTATCGAACACGAAACTCAGATTCGCCTGCTGGAAGACCTCAAGAAGGAAAACGGCAAGTCCGAGATGCTGGTGCTCCGCCCGGCAGACGCCTTCGAGACTCTGGCAGCCTGGGAAATGGCTTTCGAAAACAACGACAGCCCCACGGCTCTTATTTTGACCCGTCAGGTGGTGAAGAGCCTCCCCGGCGAAAACCGCTACGAAGCCGCCAAGGCCTGCCGTAAGGGTGCCTACATTGTAAGCGACAACACCGCCGCCGGCGAAAAGCCGGACCTGACCTTCGTGGCCAACGGTTCCGACGTGCTGCTGGAACATGAAGCCGCCGAAGTCCTCCGCGGCGAAGGCAAGAAGGTCCGCGTGGTTTCTATGATCAGCCCGGCCCTGTTCCTCTCTCAGCCCAAGGATTTCCGCGACAAGATTCTGGTGCCCTGGACCCCGGTGTTCGCTTTGAGCAGTGGTCTTCCGGTGCTGTTCGATCGTGTGGTGGGCGGCTTTGGAAAGGCCTGCGGTCTGGAACGCTTTGGCGCTTCCGCTCCGGCCAGCGTGCTGGAGAAGGAATTCGGCTACGTGCCCGAGGCCGTGGTCAAGGCCGCCAAGGAATACCTGGCAGAATTCGCCCAGAACGTGGCAGATTTTAAGGCTAAGAATTAGTTAGAGGCTAGGATTTAGAGACTAGGATCTAGAGAGAAATTTAGGTCGCGGGTTGTCCGCGACCTTTTCTTTTTGCTTTTGCGCAAGTTCATGAGAATGTGGCAACTTGTCATTGCGAAGGGCCTTGGCCCTGAAGCAATCTCTGTCCTGACTACTTTTTCTTCTTGCCCGGCGGGCTTGGCATGAATGGGCTGCCGCCGCTGGTTTTGCCGGCTTCTGTGCGGGACTGGACTTCTTGACCCACTACCACGGAATCGCCCAGCTCTAGGCCTGCAAGGATTTGCACGTTCACGCCGTCGTTAAGGCCGGTGGTGACAGGGTGGGGGACCAGTTTGCCGTTCAGGTTTATCCAGACTTTGTCGCCGTCCGGTTTGGTCGGGCGGGTCATTCCTTTCTTCGCACCTTTTTGCGAGGCTCCTGGGAATCCGCCTGCGGCCGCGTCTGGCGGTGGCGGCAGTCCTTCGGGCTTTGCAAAGGCGGTGCCGCCAGCAGGGTTGAACTTTAGGGCCTTTACCGGGATGGTGAGGGCGTTTTTCACTTCTTTGGTGACAATGGTGCAGGTGGCGGTCATGCCGGGGAGGAGCTTGAGTTTCGGGTTCTTGGCGTTGATGACCACCGTGTAGGTGACTACGTTGCTTGTGGTGGTGGGGCTCAGGCGGACTTCTTGCACCTTGCCCGTAAAGGTTTCGTTCTGGAAGGCATCTACGGTGAAGGTGACCTTCTGGCCTTTTTTCACCGAGCCGATGTCCGCTTCATCTACGTCGGCCATGACCTTCATCTGCTTCAGGTCTTTTGCGATGACGAACAGGGTGGGCGTGCTCATGGAGGCGGCCACGGTCTGGCCTACATCTACGGCCCGCTTCAGCACCACGCCGTCGATGGGGCTCTTGATGGTGGCGTAGCTCAGGTTCAGCTTGGCCTGGGCCACGTCGTTCTGGCTGCGCTCCAGGGCGTACTTGGCGGCGTTCATGTTGTATTCGGCCTGCTCCAGGTCAACGGCGCTGGCGCTGTTGGACTGTGATAGTGCCAAAATTCTCTGGTAGGTGTTGGCTTTGTACTGGTAGTCGATTTCGGCGGAATGGAGGGCGATTTCTGCCTGGTTCAGGGTGGACTGCAACTTGGACTTGTCCAGTTCCGCGATGACTTGGCCTTTTTTGACTTTGGAATTGAAGTCCACGAAGATTTCGGCGATGTCGCCTGAAACCTGGGTGCCCACTTCCACCTGGTCCACGGGCTCCAGGGTGCCGGTGGCGGAGATGACGGTGGAAAGGGTCAGCTTGGTTACGGGGGCGCTGACAGGGACGCCTACTTCGCTTGCCGCAGAATTTCTGAAGAAAAAGAACTTCACGCCTACGGCAATGGCCGCAAGCACAAGGAGAACGACGAGTATCTTCAGAAGTTTCTTCATGGGTCGGTTGCAAAAATAAAAAGTATTCTCGTGACTAACACAAACTTTGATGCCCCGGAACCGCAATCCGTTGCATTTTTTATATTACCACCTACCATTGAAGCGTCTTGTCTCCAGCAACCCTAAAGCCTACAACCTACAACTTCTAACCCCTAGATCCTAGCCCCTAATCATGACCCGTATCGTAAAAAAAGATGACAGTTCTGAAGTCCGCCGCGTGACGTGGGTGGGGCTTGGCTGGAACGCCGCCTTGACGGTTCTTAAGTTCCTGGCCGGTTTTTTCGGCGGGTCCCAGGCCCTGGTGGCAGACGCCATCCACAGTGCCTCTGACTTTGTGACGGACATTGCGGTTATCGTGGGAAGCCATTTCTGGAACTTGCCTCCCGATGCGGAACACCCTTACGGGCACAGGCGTTTCGAGACCCTCGTGACCATGGGTATCGGGCTTTCGGTGGCCGCCGTGGGCGTGGGGCTCGGTTACAAGGCGGTCCAGACCCTTTTGCAGGGGGAGGGCGCACACCCTGAAACCATAGTGGCGGTGATGGCGCTGGCCTCAATTGTTATCAAGGAAATTCTGTTTCATTATACCCGTGCCGAAGGTCGCAAGATTCGAAGCCAGGCCCTGGAAGCAAACGCCTGGCACCACCGTAGCGATGCCTTCAGTTCTATCCCGGTGCTTATCGCGGTGGTCATTTCGCTGGTGTTTCCGCAACTCTGGTTTGCCGATGCGGTGGGTGCTCTGATCGTGGCCTTCTTTGTGCTGCGTTCGGCCTACGAGATTGCTTCTCCGGGGGCAAGGCAGCTGGTGGACCAGGGGGCAAGCGAACAGGTGGCCAAGAAACTTCTGGAAATCGCCCTCGGGCATTCGAAGGTGATGAGCGTCCACGGGTTCCGTACCCGCTATGTAGGGAGCGACCTGCATGTGGACCTGCATATCGTGGTGGACGCCCAGATGAGCCTGCTGGAGGCTCACGACGTGGCCGAAGAGGTGGAACAACTGCTGATTCAGGCCGGCGAGAACGTGGTGGATGCTTTGGTGCATGTGGACCCCTACGACCCCGCCCGCGCAGACAAGAAGGACGAGTAGTCCATGAAAGCAATCCTTGTAGGCAACGGAACCATGGGCGGCCGCCATCGTGGCCGTTTCGAAGCCTGCGGTGTCTCTTTCGCGGGTGTTGCCGACAACGATGCCGAATTTGAAAAGATTACAGATAAAATAAATTTTGCGGATGGCGCACAGACTGTGGATTTTGCGGTCATTGCGTCCCCGGCCACGACCCACTACCGCTACGCAAAATTCTTTCTGGAAAGGCATATCCCCGTCTTTGTGGAAAAACCCCTGGCCACTACCGCCGAACAGGCCCAAGAACTGGTGGACATGGCTACGGCGTCGGGGACGGTTCTTTTTGTAGCTCAGTCGGAATGTTTCAATCCCATCTTCCTCAATTTCCGCAAGCACTTTTTGGCGGAACTGAACGAACGGTGCGCCGATGTTACGGACGGGCATGCTGGCAGTGCGGCAGATTGTGAACCGTGTCGGGGCGTGCATCTGGAATTTAGGCGCGAACACCGGTATTCCAGCCGCTGTCGCGATGTAAGCGTGATGCTGGACTTACTTGTTCACGACTTGAGCATGTTTCTTACCATGTTTCCCTATGGCGATGTCCGTGTTGAAAGCAGGAATGAATCGCCCGACGGAAACTACGCCCAGGCGAAACTGAAGGTGGTGAGCGGGCCTTTCGCCGGAGCCTCTGCGGATTTTGTCGTTGACCGTGAAAGTGCTACGGATCTTCGAAACATCACGGTGAATTTTGCCCGGAATGGCGAATTGCCGTCATCGAACTATACGGTAAGCCTTGCCCGGTACACGCCGGAAGGCGAAATCGCCCACGTTCCCGATTCCCTGGACAACGAACACCGGTTCTTCTTGAAATTGCTTGCTGGTGCTTGCGGGGAGTGGGGCAGGCGTGCCGCCCAGAACGCCGCGGATTGCGTTAAGTTCGCAACAGTAAAATAAAAGAGCGCAAAAAAATCCCGCGAACCATCGCGGGACTTTTGATATTCTTGTCTGGATCCTTCGGGCACTTCGCACCCCCAGGATGACGCTAGACCTGCATTTTTTTGCCGGTCCGACCAGCGCCACTCACACCTCAAAGGCGCGGAGCGCCGACCTCGAACCTCTTACAGCTTGATGCTGCAGGCCTTGGCGTTCCAGATTTCTTCGGCGTACTGCTTGATGGTACGGTCGGAGCTGAACTTGCCCATACGAGCCACGTTGAGGATTGCCTTTTCGGCCCAGGCCTTCTTGTTCTGGTATTCCTTCGCCACCTTGGCCTGCATATCTACGTAGCTGCGGAAGTCGGCGCAGAGCATGTAGGGGTCGTGGGTCAGGAGTTTGTCTGCAATGTGCTTGAACAGTTCCGGACGGTCGGGGCTGAAGAAGCCAGAACCGATCAGGTCGATGACGCGGCGCAGGTCGTCGTCCTTCTCGTAGAAGTCGCGGGGGCGATAGCCCTTGGCCAGCAGGTCGGTCACTTCTTCAACGGTGAGGCCGAAGATGAAGATGTTCTCGTCGCCCACTTCTTCCTTCATTTCCACGTTGGCGCCGTCCAGCGTACCGATGGTGAGCGCACCGTTCAGGGCGAACTTCATGTTGCCGGTACCGGAAGCTTCAGTGCCCGCAGTAGAAATCTGTTCGGAAAGGTCTGCTGCCGGAATGATCTTCTCGGCGAAGGACACGCGGTAGTTCTCCAGGAACACCATCTTCAGCTTGCCCTTGCAGACCGGGTCGGCGTCGATGATGGCGGCCACGGCGTTGGCAAGACGGATAATCTGCTTGGCCATCCAGTAACCGGGAGCGGACTTACCGCCGATCATGATGGTGCGGGGCATGATTTCCTTGCCGTCCTTCAGCTGGATATACAGGTGGATGGCATGCAAGATGTTCAGGAGCTGGCGCTTGTATTCGTGAATGCGCTTCACCTGCACGTCGAAGAAGGTGTTCACGTCTACGTCCACGCCCTGAGTTTCCTTCAGGTACTTGGCCAGGCGTTCCTTGTTCTGCTTCTTGACGGCCATGAATTCCTTCTGGAAGGCGGCGTCCTTGGCGAACTTTTCCAGCTTGCGCAGGTCGTCCAGATTCTTGACCCAGCTGTCACCGATCTTCTTGGTGATGATTTCGGACATGGCGGGGTTGGCCTTGCGGACCCAGCGACGGGGTGTGACGCCGTTGGTCTTGTTGTTGAACTTTTCGGGCCACAGTTCGTAGAAGTCCTTGAAGAGGGTGGTCTTCAGAAGGTCGCTGTGGAGGGCGGCCACGCCGTTCACGGCAAAGGAACCCACGATGGAGAGGTAGGCCATACGGACCATCTTGCAGCCGCCTTCTTCGATAAGGCTCATGCGGGCGAGGCGGTCGTTGTCGCCGGGCCACTTCATGCTGACCATGCGGAGGAACCGGGCGTTGATTTCGTAGATGATCTGCAGGTGGCGGGGCAGCAAGTTCTCGAACAGGCTGACGGGCCACTTTTCCAGAGCTTCCGGCATCAGGGTGTGGTTCGTGTAGGCGAAGGTGTGGGTCACAATGTCCCAGGCCTCGTCCCATTCCAGACCTTCGATGTCCAGGAGGATACGCATCATTTCGGCGATAGAAATTGCCGGGTGGGTGTCGTTCAGCTGGATCGCCACCTTCTCGGGGAACTTCTTCCAGTCGTTCTTGTGGAGCTTCTTGAAACGCTTGATGATATCCTGCAGGGAGGCGGAGCACAGGAAGTACTGCTGCTTCAGGCGCAGTTCCTTGCCGTTCATGGAGGAATCGTTGGGGTACAGCACCTTGGAGATGGTCTCGGAAAGTTCCATGTCCTGCACGGCGGCGATGTAGTCGCCGTTGTTGAAGTAGGAGAGGCCGAAGTCGTCGGTGGACTTCGCGCTCCAGAGACGCAGGTTGTTCACGGTGTTGTTCTTGTAGCCCGGAATCGGAGTGTCGTACGGCAGGGCCAGCACGTAGTCCTTGGTTTCCCAGCGGTTGCGGAGCTTGCCGTTCTCGTCGGTCCAGCTCACCACGTAGCCGTAGAAAGGCACCTTGATGGCGTTGGCCGGGCGGGCGATTTCCCAGGGGTTCGGCAGGCGCAGCCAGTTGTCGGGCTGTTCTTCCTGCTCGCCGTTCACGATCTTCTGGCTGAACATACCGTATTCGTAGCGGATGCCCATACCGGTGGCGGGCAGTTCCAGAGTGGCCATGGAATCCAGGAAGCAGGCTGCCAGGCGGCCGAGGCCACCGTTACCCAGACCTGCATCCACTTCCTGCTCGCGGAGTTCTTCCAGGGTCATGCCCAGTTCGTCCAGGGCTTCTACCACGGCCTGTTCCACATCCAGGTTCAGCACGGAGTTGCCGAGGGTACGGCCAATCAAGAATTCCAGGGACAGGTAATAGACGCGCTTCACGTCTTTCTGGTAGTAAGTCTCCTGGGTCTTGATCCAGCGGTCCACCAGACGGTCGCGCACGGCGTAAGCCACGGCCAGGAACTTCTCATGGTCGGTGACGGTGTCCATGCTGCGGGCCAGCGTGTGGTTGATATGGTCGGTGAACGCCTTGCGGAAGGATTCCGCGTCGGTTCCGAGAACCGGGGCTTCTACAGCCTTCTTAGATGCTTTTGCCATAAAATTAAGCCTATGGTTTTAGGGTTGAAAATTCACGAGGGAAAATTTAGAAATCTTTGCCTGGATATGGGCGGGCCCCGCTTCGCGGGTCGGGCCCTTGCGCTATAAAAAGCCCTAATGTTCGCCCTGCTCACCGGCCTTTTTTGCGTTCAAAAGGGGCACATGCCCCTTTCGAATGGCACAGCCACTTCACGCCCTCCCGCAAAAGCAAGAAAAAATTAAATTAGGGAAAAGGTCAGTGAGGAAAAAATGAAATCCAAATTTTTGAATTTTGTATGTGCAATAGCACTTTCTTCTTACATGATGGGTTGTAGCGACGAAGCATCAGCTTCGAATCCTGGAACCGCCGAACAAGAAGAGTCTATGTCGTCTGCCGATGCGGGTGATTTGACCAACTCTTCAGATAGCCCCGCGCCTTCTAGTTCTGGTGCCGAGTCTCAGGACAATCCCGGTTCTGCGACAGCTCCAGAAGTTCTGGCTCCTGACGCAGACGGTTTCTATGATATGGAAGATGTTTACAAATTGACTCCTACGACAAGTAAGATTGCTTTTGTTATCCGTCATTCCAAGCGCGAAAAAAGTTTGGGGCAAGAATCACAACTCACACCCATTGGAATACAAATGGCGCAAACTTTAGGTGCCAAGCTTGCAAGTGAAGAATCTTTCTATTATGCGTCCACTGATTTTATAAGAACCCGAGAAACCTGCACGAATATTGCAAAGGGTCGTGGCGAAGAAAATGTGGAAGTAGTGACTTGGGATGGCATTAATGGTGGATATTTCTTAACAGTGCCTAGCGACACATTGGATGCTTTGGTTTCGTCTATTGGAGGCAACCAAACCTTTATTGCTCAGTATGCCTATGGTAAGACTTTTACGAATCCTCACTATGGAGAACTTTTGACGAGCTACTTTTACGATTTCTTTGAACGGGGAAATCAGTTCATAAACGAGGTGATTGTTCCTAATATGCCTTCATGGAAACGCGTGAGTATATTGGTAAGCCATGACATGCTTGTTGAGCCTCTTATAGTTTATGTATCCAATAGAACTATAGATTTGAAAATATATGAAGGAAACCATCGTTGGGTAAATTACCTATCAGGGATAGCAGTAATTGTCGATGAAGCGGGTGCGGTAACAACTCTTCCTGTTCGTGGTGATTCTGTTGGCTGGATGGTCCCGAGGGAAGAGGTGGACGAAAGCGTTAAATGAAAGTCGCACTTCTTGGTTCCACCGGACTGGTGGGGAAAAACGTCTTGAGCCTGCTTGCACGGCTTTCGCAGGTAGTGTATGTCTATTGCCCGGTGCGAACCGTGCCAGATTTACAAGCTCTTGGAATAACCAAGGGAGTTTCCAAGATACACTTTGAACCGGTAGATTTTGAACAAGTGAGCGGAACCTACCGTCAGGTCCTTATGGCTGGATTTCTCGGCTGCGACGCTGTTATATGCTGCCTCGGCACGACTAAAAAGCAGGCGGGCAGCAAAGTTGCACAAGAAAAAGTGGATGTTCGGCTTCCTCTTTCGCTGGCGGCCATCGCCAAAAGCGCAGGGGTCAAGAATTTTCTGTGCGTCAGCGCCCAGGGGGCAGACAGCCATTCGCCTTTCTTCTACAACCGTCTCAAGGGCATGCTGGAAGAAGGGTTGACTATGATGGGTTTTGAAAGCCTTACCCTGGTGCGTCCCTCCCTGCTTTTAGGCAAGCACAAGGACAAGCGCTTTGGCGAAGAACTTCTGCAAAAGACCATCGGAGCCCATCCGGAATGGATCCCGGCCTACGTGCGGCCGGTTCACGCCGAAACCGTAGCCGCCCATCTGGTAGCATCCCTCTTGAAACCGCCTACGGATCATGTCTGCGCTACCGACGGCGTCAAGGGCAAGCGAATCATCTACAACCGCGTCCTCGCCCTGACGAAGGTGGACGAACTTTTTTAAAGACGTCCGATAAAAATTTTACCCTTCTAGCTTGTTCTTCAAGTAATGCCTTGAAGTCCAGGCGAAGTAGAGGATATCCGCAATCACCAGCGCCACGGCGCAGGCCAAGAATACGGGCTGGTGGTTTCCGAAATGCTCCGCCATGGATCCGCCCGCCAAAATACCTGCCCCAATGCCGATATCCCAGCCGGAGAGGTAGGTGCTGTTGGCCGTGCCCCGCTGGTCGTGGCGTGCCAGGTTCACGCACATGGTCTGGTAACCCGGGAAAATAAGCCCGAGGCTCGTGCCTATCAGGAATGCCGCCACAAAGAAGGTGATGGGGGAGTGGCTGAAGGCCAAGATAAAGTAGGCCACCACGTTCAGGGTCATGCCCGTACCCACCAGGTGAATCAAGTAACCCTTGTCGATGAGCCGCCCCGTCATCACCCGGTTCAAAATAAGACCCGCCGCAATCAGGGCGTAGAACCAGCCGGAGCCGCCGATGCCCAGTTCCTGGGCGTAGAGCGCAATGTAGTTGGTCACGGGCCCGTAGGCAAAGCCCACGAAGATAAAGTTTGCAAACTGCGGGACGGCGCGGGTCAAGAAAAACCGGTCCAGCGAAAGGGGCGCGTGGGGCTTTTTCTCCTTGCGGGGAACGTTTAAAGTCTGCACCAGGACAAGGCCGATGACGCACAATGCGATGGAAATGATAAACACGATGGTGTCGCCGAAGGCTTCGTACAGGAACATGCCGGTCATGGGGCCTGTGGCGAAAGCCAGGTTCACGCTGATGCCGAAGTAGCCGATACCTTCGCCGCGACGGCTCGCGGGCAGGGCGTCGATGGCCACGGTGTTGCTCGCCGTGCTGGAAATCCCGAAGAAAAGTCCGTGGGCAAAACGCACAGCGGCAAGGATGGGCAAGAAGGCCACCGTCTTGTAGCCCAGGAAGCACGCGGTAAAGGCGAAGAACGTCCAGAAATACAGCGGCTTACGGCTGAGGGTATCCACCAAAAATCCGGCGAAGGGCCTGCAGGCCAATGCCCCGATGGTGTAAAGCGAGATGATGAAACCTGCGGTGGCGTTGTCGGTCTGGAACCTCTCGATAATGTAGAGGGGCAGAATCGGCAGCAACTGGTAAAAACTGAAAAACAGCAGAAAGTTTGCGGCGGCCACCGTCACGAAGTTCCGGGTCCAAAGCGCGGGCTTTTGTGCTGTTGATATTTCTGCGGGCATCATTCTTCCTCAATGTGTAATGTGAAATGTGTAGTGTTTAATTCCTCATTTCACATTTCACACTTCACACTTCACATTTTATTTCCTCTCCAGCATCACGATGGTTTCCAGGTGCGGCGTTCCGGGGAACAGGTCCAGGGGCTGCACTTCACGCACGCGGTAGCCGTAACGTTCCCATTCCTTCAGGGAGGCGGGAATCTCGTCGGTGCCGCAGAACACGTGGGCGATGCGTATTGGCTTTCGCATGGCAAGGGCGTGAATCACGCCGGGTTCGCAGCCCTTTCGGGGCGGGTCCAGCAGAATTTTCTCCGGTTCGTTCGGCACGGGTCGCGGAAGCCTTGTCTGCACGAACTCTTCGTCAATCTTTCCGGCGATAAAGCGGTACGGTTTTTTGAGGTGTCTGGCCGAAGCCTTCGCGCAGTCGATGGAAGGGCCTTCCCATTCCACGCCCAGAACGTCCTTGGCGGCTTCGCCCAGGGCAAAACTGAACAGGCCGTAACCGCAGAACAGGTCCAGAAAGTGGTCTTCTTTACCGAGGCTGAGCAGGCGGCTCGCCGCCTTGATCAGGTTGTGAATCTGGCTTTCGTTAATCTGGCTGAAACCGGTCACGGGGTAGCGGAGGCTGAACTTGCCGAGAGGGAGCGAAAGTTCCCGCGGGCCGTAAAGCTGCTTGAAGTTCAGGCCTTCGGTAGGGCGCTTGGATTCCAGGTAGTAATCCGACTCGGTGGTATCTACGTAGGCATGAGCCGCCGTCACGTGGAAGGGCGATTTCTGCAGGGCGTCGGCAATCAGCTTCAGCTTGCGCACGATGCTGGCGTCAACCTTCTTGATGTTGAAAATCACCACCCGGTACTGGTAGGTGCCGCGAATGATAATCCAGTTCAGGGCGTAGGCCAGGGGCTTGTAGGCCGGCGTAATCAACTTTTCAAACAGAAAGTCATAAATACGGTTGTGTTCGTCGGGCTCCAGCAGGGAATCCTGACGGTCGAACTGCAGGTTGCCCGGTTCCATGTACACGCGCCTCTTGCTGGTGGTACGGTAGCTGCGGGGCATGGGGCTGGCCACCAACTTCTGGGGGTTGCCGGCCAGGCGGTTCACGTCCCAGAATTCCCGGATGGCGGCATCCTTGACGCGGAGCTCGTCCTTGTAGTCCAGCATGGCAAGGGATTCCCCGCGGAGGGAATCGGCTTCGCGGGTGTAGTTCGGAATCTGGTGGGCAATGGCTTGTTCGAATAGCATGGGGTAGGGGCTAGGATTTAGGGGTTAGGAGCTAGGACTTCGGAACGCAAATCTAGAAAATTAAATGAATGAAAAAAAGGCGGACTTGCGTCCGCCCCATTGAGTTACTTGGTCGTTATCTTAAGGGTCTACGTATTCCGGAGCATTGCTATTCACCGAGCTTACCGCAGGGCAGGTCAAGGTTACCGAAGTGTTTTCTGCGGTGGTAACCTTGACTGTGGGGCTTGCAGTCTGTCCCTTTTCGGTAAACGTCATAGCTGCACTGCTGGTGGTGCTTGTGACTCCTGTCCATTCGTAAGATGAAATGTCTGCAAGGGCGTGGCATCCGCTTACGGTCCAGGTGACTGTCGAAGTTTCATCCCTTGCAACATCTGGCTGGGTGCTGCTCGCTATGCAGGAGCACCCTGTTAACGGTGCTGCTGTCACCTGTACGGACCCGCAGCTGATGGTCTTTTCGCCCAGTTTGACGGAGGCGGAGAAGGTCCCGGTGGTTGAGTATGTTGCAGTCGCTGTCTTTCCGTCGGAACCGCACTTGCCGCTAGAAGATGCCGGGGCGGCGCCATTCAACGTCCAGTCGCAAGTGGAATTTTTAATAAAATTCTGATATTCCATCATTTCGGTTACAGAGCTACCACTGGGCGAAATCGGCGTGAACACCCAGTTTACCGATTCTCCCTTGTAAATGTTGGTTTTGTTGGGTGCACAAGTTCCAGTGGGGGTGTACTTGATTTTCCAGCTGTAGGTGCCAGCCCCGGAAATGTCGGTGCAGACGTACTTTTCGCCGTTATTGGCTTCGCTCTCTTCATTCAGACGAGCCTTCGTGCATCCGCCCATGCCCAGATTGCAATCATTGTAGTCGCCCTGACGCCAGGCATCGCCGTCATATACATAGCAGGTGCTGCTGTAAACATCGCCTTGTTTGGCGTCTCCGTCTTTGCCCGCTTCCCAGCCGTAGGTATCGTATTCGATTTGCTTGGCTTCGGTCCATTCGCCGTCCTTGCAGATATACCAGGTGTTTTTAACCTTACCTACAGAATCTGCCGTAGCTTTCACGCAACCGCCCAGCACGGATTCGATTTCATCTGCGACATTCCATTTCTTGCCGTTGAACACATAGACGGTGTCCGTCACGTCGCCTTTCTTGATGTCGCCTTCGGCGGCGTCTTTCCAGCCGTAGGTGTCTTTCTCCATGGTGGAGGCTTCTTCCCAGCGGTTGTCCTTGCAAATGTACCAGCTCTTGTCGCTGCCCTTTCCGACGGTCCCTTCCTTGGCATCGGTACAACCGCCCAGTTCCAGGCTACAGTCGGAATCGTTGGCGTCACGCCAGGAACCTTCTTCAAACACGTAGCAGTTCGTGGTGACGGAGTCGCCATAGCGGGATTCCCCTTCTTTTCCGGCTTTCCAACTGTGGGTGTCCTTCGAGAAATCGGTGGCCTCCATCCAGGCGCCATCAAGGCAGATGAACTTCATGTCCTTCAGGGCGCTAGAAGAATTGCCGTTCTTCTTGACTTCGCCTTCACGCTTGCTGTTGCAGGTGCCCAGCTTGAAGTTTTCCCACCAGAAGTTGTTCACGTACTTCTCGAATGCGGGAACCTTGTCGGAGAGTTCCCAATCCTCAATGTTCTTGCGGATGCTAGCAAGGCCTCCCTTCAGGCTGGTTTTTGCTGCCCAGTCGGCGATGGCGGTCTGAACCTTTTCGTTGTCCCACACGCCGTCGGCCTCGATATCGCTGGCGTAGTCCGCCAATCTCTTGCTGAAGGCCCCTTCCTTCAGGTCGCTTTGCATCAAGGCGCTGATGGCAAGTAGGGCTGCGCTTCCGTCGCTCGAGCCGAAGATGTTCATGTCTTCGGAACTTCCGAAGTCGCCCTGGATTCCGAAGGAGGCGAGAATTTCATTTTCGGCCTGTTCCTTCGCCTTCTTGACGGTAAGGTCGTTGTTCTTCAGCAGGTAGAGGGAACGCTCGTGCTCCAGGTGGGTGAGCAGGTTCACGTTTACCTGGCTGCGGTTGCTCAGGTCTGTAAAGGCGTAAAGCGTCACCTGGGATTCGGACTCCTTGCCGGTCACTTCGTTGAGGTAGAAACCGTTGGCCTTCAGCAGGGCGAATTGGGATTCCAGGTTGATCACATCGACGGAGAATTCCCCGCGGTCGCCCTTGATCTTGCCCTCGTAACTGCGGCCGGTCTGGGCGAGGGTCTTGCCCTCCAGTTCCTGCACGGTCACGCTGGCCCCTTCTACGAAGGGCCCCTTCTGGGATACGCCGGAAATCGTCTTGTTCTCGATGGTGACGATTTCTTCGGCAATGATTTCACCGTCCTCGACAGAACCGCCGGCTACGCCGGAATCCTTGTCGCTGTCTCCGCAGGCCGCAAAAATGCAGGCGGTGGAAAGGGATAATTTTAGGAGCTTGTTCATTTTCTCCTCCTTTGGTTAAAGGGGTTGTTTTAAAGGTGTCGCCATGTTGGTCAGCGGGAACAGCTGCATGTTCAGGCGGTAAACTTCTTCGGTCTTGGCGCTTTCGGTGGCAATGGCCACGATACGGCGACGGCACTCGGCCAGTTCCTCTACAATTTTGGCGTAGGCCTCGCGGGTTATACCTAGAGTCAAACCGGTAATGTTGCGGTCTTGGGCGGGGTCGTTTTTTAGGGTATCGACGGCGAGTTCCGCCATTTGCACCTGCAGGTCGTGGGCCACGGCTTTCTGGACGGTCTTGGTGCTGCGGGAGGGGTGGCTCATGCGGAGCGAACGGTCGGGCTGCCGGTAATGGCCCTGTTCGTCTTGGGTCAAGTAGCCCGCCTCCTGTAAAAAGTCCAGAATCTCCCGGACCTCGCCGGTCTTTACGCGGTAACGGGTAGCCCTGGAAATCTCTTTCGGGGTCGCGCCATCCATGGCGGGTGCGAGTTCGCGAATAAGGGAATTCTTCCAGGATTTGAAAAATTGGTATTCCTCGGCGGTGACCAGCTTCACCTTGTGGATGCGGGCCAGCTCGGCGATTTCTTCCAGGATGCCCTTCTTGTCGCTTTCCTTCTTTGCGTTGTCCAGGGCCACCAGCTTGCAGAAGAAGGTGGACTCGAACCCGGCAAGACCCATGGCGCTTGCCACTTGCGGCGCGGAACGCTCCCCCAGGTTCTTCTTGCCTTCGCAAACGTATTGCAAAAACACGGGGGACGAAAGCCCGGCGCTCTCCGCAAATGAGGCCCACGAAAAACCCTTGCGGGCCTTTCGCTCTTCGTAATAGTCCCGGATGCATTCCCGGTAGTCGATGTATTCGATAATGGGTCTCATGCCTCCAAATATATACTCTAAAAAATTATTTTGCAATAGCTGGAATATAAAAAATTTAAAATTCATGTAAAAATAGCCGATTTTTATAAATTTCAATAAAAATTTTTATAAAGATAGAATATGCTTGGCGAAAAATAATCTTTTTTGCTGAAAATTATAGTTTTAGATATGGAATGGATTTATTTCTTGTCTAAATCTCTGTTGAAATAAAAGATTTAGACTAAAATTATTGTAAATTTGGTCTAAAAGTCAAATATTTTTATATATTTAGACAAGAAATCTTAAAATAGGGACTTAAATGCGCATTATCGGCAGGAAAAAGGAAATCCGCAGGCTTGATCGGTTCGTCGAGTCCAAACGCTCCGATTTTGTCGTGGTCTATGGCCGCCGCCGCGTGGGCAAGACATACCTGATTCGGGAATATTTCGACAACACTTTCGACTTTCAGGTGACGGGCATTTGCGACGGCAGCAAGGAAATGCAGCTTGCCAACTTCGGCCTCGCCCTGCAAAAATACTTTGGCGAGTCGCGAGTTCCCAGGACTTGGCTTGACGCGTTTTCGCTTTTGCAGGCGGGGCTAGAAAAAAAGAATACCGGCGAAAAGCTGGTCGTGTTCTTTGACGAAATGCCGTGGATGGATTCCCAGAAATCCGACTTCTTGAGAGCGTTCGAAGTCTTCTGGAACGGCTACGCCGCCTGGGACAACAACATTTTGCTGATTGTATGCGGTTCGGCAACCACATGGCTTACGGACAACATCTTGAACAATGTCGGCGGACTTTACAACCGCGCCACGGGCCGCATTTTCCTTGAACCGTTTACTTTGGGAGAGGTTGAAGAGTTCTTGAAAGACAAGGGTATCGTCTGGAACCGCTACGACATCATCCAGCTTTACATGGTCATGGGAGGAATCCCGTTCTACTTGAGCCACCTGCAAAAGGAACTATCCCTGGCACAGAACATCGACGAACTCTTTTTCAAGCCACACGGAAAACTTTGGAACGAGTTCAACAACCTTTACGCAACTTTGTTCAAAAATGCGAACGCGCACGTCAAGGTCGTGGAGGCGCTTTCCCAAAAGAACAAGGGACTCACCAAGAAAGAAATTTCCGAAGCGACAAAGTTGCCCGAAAACGGAACGCTTACAAAGATTCTCGACAACCTCTCCAATTCAGGATTCATTCGCCCCTACAACTACTACGGCAACAAGAAGAAGCTGACGACTTACCAGCTCGCCGACTACTACACCCTTTTCTACTTCCGTTTTTTGAAAGACCAGAACGGCAAGGACGAAAACTATTGGCAAAACACGCTGGACAATCCGGCGAAGCGGGCGTGGTGCGGGTATTCCTTCGAACAGGTCTGCAAGGACCATATCGATAAAATCAAGGACAAGCTTGGCATCGCGGGTGTCCTTACCGAAAGGTCGTCGTGGTCCAGCAAGGGGGAACCTGGTGCACAGATTGATTTGGTCATCGAACGCCGCGACAGGATTATCGACCTGTGCGAAATGAAGTTTTCGCAGTCCGAATTTGCGATTGACAAGGAATACGACCTGATTCTTCGAAACAAGGTGGAGGCTTTCAGGACGGAGACCAAGACCAAGAAGGCCCTGCACCTGGTCTTTATCACCACCTACGGGCTAAAACGCAACATGTATAGCGGCATCGCCCAGGCCGAAGTCAAGGGCGACGACCTGTTCTAGAATTATCGGTTAAGGAGCGGCGTCCTCAAGAGGATTTTTTTGGCAAGTCCCTTGACGCACTTCTCCCAATCCCCGGTTGTCATGGCGTAGGTGAACCTGCTTCTTTGCGATTGGCGGCCGAAAGCAAGCCTGTCTCCCGTTTTGGCATCATAAAAGGCGTAATCTGACGAAACCCATAATGCATTTTCGGTATAGTAGTTGTTGATATAGTCTCCATTCATGTTTTGGTTGGTATTAGGCATGGTGGTTTGGAAACCGTGGTGCATATAGGAGTCTTCGCGCCGTGAGAAAACGATATTCGATAGAACTAGATAGACCCCGTCGCCCTCCATACCTTTAAATGCCGGGACAATCATGCTTGTGTCCTGAATTTCTGCGGTGTCGGGAACAATTTGACTTGAGTCGGCCTTTGTTAATGTGAATTGGACCGTATTCCTCGCAAACAGGTCCAAATATTTTTTTAGTTCGGGGTTGAACCATTCGTCAAAATTTTCCGCATAATCCTTTAGGTCGTCCTCCAGGTCATCTTGATTCTCTATTACCGGTTCGGTGTAAACAACGAAAACGTTTGTGGGTTTTTCTGTCCATGTGGGTTCTACAAAAAAATTGGGGACACGGGGAGCACAACCGAAAAGAACTATGGAAAACGCAACAAGAGCGATTTTGCAAAATGAATTCATGGGGTTCTCCTTTTTTGCAGTATAATTTAACAAATGATTCCAGAAGCTTGCGGGGGTGTTAGGGGGTGTCCCCCTAGGAGACCTTTGGACACTTGGCCTTTTATACGACTCTTAGTGCTTTAGCACTTAGTGGAGTTATGCCCTTTGGGTAAGGCCTTAGTGTACATGGCCACCTTTAGACACTTGGCCTTTTATACGACTCTTAGTGCTTTAGCACTTAGTGGAGTTATGCCCTTTGGGTAAGGCCTTAGTGTACATGGCCACCTTTAGGTGGTGGGGTAGCGACCCTTCGGCCCCTCGACAAGCTCGGGGACCTTACTCCGGTTGGCGAGCCTGTCGAGCCACAGGGACCTTTGTCACAGAGACTGACGATGGAAGCCAGGGGGAGGCTTCCCCCCTTTGGGAAAAAAAGAACCCCTCCGGAGAGGGGTCCAAGAGCGGCGGACCGGGATCGAACCGGCAACCATTAGCTTGGAAGGCTAAGGCTCTACCATTGAGCTACCGCCGCGAGCAAGCACAATTATACAAAAATCGGGCGTTTTTTAAAGGGGTTGGCCCAAAACTTGTTGGAAATTTTTCTGAATCTTACTAAATTTTGCCCCACATTAACCTTATACCGAGGAGCTTACTTGTACCCTAATCCGCGCGACCGCCGCATGCCCAACCGTCAGAGTGACGGAACTCGTATCAACGAGGACATCCACATTTCGCCCATTCGACTGGTGAAGGAGGACGGCGAGGCCGTCATCATCGAGACGAGCAAGGCGCTGCAGATGGCAAAGGACGCCGGACTGGACCTGGTGGAGGTGTCTCCCAACGCCAAGCCGCCGGTATGCCGCATCATCAACTACGGCAAGTTCAAGTTCGAGCAAATCAAGAAGGCCAAGGCCGCCAAGGCGAAGCAGCACGTGGTGAAGCTGAAAGAAATCAAGATGCACCCGAAGACCGCCGAGAACGACTACCAGTACCGGATCAAGCAGGCCTCCGAGTTCCTTCAAGACGGTATGAAGGTGAAACTGATTATGCAGTTCCGTGGGCGCGAGATGGCGCACATGGACTACGGCAAGCGCCTGATGGAGCGCGCTAAAGAAGAGTTGCTCCAGTTTGGCGATTTGGAAATGGATTCACGGGTGGAAGGCAACACCATGCTCTCTATCTATGGTCCAAAACGCGGTGCAGGCTCTGCCAAAAAGCAGGACCAGGCACCAAAGCCCGTAACCGAGCCAAAGGCAGCAGGTGAGGCTTCAACTTAAACCCAAGAGGTAAAAATGCCTAAAATGAAAACACACAGCGGTGCAAAAAAGCGCTTCCGCGTGACTGGCTCCGGCCACGTCAAGTTCAAGCGTGCTGGTATGCGCCACATTCTTGCCAAGATGACCACCAAGCGTAAGCGTAACCTGCGTAAGGGCGCTCTCGTTAAGAAAGTCGATGTTTACCATGTCAAGCGTCTGCTTGTCCAAGCATAAGGAGTGTAAGAATGCCACGCGCTAAAACCAGAGTTCCTTCCCGCGAACGCCGCAAAAAAATCCTCAAGGCCGCCAAGGGTTTCTATGGCCGTCGCAAGAGCAACCTCCGCCTTGCCATTGACGCCGTAGCCCACGCCGGTCAGTATGCCTACGCTCACCGCCGCGACAAGAAGGGCGATTTCCGCACTCTGTGGATCACCCGCTTGAACGCTGCAGTCCGCGAACACGGCATCAGCTACAGCCAGTTCATCTTCAAGCTTTCCAAGTCGGGCATCCAGCTGAACCGCAAGGTCCTTGCTGACATGGCCGTCGCCGATCCTGAAGCATTCGCCAAGGTCGTGGAAACCGTGAAGGCTGCCTAATAGCTGAACAAACGCGAGAAATTGTCCCCTGCCGGTAAAACGGCGGGGGACTTTTTGTTTGAACGGGTTAAGGCGTCGGCCATGGTGAGCATGAGCGGCTTGTATTGACAAGCCGCGAAGGCGAGAGTGAGGCGATTCCGGAGAATCGTCGCCCAACGAGGAGCCGAACGGTCATCATACTGCCGTCGCCGATCCTGAAGCATTCGCCAAGGTCGTGGAAACCGTGAAGGCTGCCTAATCTAGTGTTGTCATCCCCGCGCAGGCGGGGATCTCCCAGAGAAAAGCAGCACGACTAGCTGAACAAACGCGAGAAATTGCACCCTGCTCCTAATCGGGCGGGGTGCTTTTTATTTGAGTTGGTTAAGGCGTCGGCCTTTCTCGTTAAAAGAAATCCACGTCCAGCTTTGTCTTTTTGCGGCCGGCGGGCTCAATGACCGCGGCGGAGAACTTGGCTGCGTTAAAAAGGCGGTTCACCGTCTCGACAACTTCGCCTTCGGTCATGTTTTTGATAATTCGCTCGCTTTCTTCCATGGTGCGGAACTCTCCCAGGTGCAGCATCTGTTCCGCCATACGGATCACCCGCTTCTCCGGGCTGTCTGCCCCCAGGTACATGCCTCCCAAAATGTTCGTCTTGGTCCGCTCGAATTCCCCCTTCTTGAATCCGTGCTTCAAGAAGTTGCGGGTCTCGTCTAGCGAAAGTTCCATAGCCGTTTTCAGCTGTTGTGGTTCCGTCGCCAGAGAAACGCCCCAGTCGGTGCAGTCCCGATAGATGTCGGCGGTGGAATACACGGAGTAGGCAAGTCCCCGGTCCTCCCGAATTTTCTGGAACAGACGGCTGGCCATACCTGCACCCATGGCCACGTTAAAGAGCGATAGGGCGCAGCGCCCCCGCTCGTCCATCAGGCTGCGGTCAAAACTGAGTCCCCAGAAGAGGTTGGACTGTGCGATGTCCTGTTTCTGCACCACCTTCACGCTATTGTGGGCTTTGTAAACGTCTGCAGGCAGGGGGCCCCGTGTCTTTTTGCAGGCGAATTTTTCTGCACAAAGTCGAACAAGTTCTTCGTGGTCTACCTTGCCCGAGGCGCACACCAGCAAGGGAATTTCGTCAATCACTTGCTTTTTGTACCTGAGCATCTGTTTGTGGGTGAGGGCATTCACCTGCTTGATGGTTCCCGTGATGGAGTGGGCGATTCCCGAACCCTTGAAATGGATGGCGTTGAAGATGTCGCCTACGATTTCTTCGGGAATGTCGTCGTAACTGTGAATCTCCTCGATAATCACCCGGCGTTCCTTTTCCATCTCGCTTTTGTCCATGCGGGGGGTCATGAGCATGTCAGCAATGACATCTACGGCCAGCGCCAGGTGACTGCGTTCAATTTGCGCGTAAAAACCCGTCTCTTGCCTGGTGGTATAGGCTTCCAGGTTCCCGCCCTTGTCTTCGATGGCCCGGGCTATTTGAAGGGCGCTGCGGTTCTTGGTTCCCTTGAATACCAGGTGCTCGTAAAAGTGGCTCAGGCCGTATTCGTCCTTTGCCTCGTGGCGGCTGCCCCGTGGGACCCAGACGCCTACTGCGACGGAATAAGCGTGGGGCATGTAGTCGGTGAGAATGGTGATGCCGTTTTCAAGTTCGGTCTTTTTGACAAGTTGTTTCATTGATAGGATCTAGGGGCTAGGATTTAGGGGCTAGGATCTAGGGGATAGGTGTTAGGTAATAGGTTTTAGGTATTAGGACTGTTGGGGACAAGTGCATATTTTTGTTATGGTGTTCTGCAAGGCGTCCAGCAGTTTTTTCGCAGTCGAAAGTTCCGGGAATGCATCGATGACCTGCCGCCTGTTTTCGGGATAGCTCCCGCATTTTAGGTAGTAGACGCCGCTTAGCAGAGGCGAGAGTTCCTGCAAGTAGTCGGTGGCATTCGGCTTGGCGTCAAGACGCCTACGGAACAGGAAAGCGTTCCATTCCCGCAGGCACTGCGCTGCAAGGGCTTCCCGGTTGGGGCAGAACCCTTCCAAAGGAGCGATACCGCACAGGACTTGGTTTCGGCAGGACATTTCCAGGAATTCCAGTGGGAAAGTTTCCAGATTCGAGAGGATCTCGGCACTGGAAAAAATGTAGGAGAATTCCACCCCTTCGCGCAAAGCCTTCTTGCTCCAGGATTTAAGCTTGTCGACCTCCGTAGCAGAAGCATCTTTCAATATGAAGGCCACGGTCCAGGGCCTTTCCAGGGCGCTGAAGCCTTCTTCCAGACAGTCCCCGTAAAGGAATGCGGAAACCAGGTTTTCCCCGAAGGTTTCCGTAAATCTGTCGGGCCAGGGGGATTGCTTTAATTCCTGAACACTCAATATTCTTTTCATAAAAACTACCTCCAGCCGAACCGTCCGTAATGGAAACGCCTGCTGGTGGAACCGGCGCTGGTGCGGCGTCCCCTTTTGTACAGGGCGTAAAACACCAGCGAAAAGATGATTGCGATAAACACCCAACCTGCCGCATTGAGGCTGCCGGCGCTTTCAAATTCCGGAGGCTCAGTAACCAATGTCGTGCCCTTTGCCTTTGCAAGTTCGTTTGAAAGATGGTAAGCTAGTAGTAATGTGCCCTTGTCATATCTGGCGGACTTGTATTCCGGGAAAAGGTATTCCTGTTGGAGCTTTTCGATGGTGCTTTTCGGAATGGCGGACTCCAGATTTTTCCCAAGCTTTACCTGATGCAACTGTTGCACGAAAGCCGTATAAAGAAGAATCTCGTTACTGTCAGGCGAAAAATCCCGCTTGTTCCGGCTGTCTTCTAGCAGAACTACAGACAGGCTGAACCCGGTTTTTTGCTCCAGCTCCTTGGCCAGTTTTTCCAAATAACGGGCTTGGGTTGCGCTCATTACCCTGTTCTCGTCATGGAGCCTTAGGGGGGCGGCTGTGGATACGCCCCAAGCGCAAAGTGTGATAAATATCAAAAAAAAGCTGAAATTTCGCCCCAAAAGCATATATCTATATCATAAAGTAAAAAAAAACAAAAAAAATGTTCTTTTCTTGATTTCACTATATATCTTTCTATAGAGGAATCCGTTTTGGGTGTGTTTTAGTAAAGGGTGATTAATCTGGTTTATGGCGAAGTCGAGTGAAAAGTGGGTCTGGTTACCGGACTGGGCGTCGGACTTGTCGTTATGGCAAGACGACTTGACAGAAGTGGAATCTTCTGCCGACCATACTTTTGTACCCTACGAGACCATGGCGGATAATCTAGAGGACCCTTACAAGATTCCTGGACTTTCCAAGGCCGATGTGGTGGTAGGCTCCGGCATGGGAGCATTTCTCCTGCTCATGCACCACAAGAAAAAACCGTCGGCACAGCGATGGATTTTGCTTTCGCCTTATGCGGACTTCTGCGACGAAGACAGCGACTGGACGGAGACGAACCTGCACTTTATGGCAAGGCAGATGCAGACGACTACGGAACCGGGCCTGAATTCTTTTGCGGAACAGTTCGAAGACGAATTCGGCGAGTGGCAAGACGATTGGATGGACTGCGCCAAGAAGATGAACGCCGAGAAACTGGCCAAGGGCATTACTTATCTGGCGGGCAACAAGATTTCGAAACCTCTAGAGGATTGCAGTGGAATTGAAGTGGTTTACGGTCGTATGGACCGTGCCGTTCCACCTGCCCAGACGTTGAAACTAAAGGATCTTATGCCGGGGTCAACTTTCAAGGAACGCCCCAAGGCGGGCCACTGGCCACCGCAGCTTTTGTTGTAGTCTGTTTTGCAAATAGGCTTTTTCGCCACTCTTACAAAACAACATTCGTCATTCTCGCGTAGGCGAGAATCTCAATCGGCATCCAATTGCCGCTAGCAAGTAAATAGCAAAGAACCAGAGCAGGGCGGTTTCAAGATAATCTCCGATGTGCTGGTACAGGGTGTCCCTGGTTTTCAACTGCATCTTGCGCTGGATGACGGCGTCTTCAAAAATAGGCGTGTTCAAGTCCATGTGACCATACTGGTCTATAAATACGGACACTCCGCTGTTTGCAAGCCTTGCCGCCGGCATGCCGTTTTCGATGGCGCGGTAACGCACCAGATTCAGGTGTTGGTAGGGTGCGGTACTCCGGCCGAACCAGCCGTCGTTGGTGATGTTCACCATGAACCTGGAGCCTGCCCGGATGGCATCCCGCACCAGGTCGCCAAAGATGGCGTCGTAGCAGATAAAAGGCGTCCACAGGAAGGGACCGTACACGGGAGTTTCCTTTCCGGGAACAAAGTCCCCTTCGCCCAGATCCACGTAGTTCAAAATAGGGAAGATGTCGTCGAAAGGAATCCTTTCGCTGAAAGGAACCAGGTGCTTTTTGATGTAACGCTGGGGAAAGCTTCCGTCATTGGGGCTGAACAGGAACGAGGCGTTGTACACTTCGTAGCGGCGCACGGCGCCAGGTTCCTTGATGCGCTTGAAATCAAGGGCGCCAACCAGAATGCTTGCGTTCATGCGGCTTGCGACATTGTGCAACCTGACAATCGTAGCGGGCTGCCTGCGGATGTGGTCTGGAATGGCGGTTTCTGCCAGGATAATCAGGTCGGTTCCGTCTTTGACACTGTCCCGGACCATACCGAGGGTCTTGTCGATAATGCGGTCGTAGCGCTCCTTGCTCCATTTTTCACCTTGCTGAATGCAGGGTTGCACCATGGCTATCTGCGGTGTATGTTCTCCATCGCTTCCGTAGAAGGGAGCCGCTTCGGGGGCGGACAAGGTGATTTTTCCGTGAACAAGTAGGGCTACGAGTATCAGGGCGGGTAACGCAAAGGGCCACTTGGCTTTTAGACCTGGCTTGTCCAAAGCATTTGCAACCAGCATGTTGCTTGCCACAATCAGGGTGGTGTAGCCGAAGATTCCGATGATAGAAAGAGCCTGCAAAAGTTCCAGGTAGTTGCCGAACACGTAGCCCAGGTGGCTCCAGGGGAAGGCGAAATCCCCGCGGGTGCGGGTCATTTCGAGTCCGGCGTAAAACACGGGGTAGAGTATCCAGAAAATCCTATACCCCTTGATGCGGATATCCTTGACGAGGGTATAGACGAAAGCCGCTACCACACTGTAGAAGCTGAAGAAGGCCACCAAAAGCACCACGCCCAAGAAGATGATGGCCGATGGAGCTGTTTCCACGTTCATGACGTTGAAAATCCAGTAGTAGTTGATGCCGTTATAGACCATGCCCGACCAGAAGGTGGCAAAAATGGCTGAACTACGGCTGTAGCGGTTCATGGCGATGAACCAGGGCACAAGCAACAGCAGGGCGGCAGGCCCCAGGGGGAGCGGCGGAAATGCCAGGGCCATGGCGCCCCAGGCAATGGTAGAAAGCAATAGCGCTGTCCGGGAATCCCTTTCGCGGAGCCTCTTGAAATTCCACAGGCCAAAACGGTACAGCAGGTAAAGCCCGAAGGGAATGAACAGCACAGAAATCTGGACGAGTCCCGCATGGCCGCCTGCCAGGTAGTCTAGGGCGAGAAAGGCAAAGGAGATGAGGGCGTAACTGTAGACAAAACGGTTGAACGGCTTACGTGCGCTTTTAGCAAAGAGGAACGGTAGGGCGACAATGAAAGGGATAAACTGGGGTTTCCAGGAGTAAAGCCCAGGCTCGTCGGGAGTGACCAGGTAGAGGCCTAATTCGGCCACGAACAGAATGCCAAGAAAAATCCGGTACATTCTAGGCAATGCCCCAATCCACGATTTCAGTCTGTTCAAAAAATCAGTCATTAGTTATCTAGCCCCTAGATCCTAGCCCCTAATACCTAATCTTACAGCCCGCTTTTGTCCTTCGGGTTGAAAATCAGCACGAACTCCCCCTTGGGCGGGTGGCTCTTGAAGTGGGCGAGGATTTCTGCGGGAGTGCCAATCAGGTGTTCCTCGAACTTCTTGGTCAGTTCCCGCATCAGCGCAATCTTGATGTCCCCGAAGACCGTCTGGATTTCGGCTACGAACTTGTCCACGTTATGGGGGCTGGCGTAAAAAATCTGGGTGGCTTCTTCGTCTTTCAGTTTTTCCAGAAGGTGAATCCTCTGGGCGCTCTTCTTGGGCGAAAAATACTGGAAGGCAAAGTGGTCCGTGGGCATACCGCTACTGACCAGTGCCGTCACCATGGCGCAGGGGCCAGGAACCGCCCGCACGTCAATTCCTTCGCGAACGCATTCCCGGACCAGGTTGAAGGCGGGGTCCGCGATTCCCGGGGTGCCTGCGTCGCTGACCAGGGCTATGTCTCCCTGGTCTTTCAGGTAACTTACGTATTTGGGAGTGACGGCTTCTTTATTGAAGTCGTGGTAGGCCTCCATGGGGGTGGAAATCCCGAAATGGTCGAAGAGGATCCGCGTGTGGCGCGTATCTTCGGCAAGTACCAGGGGAACTTCTTTCAGGGTTCGGACCGCACGGTAGGTGATGTCCTCCATGTTCCCGATAGGGGTCGCTACAATGTACAGGGTATGAGCCATGACTCAAATTTAGTAATCGCTGCGCATGCCCATGTCGGCGTTGTAGGGGTAGTTCAGTTCAAAGGCGAGCCTCTGGACCAGCTTGCGGTGCATATCCTTGGAGGCGTTGTTCAGAAGGTCACTGCGCAATTTTCCATAAAGATTGGCCTTGACTGTTTCTTCTTCCTTGTATTCGGCCTGCTTGACAAGCACACCGTCGCAATGGATCTGCACTTTCAGCGTGTAGGTCCAGGTTTCGTCTACGGGCGTTATAGGCCAGAAAGGAATTACGAACAAAGGAATGCTCCAGGGAGTGGCTTCGGCATTCTGTACCACCTGTGCCCGAATGCTTGCCGAACCATTGCATTTTTCGCGGGGGTAAAAATCCTGGTTGGCGGTCCGGTCGTATTCTTGCCTTAGACCTTCCGAAAGCCAGAGGGTGTCGGCCCCGAGAATCAGGGGAATCTTGTCGAACAGCGGTGTTGGATTGGCTTGTGCCTGGTTCAGCACATTAAAGGAACTATCGCCTTGGTCCCCCTGCACCAGGTTCACGGAGCAGGCGCTTGCCAAAAGCGCCGAACTCCACAGCAGGAGTGTCCGAATTTGGCTCCAGAACTGCATAATTTCAATTTAGCAATGATTTGACTTGTGAAAATTCCGCTTAAAAAAATAAAAAACTCCTTTTTAAAACGATAATAAAGGAAAAATTTCGTGTTGGATGCGCGCTGTGGTTCTTTTTTTTTACATTGTAAGAGAAATATTTTAACTACATAACAAAATCAAGGAGAAATCATGAAAAAACTACTCTGGACGTCGGCGATTGCCCTCACGGCTGCCGCCTGCATGACCGCCTGCGACGACAGCAGCAGCGGCGCCAGCAACAGCATTCCCGAATTCAAGACCGAGGCCGCCCTCCCGGACACCTGCGAGATGGAAGTGGCCAAGGTGGACACCGCCTATTTCGCCTGCTTCGAGAACAAGTGGATCGAGGTTACCGACTCCGCCACCGTGGAACAGTTCAAGGAAGGCCTGGACGAAGACGAAATCAAGGCCAAACTCGAAGAACTGGAAGACCAGCTGAAGCCCACCACACCGGCCAAGCCCAAGTCCTCCAGCAGCAAGAAGACGGACGAAGACGTAGACTCCAGCGATAGCGATGATCCCGAAAGCTCCGCCAGCGAAGAAGAATGCACCGGCCGCCGTTGCAATACTGATGGCAAGTCCAGCAGTTCCAAGAAGAGCAGCGGTGGAAGCGGTTCTGGTGAGGGTGGTTCCGGTGAAGGCGGCGAAGGCGGTAGCTCTCCTTCTAGTGCGACCAGCGGTTCCAGTGCGACCAGCGATGGAACGTTCAAATTCCTTGATGGCTTGGTAACATGGAAAAGTGAAACAAGAGCTTCGTTAAATGAAGGTGTAGATATAAAGCAAGTGCAAATGGCCATTGATGGTGCAGGCTTGGATTCTGCCAATGTTGCTTCGGGTTTAGGTTTACTTGTTGTCGGTTTACTTTCTATTGAATTAGGTATGGATACTTCTTGGGCCCCTCTAGACGACGGCGCTTACTTTGGCTTTTGGATGGATAGCACGCGAGCAGCGGAAAGAATTGTGACGGTAAGTCAGTTAATCATTGAAGGAAATGAAGTATATGTAGACCAGCAATCTTCGAAACCTTGCGGTAAAGAAGCTACCTATTTCCCCCGCACTTTTATGTGTGATAATCGTGGAGAAGGGCATGGTTATAAGGTGTATGAGGATGATAGAGGCTTGATTTGGATGGTTGAAAATTTAGCTTATCCCACGACGCAGTCTCGTAATGACAATCCTAAACATACAGATGAATACTACTATAATTGGGAAGACGCTGCAACAAATGGATGTCCCGATGGTTGGGAATTGCCCACTCAGCAAGACTGGGATGATTTGTTCTATAGTCTTGGCTATGATGCAGATGAGCTAGATAAGTTCATGCGGCTCTCTGTATCAGGGTATGATGACAATGGTAGCTGGAGTGATGATGCCGGCGAATATTGGACGGCTACTGAGTATAATGATGGTGCTCATAGTATAGCGCGTTGGACAGAAAGCGGCAGCAGCCATACCCTCTCTCTCGGTAGCAGTATGTACGAAGTTGATGAGGCTGAACTCTCGGTTCGTTGCGTCAAAAAATAATCGCAGTTATTAAATCAATTGCGCCCGAGGTCCAACGACCCCGGGTGTTTTTTATCAGGACGACAGGCTCACGACTCACCACTCGTAACTCATAACTCATAACTCATTTACAGCACCTATTCTATATTTCCACCTATGGAAAAACCCGCATACTTTCTCGGAGATGCGCACCTGGGGGTAGAACCTCCTGGGGCAGTCCCGTATAGAGAAAATCTTTTGATCGAGCTCTTGCGCTCCTGGAAAGGTGCGGCTAGTCACGTGGTTATCCTGGGGGACCTGTTTGAATTCTGGTACGAATACCGTTACTATGTGAACAAGGAACATTTTCACTTGTTTCGAGTCCTTGCGGAGTTGGTTGAGTCCGGCGTCCAGGTGCACCTGTTGCGCGGAAACCACGACTTTGCCTATGGCGATTTCTTCCCGAAAAATCTCGGTGTACAGGTTTCTTCAAATTTAAAGCTGGATATTCAGGGAAAAAAGGTTTTCTTTACCCATGGAGATGGCGTAGCCCGCTCAGACTGGAGCTACCGAGTCTTTCGAAAAATATTGAACAATCCGCTTAACCAATGGCTGTTCAGACAAATTCACCCGGATTGGGGGATGGCGCTTGCCCGCCTCGTTGGTCGCCGAAGCCGCAAATTCGGTGCCGACCGCGAAATCAAGTTGGATGAATACTTGACCTGGGCAGCTCGAGCCATAGAAAAAAACAATTGCCAGATATGCGTCCACGGACACCACCATATTCCGGGCATCTGGTCGGTCAAGACCGGCTCGGTGGCGTCTCCAGGCGAGTGGATAAAAAAACTCACCTACCTTAAGTTCGAGGCAGGTGAGCTTTCTATTGAAGAGTTCAAGAAATAGGGCTATTGCTGATTGCTCGCGTCGTTCGCACGATTCTCTGTGGACTTCATCAGTTTCTTGCTGGAGTTTTCTCCCCAGATGGCGGCCACAAGGTCGGTGTTTGCGAATTGGTCCCAATAAGCGTCAACCCAGCACCAATGGTGAATGGTGTCCCCTCGGTCAACGACAATCCCTTCTTTGCTCACCCAATTCTTGTGAACAGAAAAGGTCATGTCTTCTCCCTTGGATTCATTACCGTACACGTCTTTGACGGTGGCGGCTTGCAGGGTCCACGCCTTTCCGTCGGTCCGCTTGTAGAGGAACACGTTGAAGACAATCAACACGGCCATGACGATGATGGTCCACTTGTAATTCTTCTTGGTCAGAAGAAAGATAACCAGCGCCAGGAGCAAAATGCTCACCGCGGCGAAGTTGTAGTGGATCGAGTAGAACGCCTTGAGTACGTCAATCATTTTTAGCCTTTCTTAGCCTTTTGCGCCGCGATAAGCGGGGCAACACTGAAGGTGAGTGTTTTGCCGTTCACCTTGCAGTCTGTGCGGTAGCTCTTGGTAGGGAGCGCAATCCCGTGAGAAGAAAGCGTGCCCATAAAAGAAGCGTTGGCATGGCTTGCAATGGTGCGGACGTTGATGAAGCCTTTCTTGCCGAAAGATAGCTTAAAGACCTTCTTGTTGGCATCGTATTCCGCAATCATGGTATCGTTCTTGGCCGTTTCCATGGCGGTGCTGGTGCGCTTGTCAAAGATGATGGTTCCGCGGGAATCGATGGAGAGCATAGGGAGACCGGCGGAGTTACGGCAGGCGATGGGTTCCCAGGAGCCTTTCTTCTTGGCGGGGGCCTTTCCGGTAAACACGATGCGGGAGCCTTCCTTGACGACTGTGTAAGCGCCTGTGGCGATCTGGAATCCGACGGCATTCAGGGCGCCCTTGAAATACAGCAGGTAGCCGCTTCCGTTGGGCATAAAGCGGTAAGACGTGGGTTTGAGGGTCTTGGAGGGGGTCACGGCAATGCGCTTGCCGGTCTTGTCCACTTCCAGGTCTGCATAGGGCGTCTTGTCCAATTTCAGTTCTTTGACGATTTCACCGCTAAAACGGACAAAACCGCGAATATCCATCTTGATTACAAAGTTATCCATTTTTATTTACACCTTTTTTTGTTGTTCCCCAGCATCCAACAAGTTAAAAATGTTGGTGGGTTCCGTCAAGAAACATAGTAAAAAAATGGGATTAGAGGGCGTTTTTTGGAGATATGATGCCAACCTTGTATACAAAAATAAGTAGGAATTAGTCTGAGATGTGGCTTTGGACGATTTCTGTCAATGTGGCTCTAAACGAGCCGCCATCTCGTTTCCAGACGGTTGCCCCCTGAAATTTCTGGGTGAAAATGTGACCGCGGTCACTAAATTGGCTTCTGTCCAAAAATATTCCAATTTGGTCTAAAGGTGCGCCGTTTTTGCCAGTGTTTATGGCGTCTCCCGCCCGAACGAGGAACTTCGGGTAGAGAAATCCGTACTTGTATACAAGGGCGTCGGCGATGCTTTCTACGGGGTCAATTAAGATGAGCCTTGTCTGGCTGTTGCTGTTGTTAAATGCAAGGATGGCGCCTGTTCCGCGCCCGGCGATGAATTTCGGTGCTGTTCCGTTTACCTGGGTGGCACATTCCAGGATTTCTTTAGAATCTGGCGAAAAAGTCTTTTCTGACGGCGTTCCCTTGTTGTTACCGGAACCGCGGTAGTTGAAGGTGACCGGCGTGACTCCCGGAAGGCTGTCCAGTTCAGCCAGGAACTGGGCGGCGTCCTCGTCGGCGTCGGGGTAGTAGAGAAGTGTCGGGGTTCCCGCTTCACCCATCTTCCAGCCTTCGAGAACGGTTCTGTCTTGCAGGGTGCAGCTGATGCCTTGGGCGTGGCCTTCGATGGCTGCCCGGGCTTCTTTGTGAGGTATGGCCCTGGGGTAGGCGTTTCGCCGTTCTGTCAGGGCGAGGTAGAACACCATGCTCACGTAGATGACGGCAAGGATTCCTGCGAAGCGTAGAATTTTGAAGACGAAGTTCTTGATAACCTTCATGGAGCCAATTTTAGAAAAATCCATAGGGTAAAAAAAGAACCCTCGGTGATTTGTTCACCGGGGGTCTAGGGATGGGATTGGGTGTTCCCTAAATATAAACAAAAAATTTGCCAGTGTGGTATACCTTTTGAACTAAAAGTGTTCTCAAAGTGTTCTTTTTTAATAAAAATCGGCAAAAATGATAATTTTTTCTTAAAATAAGTGTTCTCAAGAAAATAAAAAATTAAATTTAAACAGATGAATATCTTTGCGTACTACAATTACCGCAAGTATTTGCAGGATTATTACGAATACCGCAAGTCTTTACAGCGGTACTTCTCCTACAGGTCCTTCGCCCAGAAGGCGGGTTATTCCTCGTCGGGCTATTACCTGGACCTGGTTCGTGGCCGCAAGTCCCTTACGCCCCAGATGGTGCCGAAGTTTATAGCGGCCTTGGGTCTGAACGAAAAGGAAGGCCGTTATTTTAAGCTGATGGTGGATTTTACCCACGCCCAGTCGGTAGAGTCCAAACAGCAGATTTTTGACCAGATGTCTTCGCTGTTGCCCAAGGCGGTAAAGGCCCTGACCAAGAACCAGCAGGAATATTACGCCAAGTGGTACCACGTGGCGGTTCGCGAGGCTCTTTCGGTCTTGAACATCAATGAAGGGAATCTTCAGGAGTTGGCCTGGTTCCTGAATCCGAAAATTTCAGTGCCCCAGGCGAAACAGTCCTTGCAGTTGCTGCTGGATTTGGGCCTTATCGAAAAGGTGGACGGCTTTTACCGTTCCGTGAACAAGACGGTGACCAGCGGCAAGGAAATTTCGCCCTTGTTCGTTCACCAGTTCCAGAAGCAGATGATCGATCTGGGCAAAGAAGCCCTGGACCGCTACACTACGGCCCGTCGCAACGTTTCGACGACCACTATGAGCGTTTCTGCCGCTGGACTTGAACGGATTATCCGAAAAATTGATATGTTTCAGAAAGAAATTCTGGATATTGTTACATCGGATAGCGGTGAAACCATGTTGTGCGAACTGAACGTGCAGTTCTTCCCCATCAGTAAGGAGAAGGTAGACCTGCCGGAGGAGGAAAAATGAGGTTAGCGACTAGTCTAGCAGCATTGCTTTCCGCCTTTGGTTTTTGGGCGTGCAGCAACAACGATTCCGTGGCAGGAACTGCCACCCAGACCGAGAATACTGTTGCCAGCCTGGATACATTGAAGGGCGTGGTCTACCATAAGAACGGAACCAAGGCCAAGGGCGCCGTTGTTCGTATGGTCTTGTCGTCTAAGTGGGAAGATGCCGGTTGGTCCGATTTCCGCGAGACGGAAACAGATGCACAAGGGCGTTTCTCGTTTGCGAACGTGCCTGCGGATACTTTCCAGCTGGCGGTCATCGACTCCGCTTCTAGCGAAATCCTTTATCTGCCGGAGGCTTCTGCAGAGGATGATTCCCTGGTTCTTGAGGCTGCCGCCAAGGTGAAGGGCTTCTTGACGCTT
The DNA here is from genome assembly GCA_900313675.1 of uncultured Fibrobacter sp. Taxonomy (GTDB): domain Bacteria; phylum Fibrobacterota; class Fibrobacteria; order Fibrobacterales; family Fibrobacteraceae; genus Fibrobacter. Next base: position 63,619 of record OMSO01000014.1, read on the forward strand.
GGCGATTCTGCTCTGGCCCCTGTGTCTGTAGGGTCACACTTCAAGGTTTATGTTTCGGGCATCCCGTTCTTTGAATCGGTATTTGCTCCCGGAGCTTTTGAACTGCTGGTCCCGGAAGGATCTTGGACCTTCGGCTTCTGCCCTGGTGACCCGATGGTCATCGAAAAACTGCAAGAATCTGGAATCGCCGATTCCGTGATTTTCCGCAGTTGGAAAATGTCCAAAGCTTTAAAGTCCGGCGAATCCTTGGCTCTTGATACCCTGGTTTGGGGAGCGAACAAGAAAGCGGGTTCTGCCGAAAATAACGACCCTAAGGGTGACGTTGACCAGAAGGATACTACGGCTAAAACAGATACCACGGAAGCCCCGGCTGTTCCCAAGGCCTGGATTTCGGGCCAGGTGGACTGTTCGAATTTGGATCGATGCGACAGTGTTGAAGTCATGGTCATTACGGACCTGTTCGGTTTCAGCTTTGCAAACGGCCTGACTCTGGAGTATGACATTCAAGCCCGGACCGACACTCTAGGTCGGTGGTGGCTGCCCGCTCCCGAAGAGGTCCCTTACGACTCCTTCCGTGTGGAATACCGCCAGAGGTCGGGGGAGACCGTGACCAATGTGGGTCTTTCACGCTACGTGAAAAAGTCTGAACTGGAAGCTGCCAAGGACACCCTGTCTATCGGCAAGGCCTCTTTGGACAAGTATTCCTGGATTTCAGTGGGCGTTAGGCTCGTAGTGGACCAGCAGGACAATCAGCAGAGTGAAAACTGCTTTATGAACAGCGTGGTCCTGGGCATAGAGGGAACCTCCCATTTTGTCCGCACGGTAACCTGCAATATGTACGTGCTGACCTATCTGCCCAGCGGAATGCAAAAATTGATATTCTACTCCGGGGATCCGGTGGTGGTTTCGGCCCTCCAGGAGGCGGGGACTCCCCAGTACAGCTATGTGAGTACGGTTGACCAGAATCTGATGGCGGGTAACGGAATTAAGGAACTTTGGCTTACTTATACCCCTCCTACGGTAAAATAGTTCAAAATACCCCTTGCCGAAGTGACTTTTTTTTCTAACTTTGGTGAGCACTTTGAGCTATGGTGTAATGGTAGCACAACAGATTCTGACTCTGTTTGTCTAGGTTCGAATCCTGGTAGCTCAACGAAAGTCCCGCTCTACGGCGGGACTTTTTCTATTCCAGCAGTCCAAGCAACTGCTTGATGTCTCGTTCGTCCATAGACGACGGTATGAACATGCGTTCTTCGGGTGAAACGTAGATCATCTTCCGTTCCGAAGACGGTCGGAAACTTCTGTCTCTCAGCTCTACCGCAGGGTTCTTGAGGGAATACAGGAACTTACCCGTCTGGATAAACTTCTGGCCCTTGATGCCCTGCTTGATGGCATCCATAATCTGGGGCACGAGTTTCTGGTTCGGCCAGGGTTCCTTGTGGAGTTCGAAAAGCCTCTGCTGCAGCAGTTCTTCGTGAATGGGGGACTCGTGGTCCACGTAGAACTTGAGCTGCGTGATGATGGATGCCGCCGAAAGTTTGGCGATGGGCCTGTCGTGAGGTGTTCCTTCGATTTTCGGGTGCAGCACCGTATAGGGAATCACGCTCAGGTTTTCGGCACTGATGGCATCGACGCTTTCGGATTCTTCTTCGGAGGCGTCCTTGGGCGGGGGAGCCACGCTCTGCTCGATGGCGATGGTAGTGACCATGTGGCTCACTTCGTCGCTGTTGGCCATGTACCAGAAGGGGGTCCAAAGGTTCAGTACCTTCCAGCCGATTTGACGGAGCAGCGTGTGGCGAATGTAGATTCGGTCTTCGATGGATTCCCTGAAACGTTCCGTGGTGCAGTCGTCTTCGACCATGGCCAGGAACCGCTTGGAATTGTTGGCGTCAACCACCACAGGGCCAACAGAAATGCCGCACTGGCAGAAATAGGGCTCCACCTGGATGTTTTCGTCTTGCAGGGCCTTTAGGGCCTGGGCGTAGAGTGCCGATTCCTTGGGCTTCTCGTCGGTAATGTTCAGGGTAAGCACCTTCTGCAGGTACAGAATCCATTCCCAGAATAGGTCCGGTTTTTCTTTGGGCTTCTGGGCCATGTCGCTTTCGGAAAGGAACACTTGGAGTTCGCTCTTGGCAAGCGTTGTACAGACAGAAAGGGAATTGTTGATGGCTTTCTTTTCGGTGGTTTCGTATTCGCCACACACGAGAATCGTATCTCGCAGGCGGTTGACCGCCCTTTCGGGAGTCTTTACGTAAAAACTGATGGAGGGGTTTGTAGGCTGGAAAAACCTTGCCGCCGGAGAATCCTTGGGCGTAAGGCTGTTGATGGCCGACTCGATTTCCATGCAGGTGGACTGGTGAAGAGCGATTATGCCGAGAGTGCGTCCCGGTTGCCTTTCGGCATGGTGAATAGCGGCCTTCGCGATTTCCAGGACCTTGTCGGAGACGACTTTCAGGGTCTGGTTCTTTACCTTTTCGCGGCTGGGTTGCGGCAGTTGCCGAATGTCGCCGCCGTAGATTTTGCAGTTTGCAAAATCTATTATGGAGGAATGGGCGTAGGTGGTGGAGAACCACAGTTCCCTGGTGGGAATCCCCTGCCTTAAGCTCATGGTGAGAATAGATTCCTGGAACGCCTGGGTATGGGGCGTCTTGTCTTCGGGGTAACCGTCCAGCGGCAGGTGCTTCAGGAGAGGCGCCTTGGAATCGCCCACCAGCACCGTCTTTTGGCCCTTGAAAATGGCGGGAAGCGCCTCGCAGACCGAAATGCAGTCCGCGTCCAGAATGACTACGGTCTGAAACTTTTGTGATGGGGCCAGCTGGAAACTCTGCTCCAGCGGGATAAAGGCGAAAAGGCCCGGATTGTCCTTGACGGTGTTTTGCACCAACCTGAAATTTGCGTTGCAGAACTGGTCCAGTCGGGAGCGGTAATCCCTGGTCTTTTGAGCGCGGGCTTTGGGCAAAAGGGAGAACAGGTCGGGACAATCCTTGCCGACCTGCTGGATTTGCGTTCCTGCCCAGAAATGGGCGAAGGCCTGGGCGATATTCTGGCTCACGTTGTCGGCGTCTTTCAGGTAGTCGACTAGTTCCTTTGCTCCGAATTTTTCGATGGACTGCAAAAGCGACGTGGTGCGCACGTGAATTTCCAGATTGCCCCAGTTGGCGTTCCACAGCTGGATTTCGTCCAGCCACTTTTCGATGCACAGGCTCTCGAGAGGAGTTTCCAGAGAAAGTCCCTTCGTAATCTTGCGGGTGGATTCCTGGAGTTCCTTGACGACCTTCGCGTAGTCCTTCATCTGGGGGAGGGCATCCTTGAACAGCTGCCACTGCTCCAGAATCTGGAGCAGCAGGTCCAGCCGCGGGTCGTTCTTGTGGGTCTCCCTAAAGTCGTAGATGTAGGTAATCTTCTTGTTCAGCTCGAACCAGTTGGAGCGTTCGTAGAGCCAGTCGCGGCCCAGCAGGTGGTTCCCGAGAACGGAGGTGTCCTTGTAGGCCCGCTTGTTTTCTTGCAGTTCAATCAGGGTGTCGATCAGGTCCAGCAGCTGGTTGTCCGAGGAGACGGACTTCGGGTCTTTCAGGACTTTCAAAAGCTTTTTCTTGGAACTGCGGTAGCGGTCCGAAAGGCCCTTGAGGGTGGCCTTCAGGCTGTCTGCGAATTCTTCGCGGACAGAAAGGATGTTTTCATCTACGGCGTTGTCGGTGTAGATCTCCGAAGTCTGCCTACGGTAGCGGACCCACTTGTCGCCTGCTTCGGGAAGCGCCTTCAGGGAATCCTGGTAGTCTTCCCAGCTGTTGGAACGCAGTTCCCAGTCTTCAAAGACAGGAGTGTTCCTGTTGAAATTCTGGAGAATCAGGTCGATGATGTCCGAAAGTCCGGAAAGGTAGATACCCGTGGGGAACAGTCCCGTCTTTTCGACCAGAGCGATAAGGGGTTTCAGTTCGTTGGCCTTGCTTGAGGCAAGGGCAAGTTCCTTGGCAATCGCTTCTTGTTCTTCGACGGAGAGGCTCGGAACCCGCACGTCCTTGAAGGCGTTCCTGGCCTCCTTGCCCTTCTTTTCGAAGTAAAGGTAAAGAATCTCGTCTAGGTCCGCCTTGAGTTCGCAGTAGTCCCTGTACGGAATGTTCGCAATTTTCTGGAACAGGGTGTCGGATGCTTTAACCTTGACGGCCGGGTTCTGGACGAATTCTGTCAGCAGGTCCGAAAGGGGGGCGTCGGAGGGCTGGATGTTCTTGTTTATGGCATCGTAATACCGCACAAAAGAATCGCGGGTCTTCTGGAGTTCCGGCAGAAGGGCGTCCCTTTCGGGGCCTTCGAAATTGCGGAACTGCGGGAACAGCCTATCCCTAAACTTTTGGGCGGTAGAAGCCCTGCGGTAAACCACCAGGGTGCTTTTCTTTTCGGCGATGGAATCGGCCACCAGGTTCGCCGTGGCACGATCCCAGTCTGTACCTGGCAGGGCCTGGATGGCGTAGGCGTTGTTTCCGGCATCTTTTGCGTCTTCTGTGACCTTGGTGGTGTGGGAATCCGTGATGTACAGAGGATAGTGGTCCAGCGGCGAGTACAGCTTGTCAAATGTTTCTCCGTCGAACTTGGAATCCTTGGTCTGGAATCCATCGGCGGTAAAGAGGGCTTGAACGGTGGAGGCGGCGCTGGCGTTGGATTCGTCCAGCCCCAGTTCCATGCATTTCTTGAGGCCCAGCTTGACGGAATCGAAGAAGGCGAGGCAGATACCGTGTCGTGTAAATTTCCAGTTTTTCTTTGCCGCCACCGCTTTTTCGAAGAGGGAAAAATACAGCAAGATGCTGAACTGGCCGTTCAGGGTGGCATCTTCTATGGTGGGGAGCGAAAGCTCCGTTTTCAACCGTTCCCGCAGGACGATGTTTTCGAGAGGATGCTTCGAAGAAAGGGCTACCGTCTGGGTCTGGAGATTCACATCCAGGGGCACCAGCAGGCTTGGGGAAAGGGCGTTCCCTTCCCACTTCAAGAATCCCAGCAGCAGGTACAGGTCGGTGGTACCGAAGTCCTCTAGTTTTTCCTTGAGGGCTTGTAGGATATGTTCTTTCACCTCTAGCTTTTGCTGGGGTGTGAAACTCTCTGACTTGGGGAGGAATGAGTCCAGTGGCAGGGGGCCTCCGGCCTGTTTCCACTTTTCAAAGAACAGGTCGCCGGTTTCAAGCATCAGGGGAGTCTGGTACAGGCCCTTGGTGTTGAAGTTCAAGAGTGAATCTTTGGAATCGAAAAGAGCCGATTCCTGGCGAATCTTTGAAAGGGTGGCGGACAAGGCTGCGTTGGACATGCCCTGAATATACATTATTTAGAAGTAGCGAGTTATGAGTTACGAGTTACGAGTTGTCGAATAGGGGTTTCTTTGGACTTCTTTTTTACAAATTTTGGCAGACGATGTTCAGGGCGTTGTCTAGGTTGGCGGGCGCTTGCGTGGAGGCAAGTCCTGCCTTGAAAAGGACCCTGCCCAGGAGTTCTTGGGGGGTGACACCTGCTTCCCGGTCTTGCCGGATACTGTGGGCTTTTTCCCGCTTGGAAAGTTTTTTGCCCGCCGGGTCCACGATGAGGGGGTGGTGCAGGTACTTGGGCGGTTCGGTCCTGCCCATCAGTTCCATCAGGGCGATTTGCCTTGCGGTGGAATTCCGTATGTCTTCGCCCCGGATAACGTGGGAGATTCCCTCTTCGATGTCGTCGACGCAGACGGCGAACTGGTAGGTCCATTGGCCAATTCTATCCCGGATAGGGAAGTCCCCGCATTGGAGTTTCGGATTTTCGGCAAAGTCCCCTAGGCGTAGGTCGTGCCAGTTAATTACTTTGTCTGGAATCTTGATTCGGAGGGAGTGGGGGGCGTTGCGGGGGGAACCCCCGCTGGAGGGGGTAGCGGAAGACGCATGGATATCCCCGCCAGGTTGATGGGAGATCCCCGTGATTCTATCGCTTCGCTCCAGAATGACAGCGGGGATGACAAGTAAGTGGCGGGGATGGTATGTGGCTGCAGCGAGGGGGAGGCTTCCCCCCTTGCATTTTCCTTGGTATATGATTTCGCCAAATTCGTTCTTTGGATTTTGTTCTTCCAGTTCTTTGCGGCTGCAGTAGCAGGGGTAGACCAGGTTTTGTGCTTCAAGGTTCTTGAGGGCTTTTTCAAATCGGTCGAAATGTTCGCTCTGGAGGCTTTCGCTTTGCCACTTGAAACCTAGCCATTGCAGGTCTTCGCGGATGGCGGCGATGTGCTCGGGCCTTGACCTTTTCTGGTCGTGGTCCTCGATGCGCAGGTGCACCGACAGGTCCCATTTTTTTGCGGCGGCCCACACGTACAGGGCCGAAAGCAGGTGGCCTTCGTGAAGGTAGCCGGTGGGGCTGGGCGCAAATCTGGTTTTTCCGGGCATAGGGGGAAATATAGTTATGAATTCGGATTTCGGAATTATGAATTGTTTCTGAATATAATTCTGAACTCTGAAATCAGGACTCCGAATTGAATTGACTAATGCTATATTTCTTTTGAAAACGACGAACAATCGGGGTGATTATGAAATTGAGTGGATTGGTTGGATGTGCTTGCCTGCTTGCCATTGCGGTGGGCGCTTTTGCTAACGACATTATCGCGACGACCTCCAACGGCTCTACGGTGATTCTCCACGACAACGGCCGCTGGGAATACTACCAGAACAACGCGAAGATTCGGGACGTGCGTCCGGAAGCCATGCCCGAAGACGCCAAGTTCAACGTGTCCGTGCTTTACGAAAGTGCCGACAAGTTGAAGAAGAACGTGCGTATGGCCATGGAAGCGGACTTTGCCACCGAGGAAGAAATCAAGGACAGCCTGCGCAAGGTGCCCAAGGGCGGTATCATCTATTTCCAGGTGCCAACCAAGCAAATCAAGAAGGGGCTGAATCGGGAGTTCACCTATTCTGTCTTTGACAAGGGCAAGACGCCAATATTCTCGAAGACCGTTGCTGAAACCGAGGCGACTCCTAGCGAAGACGCCGGAGTTTCGAACCTGGTGGTGGTGTCTGTCTATGGTCGGCCCAAGTCCAAGGTCATGAAGGCCCGTGTGGAAAACCGTGCTGCAAGGCAGACCCTGGATATCGACGTTCCTATCCAGTAAGGGAACGCTTCGCAGGGATTAAACCGTGAAATTTGCCGTTGTGGACTTGGAAACCACCGGAGGGAAACCTTCCGATGGACGCATTACCGAAATAGGCGTCGTTTTGATGGACGATACCAACGTGGAGGGAACGTTCCAGGCCCTGGTGGATCCGGGCATGCCAATCCAGCCCTTTGTGCAGAGGCTTACGGGAATTACCGACGAGATGGTTCAGGGGAAACCGCAGTTTTCGGCTATCGCCGAAGACCTGATGGGTATGTTGCAAGACCGCATCTTTGTGGCTCACAATGTGCAGTTCGATAGCCGATTCATGATGGCGGAACTGAAACGCTGCGCCATCAAGTATGACCCGCCCAGGCTTTGCACGGTGAAGCTTTCCCGAAGGTTTTTTCCGGGGCTGCCCAGCTACAGCCTGCACAACCTGACGGAATCCCTGGAGCTTCAGGACTTTAACCACCACAGGGCTCTGGCCGACGCCCGTGCCGCCGCCGAAATCTTGAAGCTGGTCTATGAAAAAATTGGACCGGAAAAGCTTTTGAAAGAAGTGAAGAATCTACCGAAGAAAGATCCTAGCCCTGGCCGCGGCTGACACATCTTGTCCCCTGCGGCCCTAACACCTACAACCTGTTACCTAAAACCTAGCCCCTAACCCCTAATCACTACTTAATCATCCCCGCCTTGTACTTCATCTTGAGTATTCGGGCGGCGGATTCTTCGATGCGTTTTTTGTAGGTCTTGTTGTTCTTGGAAATCTGTACCAGGTAGTTCACCATCTCTACCGCCTTTGCGGGGTAGGTAATCATGAACATATCGTTGCCTGCGGTAAGGGCGGTGCGGATAAGCTTGCGGAAATCCTTGCGGGGGTAGCCCTTGCTTTTTACCCGTTCTGTTCCGCTGACCCAGGCCCGTAGGGACACTCCCCACAGGTCGTCGGTGAGAATCACCGTTTCCGGGTCCATATCCCGGGCCATTTTCACGATTTTCGGCTCGAATACGGCGGGGCGGCTAGAAATGCGGATAAAACGCACGCTGCTCATCATGGTCACGGGAATGTCGTCGGAAAGCCGCTTGAAAAATTCAACATTATAGGCGATTTTATTCTTGGGGCTTGCACTGATGGCGATTTGATGGTCGCTGTTGGTCCAAGAGTCGTAACCCGGGAAATGCTTGGACACGCATACCACGCCACTTTGACGCATGCCCTGGACAAAGGCCTGGACTTTTTCGGTACTGGTGGAATCCTTTTCCCAGCTGCGGGCGCTTTCTTCCATGAAGGAATTCTTTTTCCGGTGGTCTTTGGCGGGGTCCAGCACCGGTGCCAGGTTCATGTTGATGCCAAGTTCCATCAGTTCTCCACCGATGTCCCTGGCAAGCTCCCTTACGGAATCGGTAGGCATGTCCCGCATTTCCTTGGCGCTGGGGGCGTGCTTCCATTTTTCGGAGATGCCGCCCAGGCGGTTTACAAAGCCGCCCTCCTGGTCGCTTGCCACCAGCAGGGGGATTTTCAGGCCTTCGTTGGCTTCCTTGATTCGGGACTTGAATGCCGCCGTGTCCTTCAGGTGGTTTTTCATGACCAGCACGGCTCCGAATTCGTTTTCAATCAAGAACTGGGCCGGTGAAAGGTACACCATGACCATCTGGGCGGCCTTCTGCTTGATGCTCATGGAATTCCAGAGGGGCATGAGTTCATCGGGCAGGCCGTAGGGGTTTTCTATGACTGCGGCGGTAGTGTCAGCGATGCTATCGGTGCGGGTGGTGTCTTGCTGGAGTGTGTCGGCCGTGCTGGTGACGACGACGGAATTGCTGTCGGTGCGAGTTGTGTCGGTGGTGGCAATGCTGTCGGCGCGAGTTGTGTCGGCAACAGCGGCAGTGTCCGCCCTGACAAAAGCGAAAAGCAGGAAAACTATGGGAATAAACCTAAACCGCATTCCACACTCTACTTGAGATCCTTCGACTTCGTTTATCCCGGACTTGTTCCGGGACTTAGGATGACACTTTGGTTACACACTCTTCTTCCCAAACCGCCTGGGCTTGAATTCGCGGGGAGGGAAATCGAACTTGAGCTTGCCTTTTTCCAGATACAGGTAGGCGTCAAACAGACGGTGGCTCTTGCTGCGGAATCCCTTGATAAGTTCCGTCTTTTCGCCGGCCAAAAGTTTCTGGATGGCCTCGAAGGGCAGTTCCTTGCCCAGGAGAATCTTAGGCAACGAGATTCCCGAAGGCAGCTTGTCCACATAACTTTGGGAAACGTAGCCCGTGAGGGTCTCGAACACGTCGGTTCCGTCCACGGGAGAAGATCCCACCTTCTTGCCGGTGTCGATTTCTTCGGGCTTGTCGTCAAAGACGAATTCGATCTTGTTCTGGTCGTTGATGATGACCACCGCCGAAAATTCGGAACCCTTCTTGCTGCGGAATCCCGTAAGGGGGCCGATCTTGCGTTTGGTCAAGAGCTCCACCACCTCTTCGTCGGTAAGGCGCTTTCCGCCAATCATCTTGCGGATGACGATGCCGTCTTCGGTCTTGTAGCGGCTCACGGTCTCGAAAACCTTCTTGCCGTTTACGGGACTGAACTTGGCTTCGCCTTCGGTGTGTTCTTCCTTGAAACCCTTGATATTCTTTACCATGGTGCGGGTCATCTCCACGATGCCCTTCATGAACTCTTCCCGGGATTCCTTGCCCTTGGAAATCAGGTCCATCTTGTATTCCCATTCGCCGGTGAGTTCCGGGCTGGTGAGGGCTTCGCAGTTCATGGCCGAAAGCACCTTGATCAGGTCAAAGGCCTTGGCGGTAGGGATCATGTCCTTGCCGTCGCGGACCACGTACTTGTCGCTGACCAGCTTTTCGATAATGGCGGCGCGGGTGGCGGGGGTGCCGAGGCCACGTTCCTTCATGGCGTCCCGCAGTTCGTCGTCTTCCACCAGCTTGCCCGCACTTTCCATCATGGAAAGGAGCGAACTTTCGGTGTAGTGGGCAGGAGGCTTGGTAAAGTCTTCTTCCGCTTCGATGGAAACGGTCTTCGCCTTGTTGCCGTTCAGTTTGGGAATGTTGGATTCGTCGTCGCTATCCTTGCCGTAAACCGCCTTGAAACCCGGGTCCACCAGAATCTTGCCTTCGGTAAGGAAGGTTTCGCTTTCGACGGTGGTAATGCGGGTGGTGTTTAGGTATTTTGCGGGCGGGAAAAATACGGCGATGAACCGCTGGCAAATCATCTGGTAAATCTTCGCTTCTGCTTCGGAAAGGCTCTTGGGAGCGACCCCGGTGGGGATAATGGCGAAGTGGTCCGAAATTTTCGAGTTGTCAAAGACCTTGGGAGTGCGCTTGACCCAGTTGTTGTCTAGGGCCTGCTGGGCGAACTTTGCCAGAGGACCCGTAATCTTACCCAGGGTAGATTTCACAGGAGCCACGTAGTCTTCGGGCAGGTGGCGGCTGTCGGTACGGGGGTAGGTGGTGGCCTTGTGGTGTTCGTACAGGGACTGGGCTATGGAAAGGGTGGTCTTGGCGCTAAAGCCGAAACGGCTGTTGGCTTCGCGCTGCAGAGTGGTCAGGTCGTAGAGGCCTGCGCATTTCTGCTCGCTTTCGGAGGTGCTTTCTTCGATGGCGCCCGGCTTGCCCTTGCACTTTTCCAAGATGGCCTTGACCGTCTTTTCGTCAAAGATCTGTTTTTGCTTTTCCTTGCCGTCGGCCTTGAACCATTTGCCCTGGTAGTCGCTTCCGCTGTTGTCGAAATTGGCGGTGACGGTCCAGAACTTTTGGGGCTTGAACTGCAGGCGTTCCTCTTCGCGCTTGACGATAATGGCGAGGGTGGGGGTCTGCACACGGCCGCAGGGGGTAATCTGGAACCCGCCCATGGAACTGTTGTAGGCGGTAAGCCCGCGGCTTCCGTTCATGCCCACCAGCCAGTCGGCCTCGGAGCGGCAAAGGGCGGCGTCTTTCAGGTTTTCCATGTCTTCGGCGGTACGCAGGTGCTCAAAGGCATCCTTGATGGCCGTAGGCGTCATGCTCTGCATCCAGAGGCGCTTTAGGGTCTTGCCCTTGAAGTTCCCCTTGAGCACGTAGTCCAGTATGTAGAAGAAAATCAGTTCACCTTCGCGGCCCGCATCGCAGGCGTTGATGATGGTGGTGACGTCTTTACGCTTGATGAGTTTTCCGAGGGCGGTCAGGTGGCTCTTGGTGGTGGGGAGGGCCACCAGGGGAAACTTTTCCGGCAGCATGGGGAGGGTTTTCATGTCCCATGCCTTGTAGCGTTCGTCGATATCCTTGGGGTCGGCGATGCCTACCAGGTGGCCGATGGCGTGGCTTACGATGGTGGTGTCGCTTTCCCAGTAGGCGGTCTCTTTCTTGAAATTCTTTGCACCCAGGACTTTGACCAGGTCAGAGGCTACGCTGGGTTTTTCGGCGATAATCAGGGTCTTTTCGGGAGCTTTCGTTTTAGTTGCCATGAGACTTCCGTTCTTAACTTATTTCCATTTGAAACGTCCGAACAGGCCGAACAGCACTGCCAGGACGGTAAAGGGGGCATGGACGATTTCTACGGGGATGCACCACTTGAGCAGGTGCTCCTGCCGGAATATCTTGAGCCCACGCAAAATGAGGATCAGGTCGCCCAGGCTTTTTAGGGCGAAGGCGACGAGGGTTGCAATTAAAACTTTGGTGCTGAAGGGCGAAAACGCTGCCGTGACGCAGAGCATGGTCAAAAACAGGAACACCATGGAGAGCACGAACACGATTTTCGGGGAGTAGTAGATGGTCTTGGAGGCCCAGCGCTTGCGCTGCTCCCAGAGTTCTTTCAGGGTCTCTTTGCCGTTTGTGGTCACAAAGGTGGAGGGGGTGATGCAGTAACGCATGGCGAAAGGCCGGTCGGTGGCCAGCTTTTGCATCAGAAGGTCATCGTCGCCGCTCTGGATCTTGATGACGTTCTCGAACCCGTTTACGCTCTTGAAAAAGTCCTTCCGGTAGGCCAGGTTGTTGCCCGTGCTGGTAAGGGGCAGGTGCATGGCGAGGCCCGCAGTACCTGCCACCCGGTAAATGAGGGTCTCTACCGCCTGCATGCAGATAATGAAGGGGGACTTGCCGGGAACGGTGGGGATGTAGGAATGCCCTGCCACCAGTTCGATTCCGGGCTCGAATTCCCGGAGGATTCCCGTGAGCCACTCCCGCTGGACAATGCAGTCGGCGTCCGTAAGGCACAGGATGTCTCCTTCGCAGGCCTCGATCATCTTGCTGATGGCGTGTTTCTTGGGGCTTACGCCTTCGGGCAGGTCCTTGATGGTCAAAATATGGAGCCGTTCGGGGTGGCGGGCGCGGTATTCCTCCAGAATCTGGGGGGTGTCGTCGGTACTGCGGTCGTCGGCCACCCAAACGTCCCAAACGCCTGCATAATCCTGGTCCAGTACGGAATCCAGGGTGGCCCGGATCCCTGCGGACTCGTTCCGGGCGGCGATGAGGACGCTGACCCTCGGGGGCGGGTTCACGGTGGAACGCCCTTCCCGGACGGTACCCAGGGCACGGTAAAAACGCACCTCTAGCCACAGGTAGAAGAGGCCGAACAGGGCAAGGAGGGCAATAAGCCCGTATGTGATAACGGTCCAAACCATTTTCGGGGCTAAATGTAAAAAGGTTTTTTGAAAAATTGGTCCGGCGGGGGCGGTCCGGCGGGGGCAATTTTGGATACATATATATATGTTAATGTTTATTTGGCGGAAAACGGGACATCATCGAGTGTTTGCAATTATTTTACATTGTCTATGAAAAAGGAATTCGTTATGAAAATGAGATTTTTGAAATGTTTTAGCGATGTTGCAATCTTATCGATTTTGGTTGCCTTGACCGCCTGCAATGAGCAGGGCTCTGCGGGCACGAAGTCCGCGGGCAAGAACGTTGATTTAAACTGCCCTGAGTTGCCGCAGGATCCCGAAGCGACAGGTGAGTTCGACCCCATAGCCTCGAAGGATGCCCGCCCCTGCGGGACCATTACCTTGTGGGGTTCCGCGATGCCTAAGTCGTTTAACATGTGGGAGGACTACAACAGTTTCTCCGCCGAACTGATGGGCATGATGTTCGAGCCTCTCGTGAGCCTGCATTCTACCGAAGACCGGGAAGTGGGAATCCTCGCCGACAGCTGGAATGTGTCCGAAGACGGCAAGACGTTCACCTTCCATGTGGACAGCCGCGCCAAGTGGAGCGACGGCAAGGCCGTGACTGCCGAAGATGTGCAGTTCTACTACGACGTCATCATGGATGAGAAAAACCTCACGCCGATTTTCAAGGTGGGACTCAGCCGCTTTGACCGTCCCGAAGTCGTGGACAGCTTGACGATCAAGATGACAGCGAAGGAATCCCATTGGGGCAACTTCTGGGAAGCGGCGGGAATGCTCGCCTTCCCGAAGCATGTTTGGGTAGGGAAGGACTTCAACCAGATTCGCTACGAGTTCCCAGTGGTGTCTGGCCCGTACAAGATCAAGACCTTCCGCGAAGACCGCTATGTGGAACTCGCTCGCCGTGCCGACTGGTGGGGCTTCAAGAAGAACTGGAACCGTGGCAAGTACAACTTCGAAAAAATCCGCTACCGCTTCATGAATGACCAGACGAAGGCACTTGAGGCCTTTAAGAAGCAGGACATCAACGCTTACGCCATTTACACCAGCAGCATCTGGATGAAACAGACGGACTTTGACGCCATTCAGAAAGGCTGGGCCGTGAAGCAGCGCATTTTCAACAAGGAACCTATCGGTTTCCAGGGCATGGCCATCAATTTGCGCAAGCCGCAATTCCAAGACGTACGCGTACGCCGCGCCCTCAACATGCTTTTGAACCGCGAAGCCATGAACGAAAAGTACATGTACAACCAGTACTTCTTGCTCAACAGCTATTACCCTGACCTGTGGGAAGGCAACCAGAATCCTACGGCGCCGCTCTACAAGTTCAACCCGGACAGTGCCCGCGCCCTCTTTGCGGAGGCGGGCTACAAGGTGAATGCCCAGGGTGTGCTCGAAAAAGACGGCAAGCCTTTCGCTATCAACTTTATCACCAGCCAAGAAGAATTGCGCCACCTCACGCTTTTCCAGGAAGACCTGAAGAAGGTGGGCGTTGTCGCGACCATCGAACAGATGAGCCAGAGTACCTTACGCAAGCGCCTTGACGATGCCGACTTTGATCTTTACTGGGTGAACTGGGGGGCGGGCCGCCTTCGCGACCCGGAAGCCAGCTGGTATTCCACAACCGCACTGCAGAAGGGCACGAACAACCTTGCTGGCGTGCAGGATAAAGTCGTCGACAGCTTAATCAACTTGCAGAAGACGGAATTCGATTTGGCCAAGCGTAACGAAATCTTGAAAGCGCTGGATAACCGCCTCGCCGAAATCGTGCCTTACGTACTCATGTGGCAATGCGACCACCACCGCATTCTCTACTGGAATCGCTACGGCACTCCGGAAAAAGTATTCGACCGCTTCAACCGCGAAGATGCCATTCCCGTTTACTGGTGGCTGGACCCCACGAAGTCCGGGACGCTTGACAAGGCCATGAAGGCGGGGGAGAGCCTGCCGGTTCCGGAATACGATATCAAGTAGGTCGGCGCAATGCGCCTTTGAGGTGTGAGCGCGGGACAATGTCCCTTTGAGGTCGCTTTGCTTTGAGAAAAAAAGAGCGTGCTGAAAATCAGCACGCCTCTCTTTTAAGCATTTTCGGTCTCATCTGAGAATTCTCTGCTCAATGCTCAGAGCGCTCTGCGCGACCTCAAAGCCTTGCTTACGTAAGGCGACCTGATACCTCTTTAGAAGAAGAATTCGGCACCGACGTAGAGACCGGTTGCGTCGCCGTCGTCAACCTTTCCGCTGCGGACAAAGAGCTTGGCAATCAAGTCCAACTGGTTCGGAATCACGAAGTAGTCTGCACCCAGCCAGATGTTGATTTGCTTGTTGCCGTCGTCATTGTGTCCTCTTTCCGTTCCGTGGTCGTCCCAGGTGCTTTCGGTCAAGCGGTATTTGAGTTGCAGGCCAACGAAGGGGGTCACGCCCACGTCGGGAACGGTGTATGCCAATTCGCCGCCCAGGTGGATGTCAAGTCCGCGTTCATTGTCGTCGTGCTCAAAGCCCCAGAGAACGCCAGCTTCGGTACCGAACTTCATGCCGGGAACTTCGTTGATGGGCATGCTGAACTGGGCGCCAGCGTAAATGAAGATTTCATCGCTGGTGACTTCGTCACCGCCGATAGGCAAATGAACATCGCCAAAGATGGTAATCATGGGAGCAATTCCATAACGGACTCCCAAAGTCAGGTCACGGAGACCGTCACCGCCGTTGGCGCAGCCATCACAATCCGTTTCGCTCCAGAGCTGATAACCCCAGCCTTGCAGGGACAGTTCCAAATTCTGGATCAGGCTGTAGCGAGCTCCGATTTTGAGACCTGCTTGAGACCAGTCGTGGTCCCAGTCGTAGTAGAGGCCGGCTTCGGCGGAACCCTTGCCGGCTTCGAGAACCGGGTAGTAGTTCCAGGTGGCGAATGCGGCACTTGCGGCGAGAGCCGAGGCTAGAGCGATTTTCTTGAACATGGAAAACTCCTTGAATGCGTTATTTTCGAGCGCAAATATAGAAAATGGAGTGGCGCGGTTCTTGCGCTAACCCTTGAACTTCAGGAATTTCCAGAGGTATTTGGCTGATTGCAAGGGGGTTTTTAAGAAGGCGGATTTCTTGTAGCCGCTGAGGGCGAAACCCTGCAGCACCTTGTAGAGCCCGATTTGTTCGTCCCGATCGATGTTCAGCAGGAACTTGCGGAACTTGAATTCAAAGTCGTGGGTGCTTCCGAACTTGAGGTAGCAGGTGTTTTCGTAGTTCTTGAGGAATGCCTTTGAAAGGTTCCCGCATTCCAGGCCCTGGTGCACGGTATTGGCACAATACCGTCCGGCCCGCATGGCCGCCGCGATGCCGCCTCCGGTGAGGGGGTTCGTGTGGTGGGCGGCGTCGCCCACCAGGGCAAAACGGTCCAGGATGTAACTCTTGAGGGTGCTGGAGACCGGCACAAGACCTCCCACCACCTTGTTCACCTTGGAGCCGGGGAAAAGTTTGTCTAGCCATTCCTGGGTGGTTTCCAGGATGTTCTTTTCGTGCTTGCCGCCGAACAGGAATCCCGCACCGAAGTTGGTGACGTTCGATTTCTGCTTGGGGAAACTCCAGATGTAGCCGTCGTTGATAAAGTCGTGGCCCTGCCAGAAGGTGAGGTAATCGGGTTTTGTCAGCAGGCCTTCTACCTGAATGTCCACGCCGGTGCAGGTCATGGTGGGGGCCTGCAGGCACTTGAGTCCGAGACTCCGTCCGATGCGGGCCTCTACGCCTTCTGCTGAAATGACCATCTTGGCCCGGACTTCAGATGTGCGCGCGGCATCCCCGAGCCCCTCTACCACGCGGACCGTGCGGTAGCCGTTGGGTTCCTTGCCCATCACGTCGCTTACGGATTCGGCTCGGGCAAGGGTCACCAGTTCCACGCCGTCATTTTCGGCCAGGTGGGCGAGCAGCGGGTCGAACTTTTCGCGGTTCAGCATGAGTCCCATGCCGGGCTTCGGAACTTCGATGTTCACGCCTGCAGGGCCATAGATGTAGATTCCGTTGATGATGGTCTCGATACAGTCTTCGTCGATAGGGCCGTAGCTTTCCAGGTCAGAAAGATTTGTGCTGGCTTCGCCGCAACGCACCGGGTAGCCGATTTTTTCCCGCTTCTCTAAAAGCAGCACGGAGCGGCCACGCTTTGCAAGTTCTCGGGCGGCAACGGAACCGCCGGGGCCCGCGCCGATAACCACAACGTCATATTCTTCACGAAGCATCGGCCACCTCCTCAAGCGATAGCGCCCCTACGGGGCATGCCCTGGTGCAGGTGCCGCACTTGGTGCATTTCTCGTGGTCGATTTGCAGGTCCAGGTTATACATGTCAAGCGCCATGGCGGGGCATACGCCAACGCAGCCTGCGCATTCCAGGCATTTTTCTCTGTTGTGGACCAGTCTTTTCACAATGTGAAATATACAAAATATGGGAGATCCCCGATCAAGTCGGGGATGACAAGGGAGGGTAATCGGGGACGACCCCGGAACAGGTCCGGGGCAGGCTCGGGGAGGGATGCGTGGGGTTGACTATGGAAAGGTTATGTTTCGGGCTCTTGTTCGGGCTCGCTCTCTTCCTTGGCGGGTTTCAGACTTTCGGCCTTGGCCAGCATCTTGCGGGCCTGTACCGCCAAAATGTCGCCGTCGCCCAGTTCCAGAACCTTGTTCAAGCGGGCGATGCCCTGCTCCAAATCCCAGTTTTTGTTGACCCGGATTTCCCCGATGTTGTAGAGGGCGCGCCGCGCCAGGGTCACGTTGGTTTCCAGGGAAAGACCTTTTTCCAGAAGGACAAGGGCAGAATCCAGGCTGGTCTTGGATTTGGCCGTTTCACCCCATTCCAGCCACTGGGCGCTGGGAACCTCGATAAACACGCTGGGGCTGGTCATCAGGTCTGCGAGTTTCTTGATGGTGGGGGCATCGACGGGGTGTTCCTGCAAGAGGGCGTTCATCGCCTGACTCAAAATGCGCTGTGCCGATTCAAAGTGGGCCTTGTTGGCCTCGTCCAGTCCCTGGTCTATGAGGGCCCTGTTCCGAGCTTTCCGCGCGGCCATCGGGTTTGCCGCCGCGTTTTTCTTGAGTCGTTCTGCCAGGGCGTCGGCCTGGTGCTCTTGGATAGTCTTGAGCCTGCGGGGAATCTTGCTTCCGGCCAAGGCGCCAAGCCCGAAGGTTACGAGGCTTGCCATGCCCACGGCGCCGAAAATACCTCCGTTCAGCGCGAAGTTCACCAGAACATCCAGGGCAACACCTGCGATGGCAACACCTTTTGTGAGTGTTGAGACCTTGTCGTTAGAAGGCGGGAATGCCACCGCCCCCAGCATAAAGCACAGGGCAATACTTGCGCCCATGTACCGCTCCACCGCGTAGTGGTCAAAGAAGGACGTTGCCGTAAAGAGAGACACGAAAATTCCGCCAACGAGGACAAGTCCTGCTGCAATGCCGGACGCAACCGCTACACCCCACCGGTCCGAAAGCCTGTAGTAGGCAAAGCAGAAGAATCCTGCGAACAGCAAGAAACTCAACACCCCCGGAAAAAGAATCCAGCTGGTCAAAAGCCGGTCGTATTCTTCTTCGGCAGGCACAAAAGCCAGACGGTAGCGCAGGTGCTTGTCGGTGTAAGCCTTGATCCACCTGTTCTGTTCGCGGACAAAGTCGTTTTCTTTAGGATAGTAGTTGTGCTCCTTGATGAACTCTTCCTTGCCGCCCTTGATTTCCCACCATTCCCGGAATTCCTTTTTCATCTGTTCTACGCGGTCTTCTACCACCAGGGCGCCGTTCTCTTTCAGGTAGCGTTCACGGAACTGCTCGAATTCTTCGTTACGGGTCTTCTCGTCGGCCTTGAGGCCAACGGATTCGAACTGCTTGGCTCCTTCGGTTTCCCACCACTGGTCAAAGGTTTTTTCAATGTTGGATTCCCGCTGTTTCTGCTTGATTTGCGGCGAAAGGGCGGTGACGGCGTTGAAAATGCCGATGGCAATCACCAGTCCGAAAACGATATAGTGGTGGACCTTGAGTCCTTTCAAAAAATCCTTGACGCTGTTCAAAATGTCTCCCATGACACTACCTGTTGTATTCCCTGAGCTGGTTCCACAAGAAGTCGGTGTTCACGTCCCGATAACCCAGGGCGTTGACCTTTTCCCTTAATTTGTGCGCAATTTCGAAAAGGTTTGGGCAGCTTTGCATCCGCTCGAAACTGTCAAAAATGGTGAGCCGATCGATCCATTCCGAAAGCTCCGGGAATCTTGGGTCCTGGAACTTGTTTTCCCTGCCTGTCTTCAGGTATTCCAGGTAGCGGTCCGTAATGCGGTAGCCGTCTTCGGTAAAGATGTCCATGGCCCGTGGGAACAGTTTTTCGCCGGTAAGGTATTCGTGAACGATGATGCCGAAACTGAAATAATCTACGGAGGGGGAGAGGTTCTCTCCCATGATGGCCTGCTCGGGAGCGCTGTAGCAGGGCGTGAGCTGCCCGCCGTACTCGTTCACCGTCTCTCGCAGTTTTGCCTGGGCGTAACCGAAATCGCAGATGAGAATCTTGTGGTTGTTCTTGTGCAGGGGGTTCTGGCACAAGAGCAGGTTCTTGGGCTTCAAGTCCTTGTGGATAACCTGGTAGTAGTGCAGCTGGCTGATGGTGTTGGCCAGGTAGGCTATCTGGGCGATGCGATGGAGAATCTCGTCGTCGGTGAGCTTTGTCTTGAACATCTTGTCCAGGGAGCAGCCCTTGATGAATTCCATCTTGAGGTAGGGGTGCCTGCCGGCGAGGCCTCCGCCAAAGCTCTGGACCACGCCTTCGATGTTGGTGGCGCGAATCAGGTTGTTGATGCGGATTTCGTCTTGGAATGCGCTCAGGAGCATGTTCAGACGGTGGAGCCTGTTCTTGCCCGGTGCCGCCCAGAACTTGCAGATTTTTACGACGATTTCCCGCTCGCCAAAGTGGTCGCTGTAACCGGGATGCTCAATCCAGAAATTTGCCCGGTAAAGGTTGTTGGTGCCCTCCAGGGTGAGGGGCTCCACCAGCTCGATTTTTTCCATGGCTCCGCTGTGCAAGAATTCCGGGTTCTGGTCGAACCACCTTTGGTATTCTTCCATGGTGTAATGTGGCCGGAGTGCCAGGTTTCTTGACACTCTGTCCAAGGTCTCGGCAAGGATGTTCCTGAGCATGCGTCCAAAGATAGCTAATTCGGAATTCAGAGTTCAGAATTCAGAGTTGCATTTTAAATAATTCTGAAATCCGAAATCCGAATTCTGAAATTTCTTATTCCATCGTCTTTTCCAAGGCTTTGGTAATCACGTTGTAGGCGTCATCTACCGTGTCGCAGAAGTGGAACAGCTTGAGATCTTCCTTGTCGATCATTCCCGTTTCGGCCAGATAGTTCCAGTTGAGAACCTTGTTCCAGTACTTGCTGCCGAAAATGACCACGGGCATGCGGTCGCCGTATTTTTTGGTTTGGATGAGGGTGAGGATTTCGAACATCTCGTCCAGGGTGCCAAAACCGCCGGGGAACACCACCATGGCCCTGGCCAACTTCATGAACCAGTACTTACGGATAAAGAAGTAGCGGAACTGCAGGTTCAGTTTGTCGTCGATATAGGGGTTGGGGTGCTGCTCGAAGGGGAGCCTGATGTTGAGGCCGACGGAAGAAGTTCCTACGTCGTTGGCGCCACGGTTGCCCGCTTCCATGATGCCCGGGCCGCCGCCGGTCATGATGGCAAAACCCTTGTGCTGCTTGTTGGCCCAGCGGCCTATTTTTGCACCCAGTTCGTGGGCGGCGTCGTAGTATTCCGCTACGGTTTCCAGACGTTTAAGGCGGGCTAGTTCTTTTTTGTCCTTGCAGCCCTTCATGCGTTTTTTGATTTCTGCCATGGGCAGCGTGCGGGCCGAACCGAAGAACACGATGGTGTTCTGGACACCTTCCTGCTGGAAAATCTGGTTGGGAGCCATGAATTCGGCGATAATCCTGATGGGGCGGCCACTGTCGCTGTCGATAAAGTCCATGTTGTGGTAAATCATCTTGCCCGGAATCGTCGAAATCGCTTGTTTCTTTTTTGCAGCCATGATAGTCTCCTTGTAGGGGCTAGGATCTAGAGATTAGGATCTAGATGCATTTTTTGAAAAAATACCTTTAGAAACCTCAAAAAGCAACAAAAAAACACTTTTTTTTGCTTTCATTTGAAAAAATCGTTATATTTAGGGTATGCTCGTAAAAATCTGGACAGACAGTTTTATCATCACCGGCGAAATCGACACCCTCCGTGACGAACGCCTTACCGACTATATCCGCGAGAACAAGGACTTTATCGCCGTGACCCAGGTGAAGGTCAGCGACAAGACCGAAAAGGATTTGTTCCGCACCCACTTCTTGAACGTGAGCACCCGCCACATCGAGATTATCCTGCCTGCGGAATAGTCTGGCCTGTAGCCTAGCCTGCCGGGTTTTCCGTGCCGTCTAGCCGGAACACCTGGGAAAGTTCGCTGTCGCTCAGGTCCGCAAGCCAGGTCTCTCCTGCGCTCACCGTCATTTCGGCAATTGCCTTCTTGGTTTCCAGGAGGGCGTTAATTTTTTCCTCGAAGGTTCCCTTGGTGATGAACCGGTGGACCTGCACGTTCCGGGTCTGGCCAATGCGGAAGGCTCGGTCGGTGGCCTGGGCCTCGATGGCGGGGTTCCACCACAGGTCGTAATGGATGACCTGGGATGCGGCGGTGAGGTTCAGGCCCGTGCCGCCCGCTTTTAAAGAAAGAATGAGCACCTTGGATTCAGGGTCCTGCTGGAACGAGTCCACCATGTTCTTGCGCTGGGTCTGGCTGCAGCCCCCGTGGTAGAAATCTACGGGAATGCCCAGTTCCTTTTCGATGGATTCCTTCAGCAAAAATCCCATCTCGGCGAACTGGGTGAAGATGAGTGTCTTTTCGCCCT
This sequence comes from uncultured Fibrobacter sp., assembly GCA_900313675.1. Taxonomy (GTDB): domain Bacteria; phylum Fibrobacterota; class Fibrobacteria; order Fibrobacterales; family Fibrobacteraceae; genus Fibrobacter. Next base: position 85,221 of record OMSO01000014.1, read on the forward strand.
GCTCCTGGATGGAGGTGAGCAGGTCCAGGAGCATCTGGAGCTTGCCGGAGGTGAGGATGGCGCCGTCTGCACCTTCGTTGGCGGCGCTTTCCGCCCCCTTCAAGAACGTGGCGGGATGGTTGCAGATCTGCTTGAGGGCAAGAATCATCTGCAAGATGAGCCCCTTCCGCTTGAATAGCCCGTGGGAATCCTGCGAAATTTCGGCCAGTTGCTTTTCTTCTTCCAGCATGGCCATGAACTTGTCCAGGGTCTGCTTGTAAAGGGCCGCCTGGGTGGCTGTCAGTTCGGCGTATTCGTTCTGGATAATCTTGTCGGGCAGGTCGCTGATGATGTTCTTGTCCGTCTTGAGTCGACGGAGCATGAAGGGGGCTGTAATCTTCTTGAAGGTCTCGGCGGCCACCTTGTCGCCGTTCTTCTGGATAGGCGTCTCGTATTTCTCGCGGAATTCCTGGGCGCTAGGGAAGAACCCCCGGTTCGCAAAGTCCATGATGGTCCAGAATTCCATAAGGCGGTTTTCCACGGGAGTGCCGCTCATGGCGATTTTTACGGGGGCCAGCATGCTGCGCAAAAGCTTGCTCTGGTCGCTGTCCGCGTTCTTGATGTTTTGTGCTTCGTCGATGACCACCGCATGCCAGGAGGCCGCTTTCAAAATTTCAAAATCCTTGCGGAAGGTGGCGTAGGTGGTGAGCAAAATGTCGGAGTTGAACTTTTGCAGGTCCCGGTTTCCGCCGTGGTAGGCGGTGAAGGTGAGGGCGGGGGCGAACTTCTTGATTTCTACCTGCCAGTTGCACAGCAGGCCCGCGGGCATTACCACCAGGGCCTTGTGCTCCTTGAGCTTGCCCTCTTCTTTGATTTTCAGCAGGTAGGCGATGACTTGGAGGGTTTTGCCGAGGCCCATGTCGTCGGCCAGAATACAGCCGAAACCGATTTCCAGGTTCTTGTACATCCAGGAGTAGCCCCGCTTCTGGTAGGGGCGTAGCGTGGCGTTCAGGCCTTCGGGCAGCGGGATTTCCGTCTCGCCCCGCCAGGCGTCAATCTGGGCCTTGGTCTCTTCGGTCAGGGTGATGGGCACGCCGTCGCAATCGCCGGTAAGGGCCGCCTGCACCAGCTTGGACTGTGTGGCCTGGGCCTGCTCCTTGGGGGCTTCCACCTGCTTCTTGATTTCTTCGATGTCCTGGGCCGAAATCTCGATGTATTCCGACTTGTATTTTAACAGACCGTCTGCCTGTGCGGCCAGTTCCAGAAATTCCTGTGGCGAAATCTGCTCGTCGCCCAGGGCCACCTGCCAGTCAAAGTCCAGCAGGTCCCCTGCGGAGAACATCCCGAAACTCATGCTTCCCTGGAGCCGCATCTTGGCCTTGGGCTTGTTGATATGCAAAAGCTTTTCGGGAATCTCCGTGCGGATTCCCATAATCTCGAGTTTTTTGAGGCAGTCCTGCAAAAACTGGAGCAACTTTGCCCCCTGCATGACTACGGGAGTTTCGCCCCGGCTGTCCAGGTAGGCTTCTAGCGGCTTGAAAAATTCCGCCACCCCGTAGAGGATTTTCTGCAGGGGCACGAGCCTGGAATCGTTTGTCTGGAATAGGGTCGCAAGGCGCACTCCATCTACAAAGACTTCCAGGGACACGTCGTCGCCGGACTCCCACGCCTTGAAAAGAATCTGGCTCCGCAGGTCAAAATGCCCGAACACCGAGAACCACTGCCGGATTTTTTCGGGAATGGCATGCCCGCTGGCCCCCAGTTTCCCGGAAACCCCGTCAAAGAAAAAGCTCAGCAGGTTCCCGTGGTTGGACTTGACCGGCCGCTTGTAGGTCCGGGCAAAACGGAGCAGTGCCCCGATAAACAGCGAAAGCACGTGGAGGGCGGGGGAGTCGATTTCCAGGTATTCCTCGTCCTTGGCGGTGAAGGCGAACTTTTCGGGGGCCTTCTGTTCCAGCTGGTCCACCAGCGCCTTGATTTCGGGAATGAAGGTGGTGGGGAGCCAGCGCATCTGGGCGGTGTCCCGCTGGACCCAGAAAATCTGCGGGTAAATGCAGCCCTTGCGCACCAGGTGGAATGCCGTGAGGAGCGAAAGGTGCAGGTAACGCACCGTGTAGTGGTGCCACGAAAAGTTCCCCGGCGAAATGCAGCACAGGGCTCCCATGAGTCCCGCTACCGCAAGCCCCGACTGGATGATGGCCCCGTCTTTCTCTTGCTGGAAACTCCAGTGCCAGGGCGCCTTGTGGAAAAGTTTCAGGTTTTCCCCTTCCATCAGGAAGGTCTTGAAGTTGTAGGCCCTGAAATGTTCCGTGAAGGTCTTGAAATCCTCGTAGCCCGAAAGAAAATCCGTGCAGGAGGTGAGCTCGTCGGCGTAGCTCTTGCGGAAATTGCCGGCGGGGCAAAAGTCCGGAAAGTTCGGCAGCATGGCGGGCAATATGCGGGAATAGTCCTTCAGACTCTCGAAATCGAAATCCGGGAGCCTCGGGTGTGGCTCCAGGGTGCGCACGCCCTCGAGGACCTGCACCAGGGCAGGTTCGTTTGGCACGCTTGATTCAAGACCCTCTTCGACCATAGCGGGCCAAATATAGCAAACCAGATGGTCCTTTTTTGACAATCCGGTGCTCATCTGTGTATTTTATATATTCTCCCGCCCTGCGTCATCCTCGACCGACTCTGTATCGAAGCGATGGAGGTGGGAGGGGTTCATACAGTTCTCGCCAACACTTGTTGAAGTGTGCAAGTCGGGGGTTGGACTTCACACCCCTTTACGTGTTCAGCTCAAATAATCTATTTTAAACAAAAAGAGGCAATATATGCGTATCAAGAACGGTTTTGTGCTGCGGGAGGTCTGCGGCGAGCAGGTGATTATGGGTGAGGGCATCGGGGCTCTCGATTTCGGCAAGCTCTTGTGTCTGAACGAGACGGCGGCGTTTCTCTGGAGTGCTGCCGTTAAGCAGGGTGACTTTACGCCAGAATCCCTGACGGATGCCCTCTGCGGGGAATACGAGGTGGAGCGCGACCGGGCCCTCTCCGACGTGCAGGCCATTGTAGAAAACTGGCAGAAGGTGAATGTGCTGGAATGAATTACCTCTCGTGGCTATGGCAAAGTATCCGCGGAGTTCGCCTGAACGTGGCCCTTCGCGTGGCGGTGGGAACCCTGCAGGTTTCCCTCGGCCTTGCCATGGTGTGGCTCAGCAAGCGCTTTATCGACGATACCATCAAGAACGGTTCTGACCAGGACGTGGCCCGCATGGTGGGCCTGCTGGTGCTTACGGTGGTAGGGAACGTGGTGCTCCGCCAGGTGTATTACTACCTCACGTCGGTGGCTACCATCCGGCAGTCCAACGCGCTTAGGCTATCCATGTTCGGGCGGCTGTTTACCCGTAAGCTCTACAGCGAAAAGGAACTCCTTTCGGGCGACGTGACCTCCCGTTTTTCCAAAGATGTGGAGCTGGTAAGCGAAGTGGCTACGGCGAAAATTCCCCAGATGATGGTGACGGCGATACAGCTTCTGGGGGCATTCTTGATGCTTCGCTGGTTCGACCCGCGGCTCGCCTGGGCCCTTGTCCTCTTGACGCCGCTGGCCCTTGTGTTCGGAAAGTTCGTCTCTTACCGCCTGCGGAAAATGACCCTCAAGATCCGCGAAGGGGAGAGCCGTATCCAGATGCATGTGCAGGAGGGCGTAGAGAACAACGCCGTGCTCCGGAGTCTGGGAAGCGCCCCCTGGGTCTCGGAGCGGCTGGATTCCATGCAGCGCACCCTCCATCACGACGTGGTGCGGCAGACCCGTTTTTCTGTGATTTCCAGGCTGGCTTTTGGCGGTGCTTTTGGGCTTGGCTACCTGTTGGCCTTTGTGTGGGGCGGTTTAGGGCTCCGTAACGGCACCATCACTTTTGGCGTCATGACCTCTTTCTTGCAGTTGGTGGGGCAAATCCAAGGGCCCATCCTCTCGATATTGAACAACGCACCCCGCCTGATTCACGCCACAGCAAGTATTGACCGCCTGCAGGAACTGCAGGGCTACGGTGCGGTCAATGGCGCGGAAGGCTCTTTGAAGGGTGCGATGGGTGATGCTTCGGACGGCGCAAAAACCGTGCCCGAAGGCTCATCGGGCCTGGGCGTCCGTCTGGAAAATGTCAGCTTCCGTTACGCCACCGCCGATCACGATGCCGTCCGGAATTACACTCACGACTTTAAGCCCGGAAGCAAGACCGCCATCATGGGCACGACAGGTGCCGGCAAGACGACGCTGTTCCGCCTGATGCTTGGGCTTGTGGAACCTCGGGAAGGCCGCGTGCTTGTTTATTTTACGGACTCCTGCGGCTCAGCGAGTGTTTTTGAACAGCCTGTTTCAGCAAATACATGCGATTACTTTGTCTATGTTCCCCAGGGGAATACCCTCATGAGCGGGACGGTTCGGTACAATTTGCAGTTGGCCAAACCGGATGCTACCGAAGAGGAACTGCGGCATGTGCTGCAGGTGGCCTGTGCGGAATTTGTGTTCGATCTGCCCCACGGTCTGGACACGGAACTGGGGGAGCGGGGCATGGGGCTAAGCGAAGGCCAGGCACAGCGCATTGCTGTGGCCCGCGGACTCCTGCGGCCCGGGAGCGTCTTGTTGCTGGACGAAATCAGCTCGGCGTTGGACGAACCTACGGAACGGACCCTGTTTCAGCGACTTTTTGATAATTTTAAGGACAAAACCGTGATTCTGGTAACCCATCGTGCGGCGGTTGCCGAACTCTGTGATGGCGAGGTGAGGCTATGCATTACCTGATTGTCCCCGGATACAGCAATTCTGGACCTACCCACTGGCAAACCTACTGGACAAAGAGCCTGCCCGACGCAAGCCGTGTCTATCAGCGCAGCTGGGACCATCCCTTAAAGGCGGATTGGGTGTCAACCCTTGACGAAACCGTGTCTGGCCTGAAAACGGATACTATTCTTGTGTCTCACAGCCTGGGGGTGGTCACAACGGTCCACTGGCTTTTGGAGAAGGCGGTAAAAGGCGGAGTCCCCGGCAACGTCAAGGCGGTTTTTCTTGTAGCGCCTGCCGATGTGGATAAGCTTGACCTCGCAAAAGATTTCGCTCCTGTACCCCTGCAAAAATTGCCCGTGCCCAGTTGCGTTGTGGCCAGCGAAAACGACATCTACGTGTCCATAGAACGGGCCCGCCAGTTTGCAGATGCCTGGGGCTCTATGTTCGTGGATGTGGGATGCCTCGGGCATATCAACGCCGATTCCAACCTGGGCGAATGGGAACAAGGCCGAAAAATACTGGCCGAATTCGAAAAGACGCTAGGGCTGTAGGGCTCATTCCTGTCATCCCCGCGAAGGCGGGGATCTCCTTTACTTCAACTCTTTAAGAGCAGCCTCATTCTTGGCAATGATATCTTGTTGTGTAGCCAACTTTACTCGTTCAGCGTTGACTACCGCTTCGGGAGCTCCTGAGACAAACTTTTGGTTAGAAAGCTTTTTCTCAATCGAAGCGGCGAATGCCTTGGCCTTCTCGATTTCCTTTTCGAGGCGGGCGATTTCTGCAGCCGGGTCGAGGATACCTTCCAGCGGGATGTAGAGTTCGCCACCGGGCACCACGGCGCTGGCGCTGAACTTCGGCTTGGCGGCCTTCACGGCGACGCTCAGGTCAGAAAGACCCGAAAG
>OMSO01000011.1 GCA_900313675.1 uncultured Fibrobacter sp.
GACTCCTTCGGATTATCTGCTCGAAGTCGCCAAGAAAAACATCGAGGGCAAGATTTCCCTGAACAAGGCGCAGGCGCTCATCGATTCCTATTACGAATCGAAGACCGAGCGGACGGATGATCAGGACGAAAAGGAAGAGGCGGACAAGGTCTCCGCCCGTATCGCGCAGATTCTGAGCGAGAAGGCGTTCAGTTTTTCTCCATTTTTCTTCATCTCTATCCACAAGCGTCTTTTTGATCGCGTTTTCAAACATGCCGGAGAAATCCGTAAATACAACATCTCGAAAAAGGAGTGGGTGCTGAACGGGGATTCCGTGATGTACGGAGCTTCGTTCGAGTTACGAATGGCCCTAGATTACGATTTTGAACGCGAACGCGAATTCAATTACAGCAATCTGAGTATGGACGAGATTGTCCGTCATTTATCGTCTTTTGTATCGCGCCTGTGGCAGATTCACGCCTTTGGCGAGGGCAACACACGCACGACTGCCGTTTTTACCATCAAGTACCTGCGTTCCATGGGATTCAAGGTCGGGAACGACATCTTCGCCAAGAATTCGTGGTATTTCAGGAATGCGCTCGTCCGTGCCAACTACAAGAATGTGAAAAAGGGAATCCAGCAGGAGCCGGAATATCTCGAAAAGTTCTTCCGAAACTTGCTAATGGGCGAACATAATGAACTGAAAAACCGCTATCTGCATGTCGACTACAAGAAGGTCAAGGACAGCAAAAATGTCCCTGTAAATGTCCCTGTAAATGTCCCTCTAAAAGATAGGCAGAAAAAGGTTATTGCTGCACTCTCCAAAGATCCTCATGCATCGGCCCAAAAGCTTGCCGAAAAATTTGGCGTTACGGAAAAAACAATCAAACGTGATTTACAACTGCTAAAACAGCAAAACTTAATTACCCGTGTTGGTGCCGACAAAAACGGCTATTGGAAGGTGAACTAGAGCTGCCGGTGATTCTATTTAAGTTTGGCTAAGGGTTCACCTGCACTTTCCGGATTTCACTGCCGTAGCGCACTATATAGGTGCCGGGAACCTTTATCGTTCTGATATGACGTCCCTGCAGGTCGAAAACAATCGCGGCGCCACGGGTGGCGTGCAGCCCAGGTAAATAACCGTTGCGGGGCATGGCGATGGAGGCAGCGTTTTCCGCAGAACTTGAAGACCCGGCGGAGCTGCTCGGCCCGGCGACAGAACTGCTCGAGAGCCCGTATTCGAACGCGCCGAGGTCAGGCGCTTCTCCCACAAACGGGAATCCGAGATTTTCGCCCTTGTCGATGGCGCGGCTCCCCTTCTTGAGTTTCAAGAAGCCCACGTCGGGCAAGCTACCGTCGGCGTTACGCGGGCCTAATATTCCCGCGATGGTCGAAAGATCCTTGCCGGTGACGGTCATGCTCGGGTCGTCAAGACTTTCAAAATCGTCAACCGTCAGGTCAAGTTTCAGGTTCCAGGTGTTGTTCTCGCCGGCGGGGCATTCCACATAATGGTCGATGCCCTGGCTCTCGATCTTTTCCCAGCATTCGCCGACTTGAGAATTCTTGTTCGGGAAGGCGATGTTGTTCTTGAGCACGTGCGCGTTGTCGCCAGTGAGGGGCGCCACCTCGGCAATGCGGTTCCCTTCGGAATCGAAGAGCGTCGATGCCATGGCAAATTCGCGGTCCTTGTTCATGTACGACGTGTTGTTGAGCCACTTGCTACCCACGCCGGTGTAGTTCGCGTAAAAGCCCGTTGCCTTGTTTTTCCAGGCGGCGCAGAACTTGATGGTATGCCGCCCGCCACCGAGGGTACTCTCGCCCATCTTGATGCCGTGCCCGTTGCCGTTCTTCGGGTTGCCAAGTCCGTAATCGCTGTAGCCGTTCCCCATCGCGTAGCAGTTCTCCAACACCACGGGGAATTCCTGGTTAATGAAGTCGAAGCCGTCGTCGCTGTTCCACCAGGCGCGGCACCCGATGAACTTGGTGGTATCGCCTTCGCCGGGTTTCTGGTAATGCGCACCAAAGCCGTCGGCGTTTTCGCCGTCGCCCTGCCAGCCCAAGGGGTCGTAGTTGTCGTGGGCGTCGCAGTTCAAGAAGATGTGCCCACCGCCATCCGGTGCGCCGTCGTTCGCAAAGAATCCCGGGCCCGCATTGTGGTGGCTGTCAATCTGCTCCAAAAAAATGTGCTTGCTCGCGTAAAGGAAAACGCCGGAATTGGAATTGTGCTTCATGGGCGTGTTACGGACATCAAAACCCTTCAAGTGCAGATACTTCGCCGAAATCACGATGGGCGACGTGTACATCGCTCCCTCGGGCGTGCCGTCGCTATGGTCCGTGCCTGCGGCCACGGGGAGGTTCGCACCGTCAAAAATCGGACGCTCGCCCGGGTAGGCCAGGTAATGGATGCGTTTATCGTCGCTCTCGCCACTTGCCGTGAGGACGATTGCCGCAGTCATCTTGTAACGCTCGAAAAAGACCGTATCGCGCAGGTCGTAGATGCCTCCGCGTACCCACACGGTATCGCCCGCATGCACCACGGTATTCGCCTTGTTGAGCGAGGCGAAGGGTTTTGCTTTTGTACCGGCGTTGTTGTCGCTGCCATCGGTGGCCACGTAGTAAACGGCACCGAACGCCTGCACCGCCGCCATGGCGATTCCCGCCATCAATAAGAATCTTGCTCCCATATACACCTTGAACAGGTATTTTTAATATACACTATTTTCGGAGTATTGGGTACAAATTATTTGAAAATAGCCTCGATATCGGCGCGGCTCAGGTAAGTCCGCTCGTTCAGGGCCTGCGCAATCTTGCAGAGCTGCGTCTGGCAGGCCATCAGGATGTTGTAATCCTGCTCGACCACGTTCGTTTCGGCCAGCTGAAAATAGTAGCACGCCGCCTGGAACTTCTGGTAATCCGGATCGCTCTTGTAGAGTTCCATGGGCAGTTCCTTCATGACGGTATCGAGGTCGCACTTGAAATCCTTGCGCATCAGGAATTCCGCGATATGGCCCGCCATCGCGATATGCGCGTCGCCCTCGAGTTCCGTACCCGCGATGTGCGTGGTGCCCGGCTGCTCCTTGGAATTGTTCATCTTCACGTAATCCAGCGGGCGCTTGAACAGGAACGCGACAAGCGCGTGGCCCGCCTCGTGATTGCACAACTTCTTGAATTCCTCTTCCCCGAAAAACTCCACCAGCGATTCATGCGTCAAGACTTGTTCCGGCATTGCGAAACTCCTTTTTTTTGCCGGATAAAATATATGAAAAAACTCCCCTACTCCAGGTACCATACCGTTTCGACGGTGTCTCCGGCCTCGATATCGTCGGGAGTGTAATCGACTGAGCTTTTCTCGCAGCAGCAATCATACACGCCCATCGGTTCTTCGTGATAGTTGATATCGATACTCCGCCTGGAATAATCCACGCTCACGATCCCGCCCAGCTTGTGCCCGAGAGTGGCGGCAATCACTTCGGCCTTTTCGCGAGCATCCTTCACGGCAGACTCCAAAATCTGGAGTTTCACGTCGTGCACATCCTTTTTGATAAAGGCGATATTCACCTCGAGTTCTGGCCAAGCCATACCCAATGCGGACATTACCTTCGACGTGATAACGCTGTCTAGCGGCAGTTCGATAGCAAGGCTTTGTTCCAGACGGAACCCGATAAAAACATGCTTGTCCTTTCGCCATTCGGTCGCTTTATTTATCGAAAAATTCGACGTCTTGAGGGATTCCTTGGGGATTCCCAACTTTTCGAGGGTTTCGCGGAGGCCCTTGTTGCCAACAGCGGCCTCGTCGTACGCCTTTTCGTACGAATCGTGCACCGAATCTACCGAAAATCTGAGCCTGGTGGTATCGGGCACAGTCTTGACCAGACCTGTTCCCATGACACGGATTGTTTTCTGTTCCTGGTTCATAATAGCCTCCGTTGAATGTACCCCATAAATATACATTCATTTATATGTCATAAAATGACATATTGTTAGGAGGGCTAAAAATCAGTCACCGGACAATCTTGATTCGTTTTTCGTTTATTTCACGTCCTACGAAAGTGCCGTTGATTCGGTAAATCTTGGCTGTGCCATAGTTTTTGCCATGTTCTCGAACCCTGGTAATTCCCTGGGCGGCTTCTTGCGATCCGCCATTCTCGGGCACTGCCGAATTCTGGCCGACGGCAATGGAATCAGTGGACACGGTGAAGTTGTCGTAGCGGATAAAGCAGTCGTGGGTGGGGGCCCATTCGGCGCTGCTCCCGCCGTGGAACGTGGAGAGGTAGAACTTGTCGACTTTCACGTTCTCGTAATCGCGGAGCCTGAGGGTATCTACATCCAGCACGAGTTCCCCGTCTAACCACGTCTGCACACGTCCGTTCTTGTCACCGGTGCCGGGGGTAGTCACGGTGTTCATGGACACCTTGTTCACAATGCGGTGCCAGGAGCCGGTGGTAAACTGCTTTTGGGGGATAGTGCCATTCAAATCCCACTTGAAGTCGTCGCCATATACGGACTCTTGCCCCATAAAGTAGATGAGCTGCACGGCGTTGCCGTCTTTGCGCCACATGATACGGGCACTCCAGCCGTCGCCGGTTTCGGGCATGGCGTTGCCGGTGTAGCACTCGCCACCGCATAGGCCGGGGAGTTTTCCGCCCAGCTGGAATTCGAACCCGTCTTCGAAGAATATGTCGTAGGCGCTCCACATGGTGTCGGCGGTCTTTACGAGGGGCTGTTTGATTTGCGCGGCGCAAGCGGGAGTGTCGTTGTCGTTGGGGCCAACGCAGCCTTTGGGATATTTCAACTGCAACACGTTGCCGTGTTCCTCGCCGTCATAGACAATCTTGGAGTTATCGCCGTTGTTCTTGTCCATGGCATACCACCAACTGTCATCGGTGCTGTTGCGCTTGAAGTCTTCCTTGGCCTCTGCGTTGCCATACACGCCCACACTGCGGTTCTCGAAATTCACGAAAGATACCGTATCGGACGCCGTTTGCGCAAAGGCAGCCTGGGCGAATGCAACCATGGAGATTATAGCGGCACAATTCCGTGCGAAAATATCGAAGAGCTTCATGTAACCCCCTTTGTTGTACTTGACCTTAAAATACATTATTTAAAGACAAGTGGTTCCTTGGGACTGAAACGCCCATTATGTTTACTTTTTCTTTACAAAAAAAAGGACTGGAGCAGGTCGTTCAACCATTCCTTTCGCCAAATCCAGCACACATCCCTTCCACAACACGAAAAAAAGGACAACTCCCCAATATTTTTATACATTTGTGCAGTAAAAATACCGCTTTGGGCCAGTTTCACCGACTTCGGGGACCTTGACCCCTGGCTTTATCTATATTTTGAGGCACTATGGCACTTTGCTTAGAAACCGATCAATTGGAAACCGTCCAGCGCATCGTGGGCCTTCATTTCGAAGGTCTCGAGGTCTGGGCATACGGCGCCCGGGTAACGGGCGTGGACCTGACCCCCGACACCCAACTGGAACTGGCAGTCATCACCGACAAGCCCCTTTCCTTCGAGGCCATGACCGCCGTGGAAAAGGCCTTCGCCGAAAGCGGACTCCCCTTCGGAGTTGACGTCATCGACTGGGTGAAGCTCCCGGAATCCCTCCAGAAACAGATCAAGAAAGAACACGACGTGGTCCAGGCCGCCCCCGAAAACTAGGCTGTCCCCATCATGAACCGAGTCCTACCCCTCCTTTTTACATTGCTGCTCTCCACTGCCGCCCTCGCCGACAGCGAAATCGCCAAGGCCAAGGCCCTCATCAAGGACGGCAAGTGCGCCGAGGCCGTGCCCGAGCTGCAGAAACTTTCCAAGTCCCTGTTCAAGAAACACGCCGGCGCCCAGGCCTCCGTAATGCTTGCGGAATGCTACCTGCGCGAACACAAGCGCGACGAAGCCCTGGGACTTACCTCCAAGTTCCTGGAGTACCACGTTTCCTCGGAATACCGGGAACGCATGGAACTGGCCAAGGCTATCGTCACCATTGAGCAGGGTGGCGTCTATGAAGGCGTCGAGGCCATGCTCCGGATTCTCGCCTACTCCCAGAACCCGGCCGCCAGGACCCACACCAAGGAAGTGCTCATCAAGACCCTGGCCGCCGACCTGCTGAACGCGGACCAGCTCCAGAACCTGCTGGAAAAGTACCCGGCAGACAAGGAAGTCATCGGCTGGATGCAGCTCCAGATCGGTCGCGAATGCCAGAACGCCGGTCGCTACCGCGCCGCCCGCTACTGGTACAAGAAAGTCATTAACGGCGGCAACGCCGAAAGCCTGACCTCCACCGCCCAGAAGGGCCTGGACTCCATGAAGGACGCAGGTTCGGGCAAGCCCACCCTGCTGGTGCTCGCCCCATTGTCCGGGAACTTTGCCTTATTCGGCAACGCCGCCGTCCAGGGCGTGTTTTTGGCCCACGAGCAGTCCAAGCTCAAGGACAAGGTGAACATCCGCTTCGCCGACACCCGGGCAGACGCGGCTACCGCCCTCATGCGGACCCAGCAGGCCATTAGCCAGGACAGCGTCATCGCCATCGTGGGCCCCATCATGAGCGCACCGGCGGCGACGGTGGCAGCCTGGCTCGGAAGCAATTTCCAGAATATCCCCATGCTGACCCCCACCGCCACCGACGACGGTATCGCAAAGCTGGGCCCCAACATCTTCCAGGTGAACATCACCATGGACAACCTGGCCCAGAGCATCGCCGACTTCGCCACCAAGTGCCTGAACATCCGGGAATTCGCCATCCTGTCGCCACTGGGTGACTACGGCGCCTCCATGTCCCAGAGCTTCACCCAGGCAGTGGACCGCAGGGGCGGCACCATCATCGCCTTCCGGAACTACGAAGAGGGCAGGCCCGACTACAAGACGGAATTCGACCTGCTGCGCGACGTACGGTTCAAGCAGCTGAACCGCCGCCGGAACATCGCCCGCGGAGCCACCGACCTCGACGCCATCAGCCCCAAGGAACGCCGGTTCTACATGCAGGACTCCACCTTCGAGATTCCGGGCATATTCATCCCCGCCACCAACCCGGGCGACGCGGGCCTCATGGTGGGCCAGGTGGCCTTCAACAAGATTTCGGGCATCAGGCTCGGAACATCGGGCTGGTACGGCCGCGAGTTCCTGATCCAGGGCAAGAAACTGGCCGACAGTTCCTTCTTCAGCGTGCCCGCCCTGGACATGAACACCGAAGAGGAATCCTACAAGAAGTTTGCCGAGAGTTTCCAGGAAAAATGGGGCGAAGAGCCCGGCGAAGACAAGGTGAGCGGCCTCAGCTATGACGCCGCAAACATCGTGTTTACGGCCTTCGGCAAGAACCCGAACGACCTGACAGGCACCATCAACAAGACTGCAAACTTCAAGGGAATCTACGGCGACATCACGTTTAGCCGCGGAGTCAACACCAACTCGAAGATTGTCACTGTCCGCAAGGGCAAATTCGAGACCATGGACGGCTGCAAGATCCCAAGCCTCGAAGCCGAAAAGGCCGCCGAAGAAGAAGAAAAGAAAAAGGCCGCCAAGTAGCGGGCCCAAACGGCACGCCCTGGCGAGAAACTGCATGACAGCCCCCGCCAGGGGTGCGTTCAAATATACATCACCGCACTAGGCGGCTTCTTCGTCATCAAAATCTACCATGGGGCCGTTGATGCTTGCCACCACGAACTCGGCGGATTCCCCGTCGCGGTAGATTTTATACAAACTATCGTCATCCATGACATCGTCCAGGTAAACGCCGCTGGTGGCGCTCAGTTCTTCGCGGATGCGGTCCTTGAAAACCTGGAATCCCGGATGCAGGATAGAAAATGTTATGGCGGATGTCTTATGGAACAAGTTCATAACGGTTACCTCCATAATGGGTTTCTCCCTGCCCTAGAATATACCACTCTGCACGCCGCAAAGCAAGCAGTGTAAGGATTTAATAGGGATTCGGTAAAATTCGCAAGGGAGCAGCATGACCGACACAATGCGGTACCCGTCCAGCCTTAACGCATTGATTGTCAAAAAGTTGCAACCTCATTCATTTATCTTTTGAACGAATTTAATAACAATTTTTGATTATTCCAATTTGGATTAAAAAATTGACGTCATTTTTTTTATTTTTTATATTCTTGACCCGTTTTTTCAAAAATGAGGAAAAATTGACAGCTATCTACTATCGTTTTCTGCTTCTGTTTTGTTTGTTTTTAGCAAATAGCGTTTTAGCTACGAGTCTTCCATATTCTGAATGGAACCTTGCAAATTACAATGGGGCATACGCAACATTCGACAATGGCGTTGTCTCTATTGTAAATGGTGGCTCCGACTATTGGCACGTACAACTTACTAGACACAATATCGAACTACAAACCGGCAAGACATACGAGGTAAAATTTTTCCTGCAAGGAGTAAGTGCCCGACGTACTATAGAAGTGCGCATAGGGCGCAACGGTTTTCCCTATGATGCTTTTGCCGAATTTGGCGAAATTACAGCGACAACAAACGGGCGAACCATAACCGAAACTTTTACAATGCAATCAGGAAATGTAAACAACGCCCGCTTTGAATTTAATTTAGGAAAAACTGCCGGGATTATCTACATTGCCGACATCAGTTTGAAATGCTTAGACTGTGAAATTTCAAACCCAAATATTAACGATAACGGGAGTCCATTATCAACTAATGATTTTGGATATGTAGTCATTGCTGACACGGTGGATTTTCGGGACTACTCCATGGCCTTGGGTGATATATTTGGCGCAAAGCTAGAATTAGGAGCAGATTCCAAAATGTACGGAAATGTTGATGTTTCCGACGAATGCTTCCTGCGGGAACGGGCCAAAATTGACGGGATTTTACGTTATAAAACACCCTGCACCGAACAGAACAACGTGTTTGCCAAAGCAAAGAAAAAGGACGCCCTTTTAAAACCAATAATGAATACTAACCCGACCATTAATGTCGGTATTTCCCCAGTCTCTGTCGGACTAGACCAATCAATTATCCTCCCCCCAGGAAATTACGGAACTTTTTACGCCAACGCACGGTCCAATGTACGTCTATCTTCCGGAACATATAATTTTCAAAATTTTTACACGGAGCCAGACGTATCTCTTTCATTCGATCTGTCCTCCGGTCCCATTTCCGTCGGAGTTCTAAACGACATCCGATTTGGTGACCGTAACAATTTTTCCATTACAGGCGGAAATCCTAGCGAGATTATATGGAATGTCGCAGGAAAAAAAGTTGACTTGGGAACAGATGGATTATATTTTGGAAGAATTTTCGCCCCATCAGCATATGTTCGCATTCCATCACGATCTCATCTTGTCGGTGGAATTTACGCTCGTAAATTTATAATTGAGCCGCAATCAACAGTATCTGAAGAACCTAGAGCAAAAGAAATTTCCCATAGCGAAGAACATTTTGGACCATTTTTTGAACCACGTATTTTCCGATACCGTTCACAAATTCCTACTTCTATATCTTCTGTAGAAATATTCGCCTATGCCGAAAATGTGCAAATCCAGATCAACGGAACAAATTCAAGCATCGCTAATTTACCCTCCGCTAACGAGAAGACCAATATTACACTGTCACGGAATAAAATACCAGGATTTCCCTCTGAAGCATTTACTAGCAATTACGTTTTCAATTTCACAAAAAACTCCAACTACCGAATCTACTGGAATCCCCAAACAACGTGTAAGCAAGGTTGCGATGGGGCCAGCGCAGTAACAGCTTTGGGTGATTTTACAAAAGCCCTAGATATAGCAAAGACAACAGGGCGAGAAATCAATATGGCCGGCGGGGTATGGGACGTGACCGAGACATATAATGACGGAATTGTTCCTTGGAACATCGGCTTTGAACTTGTCGGGTATACAGGAAGCATTTGGGATCTACCATCTGTTTCAGGAATGCCTACAATTTTCCTGGGCGAAACATCACACATTCAAATAATCGGAAAATCGCCGCGCTCGTTGACTGGTTTTTGGATAGGGAATGGTTTTAACAAGGAACAGGGCGGCTCAATCGCATCGGATTCTCAACGACTAAAAATGAAGAATATTTTACTTTCTGGCCATAAAAGCGAAAAAGATGGTGGAGCTTTATACTCCTCCGACACGATCGAAATGTACAATGTTCATTTCAAAAACAACACTTCCAATGGCAGCGGAGGCGCACTATATGTAGAAGATATTTTAAAAATGCAAAATGTAATTTTTGACAAAAACGTCACAAATGGTAATGGAGGGGCTATTTATAGTAATGGTAACGCCTTCGCACAGAATGTGATTTTTAGTCAAAATGAAGCCAACAAAGAAGGGGGCGCATGGTTTGCACATTCGGGAACAATAAAAATGACCAATGCAACCGTCTTTGACAATAATGGGAAACAAGGATATTCAGCAATTGGCGGAAATGCCGACGGCCTTGTTTACAACTCCATTTTGTGGAAAAATATAAAAGCATCCTGCACTACAGATAAGTGCAAAAAAGAACTCTCTACCACATTGACTCTAAATTATTCAATTGCGGAAACTAGTTATGAGGGTAAAGGAAATCTTGTCGGCGATCCAAAATTTTACGATGAAAGTAAGCCTGGGGGCGACAATGATTTTATGTCTATTAAATCTGGATTAACACTACAAGAGACTTCATCATGTATAGGCGTAGGCTTTAAAGACAATTTTGTTCTAGAACAAGATATTATAAATATACCAAGAAATAATAATGTTGACTTAGGGGCATATTCATGGTATGATGTAAATAGTCCCATAAAAATGGGTCGTTTTTCCTATGGAAATTTTATTGAAGCTCATCCCTCCTATCCTGTTTTTGATACGTTCAAAACAGAAACAGACATACTTGTCTACGGAAGAAGCGCCTATGGAAGAATCATGCGGAAATATTCCCCCAAAAGAGGTGATAAAATCTATGAAAAAGTCTTATTGCATTTACATTTATTAGACGAAAATGGAAACGAATATTCGGATCTCACTCCTATAGATGTTTATTTCTTTTATTTTGGTGAAGATGATGGAAAATTGATTTATCAAACATTGATCAAACCTACCGGTATGGCAGATTACGACCCTCAAAAGCATGGACGTCTACTTCTATTCACATCGGATGTTAACAAAGTTGGAATTTATGACGATGTTCAGGTTATTCCCATAAAAAAAATGTCGGATAAATTTTATGGGGAGGTAGAATTATGATCCGAATTATAAGTCTGCTACTAATGTGCTTTTTATTTGCATGTGGAGGCGGAGGTTCAATGCTTCCAGAAGAGGCATTTCATGATTCAGCACACGATAAAAATTATCAGAGTGGAAATTCTTTAATTACAGGTTTTTTTAAAAATGACGATGATCAAGGCATTTTTGACGGTGATCCATCTATTAAGCAAGGAGGAATTTCATATTTGCTGATCAAATCTGGCAACACCGGTTATGTTAATGTAAAAGTGTCTTTCTCTTCAAGTAGTTCTTTCAACAGCTCTACCAGTAGCACTTCTACAATAGAAATAACAAATCAAAACCAACTGATAGAAAACAAGTATTGTATCTCTAAAATATCGGAATACAATTGTATCAAAGAATTTAGCATTAACGAAGATGATAAAAAAAATGGGTATAAAATAGTTGATTTTAAGACTAACGAAGCTTATCCAGGACACCCTATTTATTATGGATTGTACACATTCAATGAAGAATCCCAAAATGAATGGACTCTCTTAGCAGAACTACACACTTATGCGTATTTTGAGGACAAGTTTACAATTAATATTTTTCAATTAGGAAAACCTTTTTTTCTTAATGATAGTTTTCAAAAAATAAGCAAAAAATCGTTTGAACGAGCAGGAATAACCATTACATACCAGCTACAGAATTATCTATTATCGGATAAACTAGATAGTAGTAGCACAAAAAAATTAAACTACGGACTTGACGGTTCATACCTAGCTATTAAAGCTAGTCAGCGGGAAGAATGCTATTCAACATTAAAAGATGATATTGATTTAATAATGGACGATCTACAAAATGATGCTGAAAATTACAACTATTATGGAAGAAGAGTCGCTCTTGCATTAGGATTGCCAACTCATAAATATTGGACCTTCGAGAAAGACGATTTCACAGGTGATATCATTCCATGTCTAAGCCCGATTGATGAAGAAATACCACAAGAAAATAAAGAATATCTAATCCAACCAATATATTCGTCTGAAGATTCTCAATGTCCCATTTTTGATAGTGGCAAATCTATTTCTGCTAAATTAAATCATTCTGTGTGGTTTTTCAATGACGGTAATGGCTGGAAAGAAGGGTTATTCACGGATTATGTAGAAACCACACAGTGTCTGGTTTTAATAGAGAAAGAATCGGATCTAAATAAGCAGTACCTAAAGCCTCATTTGAAAGGAGCAATTGCCATTACAGAGCCAATACAAGCATCAAATTCTGTTAATTACGATGATTTTGCAAAATTAGTATCTATAAATAAATATACCAAAAGTGATTTCAGGCCTGAAATACACGAAATTGGTCATCTATTAGGTCTTGTGGATATCGATGATGATTTTTTAGGATTTAAAGAAGAAGAACAAAATCTTATGCACAAAAACGACCTTAGCAATGGATTTTTATTGAGGGGACGCGCCATGAAATATAAAGATGATAGCCAGAAAGTTGAGCATCAATGGGATTGTTTACATCGCATTACTAATAAAAGCTGCGTAAACAATAACTTGCATAGCTTTGATAATGTAAAATACTTAATGGAGGAGGCGGATTATGAATTTCACTAACATACGTCCATTTACTTCTTTACTTTTTTTTCTTATCCTTTCCACATCATTTTGTTATTCAAAAGACCTAAATTATATTTATGATGCCCGTGGCAATGCCATGTCTTTCAATAACAATCATCTTTTATCTCTTACGGAAGAGAATGGTTATAAAATCTATTACAAAAAACAAAATGATTATAACTCATCGAAGAAATATAGCACAACAAAACCAAAAAAAGCAAAGGGAAAAAAGCGTTGGTATGAGGTGGATTGGAATCAAGGGGTAAAACTTTGTCCAGAAAAAAATTTTAACTCTGGAAATGGTGCTTGGATAGTTAATAGTTCAGCACATATAGATTCTACAAATTGTGTATATGTGGATGGTTCTCCATATACACGCAGTATTTTAGTTTTGTATTCTCGTGACTTAAGCGATTTAACAGAAGCCGATTCTAGCTGGATTCTCGTAAATCAAACTATTGTTGACTTAAGAAAAAAAACGCATTGTTTGTGGATAGAAAAATTAATTAAAACGCAGCCTTTAGAGAAGACATGTCAAGAAAAATCATTTGATTATGATTTAATCGTTGATAAAACCGAGTTTACAATAGGAGAGGCTGAATTTTCCAAGAAAAACTACTGTAAAAAAAAGAATTGTAGTAAAAACATTCAATTAATATACTATCCAACAAATAGTCGCGAACAACTTCTTTATTACCCTATATCCATTTCAAGTGCAGTAGAGATTCTTGATTATGCGAGATGGAGATCAATACAAGATGGCCTTTCTATTGCTTACCCCAAAATGAATATTGATTCCATTACTAATGGTTATATTTTATTTGAATCACAATCGCAAAAAATGAAAACTATACTAGATACAACAAGTGATGGTTACAGAATTCCAACCTATGATGAATGGGTTGCATTACAGTTAGCGGGCCAACACGAACCCTATTTTTGGGGCAGCGAAGAAGACAAATTCAAACAATTTGCATGGGACTTAAGCACCCCTGATAATGGTTTCGTCCATCAAACGAAACAATTAGCTCCCAACCCCTTTGGTCTTTTTGATGTATATGGGAATGCAGATGAAATGGTTACTAATCTAACCAATAAAAAAGCGAATATTGTAGGAGAATGTATGGATTTTTCCATACATTACTTACAAAGCCCAGCTTGTTTATTACAAAAAAGGATTCGATCCTCACGAAAATCATCAAAAAAAGCGATTTGCATTGATAACGAATGTACTCCTTATATTCATCGAGGCATGTGGGGCTTTCGTCTTGTCCGTAAACTTGAGTAATGCGTATCCGAGTCTTATTCGTCATGCTGCTTTTTAGCACCTCATTTGTCGTAGGTGCTATGCGATATTTTGACCCCATTTTTGAGGTTTCAAAAACAAGTAATCTCGTCTATGCAAAAGATGCGCCTTTCCTAGCAAAGAAGCACGCTATAACCGCTCTAGTTTCAGGATTAAAGATGGAATCAGAGATTGCACCGACGCTCTATTTCTATCAAAACTCAAATGAAACCATCCCTCATGATTTAGAATTTGACTTTTACCAACCTAAAAATGACACACTGAACAATCGCCCGCTAATTATAGTTGTACATGGCGGGGCATTTGTATCTGGAAACAAAGGTGATTCTAATGAACCTATTACTGCATATTGTGATTCTTTAGCCTCACGAGGCTATAATGTGGCAGCATTAAATTATCGGATTGGGCTTGCCATAAAAAAATCTCAACGTAATAAATTGATTATTGACAGTCTAGAAATCAAAAGAGCTATC
This sequence comes from uncultured Fibrobacter sp., assembly GCA_900313675.1. Lineage (GTDB taxonomy): Bacteria > Fibrobacterota > Fibrobacteria > Fibrobacterales > Fibrobacteraceae > Fibrobacter. The sequence continues at coordinate 14,555 of OMSO01000011.1, forward strand.
CAATGGGGCGTTCAAGATATACAGAACGCCATCCAGTATTTCAAAGCAAATGCAGATAGGCATAGGATAGATTCTGAAAAAATTTTTGTTATCGGAAATAGTTCGGGAGCAATACTTGCTTTACAATCAGTATGCGAAAGAAATAATTTATCGCCACAGGCCATAGTTTCTCTGTGGGGAGCGGTAATAGACAAAGAACAAATCAAAAATATATCAATTCCAGTATTGTTAATACACGGAACTGCAGATAGAATTATTCCCTTTCAAAAAGGCCCTATGCTAAATCTGGATTCAGTTAAAGCGAAAAACAGCGATGCCTTTGGATACAAGACCTTTGCGACAGCATTTCACTTAGAATTCAACAGCCCGATTTTTTACGGAAGCACCATCATAGACTCTGCCTTAATTGAGCAAAATACCGCTCACGACACTTATTTCGTTAATGGGGAAGATCACGAATTCTATAAGAATGATTTCTATAGAAATAAAGTCTTGAGAAAAATCATAGAATTCCTTTTCCCGCTAGTTGACGCAACTTCAAAATAAAGAATTAAAAATTCTATTTTTATTTCCATGTTCCAGCGCACCATCGCCATATCGCTCCTGCTTGCATCCCTTTCCTTTGCCGAAAGCCTGAGCCTCGCCCTGCCCGATTCCCTGGAACGGCTTGTTGAAAAGGCTACGGGCGAAACCATGGCGCTAGACTACAAGGCAGCCCTGAACACGGCACAGGCCCTCAAGGCAAAGGACGAAGGGGCGGGCTGCGTCATCGAAAGCATTGTGCGGATAAGCATGTACGACGACCTAGGCGACACGGCGGCCCTTTTCAAGGCAGGCGAGAGCCTGGAAAAATGCAAGGCCCAGGGCCTGTGGCAAGGGCTCCAGATGTTCGAACTGGGCTTTGTGCAAAGCGAGACGGGGCATTCCATCAAGGGCGCCATGAAAACCCGCTCCGCCGCCAAGATGTTCGAAGATTCCAAGGAACTGGACCCCCAGGCGTTCTACGCCATCTACGCCTACTATGTAGATCAAAGTTTCAGCTGGCTTCCCTTCAAGTCTGACAACCGGAGCCACTACCTCACGGTGCTGGACAGCGCCTCCAAAGTCTCCAAGCGGTTCTGGCCCCTGTTCCTTGCGCCGCTTATCTGGATGCACTACGACAAGGAAGATTTTGAGACAGGGCTGAAACTTTCGGAGCGGGGCCTGAAGAAGGCGCCCTCCCACCCGGTGATGCTCCAGATCAAGGCCGACATGCTCTACCGCCTCAAGCGCTATGACGGGGCCGCAAAGATTTACGAACAGAGTGCCGAAAGTTACCTCAAGCGCACCGGCAAGAGCATTCGCTACTGGTGTTCTGTGCTGAACCTGATCCGCATCTACAACGACAAGGGCGACCAGAAGGCTGCACAGGCCTGGCGCGACAAGCTGAAGGCGCCCGAATACAAGTCGTTAGAAAAATGGATGCCCGGCTCCCTCATGGACGACCTGAAAAAGAGGAAACTATTATAGTCATTCTGTAAACTTTCCCCCTACTTATGTAAAAAAGAGCCTGTAAAGAAAATTTTCAGGCTCTTTTTGTTTTGCTTCTCCGTTTTATACATGTACGGCTTAAAACCAGGAGAAGCAATGCATCACAAACAGCCATTCCATATCGCCTTCTACGTTGACGGTTTCACCCTCAAGAAGGTCAACACCTTTTACCGAAAGTATCACCCCTTCCATTCCACCCTGGATTTTCTGGGAATCAAGAACTGGGCCCGAGACCAGGCCCTGCGCCTTTTCGACCCGCCCAAGAAATATGCCCTGATGGACTGCCACTACTACCACCCCGACAGGGATCCGAAAAGTTACGGCTCTACCAATGACGGTATTTTCAACCTCGAGCGCGAACTGCGCTACGCCGGATTCCAGATTCACTACTCCACACGTGGGCAGGATAATTCACCGAACCTTGCCCTGATAGAAGACGCCCTGACCTTTGCCACCTACAGGCACGTGGACGCCGTCATACTCCTCAGCACCCAGGGGCAGTATTCGCCCCTACCCGACAGGCTCGGCGAAATGGGAATCCCTATGCTACTGTTGGGATGGAATTTCGCCTTTGAAAGATGCAACCGGTGGGTCCACTGGAAAACGGACAGCCTCTTGCGGGATAATTCGGCCTACTATATTGCTATGGAGCATGTGGCCAACAACAACCCACCCTCACTCTATTCGGATGTTAGTTTATTCAAAATCAACACGCATGTACCCAGCAAAAAAGAGACCCGCATTTACGCCCTGGACCAGCTGTTCAGGCGGCCGATGAACCGGGTGTCATAAAAGAAAGATCCCCGCCTTGGTTCGACTTCGCTCACCACAGGTCGCGGGGATGACATGCTGAAGTTATGGTTGCCGGGGAGACATATCAGCCCCGTCGACAACCGGGACAAAGATTAAAGCTTGTCGTCCTGCTTCTTCTGCCATTCGCTGCGGAAGATCCAGGTGAGGCGCACACCCACAAACCAGGTGTCACCGATATTGTCGGTGTCGTAGTCGCCGTAGGCGGTATCGATCTTCTTGCCTTCGATTTCAAGTTCGTTGTAACGGACGCAACGGTAACCGCCGTAGGCACCCACAGCGATGGGGCCAAATTCCAGACGCAATTCCAGTTCGGAATTGAAGGTAGAAGCAAAGGTGCTGTAGTAACGGTCCCTCATAGAGACAGAGGACTTGTCGTTCACGTCATAGACTTCGAAGTTAGAAGCCAGGTGGAAATTGATGAGGTTGAAACCGAAACCAACAGAGGGAATCAGGTTGATGAAAGTATTTTCGCCAAAGAGCTTCCAGCCGAACATCCAGTCTGCACCGTAGGCAAACCAGCGCACGTCGTAGAGCGGGAACTTCATAGAGGTAGAGCCGTCTTCGGAGGTGGCGGTATAAGAAGAACTGGGGCGTTCAGATGTCTGGGTAGGCATGAAGTTGATGTCGAACCAGGTGAGGAACTGCTTGTACTGGGCACCGATGTTCACGTGCATGCCGAAGTAGTAGTCATCGAAGGTTTCGTACTTCAGTTCACCGGCATACTTGGTGCTGTCGCCCGTCGGGTCCTTGTGGTAGCCGTTCAAGAAGGCCGTCTTGTTCACGTACTTCTGGTACTCCGAGAACATGCCGCGGTAGTCGGCGCCGATAGAGATAAATCCACGAATGTGTTCCTTCTCATAGAAGCCCGATTCGGTATCCGCAAAGGCGCCCGTCGCAAAAGTCATGGCGCACAGCAGGGCAGACCAGAGAAAAGAGGTTATTTTTGTCTTCATAAAAGACTCCCAAAAGGAATTTCTAGGTATATAAAATACATTATGTTTGGCCCCTGCGGTCTATAAAAATTCATAAAATGTTAAAAATCAACACTTTACGCACATTTTTCGGACCGGTCCTGGGGGCGAGGACGGCCCTTTTGGCGACCACCGTCATACTCCTGATGGGCTGCTCCCAAGAGAAGACCCCCGAAAAAATGGCTGTGGACTGCGCCCCGCTCCCGCCTCTACAATACAGCAAAAACCTCAAAATCGGCAATTCCTGCGGGGAAAAGGTGACCGAAATCCGCTCCATCGTGGGGAGCGACACCCTGGTAAAGCGGTTCGTCTTGAGGCCGAAGGGCAGCTCCATCGGCACCCTTCCCAAGGGGCTGGAGGGCGCCACCGTCCTGCAGGTCCCGCTAGCCCGTGCGGTGGCGCTGTCGTCGGCACAGGTGGGCTTCATGGCGCGACTCGGGCTAGAGAGCGCCATCGCCGGCGTGGGCGAAGGAAAGTACATCGCCGACAGCGCGCTGTACGAACGGGTCCAGAAGGGCGAAGTGGCCGAAGTGGGGAGCGGGCCCACCCTTTCTCTGGAAAAACTCCTGGCCCTGAAACCCGACCTGGTCATGAACTTCGCTACCGGCGGCGCCTACGACGATTACCAGCGGATAGAGGCCCTGGGGCTCCCGCTGATGCTGACTTCGGAGTGGCAAGAGGAACACCCCCTGGCCAAGGTCGAATGGATTAAGTTGTTCGGAATGTTGTTCGGCAAGGAGGCACAAGCCGACACCGTTTACGAACAAAGTAAACTTTTTTACCTGGTTACAAGTTCCTTTACAAGTATCAACTCCAGCCTCATCTCTGATGCATCACGCCTCGAACGTCCTCGCGTACTTGTAGGCATGAGCTACGGCGGCGTGTGGTACGCACCAGGTGGCAATAGCTATACGGCACAACTGATCCAAGATGCAGGCGGGCGCTACCTGTGGGCAGGCACCGAGGAACGAGAACTCAGGCTTCCGCTGGAGCAGGTCATCGCGCTGGCCGATTCCGCCGACATCTGGATAAACCCCGGCATGTTCAGCACCGCAGAGGAAATCCTTGGGGCGGAGCCGCGCGTCGCCCGCATCAAGGCCTTTAGGGAAAAGCGGGTATTCCAGAACGACGGCCGCAAGGGGCCGGGGGGCGGAAACGACTTCTACGAAAGCGCGGTGGCAAAACCCGAAAAGGTGCTGAATGATTTCGTCTGGGCGATAGGAGCCTTTAAGGACTCCGAAAAGGCGGACAGTACGGCTCCGAGCTCCCGCTGGTACAGAAATATTTTTAATTTTTAACACACTATGAAACAGCATACGGGTATTGGCGACTGGATTGCGACGTCCTACGAATCGGGAACGCCGTTCTTGCAGCAGGTCCCCAGGGACTGCGCCGACTTTTTGTTACTGAACGCGCAGATTCGCGAATATGACGCCGGCGAGATTATTATCAACGGTGATTCCGAAGGAATGGCTTTTTGCGTGCTGCAGAGCGGCCGCGCCCAGATTTGTGGACAGATTCTGCCCGACGGCCACTACAGCGTGCTGGCCTATATCGAAAGCGGCGGATGCTTCGGCGAAATGTCCATCATTTGTAACGAGCCCACCAGCAATACGGTGATTGCCGCCGAAGACGGCTGCACCGTGCTGATTATCCCCCGCGACGAGTTCGTGGCGTTCCTGGAAAAGAACCCGAGCATCATGGTGTACCTGTACAAGGTGGTTGCCGGGCGTCTTCGCGCCAAGAACAAGGCCATCGACGAATTTGAAAGGCTTTCCCTGCTGGCTTCGGGAAGGGTGCTGCCCTTTATCGATTTTGCGCAGACCATGGAAAAGAGCCGCATTACAGGAACCGTTATTTTCGAAAGCGGCGAAGGAAAGGGATTTATCGCCTTCCAGGACGGCCGTATCTGCTGCGCCAAGTGTGGCAAACTGGCGGGGCCGGATGCCTTGGAAAAGCTGCTCTCCTGGGGTGACGACACGCTGTTCAAGCTGGATACCCACCTGATGCCGGACACCGTGAACATCAACCAGATGTCCGACACCACGAGCCTCATCCTGGATGCTCTCAGAAATATTGATGAAAAACAAAGTGCCCAGTAAAACGGGCGAACACAGTGCCCGACTCTAGGGCAAAGGAAAAACGATGAATTACGCAGACGCAGGAGTTTCCCTGGCCAGAGCTGACGAAGCCATGGTCGGTGTGAAGAAATCCGTACGTACTACATTCAACCAAGGCGTTTTGGGCGACGTGGGCAACTTCGGCGGCCTGTTTACGCTGAACCACCTGGGCATGAAGGACCCCGTCCTCGTGAGTTCCGTGGACGGCGTGGGCACCAAGCTCAAGGTCGACATCGAGATGGGCACTCACGAACTGCCGGGACAGGACATCGTGAACCACTGCTGCGACGATATCCTTGTGCAGGGTGCGCGTCCGCTGTTCTTCTTGGACTATGTGGCTACGGGCCGGCTGGAACCGGGCGTGATGGACAAGCTGGTGGCCGGCATGGCCAAGGCCTGCCGCGAAAACGACCTGGTGCTCATCGGTGGCGAAACTGCCGAAATGCCGGGCTTCTACGGTCCGGGCGACTACGACATCTCCGGCACCATCGTGGGCGTGGTAGAACGCGAAAACATTATCGACGGCAAGAAGATCAAGCCGGGTACCATCATCCTTGGCCTGCCCTCTACCGGATTACATACAAACGGCTATTCCCTGGCCCGCAAGGTGCTGTTCGACGTGGCCGGCTACAAGGTGGACACCCTGGTCGACGGAATGGACAAGACCATCGGCGAAGCGCTGGCCATGCCGCACAGGAGCTACTACCCGAGCCTCATCGACCTCTGCAACAAGAAGATTATCCAGGGCCTCGCCCACATTACCGGTTCGGGCTACCAGGGCAATATTCCCCGTATCCTCCCGGACAACGTGGACGTGATTATCGACCGCACCACTTGGGACCCGCCGATGATCTTCAAGCTCATCCAGCAGGCCGGCTCCGTGGAAAAAGACGAGATGTACAATACCTTCAACATGGGTATGGGCATGCTCATCTTTATCGATCCGGCAGACAAGGCCGAAGTTACCGCCCACCTGGAAGCCAAGGGCGAGAAGTGGACCCAGATTGGCGAAGTGGTAGCCGGCTCCAAGCAGGTGAAGTTTAGAGACTAGAGATTAGGGGCTAGGATCTAGGGGCTAGGGACTGAAAAAGTTTTACACCCGAAATCGCTAAATCCTAATCTCTAAATCCTAGATCCTAAAAAAGGCTCGCACGAAAGTGTGGCCTTTTTTGTTTGCAACAAACAGCTGAGCGAAAGCGTCTAAAAAATGCTGTGTCCGGAATTAAATTGACCTATTTGCACCTACAGGGCACAAGCTTCAGCACCAGCGCCACCAGGATGGTGGTGGTCATGCTGATAAAGGGCATCCAGGGCCAGCTGAATATACCGCCCAGCACCGCAGGCACGCCAAAGGCGGGAATCCCCTGGATAAGCACCAAACTGGCCATACCGCAAAGGACGGCCGCAATCACCTGCCAACTGCGCAAGCCCTTCACAAAGAAGGCCAGCAGGAACATGCCGAGAAGCGGCCCGGTAAAGAGTCCCGTAAAGAAGATGGCGTTCTTGAGGAGGCTGCCCTGCTGGGTGGCGGCAAACAGCGCAAAGAACACGCCCAGCACGCCCCAGACCACTGTCCAGATTTTTGCCCGCTTGAGGCCGCCAATCCCTTCGGATTCGCCCCAGCCCAAGAAGTCGTGCTCCGAGGTGTTGCTGAGGGAATTGATAGCTCCCGAAAGGCTGCTCATGGCAGCCGCACAGATGGCCGCCACAATCAGGCCGGTCACCCCCACCGGAAGCCCGTTCACGATAAAGTAGGGAAACACGTCGTTCTGGCCAAGGCCATCGGGCAAGGCCGCTACCTTTGAAATCTTGTAGTATACGAACAGGGCGGCGCCAACCCAGTAGAACAATATGGAAACGGCACAGCCAAGCACCATGGAGAGCACGCTGGAGCGGTTGGCCGCCTTCACGTCTTTGCAGCTCAGGTAGCGCTGCACGAACTGCTGGTCGCAACCGCGAATGGCGATTTCCAGAACTGCATAGGCAAAGCCTGCCGACACCAAGGTCCGTGCGTTAGAAATATCGAAACTGGCATCCCACCACTTGGTCTTGCCCGCCTCGCTTGCAAGGGCCGCCATCTCGCCGAAACCGCCCACTGCATTGGCGATTAAAACCAGCACCAAAACGCCGCCGCCAAAGAACACGCAGAACTGCATCACGTCGGTCCAGATAACCGCCTTGATGCCGCCAAACCAGGTGTAGAAAATGGCCACCGCCGCAGACACCACAATGGCAAGCTTCAAGTCAATGTGCAAAATCTGGGCCAGCACCAGGGATGGCGCGTACAGCAAGATTCCCGTGCGAAGCAGCAGGTGCATGCAGTAGAACACTGCCGCCAGGCGGCGCACCGCCTTAGAACCGAAACGGACTTCGAAAAGCTCGTAGGCGCTGTTGATTCCGGACGTGCGGAACCTGGGGATAAACACGAAGCCCACCACCACGATGCTGAGAAGCGCCCCTATCTGGAACATAAGGAAAGTCATGTTGTCGCCGTATACGTCGGCGGGAGCGCCCAAGAAGGTGGTGGCGCTTACAGAGGTAGCGATAAGGCTTATACCTACGGCAATCCAAGGCATAGACCCGCCACCGAACATGTATTCCTTGAGGTTCTTGTTGCCCCGGGAAACCCAGAGGCCGATAAACAGGGAAACTAAAAGGTAAGCGGCGAGAACCGCCCAATCCAAAACAGTGAACAAAATCGCCCCCTAGTCAAGCGGCTCTAGGCCGTTTCTGTGTATTGGATAACCTGGTTACGGCCGCCTTCCTTGGCCTTGTACAGGGCCTGGTCCGCAAAGTTCACAGCCTTCATCATGTTGTCCTTGAATTCCGGAGTCACGAGGAACGCACCGATACTGATGCTCACCCGGAGAGGTGTGGCCTGGTGCACTTCGAATTCCAAATCCAGCACGGCCTTGCGGATGCGCTCCGCCGTTTCCATCATGCCTTCGGGCGTGGTATCTACAAGACCCACCACAAGTTCTTCGCCGCCGTAGCGGGCCACCACGTCGATATCCTTGCGAACCTCCCTGAGCAGGGTCTTTGCAATCCCGATGATCACCATATCGCCCACGCCGTGACCATAGGTATCGTTCACGCTCTTGAAATGGTCGATGTCCATCATCAGCACGCCGATATTGTACTGGCGCCTGTCGGCACGAATCTTTTCGGTGCGAAGGGCGTCGGGCAGGGTCCGCTTGTTCAAAAGGCCTGTCATGCCGTCGCGAGTAGCCTCGTCTTTCTTGGTCTCGAACTGGCTTGCCCTGGCGTAGGCAAAACCCGCCACTCCGGCAAAGGCCTTCAGAAGCTGCATTTCGTGTTCGGTGTAACGGCCAGAGGTCCGGCTTTCAAGGCAGATAGCCAGTTCCGCCTGACCCGCATTGTTGTCCGTAGAAATAGGCATCACGAACAGCTGGCGGAAATCCAAGTTCTTGTTTTCGCGGTTGTCTATGCGGGGAATGTACTGGCTGGAGCTAGAACTGAAGAACCGTTCTACAGGACGTTTCTGGAAAAGCGCCAACACCGCAAGGCCCTTGTCCGAAAGGGTGAACTTTTTATTCTGGAACTGTTCGCTGTCGATACCGTCGGCGCAGACCACATGGCCTTCACGTTCCTTGTGGGTATCCACCTGGTCCTGCTTGTCCAAGGCCAAAAGCATCATGCGGTCGTAAGGAATATTCTGCTTGACGTAGTCGAAAATCTGATTGTAAATGTCCTTGACGGACATGGTCTGGAAAAACTTGTGCTGGTAGCTGTACAGAATGCTGAACTGGTGCTGACCGATAAAATTCTTTGCCGAAACGAAGCACTTGTAATAAAGGGCAAACAGGGTGCTTGCGATGTGGGTAAGGGCCTGGACCGTCGATTGGTTGAAGGCGTTGGGGTACAGCGAATCTATCACCAGGGCACCAATGCGGTTCTTGCCCTGGTCCAAAATGGGTACCGCAGCAAGGGACTTGATCATGGGATTGTCGATATAGTACAGCAGCGCCTTTCCGCCAGAAAGGTCGCCTTCTAGCAGGCGTTCCACGTCTATGTTGAAAAGCTGGCCGATAAGTCCAGAAGTTTCGGTCACTTTTACATCGGAAGCTATCTGGACGCTGGGGTCTGCACTATAGACCCGGATCCCCCATTCCTTGTTGCTGTTCAATGAAGAGAAAATGACCAAAGAGTGGACATTGGGAATGACCCTTTTTAGCCCGTGGAGCAAATCAGTCATGGACTTGTTCACATCGGCGTTTGCACGGGCCCAGACCTGATTCACCTTCAGAGTAGAATTGGGTTCGTTGAATTCAGAAGATTCGTCCTTGATGGAGTTCCGAAGTTCCGGAGTCACCGCAGGGGCAAGGCCCGTGGCCCTCATGGCACGGGTCACCACCGGAAGGCTCGCCGTCTTGCTGCCAGGAATGCGGGGCAGGTTAATATAACCGAGAGCTACGGCAATGCCTGCCACAGGGATAAAGAACAGAAGCATTCCACCCTGAAACGCGACGCCTAAAAAAAGGCCCGCCACAAAAAACAACACACATGCCATCAACATTCAAAAACCTCTACAGCCTAAACGAGCGGTACAACATGGTAGAAGCCAAAGCCCCGAACACCAGGTGGCTTATCCAGGCACCCATGAAGGGGGAAAGGGCTCCATTCTCGCCCATTTTCAGTCCAATCCGTTCCAAGATATAATAGCTAAAAACAAGCAGCAGGCCAATGCCGAATTTCTGAGAAAGCCCTCCGGAGCGGGTATAGCGGTGACAGAGGGCGGCACCGATCAAAAGCACAATCAAGTTCATCCAGTGGGCAGACCGCTTAAAATACAGGGCCGTCTCCATAGCGCGGGTGTCTTCGCCGGAACGTTTCAGCACCTCGATACGCTTGAGGACCATCTTGGAGTCCATCTCGTCGGGAACCTGCCGCTCGTTGATCAGGTCTTCGGGGCGGGTGCTGACCTTGTCCACCAGTTTTTCCTTGGTAAAGGGAAGCACTGTTACGGAACCATCCTTATTGAAAATTCTATGATGGCCCCGCTCGAAAAGCCAGTAGCCTATGCCTTCTTCTTCGGCCCAGGTCACGGTCTTGGCGTCAAAACGCTCCACCAGGTGACCCTGGTCCCGCAAAAGCAGCACCACGTCGCGCCCCAGTTTCCTGTCGCCGGAATAATGCCTAAAGAACCAGCTGGCCCTTTCACTGTCGATAAAGGTAAAGTTGTTCTTTTCCTTGATTCGCGGGTTCTTCTTTTTCTGGGCGTTGGTCTCCATGATTTCCAGGCGCTTGTGGTTTGCGTCAGGTAGCCAAAGTTCGCTCATCTCGTAGGCCCCCAGAGAGACCAATATGCCAAAAACAAATACGGGCATCAGCGTGCGGAAGGGGTTTTGGCCAGAACTCTGCATGGCACTCATTTCCAAGTGTCGGGTCATATTGCCCACGGAAGCAAGCACCGCAATAAAGAGGGCTACCGGCGTAATCAGGTAAAGAATGTAGGGCAGGTAGCTGATGTAATAATCGTACACCGACTGCACATCGCGGGCGAGCCAGGTCTTGATGTTACCCACAAAGTCAATCACCACGAACATGAAGATAGCGCCCACCACCACGATGAGGAACATCTTCAAGAAATTGCGTATGAGATAGCGGGAAAACTTCATCCGAACCTCTTCGTGAATTTCTTGAAGAACCCGCCCACGGCACGAACCGCCCTGAAGAACTTGGAATCTCCAGAGAAACGATCGCGGACCATGGCCACCGTGATGAACACGCCAAAGGAGCCGATGATAATATTAGAGGCCCACATGGCAAGCTCCGGCGAAATAATCAGGCGGTCCGCCAGGTTCTCGCCGCCAATCAGGCAGATCCAGTAAATGACAAAGAAGGCGAGGCTATAGAGGATGCCCGTGCCGATACCGCCCTTGCGGGCCATGATCCCGAGAGGGGCACCGATAAGCACAAAGATGAAACAGGCAAAGGAGGTGCTGAACTTCTTGTGGATTTCAACCAGGTACTGGGCCTGGCGCTTTTCTTCCACTTCCATACGGCCCCGAAGGCGTTCCGTGGTACGCAGCACGCCCTGCTCCTGAGCTCGAACCCTCGGGAACATCCTGGAACGACGCTGGGCATCGTCTTTGATGGCCTTGCGTGAACTGTCGGGAACAATACTGTCGCTTTCAACCAGACGGCACGTAGACATAAGAGAAGAAAGTCTTGTCTCCTTGGCGTAGTCTGCCAAAGAATCGTAATTGTGCCTAGCCTCTTCCACAACATCCATCATCATTTCCACCGGCATTTCGCGGTCGCTTCGGTAACTGCGGCTACGGCGCTCCAGACGGTCGTCCACGTTCTCCATAGCCAGGTCCTGAGAATAGAACCTGATGCGGAAATAGTTTTCGGGATTGTCCGGATCCACCATATGGGTCTCACCGCTCCGGAGCTTGAACATGAGGGTCGCCCCGTTGTCCACATAGTCAAGAGTGGCACTGTCGGCGTAAACTATACGTGGGGCTCCGCGACGTTCCATTTCGTACACCTGAATCCCGTACAGGGTTCCCGACACCTGGTCGATGCGGCTCACCCACAGCTGTACATCGGGAAACTGGGTTATCAGGCGGCCTTCGTCGATAAACACGTGGGGTTTCTTTCTAGAAACGGCGTTCATCAGTTCTACGGAACGGTGGTTCGCCTCGGGCAAAACCCAGTTGTTGAACAGCACCATGAGTACCGCTATGAGCATAGCCACAAGCATCACCGGGCGCATCAACGACAAAGGGGACATTCCCGCCGCCTTTACCGCCGTAATCTCCTGGTCCCCGGAAAGCCTACCGAAAGACATAAGGCAGGCCACCAGCACCGCCATGGGAATAGACAGCGAAAGCATCCAGGCCAGGTTCAGCACGAAAATTTCCAGAACCGTAGAAGCCGGAAGCCCCTTGGAAAGCACATTGTCCAGAATCTTTACCAGAAAGTCCACCACGAACAAAAACGTGATGCCGAAAAGAGCCGCCAAAAAGGGGCCTATCTGCTCTTTCAAGACATAACGGACTAAAATCATTTTTCCGGTGAATTTCTTTTTTCTAATTTGATAGCTGAAAATTAGAATTAACCAAAGAAAAAAAATGAACCTTTTTCAAAAGTCAGCCCCAATACTCTGCCTTTTTGCCCTGGCCATCGGACTTGGCGCGTGCTCCTCGGACCGCGGGAAAGTAAGCCATGCTGAATTCTGCAAGAACAAGTACGTAGCGGCCGAAGAACTTTTCAAGAAACAAAAATACGGCAGGGCCCAAGACAAGCTAGAAGAAATCCTCAGCCTCTGTGCGGGCACGGGCTATATGGAACAGAGCCAGTTCCTGCTGGCCGAAAGCTATTTCAACCTGGAAGAATGGATTGAGGCCCGTGGCGAGTACGGTTCCTTTGTCTTGAATTTCCCGGGCTCTCCCTTTATCGAGACCGCAGAGTTCCGCAAGGCCATATCCTCTTTCAACATCGAGTTCAAGGTGGCCCGAGACGAATCCAACACCACCACCGCCATGAGGGACTTTGAACGCTACCTGTCCAACTACCCCGACTCCCCCCTTAGGGATTCCGTCAACTACTATTACGGACTACTGGTAGAACGTATGGCCGAAAAAGAATTCCAGACAGCAAGACTCTACTACCGCATGGACAAGTACCAGGCTGCTGTCATCTACCTTAAGGAATTCCTGGACACCTACAAGGTGAGCAAGCGCCGCAAGGACGCCTTCAAGATTATCGTGGATTCTTACATAGAGCTGGACCAGTTCGAGCCCGCCCGCAATTACCTCACCATGATGCGTGGCGAATTCGCGGGTGACGACGATATGGAAAAGATCTTCAAGAAAAACGAAAAGAATATTGCTAGCGCCGAAAAAGATTTCGAAAAGCGTATGAAAAAAGATTCCAAGAAAAAGAAAGAAGACAAAGAAGACAAGGAAATGACAAACTAGCCTTATGGTTTCCCTTGCAAAAAAAATTCTGTGTCTTGCATTCGTGCTTACGGTAACATCCCTTGCGGAAACCGAAAACAGCATGGACATTCACGACAATTCCAGAATCGCCTTGTTTTTGCAGCCGGGAATTTCCTTTCTCAGCTTTGACCAGCGGGAATACTTTCAAGACGCCATCGACACCATCCATCACGAATTCCTGACTCAGGCCCTAGACAAGCGGGACAGCGCCAACGTGGCCAAGCAGGACTTTCAGAAGGTGAATTTCTGTTTCCCGATTTATGCGGGGCTGCAGTTCCAGCTGCGGCAGGACCATTTCGTAAGCATAGGCGCAGGCTACATTCACGACAACGAATCCGTCGTACTTGTAGACCAGAACAACCGCTCCCACCACTACAGCTATACCATCCAGGGGTTCCCGCTTTTTCTGGAATATCGGTTCGCCATCCCAGTGAACCTGATGTCACTCAGTAACGAAAGCCTTTTCAGTATCGCCTTGCGTTGGTACTGGACGCTCCCCCACACCGAAATTTACACCAGCTGGGGCAAGCTCGCCGCAGAGACTCCTTATTACGGCTCCGGATTCGGGCTCAGCATCGGCTACCTGCTGTTCAACTGGAAAAGCCTCTACGTTTATGGCGACCTGGGGTACAGCTACATTTCGGTCAAGTCCAAAAAGCAGTATGCCGATATCGTGCCCGACGGCCCCGAAGAAAAGGCCAAGTGGAACATCGGTGGAATCCAACTGCAAATCCGCGTAAGCTTTGGCGCCTGGAATAAGCCCGTGGTCATAGAAGACAGCACGGCTACGACGGACAGCACCGTTGTTGCAGGGGACAGCAGCAAAACTGTGGGTAAGGACGGTTCGGCTGCAGGCAAGGAAGGTGCGACAATCGGGACAAAAGAAAGCGCCGCACCTTCAAGCGCCGAAAAACAGCAGACGACTCCGGAGGCAAAACAGCCTGCAAGCGAGCCTGCAAAAGTGAACGAACAGGCAGCTCCACCCGCAAGCAAAAAAAGTGAGCAACCTGCACGCCCAAGCGCCGAAGCTCGGCCGGAGTAGGCCATGAGCATACTGCCCGGCAAAAAGCTCCGCTACGCGGAAACACACTTCAAGTTCAGGCTGCCCTGGTCCCTGCTGTACAGGCCCTGGCCCGAAATTTTCACGGACGCACCGTTCCAGTTTGTGCCGGGCAAAACGCCCCTACTCTGGATTGTGGTGCGTGACGCCCACCGGTTTCCCGCCACCGTCAAGAGCCTAGAAATTTCAATCCGGCGCCTAGACGAAAGCAGTCCCGACGAAACCCGGCGTTTTGACCACCTGGACCTGAAAGCGGACCAGCCCTTCCACTTTTTCCCTGTAGGAATCGGTGCGCTGGAACCCGGCCTCTACGAGATTTTCCCGAAGGTCGTTGCGTGTCGCAACGGCAAAGAACGAGCCTTCCAGCGCTGGAACTTTCCGGGCCTGAAACCCTCGCCGCTAAAAATCCAGGTACTCCGACACGAGCTTCCCAAACCCGAAGGATATGCCGCCGGCGAAATGCACTGCCACACCTACTATTCCGCAGACCATGTGGAATACGGCGCAAGTCCTGCCGTGATGCAGCAGGCGGCAGAGGCCGTAGGACTCGACTTCGTGAACTTTACGGACCACGCCTACGATTTCGCCTTCACTATCGAGGACTACACCAAAGAAGCTCCTTCGGCATCGGCGCGTTTCCAGAACCTGAAAGACGAAATCGCCGCACTCCCCGCAAAGCCGCTCCTTATCGCCGGCGAAGAAATCTCCGCAGGCAACAGCAAGGGCGAAAACGTGCACATGACCGCCCTCGGGCCCGCCTCCTACCTGCCTGGCCTCGGCGACTGCGGCCGCTACTGGCTAAACAACAGGCCCACGCTTCCCATCGGGCGCCTCCTCGAAATGACGGACGCGCCCTGCTTTGCCGCACACCCCCTGCAGCAAATGGGCTTGCTTGAAAAATTCATTTTCCGACGCGGCTACTGGAAAACCGCAGACCTGCACCCAGACGCAAACCACCCCGTTCGCGGCATCCAGTTTTGGAACGGAATCCGCGACGAAGGATTCCAGCTGGGTCGCGCCTGGTGGATCGAAGAACTGGGCAAGGGAAACTTCCTACTCCCCATCGGCGGAAACGACGCCCACGGCGACCTGAACGACACCACCTTCGTGCGCCTGCCGCTTTTCTCCCTGGGGAACAACCGCCACCACGTCTTCGGACGGGTACGGACTGCGGTTCTTGTAGGGGAAATCCTTCCTACACAGACCGCTCGGCTCAAGTGCATAGAAGAATCTACGAGATCGCCTCGCTCTCGCCAACACGACTCGTTAAGACGAGTCGCTTTTGGCTCACTGGCCCCTTCTTCTGTCATCCCCTCTGCCGGGACACCCCGCAACGCCCCCTCGCTGGAATCATTGCAGCAGGCCTTCGCAGGCGACAATTGCTACATCACCGACGGACCCGCCCTCTGGTGGGACCGTGAGGTCGACACCGTAAAGTTCCACGCCCAAAGCACACAAGACCTGGGCGGCGGTTTCCGTTACATACGCATCTATGGCCGTCGCATTCTTGCAGGCGGCAAGTGGGCCGCCAAAGAAGAAATTTGCCCCGAAAGCCTCGTGGCCGCAAGTCAAAACGAGACCATCACGATCCACAGTTCAGGCTACGCCTACCTGCGGGCCGAATGCGAAACCGCCACGGGCCGTTTCGCCATGACCTCTGCCGCCCTATGCGAGCACTAACCCATTGACCGTCAAACGGTTACAAAAAAGACGCCTTTTTTGTTATAATTCAGCGTCTGACAAAAGCAAAATCAAGCCTCCAGCGGCGGTTCAATCAGGCCCCTGCAATTTCTATATTGGGACTCACAAAAGAACAACAAAACAGAAGTCTCGACCCGCACTACTACGGCAATTCGGGCGAGCAAAGAGGAAAAATGATTAACGCATGGAATGGCTTTGAAGGCGGACTCTGGCAAAGCGAAATCAACGTCCGCGATTTTATTCAGCGCAACTACACCGCCTACGACGGAGACAAGTCCTTCTTGGCGGGCCCGACGGACGCCACCCAGAAACTGTGGGACGAACTGCAGAGCCTGCAGGCCGAAGAACGTAGGCACGGCGGCGTGCTGGACATGGACACCGACATCGTCTCCACCATCACGAGCCACAAGCCGGGCTACATCAACGAGCGTCTCAAGGATCTGGAAAAAGTCGTGGGTCTGCAAACCGATAAACCGCTCAAGCGGGCCTTCATGCCCTTCGGCGGCATCAAGATGGCCGAAGAAGCCTGCCAGCAGTACGGCTACAAGCCCAACGCCGACCTCCACAAGATTTTTACCGAATACCACAAGACTCACAACCAGGGCGTGTTCGACTGCTACACTCCCGAAATCCGCGCCGTCCGCAAGGCCCACCTCTTGACCGGCCTCCCCGACACCTACGGTCGCGGACGTATCGTAGGCGACTACCGCCGTGTGGCCCTTTACGGTATTGACTATATCATCAAGCAGAAGCAGAACGACCTCGCCCACGTAGGCGACGGCACCATGACCGACGACGTGATCCGCCTCCGCGAAGAAGTGGCCGAACAGATTCGCGCCCTGCAGCAAATGAAGGTGATGGCCGCAAGCTACGGCTTCGACATCTCTGAACCGGCAACCAACGCCCAAGAAGCCTTCCAGTGGCTCTACTTCGGTTACCTTTCCGCCATCAAGACCCAGAACGGCGCCGCCATGAGCGTGGGCCGTATCTCTACCTTCCTGGACATCTACATCGAACGCGACCTCAAGAACGGCACTCTCACCGAAAGCGAAGCCCAGGAACTGGTGGACCACATGGTCATGAAGTTCCGCATGGTGAAGTTCGCCCGTATCGAAAGCTACAACCAGCTCTTCAGCGGCGACCCGGTGTGGGCCACCCTCGAAGTGGGCGGCATGGGCCAGGATGGCCGTTCCATGGTTACCAAGAACGATTTCCGCTTCTTGCACACGCTAGAGAACATGGGCCCTTCTCCGGAGCCGAACCTCACGGTGCTCTACACCAAGCGCCTGCCCGAGAACTTCAAGGAATACGCCGCCTACATTTCTGTGACGACTAGTTCCATCCAATACGAAAACGACGACGTGATGCGTCCCATCTGGGGTGACGACTACAGCATCTGCTGCTGCGTGTCCGCCACCCAGACAGGTAAAGAAATGCAGTTCTTCGGCGCCCGTGCGAACCTCGCCAAGGCCCTCCTCTACGCCATCAACGGCGGCAAGGACGAAAAGGGCGGCCTGGTGCCTGGCATGCAGATCGGCCCGGAACTTGCCCCCATTACCAGCGAATTCCTGGACTACGACGAAGTGATGCACAAGTACGACATCATGCTGGAATGGCTCGCGGGCATCTACGTGAATACGCTGAACCTGATCCACTACATGCACGACAAGTACTACTACGAAGCCGCTGAACTCGCCCTCATCGATACCAATGTGCGCCGCACGTTCGCGACAGGTATCGCAGGCTTCAGCCACGTAGTAGATAGCCTTTCTGCCATCAAGTATGCCAAGGTGAAAGTGGTCCGCGGTGACGACGGTCTTGCCAAGGACTTCGTGGTGAAGGGAGATTTCCCCAAGTACGGTAACGACGACGACCGCGCCGACGAAATCGCCGTGTGGCTGTTGAAGGAATTCATCGCGAAGATCAAGAAACACCACACCTACCGTAACGCCGAACCCACGACTTCTATCCTTACGATTACGAGTAACGTCGTTTACGGCAAGGCCACCGGCGCCCTCCCTGATGGTCGCCCGGCAAACGCCCCCTTCGCTCCCGGTGCAAACCCGAGCTACGGCGCCGAAAAGAACGGCCTCCTCGCTTCCCTCAACTCTGTCGCGAAGCTCCCGTACGAATACGCTCTGGACGGCATCAGCAACACGCAGACCATCAGCCCGAATGCTCTTGGCCATAGCGACGACGAACGCGCCCAGAAGCTGGTGACCATCATGGACGGCTACTTCGCCCAGGGTGCACACCACCTGAACGTGAACGTGTTCGGCGTGGAAAAGCTGCTGGACGCCCAGGCTCACCCGGAAAAGGCAGAATACGCGAACTTCACCATCCGCGTTTCCGGCTACGCCGTCAAGTTCCTCTCCCTCACGAAGGAACAGCAGGACGACGTGATTAGCAGAACCTGCCACGGTGTGCTGTAAGACCTGGAATAATTTGTCTTATGAACCTTAAGCAAATGGAAGATGGCTTCCGGATGATCCTCACCGGCATGGGTGAGGATCCGAACCGCGAAGGATTGCTGGAAACGCCCCGTCGTGTGGCGAAGATGTACGCCGAACTCATGACGGGACTTTCGGGTGAAATGAAAGCCGAAGATATCTTGAAGACGCGCTTTCACGAAAAGTACGACGAGATGATTATCGTGCCGGACATCGAGTTTGCCAGCATGTGCGAACACCATTTTCTGCCGTTTACGGGCAAGGCCCATGTGGCCTACATTCCGGGCGACTGCGTGGTGGGCCTTTCCAAGATTCCCCGGGTGGTGGAGTTCTATGCCCGCTTCCCGCAAATCCAGGAACGCATGACCCGCCAGATAGCGGAACTCATCCAGAAGGAACTGAACCCGAAGGGCGTGGCCGTTGTGCTCGAGGCGTCGCATATGTGCATGACCATGCGCGGGGTGAAAAAGCCCGGCGCCACCATGGTCACGACCCAGCTTTTGGGCAGGTTCAAGACCGACGAGAAGACCCGTGCGGAATTTATGTCCCGCATATATGCCCCTCGGTAAGGTTTTCCCTTTTACTTTTTTCTTACGGCATTGCCTGCCTTCGAAAAAAAATATAATTATTGATGAGAGACTAACCCCATTTTGTTGGCTGTTGAATTATGAACGCTGCTATTCTTACTAACGAGTTTCCGCCGGAGATTTACGGCGGTGCAGGTATTCACGTCAAGTTCCTGACCCAGGAACTGGCAAAACTTTGTCATATAGAAGCCCGCTGTTTTGGCGACCAGAATATTGACGAGGACAATATCCGTGCGATTGGTTTCTCGCGGAAGCTGGGTCTGAACCCGAAGGACGACCGTTTCCAGAAAATTTTCAAGCCGTTGGACATCAACCTCCAGTGGGCGGCAGCCCTCGACAATATCGATGTCATTCACTGCCACACTTGGTATAGCCACTTTGGTGGAGTGCTTGCCAGTCGTCTTTTGCAGTGCCCGCTGATTCTCACCACCCACTCGCTGGAACCCCACCGCCCCTGGAAGGCAGAACAGCTGGGCGATGGCGGCTATGCCATGAGCTGCTGGATTGAACGCACGGCCTATGAGGCTGCCGACGGCGTGATTGCCGTAAGCCAGGGCATGAAACGGGACGTGATGAAGCTTTACGGCGTGCCCGAAGACCGGGTGAAGGTGATTTACAACGGCATCGATCCGGACTTTTATGCTCCGACTTTCAACGAAGATATTTTGACCAAGTGGGGGGTGGACCCGAAACGCCCTTACGTGCTGTTCGTGGGCCGCATTACCCGCCAGAAGGGCATCAGCCAGCTGATCCAGGCCATTCCGCAAATCGACAAGAGCGCCCAGGTGGTGCTTTGCGCCGGCGCTCCCGACACCATCGAACTTGCCGACGAGTGCAAGAATCTTATCGAAGAGGTGCAGAAGACCCGCGACGGCGTGGTGTGGATCCAGGAGGCGGTTCCTCACGAGGAACTTCGCGTGCTTTACAGTCACGCTACCGTTTTCGCGACCCCTTCGCTTTACGAGCCCTTCGGTATTATTAACCTGGAAGCCATGAGCTGCGGCACTCCGGTGGTAGGTTCTGCGGTGGGAGGCATTCCCGAAATTATCGTGGACGGCGAGACCGGATTTTTGGTGCCCTTGAAGCACGTCTCCGAAACGGACTTTGACCCGGCAGACCCCAAGGCGTTCCAGACGGACTTTGCAAACAAGCTGAATAAGATTCTTGAAAATCCGGAACTGGCAAAGAAGATGGGCGAAGTGAGCCGCAAGCGGGCCATCGACGTGTTTAGCTGGAAGTCCATTGCCAAGCAGACTTTCGACTTCTACGCCGAATGTATCGAGCGGTACAAACGCGAAGGCAAGCGGTAATCTTTAAATGTGTAGTGAGTTATGGGTTATGAGTTGTGAGTAGCGTCCGGTCTCTGATTTACAGCGCATCTTGTCTACGTTACATCTCATAACTGATGACTGATAACTCATTACTAATTTCACATTTCATTCCCCGCTTTCTGTAATCCGTTCTACAATCCCCTCTACCGTGAGCAACTCCGGCAGCACAATCTGCTTGGAGGCGTCTCCGGCGGGGTAGATGGCGTAGGCAGGCACCCCTGATTTTTCCATGCTTTGCAGAAGCGCGTTGACTTCGGGAGTTTCCCGGGTCCAGTCCGCCTTTACAAGGGCCACGTTCAGGTTGTCCATGGCGCGGACAAAGTCTTCGTCTTCAAGGACGGCGGCTTCGTTGGCCTTGCAGGTGAGGCACCAGTCGGCAGTAACGTCGATAAAGACGGTGCGTTTCGCCTTGGCAAATTCTTCAATGAGAGCAGGGCTGTAGCGGAACCACCCGTCTTCGGTCATTTGCTGTTGCATGCGGGCGTTAAAGGTGGCGATGGCCGCCCGCTCGTATTCAGGAGCGATTCCTGCAAACCAGAGGGAGAACAGCGCGACGCTACTGAGAATGACTACCGCAACTTCGCGGATGAAGGCGGTTCCCGGTTTTGCAAATTTCCCGAGCAATACGGAGCAGGCGATGCTTGCGATAGCGACGGCGGCAAAAAGTTCTACGCCTGTAACTCCCGCCTGTTCATTTACAATCCAGAAAAGCCAGCCAACGCTTGCAAGCAGCAAGACGCCCATTACCCGTTGCAGATGGACCATCCACACGCCAGGTTTCGGGAAAACCTTAAGCACGCCGGGGAAGGCACTCACCAGCATGTAGGGGAGGGCAAGGCCAAGGCCTGCCGCAGTAAAGAACAGGAACAGGATTGGCGTGGTCTGCGCAAAGGCGAACCCCATGGCGGTACCCAGGAAGGGCGCGGAACAGGGAGTGCTCAGGAGCACCAGGAGCGCGCCTGTAAAGAACGCTCCCGCAAGTCCGGACTTTTGGCCTGCGCTGTCCATCTTGGTGGTGGTGCTCCAGGGAAGCCAGATTTCAAAGACTCCGAAAAAGCTCATGGCAAAAGCGGTCAGGATGACCACCATGAAGGCGATAAAGCCTGCGCTCTGGAACTGCATCCCCCAGCCCGCGGACCCGCCGCCGGCCTTGACGGCGGCGACAACGGCGGCCAGCACCCAGAAGCTACACAAGATGCCCGCCGTTGTGGCTCCTCCCAGGGCGAGGAGCCGTCCGCGGCTTTCTCCCGCCTGTTTGATCAGGCTGAAAAGCTTCAAGGAAAGTACCGGCAGAACGCAGGGCATCAGGTTCAGGATGATCCCGCCCACGAAGGCAAAGAACAGCAGGAGCGCGATACCGGCGGAGGCACCGTCGGCAAGCCCGGCCTCACTGCCTGCGCCGTTCTCCCTGGCGTCTGCACGACTTTCGCCTGTGCGACCTTCGACCGCCCCTATTTCAGAATCGTTTTTTTTTACGCCAGCGCCTACCGCACCACCGTTTAACGATCCGTCTAATGAGATGGTCTTGCTTGCGGGAGCAAGGCAGATGGAGTTGTCGCAGGCCTGGTAATTGAAGGTGACGGTGGTACCAAGACTGTCGTAGTTTGTTCCGTCAACTGCTTTTACCGGAATCTGGACGGAAAATGTCCCGCGGAAAGTCCAGATTTCAAGCTCCAGGGCTTCGTTGTATTCCTTTATAGGTTCTGGCCAAACCGCTTCGCCGAATTCAAGCCCTTCGGCCTTGGCTTCGACAGAGGAGGGTTTCAAGAATTCGTCGGTGACCTTGTTGGCGTTTACGTGCCATTTGTCGGGGACGGTCACGGTTACGGTGAGTGTCCCGCCATCTTTCAACGCCCCTGCCGAATACTCCATCTGCATTTCGGGAGGCGGCATGGAATTCATGTTGAATTCCTGGGCGAAAACAGTCATTGCAAACACCAGCAGCAGGTAACAATATTTTGCAAAGAGGCAACAATTGTTTGAATCTTGACAACAGTTGTTTGCCATTTTTTCAAAAATTCGTTTTTTCAGATTCAATTTCATAAATTTTCGCCGTCAAAATACAGAGGGGAACCATGAAGCAACCGGGCAAAAATAAAGATACAAAAAACGACAAGTGGATAGAAGAGGCTTGGAAAGCACACTCCCCTCAAATTTACAACTTGTGCAGGATAAGTTGCGAGAGTAGCGAGGATGCCAAGGATGTTTTTCAAAACATCGCCCTGCGTTTTTTCAAATGCGCAAAGAGCATAAAATATGGGGATTCCGTTTTTCCCTGGCTATTTCGGGTTTTTAGGAATTGTTTCTACGACTATGTCCGATTCCGTCAAAAGATGATGCCGTTTTCTATAGCCTCAGATGTAGTGGGGGACTACATGGCCCTGCCTGCCGAAAGTTCGGTGTTTTATCGGGAGGGAAATCAAAAAAATGACGAATTGCAGCGAGTGGTCAATTCCCTTTCTAGGAGCGATAGAGAACTAATCGATATGACATTCCACAAGGGCTTATCCACAGAAGAATTGAGCGTCCTATACGGAGTGTCTTTTAGTGCTATAACCAAAAGGAGAAAATCGGCCATTAAAAGAGCCCGGAATGTTTTGCTGGGCTAGTGCATTTTTGTAATTTTGTAAAGTGCCTTTAATGCGGTTATTTTTTGCCTTGTTGCTTTTAACAAGCACTGTTCCGGCCGACGAGTGGAAAGTCTTTTCCCAACCATCGCCGGTATACTCCGCTATTCCATACGATTCGGGTTATGTCTTGGCCACAGGTGGTGGCGTCCAGTTTTCGACACCTAGAATAAAAAGACTTTGGACTTCTGCAGATGGCTTAGGCGCCACTTCCTTTTTGGGTATTGCGCAGACAGATGCTAAAATATTTGCCGTTTCGGAATATGGTTTAGTTGCGGCATTCGATAAGAAAACCTCTAGCTGGAGCATTGCAAACCGTTCTTATCTGAATAAGAAAGTTCAAGTGGTTCCTGGCCAGGTTATATCGAAAAAAAACAATTTGGTTATCGCCTTTGAAGATTGTTTGGCCTTTTTTGATACCGATCAAAGTTCGTTCTTTCTGACGATAGATAAAATCGGAAATACCTCGCTGGTTACTAGGTCGCCTCAAAAAATTTCCATTAAGGATGATTCGCTATTTGTTCTTCTGGGAACCGAAGTGTATGGTCGCAAAATGAATTGGGCTAATATGGGAGCCGACGTGCGGCTGGTAGACCCGACTTCGTGGGCCAAGAAAAAAAATATTAGTGATGCTGACCGTTTTTTTGAAAGTCAAAAACAGGACATTTCAAAAATCGAACGGGAAACGCTTTTTAACAATTATGCGCTGGATAGTGTCTACGAAATGACAGCTGTTTCAGGAGGGGGAATTGTTGCCGCTACATCAAATGGGTGGATGGCGTACAGTGATGGGTACAATTGGCTAAACAGCGTCCCGATTTGGAATGGTATGGGAAGTTATACCGGATCCTATGACAACCGGATGAAAGTTCTGTCTGCCCTGGATAATGGCTTATTGCTCGCCCATGTGTGGGGAATGGGCTTTTTCCTTTTTAAGGATAACGGATATACCCTCTTTAAGACCTGGACTCCACAAGACGAGAATAGTTGCCTAGACGAATACTTAAATGATTTTACTGTTGCCATGGGAACAACTGTCGCTCCAGATAGTTCCGGATTTTTAGTGGCGACATCTGGACAAAAAAGCTATGGCCTAGTATATATCACAAAAGACGGCGATATCAGTTGCCTTTCTGAAATAGGTTCCTCACCTATTGTTGGGACTCTTGTAGCAAAGATTGATGCAGAAACGGGTGAATGGCTGGTATATGTTTCTTCTAGGGAGGCATTTTATGTTTCATTGGGAGGTTCATTAGACGTCTTCCGCTTGCCGCCACCCTCAAAAAATGGGGGTAGATTGTTGGTTTCCGAAAAGAAAAATTATGCTACTCCCGGTGGAAAGGCACCCTTGGATTTTGTTTTTGATAAAGATGACAATGCTTTATGGATGGTTACCGTTGGGAGTCTCGCCTACATGGACGAGGATAGGGATACCCTTGTTCAGCCTAGCTCGACAAAAGGGTTGATTGGTGCCGAGTATACTTCCATGGACAGAGATGTTCAAGGAAATATCTGGCTTGGAACTGCCGACCAAGGCGTGTTTCGTTTGTCAAAGCAAAAAAAATCCAGGGATACCCTAGCTGTAGAACGATGGACTACGGAGCAGGGATTACTGAGTAACAAGGTTCATGATTTGGCAATTGACCCTATTAAGGGTATGCTTTGGTTTGCCCACGATGGCGGCGTGACTCGCTATTCTCGCAAGGATTTGAGGAATGCCGAAAAGATGATGACATCTGAAGCTCCTGCTGAAGTAAAGGCTTACCCGAATCCATTCAGGCCCAAGCAGGGCCAGCGTCTGGTTATCGATAATATTTCAGAAGATTCTTTCGTAAGTGTTTATAATCGCGGCGGGGCGTTGGTAAAGTCGTTTTACGATAGCGACATTTTAGGTGGCCGTGCGGAATGGGACGGCACCGACAAGACCGGGAAACTTGTGGCTCCTGGGGTTTATCATTATGTGGTCCGCAAAGGGTCCAAGAAAAAAACGGGAAAAATTATATTGATTCATTAGAGGTTGGTGACAATGGGAAAGAAACAGTATTTGGTATTGGCAGCCGCATTAATGGCGCTGTTTTCTTGTGGATTGTTTTTGGCTTCTTGTGCAGGCCAGCGTCAGGGCGTTGTCTGCGACGAGATAGAATATCGCTATAACAGCATGTCCTATTCCCCAGACCAGCGCGCATTCATGGAAGAGGAGTTGCGGGCCTGTCGCGAAGAAGAGGCCAAGAAGAAGCAGGGCTCGGCCGAGGCGCGTCGCAGCATTTATGAACGGTTTGCTTCTCAGGATACGACATCAAAAATTCATACGGCATCTGATTCTACAGTGACGGTGGTGCCTCGGGATACTACGGCCGCCATTCCCTCGGACAGTTCCGCTACGCCGGAGCCTGCGACCCTGCCGGATAGCGCGGCAACAGAAAGTGCTTCTGCACCTGCAGACAGTTCCGCAACCGTAGATAGCACGGCTAGCGAGGTTCCACAAGAATAATGGTCACGGTCCGCACACTTTCGGGTGATGAATTCTCGCCCGACCTTCCAGGGCGCCTGCTGAAGATTGCAGGCGATATCCGCGCTGCCGGCGGCCGCGCCTTCTTGGTGGGCGGCTGGGTCCGGGACGCCATGCTGGGCAAGAGCTGCCGGGACTACGATATCGAAGTTTATGACATGGCGCAAGACGCCCTGGTGCCGCTCCTTTCGAAGTACGGCCGCACGAACCTGGTAGGCAAGGCCTTTGGCGTGATTCACCTGGCCATGAAAGGCCTTTCGTTGGACTTTTCTTTCCCCCGCACAGAAAACAAGGTGGGCTATGGCCACCGCGGGTTCGTGGTGCATACCGACGAAAAGCTCAGCTTCAAGGAGGCGGCTCTCCGCAGGGACTTTACCATCAATGCCATGGGCATGGAACTTCCGGAGCTGACCCTTTGTGACCCCTACGGGGGAGTGGACGACCTGAAGGCCCACAGGTTAAAGCATGTGAGCGAAGCCTTTGCCGAAGATTCCCTGCGAATCTTGCGGGGCGTGCAGTTTGCCAGCCGTTTCGAGTTGACCCTTGCGCCAGAGACGGCGGAACTTTGTAGGAGCCTTTCCCTGGAAGACCTTTCTAAAGAGCGGATTTACGAGGAGTTCAAGAAATGGCTCCTTAAGCCGGGCAAACCTTCTTTGGGCCTGCGGGCATTCCTGGAAATGGACCTGTTGCGTTTTTTCCCGGAGGTGAAACCCCTGGCTGGCAGCTACGAAAATCTGGGACAGTTCCTGGACAACATGTCCAGAAATGCGGCCGCCGAGCCCGAGGAGTCTCGGATGACGATGGCCTTTGCTGCGCTCCTTTCGGGGAATTCCTGTGCCGAAGACTGGGAGAAATTCCTAACGGGCATGACCAACGAGGTGAAGCTCCTGCGGAACGTTCCGAAGCTGTTGAGGTATTCGTCTACGGCTTCTCCCGAGGGCGCGTTCCTTGACGATTCTGAGATTCGCCGGCTGTCCGTTGCGCTGGAAGGCCTGCGGGAATACTGCATTCTTGTTGCTTCTAACCCGATGTTCGGTGAACAGGTTCGTACGGCTTTTGTGGAACGATTGAAGGCGCGAGCCCTTGAGCTGGGCGTTTTTGAAAACGCTCCGGAGCCTTACCTTACAGGCCGCTACCTGATGTCTCTCGGATTAAAGCCCGGCAAGCAGTTTGGCGACCTGATTCGCGAGAGCTTTGAACTCCAGCTAGACGGAAAACTGCAAGATGCAGAACAGGCCGAAGCTTGGGCCAAGGCCAAACTAGGCCTTTAGTAGATACCCGCCTTTTAATTCCCGTTCAGCTTTGCAAGCAGCTCGGAGGCCTGAGTGACCTCGTTCAGTATTGTTAAGATAAGGGCCAAGGAAAAGAAAAATATTCTGCGCTTTTCAGACGGGATTTTTGAAACCTGATTCAAGATGATAAATACGAGAATCCAGTCGGTGACATAGAAAACCCTTTCGCCCGATGCATAGATTGTTGGGGAGAAAAACATCATGGCTTCGCAAAGGATAGCCACGATAAAGAGGATTGCGCCCTTTGCTCCGAGATGCTTTTGGATTAAAAACAGGGTGAAGGCCGTTGCCGCAAACCACCAAATCATCGCAAGGATGTTCATTGGGGTCGCTTGCGCAAAGCTAGGGAAAACTTCGGGTCGGACAGCAGGGTCGATGTAGTTGATACCCATGTCGGCAAGCGGGGTGATTCCTGCCAGCGGAAGGAGCGCAACTGCAGAGAATAGCACAGCTGCTATGAGAATCGTCTTGCTTTTGGATGCTGCGGAAAGTAGGGCTGCAATCCAGATGAGCGCGAAGAAGATTTTGCCTTCGTTGGCAAAAGACGACAGCAGCCATTGGGCCGAAATAAAGGCGTGCTCTCCGACGGAAAGTTCCTTGAAAGCGGGGAACCAGGTCTCCGTTTCGGCTGCGATTCTCAGGGAATTTCCGGGGGCGGTAAGGACAATGGCAAAAACAGCAAGCAAAGCGGAGGATTCAACATATAGCAGAGAAGAAACGGTTCTCTTTTGAAGCTTGTTGAAGATGATGCCGCCTGCAAAGTAGGCCAACAAGAAAAATCCTAT
The DNA here is from genome assembly GCA_900313675.1 of uncultured Fibrobacter sp. Lineage (GTDB taxonomy): Bacteria > Fibrobacterota > Fibrobacteria > Fibrobacterales > Fibrobacteraceae > Fibrobacter. The sequence continues at coordinate 42,301 of OMSO01000011.1, forward strand.
TTGTTCTATTGACGAGACGGCAAACAAGCCGAAGGGAATCGATGCAAGGATTTTTTTTGCGGAAACGGTGCCAGAAATAAAACAGTCCAAGGTGAGGTAAATGCACAGGAGCGCGCTGACCAATGCCCAGGTGTAAAAGACGGAACCGTTGACCCAGACGGCGGCGTGTCCGAAGGTGACTACATCCATCAGCAGGAATCCTGCGCAGGTCAAGAGAAACAGGCGCAGGTCGCTCCATGTGGGTTTTGCGCCGACATCGCCGGGATTAATCTTCTTGAAAATCAGGAACACGAGGGTCGGGAGCATGGTGACCATGAAGGCATTTGCCACCCGCCAGAACCAGATTCCCAGAGTAAAGGTGACGTAGATGGCAGTCTCTCCGCCGATGCGGCCTGTCCAGGTCAGGTAACGTTCCTTGAGGTATTCAAGAAACGACATACTCTTGACGCAGCTGTCAAAGAAGGCGTCATCACCGTCGGAATAATGGATTTTACAGAAAACGGCAAAGGCCGCTAAAAAAATAACGCCGAGCGGGATGAACTTTTTACACTTGGCTAGGCACATTCGCAGGCCCTATTTCCACTTGAACAGCCCTAGCAGACCGAAGGGAACGGCAAACACGTTCATGGGCACCTGCATGATCTCGGTGACGGGCAGAGCCAACAACAGCCGCTTGGAGTGGAGCTTCACAGCGGCGCAGGTGAGAAAAATCAAATCGCACAGGACCTTCACGCCCATAGGAACAGCAAACCAGGCGATAGGGAAGTCCGCGAAGGCCACCAAAAAAGGACTCACCAGAAGCCAGACCAGGAACGTGTAGATAAGGGAAAGCGCCAGCGTATAAAGGTGGCTGTCGTACTTGGTGCCATTGCTGCTCCAGCGTGCCCGCTGGAAGAACAGGGCCTTCAGGGAATCCACGGGGGCCGTGTCTATGAGGGCGTCGGCGCTCAGGTTGTAGCAGAACTCCACGCCCGGTTCCTTGATCATCTTGTGGATGAGCATGTCGTCGTCGCCGCTGGAAAGGTTCACCAGGTCGCCAAAACCGCCCACCTTGAAGAACAGGTCCTTCTTGTAGGCGAGGCATGCGGCGCTGGCCAGCATGGGGTGGCCCAGGCTGAATCCCGCGGCCTCGATGGAGGTGTAGGCCAGGGTCTCGAGCCTCTGGTACTGATGCACGGGGCTCCAGCCGCCGGTGTTCCGCTTTGGCCCCTGCACGATGGCGATGTTCCCTTCGAACCTACCCGCCATGGAGGCAAGCCAGCGCTTGGTCGGCACGCAGTCGGCGTCCATAATCAGCAGGACTTCGCCGCGGGCTTCCTTGAAGCCAGCTTCCAGGGCCCGCTTCTTGGGGCTTTCTACCTTGGGGAGGTTCGGGTCCAGATGGATGGCGCGGAATTTGTCCCCGTGGGTCGCGACGAAATCGTCCAGAATTTTCCCCGTGGAATCGGTGGAGCGGTCGTCGACGCAGATAATTTCGTATTGTCCTGCGTATTCCTGGGCGGCTAGGGCGTCCAGGGTCCGCTGCAAGAATTCTTCTTCGTTTCGCATGGGAATGACCACGGAGACGTAGGGGGTGGCGCTCCCCTTGTGCCTGTGCGTGCGGATAATTCCCACGGTAAACGTGAGAATGGCAACCGCATAAATTGCGGTGAGCACGGTCAGGACAACGACGCTCAGCATGAGCTAAAATTTAGAAAAAAGCCTCGCGCCTCGAACCTCAAGCCCCGACCTAATACTCGAAGGGAGCCCCTGAGTTATCAGTCGTCTGTTATCAGTCTTCAGTCCATAATTTGGCGTCAAAGGCGCTACTATAAGAACTCACAACTCATAACTGGCAACTCATTACTAATCTCACACCCCACACTCCACATTTCCTATCCCCTAGCCCCTAGATCCTAGCCCCTAATACCAGTCGGACTATGTCCTACGTTACGTCTATTTTTGTATCTTGTAGCCGTATGTTCAAGAAACTCCTTACCGCAGCCCTGGCCGCAGGCTCCCTCGCTTTTGCAGGGGAGTACTGGAACGTGGACCCGGGTGGCGTGACCATGAAGTTTCTTGCGCTGCAGGTTTCGCCGCGAACTGCCGCCATGGCGGGAGCTGGCGTTGCAGACCCCGCCAGGGCCTCCGAAGTGACCCGGAACCCGCTGGCCATGAGCACCGTAGAATCCCCTGAGTTCGGCCTGAACCAGATTGTCTTTGACGGCATGGGTTCGGACCGTTTCATCAATGTTTACTACGGCCTTCCTTTTGCGGACAAATTCACTTTCTCGGCGGGTCTGGATTACCTGGGTTACGACGACATTGAAGGTCGCGACGAAAACGGTCTCGAGACAGGGGACTACGGCGCCTACGCCTGGGCCGCACAGCTTGGCCTCGGTAGCCGTAATTCCGCCTTCAACTGGGGCGTTACCGCCCGCTTTGCAAGCCAGACCATCGAAGACGAAACGGCCTACGCCATCTTGGGCGACATCGGCGGCTCCTTCAAGGTGAACCGCTACATGGCCTTCGGTGCGACCCTCACCAACGCGGGCTATGTGACCGCCTACGACAGCGAAGACGAATACGCTCCTATGGCGCTCCAGGCGGGCATCACGGGCATGATTCCCGTGACCGAAAGGTGGCGCATCCACGTTTCCGCCGACGCCTACCGTCGCGCCGATACCGAAATCCAGGGGCTGTTCGGGGCCGAAATCGCCTACGCCGAAACCCTGATGCTTCGTCTGGGAACATCAGTCCGCAAGGACGAAAGCGACGACTACTCTACAGGAGTTGCCTGCGGCCTTGGCGTGGTATTCGGTATGATAGTCTTCGACTACGGCTATTCCCCGCGCCTCGCCCTCGATGGCGGCAACCACCACATTGCCGTGGGCCTGCGGTTCTAACGACCTTGTCATCCTCGCGACCTGTGGTGAGCTGCGTCGAACCAAGGCGAGGATCCCCTATCATTTCCCTTTCCCTCAGCTCGCAATCTTCACTCGTCCCTTCTGTAGCTGGTAGCACAGGCTTCCGCGGCTAATCCCCAGCTTTTTCGCCGCCTTGCACTTGTTCCCCTTGCACAGCAAAAGCGTCTCCTCGATGTCGGTGAACGACGGCTTCTTCTTCCGCTTTTTCAAGAAATCTGTCACGTAAATCGAACAGATATTCCTGTCGCAAAGTTTCGGTAGCGAAAACTCCTGGGTCAAGATTTCGGTAAGGGTCACGTCGTAGGGTTTCAGCACCGTATAGCGCTGCAGCACATTTTTCAGCTGGCGCACGTTCCCCGGCCAGGGGCAGGCTTTCAGCAGCTCCATCTCATCGGCCGTAAGGTCGCGCTGTTTGTTGCCGGAATCGCGACTTCTGGAATCGAGCCCACTCACTTGGCTCCGAGCCTCCCGCCACAAGTCGTGGGCCACGTCGGCAAAATCCGTCCGTGAGCGCAGGGGCGGAATCTCCACAGGGAATACGTTGATACGGTAAAACAAATCCGCCCGGAAATTCCCGTCGGCGATTTCCTGTTTCAGGTTCCGGTTGGTGGCGCATATCAGGCGGAAGTTCACGGGAACGCTCTGGGCGCCTCCCACGGGCGTCACCGTTTTCTCTTGCAGAATGCGCAAAAGCTTGCTCTGGGTATCCATGGGCAGTTCCCCGATTTCGTCCAGAAAAAGCGTGCCCCCTTCGGCAGAGCGGACAAGCCCCAGTTTCTCGTCCACCGCTCCCGTAAACGCGCCCCTTACCGAACCCTCCAGGATACTCTCCGCAAGACTCTTCGGGATAGAGCTGCAGTTCAGCGCCACGAAAGGCCCGTCCTTCCGCAGGCCATGATTGTGGATAAAACGCGCGGCCACCTCTTTCCCGGCTCCCGATTCTCCCTGCAAGAGCACCGGGATGTTGGACAACGACGCAATTTCAAGCATTTTGTGTTGGTCTTTCATTATGCCCTCCGATGTAATAAACGGAGATGCGAAACGTTTTTTGAACCCGCTCTACGAATTTTTACAAAACCGCCCCCTTTTTTACAATTTGCAAACGATAGTTGCCTTGTTATTGGGCGGGGGAAGCCTCCCCCTGGTTGCAGCCGCGCCTCATCCCGATGTCACCCCGGCCTGGCCTGCCCTGAGCGTAGTCGAAGGGTGCCGGGGCCACCGTTCCTCGCCGCGTCTTTCACCACCCCCTCTCCTAGGGGGCTCCGCCCCCTAAAACCCCTTGTTCGTCTTGCGCTTTTTTTCTATATATGTGCCGCGCGGCGGGTATTATGCCGTCGCAGACATAGACAAACATTAAACCAAGGCGACCGATAAAAATTGCTTTGATTTGAAAATTTGAGCGAGACCGAGTGCAGGCAGGAATGAAAAGTGGTGAATACTGGAAGTCTTTACCACTTTGAATGACGAAACTGCACGAAGAGTCGCAGCCAAATTTTTGAAAATGAATTTTTAGAGGGCGCCAAAAAGTGGCTGGCCAGATGGGTAGGCTTGGGCACGACGACCGTGAGGAAAGCGGTTGCGCTCGAAGCCGAGAGGTTTGGTGGCCCGAAAGGAAAAAATGAG
>OMSO01000004.1 GCA_900313675.1 uncultured Fibrobacter sp.
GGATTTTCTGAGCGGCAAATCAAGTTTTGCAGGCAGTTTTACCGCACTTACCCAATTGGGAACGCACTGCGTTCCCAATTGAACTGGTCGCAATATCGTATGCTGATTCAGATTCCTGATCCCGACAAGCGCGAATATTACGAACTAGAGGCGGTAAACAATTCTTGGAATGGCCGCGAACTCGAACGTCAAATCAACAGCCAGCTATACGAGCGCCTTTTGCTCAGCAACGACAAGGAATCCGTGCTGGCGGTCGCTCGCAAGGAGCGCATCCCTGAATCCCCGCAAGAGGTCATCAAGGATCCGATGATTTTGGAATTTGTTGGCTTGAAAATGAATTCGGCCTTTTATGAAACCGATCTGGAAGGCGCGATTATTTCGCATATTACTGATTTTCTTCTCGAACTGGGTAAGGGTTTTTCCTTTGTTGCCCGGCAGAAGCGGATTATGCTCGAAGACGATGAATTTTTTATCGACCTCGTTCTTTACAACAGGCTGCTTCGCTGTTTTGTCGTTATTGAAATCAAGACGGGCAAAATCACGCATCAGGATATAGGCCAACTCCAGATGTACGTGAATTACCACGACCGCATTGAAAAACTTCCCGATGAAAATCCTACCATCGGCATTCTTTTGTGCGCGGGCAAGAATGATTCTGCCGTGAAAATGACTTTGCCCGAAGACAACAAGACTATCCTCGCTAGTGAGTACAAGTTGTATCTGCCCACCACCGAGCAACTGGTCGGTGAAATCAACGAGGCCAAGGAACTCGTGAAAAAACGAAAAGCCCGGCGCGGGAAGTAATGCACAGGTGTTGACTTCCCGTTTTTCAAAAAATGAAAAACGACGGGCTTCGAGCCGTCTTTATCCGCTTTTTTCCGTGCTCGCAGGCCGTTTGCCCCTAGCCCCCGGCCCCTAAATTTCTATCTTTGGCCTCGGAATTTTTTAACAGGACTAAGGTCATGAGCTACAATCCTCTCGCAGAACAGGCCAACGCGGAACTTTCCGCAAACGGCTGCAGCGTACTTTCCATGCTTTCCGAAAGGGGCAAGGCAATCTTCTTCCCCCGCAAGGGCATTCTGGGCCAGGGCGCCGAAGCCAAGGGAAAAGAAATCAACGCCACCATCGGCACAGCCCTGGAAGACGACGGTAGCCCCCTGGTTCTCGACTGCGTGCTCAAGAGCCTGAACCTGCCCAAGCAGGCCTTCCTCTACGCCCCCAGTTTCGGAAACCCCGACCTGCGCAAAGCCTGGAAAGAGCAGATTGTCCGCAAGAACCCGAGCCTCGCAGGCAAGGCCTTCAGCAACCCGGTTGTGACCTGCGCCCTGACCCACGCCATCAGCTGCGCGGGCTACCTTTTCTTGGATCCGGGCGACGAGGTGATTATCCCCGACCTTTACTGGGACAACTACGAACTGGTGTTCGTGAACAGCTGCGGTGCAAAGATCAAGACTTTCAACACCTTCAAGGACGGCGGTTTCGACACGGAAGCCCTGAAGAAGGCCCTCTCCGAGAGCAAGAGCCAGAAGAAGGTGGTGTTGTTGAACTTCCCCAACAACCCCACGGGCTATACCGCCACCGAAAAGGAAGCGGTAGAAATCGCGAAGATCCTCACGGACTGCGCCAACGCGGGCAACAAGGTGGTGGCCCTGCTGGACGACGCCTACTTTGGACTGGTCTATGAGGACGGCGTGACCAAGGAATCCCTGTTCAGTAAGGTGCTGGACGCAAGCGAGAACCTGCTGGCCGTGAAGCTGGACGGCCCCACCAAGGAAGACTACGTGTGGGGTTTCCGCGTCGGGTTCATGAGCTTTGGTTTCAAGGGCGCCACGGAAGCCCAGCTCAAGGCCCTCGAGGACAAGGCCGCTGGTACGGTCCGCGGCAACATCTCTAACGCCCCGAGCATCAGCCAGAAGATTCTGCTGGCCGCCTTCCAGAGTCCGGAATACCTGCAGCAGAAGGCCGAGAAGTTCGCCATTCTCAAAAAACGCTACGACATCATCAAGCTGGTGCTGGCCGACCACCCCGAATACAAGGAGGCCTTCGAGGCCATGCCTTGCAACAGTGGCTACTTCATGTGTGTAAAACCCAAGGGCGTAGATGCCGAACTGCTCCGCCAGAAGCTCATCAGCGACTACAGCACGGGTACCATCATGCTTTCGGGCCTTATCCGCGTGGCATTCAGCGCCGTGCCTACCGACAAGCTGGGCAAGCTGTTCGAAAATATTTATAATTGTGTTTTAGAGATTAGAGGCTAGGATTTAGAGGCTAGTGTGAATGAATAGCTACAAGGACTTCCTAGTCTCTAGATCCTAGCCCCTACTGGAGGAATCATGTCCGATAAAGCGACCTTGAATTACAACGGAAAGAGTTACGAGCTCCCCGTGGTTGAAGGCACCGAAAACGAACACGGTCTCGACATCAGCACTTTGCGCAAGAGTTCCGGCCTGGTGACCCTGGACTACGGTTACCTGAACACGGGCAGCACCAAGAGTTCCATTACCTACGTGGACGGCGAGAAGGGAATTCTCCGTTACCGCGGCTACTCCATCGAGGACCTGGCCGAAAAGGCCACCTTCCCCGAAACCGCATGGCTCCTGATTTACGGCGAGCTGCCTAACCCCGAGCAGCTGGGGCATTTCCGCACGCTGCTTACCGAAAACGCACTGCTCCACGAAAACCTGCTGCACTTTTTCCGTGAGATGCCGCCCAGCGCCCACCCCATGGGCATTCTCAGTTCCATCGTGAACGCCGTGGGCCTCTTTACTCCCCGTTTCTACGACGACGAAAACATCGCCAGCGCTTTTGAGCTGACTACCGCGGGCCTTATCTCCAAGATCCGCACCATCGCAGCATTCTCATACAAGGCAAGCATCGGTGAACCCTTTGTTTACCCCGAAGCGGAACGCAGCTACTGCAGCAACTTCTTGAACATGATGTTCAGCAGCAAGGCCAGGCCCTACCACCTAGACCCCATCATGGAAAAGGCACTGAACACCCTGTTGATTGTGCACGCCGACCACGAGCAGAACTGCTCCACTTCTACCGTACGTATGGTGGGCAGTTCCCAGGCGAATCTTTACGCCAGCATCTGCGCCGGCATCTGCGCCCTGTGGGGCCCGCTCCACGGCGGTGCCAACCAGGCCGTTCTGGAAACGCTTCTCCGTATCCAGAACAGCGGCATGACCATCGAACAGGTGATGGAAAAGGCCAAGGACAAGAACGACCCCTTCCGCCTTTCTGGATTCGGCCACCGGGTGTACAAGAGTTACGACCCTCGTGCCAAAGTCTTGAAAAAGCTCATGGGCCAGGTGTTCGAGCACGAACACATCAACGACCCGTTGCTGGAAATCGCGCTCAAGCTAGAAGAAGCCGCCCTGAAGGACGACTACTTTATCGCCCGCAAGCTCTACCCCAACGTAGACTTCTATTCGGGCATTCTCTACCGCGCCATGGGTATTCCGACCAATATGCTCACGGTGATGTTTGCCATCGGCCGCTTGCCCGGCTGGATTGCCCACTGGAAAGAGATGCATGACGACCCGAATTCCAAGATCAACAGGCCCCGCCAGATATACGTAGGCGAAACGGCCCGCCCCTGGATCGATCGGAATAAACGATAATACAATTAGGGAAGGAGTTATGCGACTAGGGAAGGCTTACGCCCTCCCTATTCGTTATTGCATACGCTTGCGTATGCCCACGAAAATAACCCGCTCCATCAGGCCGAGCCTTCAGGTTTGCGGGTTATTGAGTGCCGGGAGGGTCTTAGGGAGGGTTATACCCTCCCTATTCGTTTTATGCATACGCTTGCGTATGCACACGAAAATAACCCGCTCCATCAGGCCGATCCTTCAAGTTTGCGGGTTATTGAGTGTCGGGAGGGTATTAGGGAGGGTTATACCCTCCCTATTCATTATTACACCTTCTCTAGTGCCTGCGTCAAGTCCGCGATGATGTCTTCGACATTCTCAATGCCCACGCTGAAGCGGATCAGGTCCGGCGCGACGCCTGCTTCGATGAGCTGTTCGTCGCTGAGCTGGCGGTGGGTGTGGCTCGCCGGATGCAGCACGCAGCTGCGGGCGTCGGCCACGTGGGTCACGATGCAAATCATCTTGAGATTGTCCATGAACTGGATGCTCTTTTCGCGGCCACCCTTGATACCGAAGGTAAGCACGCCGCAGGGGAGCCCGCCCTTGAATTGCTTCTTAGCAAGTTCGTGGTACTTGTTACCCTCGAGGCCCGCATAGTCGACCCAGGCCACCTTCGGGTGGTTCTGCAGGAACTTCGCACAGGCGAGAGCGTTTTCGCAGTGGCGCGGCATGCGCAGGTGAAGCGTTTCAAGGCCAACGTTCAGGAGGAACGCATTCTGCGGAGCCTGGATGCTGCCGAGGTCGCGCATGAGCTGTGCCGTAGCCTTCGTGATGAAGGCGCCCTTGCCGAAAGCCTTCGTGTAGGCAAGGCCGTGGTAGCTCGGGTCCGGTTCGGTTAAGCCCTTGAACTTGTCGTGATGGGCTTCCCAGTCGAAGTTTCCGCTATCCACGATGCAGCCGCCCACGGCCATCGCGTGACCGTCCATGTACTTGGTGGTGGAATGGGTCACGATGTCCACGCCGAATTCGATCGGGCGGCAGAGAATCGGAGTCGGGAACGTGTTGTCCACAATCATCGGCACGCCGTGCTTGTGGGCAAGCTTCGCGAAACGTTCCAGGTCCAGAATCTTGCCGGCGGGGTTAGCCACCGTCTCGCCGAAGAAACACTTGGTGTTCGGGCGGAAGGCCTTCTCGATTTCCTCGTCACTCGCGTCCTGGTCCACGAACGTGCATTCGATGCCGAGCTTCTTCATCGTCACGGAGAAGAGGTTGCTCGTACCGCCGTAGATGGCGCTGGTGCTGATGAAGTGGTCGCCCGCCTCACAGATGTTGAACACGGCGAAGAAGTTCGCCGCCTGACCGGAACTCGTGAGCATCGCAGCGACACCGCCTTCCATGGCCGCAATCTTGGATGCCACGGCGTCGTTGGTCGGGTTCTGCAGGCGCGTGTAGAAGTAGCCGCTGGCCTTCAGGTCGAACAGGTCGGCCATCGCGTTGCTGGACTCGTACTTGAAAGTGGTGCTCTGGTAGATGGGAAGGACGCGCGGTTCGCCGTTTTTCGGCTGCCAGCCGCCCTGTACGCACAAAGTTTCGATCTTGGACATTTTTGCCTCTTGTTTGTTATCGGTTTCAAATATAGCAAAAGGGGACAGAAAACACTATTGCACTTATGCAAATATCTGCATAAAACAAAGGCCCGCCTTGCGACGGGTTTGAATGTCCAATTGATTAAATTCTTCAGTCTATTCCGACATCACGCAGCGGACGTTGTAGGCTCTTTTTTCCGTCTGGTCATCTGCTGTCACATACTTTGGAGTTTCCCAGCTGCCATAATCCTGGAATCGTATCGCCACTTCGTTGGCACTACTCTTCTGGATCCAAAGGTGCCCCTGTCCGTTATTGTTTCCAAAAAGCCACTTGGAGCCTTCTTGTTTGAAGCGACCGCCAAGAACCCACCATTCGTCCAATTCCTTTCTAGTTTTTTCCTTCATCGAAGCAAGAGCGGCATCCACCTCGTCCTTCGTAGGCAGGCGCCATCCTGATGGACAAACAACATCCCTTGCGCTGTAGGTGTAATAGATACCATAGTGGTCACAGACATTCACGGTTTCCTTAGTCGCTTCCGGGCCGGGTTCGGTTTCTATTTCTACCGTTGCATCACATTGATACCCTGTATTCGGCTTATAGGTCAAATTGCTTTCCATCCAATATACGGAGCCGATCTTGAGCAAGCTGTAGGTCTGATTGTTTCTGACATCCGTGAGCTTCATGGCGGTCATGTCTACCGTAGGTGCGCGTGAATCCACACTAACCGCAGGCGCTTGCGAACTGGAGGACTGTTTTACCGAAGAACTAGAATTACCCTTGGAACTGGACGAGCCGCCCGAAACATTCGTCTCGGAAGAAGCGGGTTTCGTTGCCGCAGACGAACTAGGTGCAAAGTTTTTTTCGCAGCCTTCGGTCCAGCAAAAAACGCCACTGCTGTAATAGAGACTTCCTTCGGCATCGGCCACATAAATGGTGTCCTTGCCACCGTTAATGACAATTTTATCGCCTGGCTTTGAGGAGGAGCCGCTCTTCGCGGTTGGATTTGAGCCCTCGGGCTTTGAACCATCATCGTCCGAAGAGGAAGAATCGACATCGCCAAGTTCGTCGACACTTACTTTACTAGGACTACCATCGTCCGAACACGCAGCAAACAAAAATGCTGCACAAAAAAACAGAATCCACGTTTTCAATGCACTCATAGCCTAAATATAACCTCTGGAGTCTAAAAAAGCACGTAAAATTATACTATCTTTTGGCCACTATGAGCAATGTAGAGGTTTTTGACACTACTTTCGCCGTGACCATTCTGGTCATTATGGCGGTTTGCATCCCCACGGCCCTTTTGCTGGCCAACTGGTTCTTGCACCCGGGCAAAATCAAGGATACCGCCATCAAGGGCACGTCCTACGAGTGCGGTCTCGCCCACGTTTCAGGTACGGCCAACGAGCGCTATCCGGTCAAGTACTACCTGGTGGCCATGCTGTTCTTGGTGTTCGACCTGGAAGTAGCGTTCCTGTACCCCTGGGCCGTGCAGTTCCTGGCCGGCGGCTGGGAGCTTTTGCTGGTGCTACTAGGCTTCCTGGTCATCCTGGAAGCGGGCTACCTCTACGTGTTCCGCAAGGGCGTGCTGGACTGGGCAACCCTCAAGGACTAAGTTTCTAGAGTATTCTATCTCAAAATAAAGAACGCAGGATTTCGGTCCTGCGTTCTATTTTTTTTTGAATTTCTACTACTTGAAGTAGCGGCCCAGCAAGCCCTGGAAGGCAGAGCCATGACGGGCCTCGTCCTTGCACATCTCGTGAACAGTGTCGTGGATGGCGTCGTAGCCCAGTTCCTTGGCGCGCTTGGCCAGGGCGAGCTTGCCTTCGGTGGCACCGGCTTCGGCGGCAACCCTGAGTTCCAGGTTCTTCTTGGTATCGGGATAGACCACCTCGCCCAGCAGTTCGGCGAACTTGGCGGCGTGTTCGGCCTCTTCAAAGGCGATACGCTTGTAGGCCTCGGCCACTTCGGGGTAACCTTCGCGGTCGGCCTGGCGGCTCATGGCCAGGTACATGCCTACCTCGGTACATTCCCCTGCAAAGTTTTCCCTGAGACCCTGAACCACCTCGGCGTCCAGCCCCTGGGCAACGCCAATCTTGTGTTCGTCGGCCCAGACAATCTTGCCACCGGCGCTCTGTTCTACCTTTTCGAAGAACTTGCTCTTGGGGGCCTTGCACTGGGGGCATTCATCCGGGGCTTCCGGTCCCATGTGCACGTAGCCGCAAACCTTACAAACCCATACTTTCATACTGTGTCTCCTCTCCGCTCCTAGGCGGGGCTGATGTGTGAATTTTAATGCGAGCGCTAGGCCTTGAAACTGTCCAGAGCCTCGTTGGGGCCAATCAAGAACAGCACGTCGTTTTCCTTGAGCACATAGTCGGCGATGTTACCGATCTTGGGCTTGGATTCCAGCGGGTCGCGGATGGCAATCACCTGGATGCCGTACTTGTGGGTCAGGGACAAATCCTTAAGGGTCTTGCCCTGGAACTTTTCGGGGCACACGATCTCGATAATGGAGAAGCCTTCCATGAAGGGCAAGAAGTCCAACATGTTGGGGCGGTTGAGCCGCTCGGCCAGGCTGATGGCGGAATCCCTTTCCGGGTGGAAAATGTCGGACACCCCCAGCTTTTCGAGGATGCTGGTATGGGCGGCACTGCTGGACTTGGCAATGATATGCTTTACGCCCAGTTCCTTCAGGTTCAGCACCGTAAGGAGCGAGGCCTGCAGGTTTTCGCCAATGCAGACGATAACAGAATCCGCCTTCTGCAGGGGGATAGACGAAAGCTGCTTTAAGCGGGTACTGTCCGCCACAATCGCCTGAGAAACAGAACTGGAAATGTCCTGCACCTTGTCGGGGTGGCAGTCGATGACCATCACGTCGTGACCCAGGGAGGTCAGGTGCTTGGCCAAAAAGATGGCCGAGTTCCCGAGCCCGATAATTACAAATTGTTTAGAAGCCATGGATTACCTCTTGCTTTGCAAGGTAGAAAAAAGGACGGACCCTAGCCTCTAAATCCTAGCCTCTAGCCCCTATTATCCCACCATGATATCTTCTTCGGCGAACCAGGTGGTGTTCTGGACACGACCCGCCACGGCAGAAATCAAGAAGAGGGGGCCCATACGGCCAATGAACATCACGCAGCAGATAACCACGCGTCCAACGGTAGAAAGCTCACCCGTTAGTCCCATAGAAAGACCGCAAGTACTGTAGGCGCTCACCACCTCAAACAGCACCTTGAGGAAAGAAGACTGTCCGGCACCAGACACCCCTCCAGGGATTTCGGTACAGAGCAGAATCAGGGTCGCAAGCACAATGACCACGATGGCCACCACGAAAATCCGCACCGCCTTATCTACGGTGGTTTCGGGAATGGTGCGACCAAGAACCTGGGTCTTTTCGCGCCCCAGCAGGCGGTTGAACCCCAAAAGCCCAATCACCGCAGCGGTAGTCACCTTGACGCCACCACCGCAGCTGCCGGGGTTTGCACCGATAAACATGATGACGATAAAGAAGAACAGGGAACTGGCACACAGTCCGGGAACATCCACCGTGTTGAGCCCAGCGGTGCGGCTGGTAAAGGCCATGAACAGGGTGGATTCAAACTTCTGCCCAACACTCAGGTCGCCAAGGGTGTTGTTCCATTCCGTAAGCGAGAACACCAGCACGCTGGCCGCCACCACGAACAGGGTGCCGAAGGTCGCGATGCGGGTATGGAGCGAAATTTTCCGGACCTTGCGCTGCTTAAAGTCAAACACATACTGGAGTTCCGTTACGGCCAAGAAACCAAATCCCCCCGCCAGGGCCAGCACGCAGGTGGAAAGGTTCACCAGGGGGTTCAGCTGGAACTGTACCAGGGAATCCGGGAACAGGGTAAAGCCCACATTACAGAAAGAACTTACCGCCTGGAACACCGAAACGAATATGCGGTCGTAGAGCGTGGCGCCAGAGAACTGGGTAAAATAGACCGCCGCCCCGATGAGTTCCAGAATAAAGGTGAAGGGCAGAACCGCCTTCAGGATTTTCGAAGGGTCGATGTTTCCCTCTTGAGAGAAAGCCGATAGCAGCACGGACTGGTGGTTAAAGCCAGGGTGCATGCCCGCCAAAAGAATCAAGGTGGTAGAAACCGTCATGATTCCAAGACCGCCCAGCTGCATCAGCACCAGCAGGACCCAGTCGCCAAAGTGGGTAAACGTACTGCTGATATCCAGCACAGAAAGTCCAGTGACGCACACGGCAGAAGTGGCGGTAAACAGGGCTTCCAAGAAGGAGATGGGCGTCCGGAGCGATACCGGAAGTTGAAGCAAAATAGCGCCAACAAGAATAAGCAACAAGTAGCCCAGCACCACCAGCGTGATGGGGTTGGTCTGTTTCTTCTTGGCAACGGGGCCGTCGGCAAAACGCAGGCCCTGGTACTTGGAACGCAACATGGGGAGGAATATAGCAAATAGTTGTCAGTTATGAGTTGAGAGTTGTTCTATTGATGGAAACCAGCCTTCGACTAAAAAGCTAAATTTGGCGCCGTCATGAAAAACTTGCGCGCCATCCTGATGCCCGTGGCCATTTTACTCGGAATTTTGATTCCCCAGGCCCATGTACTGTCGCCCCTGATGCCTTTTTTGATCGGGACTATGATGTTCCTCACCTTCGTGACGAAAATCCCGCCCCAGACCCACGGATACACCTTCAAGATTGAGATTCGTGCCTTCGTGGTAAGCCTAGTCCTTATCGGCGTCCTGTGGGCCATCGTTACTGCGTTCAACCTCCCGCGGGAAGTACTCTTGGGAGGGGCCATCATCGCCCTGTGTCCGCCTGCAAACGCAGCTCCCGCCATGGCAAAAATGCTGGGCGGTTCGGCATCTCTGGCCCTGAAAATATTCCTGAGCGGAAACCTGATCGCCTGCTTCTCCATCCCGCTAATTTTTGGCTATCTGACCGGAGCGGACGCGAGTCTCTCTGAAATAGCCTGGAAAATTTTCAACACCATCCAGCCCATCATCAGCATCCCGCTGGCTTTTGCGCTTGGACTCCGGGCCTTTTACCCGGAGCTTGCCGACAGGGCGGCCAAGTTCCAGAAGTACACCATGTTCGTGTGGACATTTTCCGTATTCGTGATTCTTGCAAAGGCCAGCTACGACATTCGCGAAATGGGATTTATGGATCTGTGGAACAGCGGGAAACTGCCAATGATGGCAGGGATTTCGTTGGTACTTTGCATTTTGCTGTTCTGGCTAGGCTGGTTCTGCGAAAGGAATCGTAGACCCATCGAAGGCTCCCAGAGCATGGGCCAAAAGAACACCACGCTGGTCATCTGGATATCGACGCTATACGCAGGACCGGTGGTGGCGCTGGCCCCCACCTGCTACGTGGTCTGGCAAAACCTGGTGCTCAGCTGGATGAGCCGCAAGAAGCTTTAACGGATGCGAACCTGGCGGACCACTCCGTTTACCCGCACCACGTAATTCCCAGGAACAAGACCGGTCACCCTAAACCCGGTAGAACCGGCGACACCTTTCCGAACCAAGCGTCCCTGCATATCCATCACGGACACGATGGCGCCAGATTTCACATTGGTAATTTCCAGCCCATGGTTTTGGACCACAATGCCGAAACCATGAATCCTCACGGAGGCGAAGTCCCTTATAGAAGAGGGGTCTTTTTTATATGTCGGGTCTTCTACCCAATAAGGGTATAGGGTCAAGGTGCTGTTCTGCTTGTAGACGGCATCCAGCTCATAAACCTTGGAGCCTCCATTCTTGGTGGACCAGCCGTCCTGAAGGTATCCTTCCCTGGTATAGGAGGCCCCCCTCAGATTGATGGGAACGTCGTACTGCTTGACATCCGACGGCACCACCTCTACACCATAGGAACCTGCCATGTAGACAATGGGGAATGTCTTGACGGACCATTTGGCAAACAAAGCCTTGTCTCCCGTAGAGCCCTTGGTTATCTGTACCGCAGGCATGGAGAATTTTTTATCGTAATACCAGCCTTCAAAGGTATAACCTGTCTTTGAGGGGTTCTTCAGTTCAATACTTTCACTCTTGATATTGTACGAGGCGGGATTCTTGGAATTGTTTTTTCCACCGTTCAATTCGTATGTAATGGTATAGTCTACAGGAGACCACTTGGCATGAATTACCGTATCCCCTGTTATAATCGTACTGAAGTCAAATGCATCGTCGCCATCCTCAAGACCGAACCACCCTTCAAATTCATAACCTGTAGCCTCAGGGTTTTCGGGCTGAGCCACAGTCTGGTCATTCCGGGCATTTTCCTGAACATAGACCTCTGTCGTACCGAACCCGTGGGTGTTGAAAGTTACCACATAAGTGGGCGCCGCAACCCAGACGGCATAGAATGTCTTTTGTTCCGAAGCCGCGCCAAAATCGTTCAAGGCCTCGGTAGCATCTTCAGTGGCGGCCCAACCGGCAAAGTAGTATACCGTTCCATCTTTAGCATACCGCGGTACTCCAATTCCATCCACATCAATTTTGTCACCCGCGGCAACCAGCTTTTTCTTTAAATTCGACGGTGCTTCTCCATCTGCATCAAAGACTCCCTTAGTCGTAGCATCAAAGGCAATCAGATACATGGTTTTCCAATAAGCATAAATCGTCTGGGGCCCCTTCACCGTGCCCAAATTCTCGGTAGGTTGCGCCGCATCGGAGGTCAAAGCCCAGCCGCCAAAGACAGTATCGCCATGGACGGGAGTCGATATTTCGTCAGCTGTAATCAAGTCTCCCGCCTTAAGGAACTTGGTATACTTGGCTCCGCTTGTAAACGCCCCCTCGTTGGCATTAAAACTAATCTGGTAAACCATATTCCCATTGGCATCCAGTGATATGCCGTTGAGGGTTATATGGGCAGCACCAATACCCCACGAGCCTTCCTTAGAACAAGCATTATTTGCCCACTGACCGCCATTCAGATCGCAAACCACCTTGCCTATGTTGATGTTCTTGGCACTGGAAATAGTACCTTCCATGGTCAAGCCATCGGCAATCTTTCCTAACCCGTCTTCAATAATGTCCGTGTCGAAATAGGACCTAGAAACAGATAGCGCCCCCTTCTCATAATAGCCTACAACGCCACCGGCAGTGCCGTTCCCGCTATTGATAATGATACTCCCATCGTACACGCAGGCATCGACAGAAACACCTCCCGTAACACCTTCTCCTTCACGGATAGAGCCCACAACGCCTCCCACATAGGATTCGTCGCCGCTTACCCAGACATCAACCGTACTCAGGCTGTTATTAATGCTTCCTTTCCATGCGTTACCCACAAGGCCGCCAATACTGTTGCCCTTGCCACTCGTGAGAATTTCTCCCGTTACAAAGCAATTTTCAACGGTTCCGCCCCTTTGGAATCCTACAAAAGGTCCCACTGAAATCGGGTTGTCCTTGCCACCGGATACACCCTTGTTAGTTGCCGCCAGAATATCCACATCTTGTAGATTCAGGTTCTTGATGGTTCCGCCATTAAGAACACCGACAAGGCCTACATTCTGGGCATTGCACTTGGGATATTTCGCTGGGCAGAAGGCTCCGGGAATCTCGCCCAATTCCTCAGAATTCAGATACAGGTTTGAAATAGTCTGGTTGTTTCCATCAAAGACTCCGCCAAACATTATGGCTCCAGAACCGGAGGCTATGGGCATAAACAGCTTGTGCCCCATATCCAGCGGAGCCATCAGCTTGGCATTAATGTTGATTGTCCCAGAAGTTGAATTCACGGAATCGGCAAACCAGGCTAGATTCGCTTCATTCTCAATGAGAAAAAATTTCTGCTTGTCTATGGTTTCTGTTTTGGAGGGCTTCGTTTTGGTTTTCCCATCCCATGCAGCAAATGACAAACCGACCCCCACCACAAAAAGCAGCAGGGTAAAAAATATTACCGCGCGAGGTTTTTGCACAAATCACTCCTTGATACTAACCCAAACTCGCAATACAGCGTATTGCAAAACTCTACAAGTTGAAAATAAACAAAAAAAACATGAAAAATCCCGACAAAATGATAAAAGGGCAAAAAATATGCCCTTTGTCACATTTTCAGAACGTAAGCCGCGTTATTCTAACCTGGAATAATGCCAACAGATGCCCAGGTTTCAATTTTTTGCGGATTCGACAATCTGTTTCTTCTTGAGCCAAGAACCGCACAGGTACATCGTAAAGATGATGCTTGTGACAAGGAACATGGCGATGCTAATGCAGGCCAGGTCGCCGATGCCCTTGAGGCCGCGGTGAGTCGTGAACAGGAACCCGACAAAGCCCGCGATGGTGGTGGTGGAACTTGCCATCACGTTGCGGCCGGTGGTGTCCATCAGCTGGCGGAGCGTCAGGTCCTTGTCGCCTATCCATGAGGTAATCATGTGGATAGTGGCGTCGATGCCGATACCGAGTGACATTGGGATTACAATCACGTTGTAGATGCTGATCTTGCCGAATTCAAACATGTCGGTGAGGAACCCGAGAAGCCCGAGGGTGAGGAGTGTTCCCATGCCAAAGGAAATGCAGCCTGCCAAGAAGAGTTTCGGCTTGCGGAAAGAAATGACCAGCGTGCCGAAAATCACGAGGATGATGACCAGCGCAAGCCTGAAGCTATCCTTCTTCACGGAGTCAATCACATCAGAGAGAATGAACTGCGAAGAGAAGGTGCGCAGGTCTTCGCCGTCAAAGTTCCAATGGCCGTAGCGTTCCTGGAACCGGTGCAGGGCGTGGGCATCCCAGCTGGGGAAATCTCCGTAGATGAAACCGATTTTTCCATAGCTGCCGTCTTTTTCGCGAAGCAGGTCAAGAGTCCAGCTCGGGACATCTTCGGCGGTAAAGGTTTTCTCTACAGAGGATAGCTTGCGCAGGTTCGCAATATTCACGGAATCTTCGCCCTCGGCACGATCAAACACGCGGGCCTCTACAAGGTCGCGGATTTCTTCGATGATTTCGAGGCGGGCTTCCTGGGAATCTTTTGGCGGAACGAAACTCTTGAGGGTGAGGAAACTTCCGAGGGTTGAATCGTGTTCCACGTGCAGGCGCACCATCAGCGTGTCATAAAGTTTGTCGAGCTGTTCGGGCTTGCTTCCCATCACGGCGGCCGGTGTCGACGTTACCGCCTTACCTGTAGCACGCGTCACCTTCGTAGAAATCTTGTTCTTCGAGGCCGATACGTTCGTCGAGACGCGACGCAGGTTACGGAGGTTGTGTTCGAAGTCCACATCCTGTGCAAACCAAATGGAAACTGCACCGAGCGCAAAGCTCGCAAAGGCCGCATACTTGAAGAACTTGAGGATTTTCGCCTCGTCCCAGGACTTGGGCAACAGGGAATTTTCCGGAGCCTTCGGAATTCCGCCCATGCACTTGATAAAGACGGGGAGCACAAGCACAGAGGTAAGCATGCTGAAGAATACGCCTACGGAGGCCACCACGCCGAACTCATAGAACCCACGGAAGTGCGCAGCGAGAAGAGTCAAGAAAGCAGCAATCGTCGTGAAGCTTGCGAGCAAGAAGGGCTTGAGCATTTTCCTCTGGGCATGTTCCAGCACTTCTTCAAGGGTGGCGTATTTGTGCAAAAGTTTCTGCGAAGTGCCCAAAATGTGAATCGAGTAGTCGATGCCGATGCCCAGAATGATGGAGGCGACAAACACCGTGAACGGATTCAGCTTTCCGTAGAAGAGGGCAGTAAACGCAAGCGTCGGGAGGCAGGCGTACAGCACCGAAGCAGTCACCAGAATCGGGCCCTTCACGCTCCTGAAGAAGAAAATCGTGAGGAAGATGATGAGCACGAGGCTGATGGCGAAGGAGAAGACAGAATCGTTGGCCACTTCGTCCACTTCCTTGAGGCCCTCGTAGGTGCCTTCCACCGTAAAGCGTGTGGGAACGGGATAGGTCTTGCTGCTGAAATAGGCCAGCAGGGAATCGGTACGGGCCAAGATGTGGGTCACGAATTCATAGTCAGTAGAAGGCTTGATGAGCTTCGCGTTCACCACGCCGTTGTAAAGAATCTTTCCGGTGCTGTCGGGGCGGGGGGAACCGATGAGGCGGTTCTTAAGTTCTGTGGGAATGGTGGATTTCGGATTCCATTCTTCCTCTTCGTTTGCGGCTTTTGCTATATCGACGGAATCGGCCTTGTCTTTTTTGAAGAATGCGTCAAAGGCGCTCACCGCCTCGTCGGGGAGGCCTAGTTCCTGCGGCAGGTTTTCGTCGATCCAGACTCGTTCTTTTTTCGCGGGCTCGGCTGTTGTCGCACTATCGGTCCCTGAATTTGTCGAAGGGTCGCCCAGCAAATCCACTACCAGCGGGCCGTTCTTGCGACCAATTTCAAGCTGCAACTCTTCCAGGTTGTCGCGGATGTGTTCCAGGTGCTTTATGGGCAGGTAGAGGAGAGCGTTATCCTTGAAAAACTGGTTGTCGTTATCTACCTGGGTAGAAACGAAATCGCCTTCCCAATTCTTGTGGATGTAATCGGCGATGGAATCCTGCAGGGCCACCACCAGGTTCACGTCTTCGCTTTGGATGGCAATCATGAACTTGTCGGTAGAGCCAAAACGCTGGTAAGATTCCTCAAGCGCCTTTACGCTGGGGGTTCCCTCGGGCAGCAAGTGGGAAAGGTCGGCATCTAGCTTGAGTCCCGGCTTGAATAAAATGGGAATCGCAAAAAGTAGCGCCAAAATCAGGTAAAAGGCGAGGGCCTTGTACTGGTGCTTGCAAATCAGGGGGATGTACCAGTTGGAAAATCTTTCGGGAAGTGTTTTTTTGTTAGCCATAGGGAGCAATATAATAAAAAGGGTCGCATACGGCACGGTATGCGACTCAAGTTGTTGATATTCGGTCAATTACGACTGATAGAGGGATAAGCCTTACGGCATCATGATGTCGTTGCGGAGCACGGAACGCACGGCTCTGGCGGCCCCAACAGCCTTCTTTTTCCAGGCAAGGTCGCTTGCATCCGTCGTGAGCGCGTACGGGGATTCGCCACCGGGGGCGGCGCGGTACACATCCTCGTTTTCGAGGCCCCCTGCAAGCACATGGTCGTGGAACCCTAGGTAGTAGGCGTTTTGCGAGAAGAATACCGATGGCTGTTCTGCAGGGCGCTCCTGAGCAAGCAAGTCATAACCCCAGAAATGGTTCGGTTCGCGGACCTGAGCCAAGTCAAAAATCGTGGGCCCTAAATCCAGTTGCGAGGCCACATCTTCGCGAATGGTAAGCCCATTAAAGAGAGCTGTGTCAGCCGAGAAAATCCCGATAAAGATTTGCGAAGCCGAAAGACCAAGCGGTTGCGGAACCAGATAATCTACGGAATCTACTGGAGTGTCGTGGTCGCCTAAAATAATAATTACCGTATTTTTGAAATCGGGGCGTGTGGAGAGTGCTTCGAAGAATCGCCCGAGTTGCTGGTCGGTATAGCGGATGGCGTTCCGGTAACGTACCATGGCGTCTTCGGGTTTTTCGGCATAAGTATCGGGGTAGCCGTAGAACGGAATATGCGAAGAAATGGTGTTGAACGAAAGTTCCCAAGAACTGTCCGCAGGCATTTTGTTGAGCAAATCAATGGCGAGATCCACTCCCAGGCTGTCTGCAGAACCTTCGATTTTTTCTTCGCCAATCAGGTGCCAATCCTTGCCGAAAAATTTTTCAATGAAGGGGAGGGTATGGTCAAAAATTGGGTTAGAAACGGTCGCATAGGTGCGGTGATAATTTGTTAAAAATTCAGGCCAGCCCTTGAACTTGTTTGCCGCATAGAAACTGGGTACGTCGCGGTTGGGGTGAGAGGGGAACCCCATGTAGGTGGCCATGGTGCCGCGCACGGTGGGGTAGCCGCCGCTAAAAGCGTTCTTGAACCAGAGGGCTCCACCCAGCGCATTGCCGGCGGAATCCTTGGCGTAATAGCCGCCATTTGCCAGTTTCCAGATATTCGGTGCCACTGCCGTATCGCCGTCGAGCATCTTGTTGAAGATGCGGCCCTTGAACGATTCGCCCATGATGAACACGATGTTGTACGGCTTTTTCGCCTTGTATTCATGAGTCGGCGCACTGCGGTACATCGGAAGTTCCAGAGCATCGCTGCGACCTACCGCAAAATCTTTTGGCAGGAACGAATCTAAATCGCCGACAAGTTCCTCGGTAATCTTCGCGTTGTCGTGAATAAACTCAAAAGTTTCGACAGCGGCAATGTGCAGGATGGGCGCCGTAAGTGTATGCTTGCCCAGTGTAAAGCGCATGTCAACCTTCGTGTGGGTCACGGGGATTTCAATCCAGCCGCGAGTGCCCGTAAGGAACAGCACGAGCGGCGTTAGCGATAGAGCCATGCCGATGGCGAACATCGCGACAGGCGTTTTTTGGGAGGCAGGCTTCCAGCCGCCTTCACTGTTGGTGAGCACGAGCGAACGGCGCTGTTTACGGAGCCTGAGCGAGTATGCGATTACATAAGCGATTGCCCCCGCAAAGCAAAGCACAACCATCGAAACCCACAGCACCGTCCCGAGCATGTCGCCACCCAGTGTAGAAACCGTAGTGGCGTCGGTGATGTTTGAAATGTGAAAATACGTGCGCAAAAACGAATAAGAAAGGCGCTGGTGCGAAAAACGAAAAACATCGTAGTCTGCAATCGCAATAAAGAAATAGAGCGCGTAAAAGACGGCTAGCCCGCGGGGAGAGCGCGCGAATCCGAATAGGCCCGCCATGGCAAGCACTGCGCCGAATGCCATAAAAATCTGCCAGAGGGTCTTGCCTTCGAACATCTCGGCCATCGAGAGCCCCAGCGGGTCGGGCAGGCTGTAGAAAAACACCAGCAAGACGCTCTGCACCACAAGGGCAATGAGTGCCATTGTAAGGAAGGGATTCTTGAGGGCAGAAAACCCACAAAAAGATCTTGCAAGCAGGATGTGCTTTAACGACCGTTTGTTTTCCGCATAGGCATTTTGCTTTAAAGAATTAAATTGCTATATTTTTCAATATGATTTCTCACAAAAACAAACGGTCGATTAAATTCCGCACACATTTGTTTTGGTTTGTCATTGCTTTGATGTTAATTGCAGGTAGATTTTTACTGCTTTGTTCTCTCTATATGCTGCCAACTCCGACAGGTCAATCTCTTGTGCCTGATTGGAATAGGTTCATTTGGCATACACTCTATGCAGAATCGGGTTTTTGCATGGCCCTAGCCTTTTTCTTTTTTACCTTTACGCTATGGGTTCCTCAAAAAAAATTAAGGTGGATAAAGATTATTTCTGTTGCTTGCGCATCGCTGTATCTTTTTTTGAGCGGTGTTGATGACGAGTTGCAAAGATGGATGAGTCAAAAACTTTCACTTTCTTTTATTAAAACATACACATTTGCTTTCACTGATGGCGGCCTTGTCGGTAAAATTGCCTTAGGTGGACTTGGCCACTTTCTTCTCACCCTTGGAATTGTCGTTTCTACAATAACACTCATTTCTTTCTTTTTATATAAAGTAGATTTATCGCAAATTAGACATAGGCCTATTCAAAAAAACACATGGATGTCTCTAGGATTCATTTTTGTTTTGGCTGTCCTTGGTTGTACATCCCACCTTTGGTATCACTACTCTCCTCGTCGATGGGATCGTATTCGCCCTGTCGTTTATTCCCTTGTAAGCGATTTATTTGAGTCGGTCGATTTAAAGGAAAAACCAAAGGATTTTCAGGAAGGCGTTGCCATCTTGGGAGGTGACCCCGATAAAGACTATCCCTTTTGGCACGAAAAAAAAGACGAACAAAAGTCTTTAGACTTATTCAAGCAAAAGCCCTTAAGCGATAAACCCAACATAATCTTGTTCACCATCGAAAGCCTAAGGGGATGGACTAGTGACATGCGGGTGGAAAGCAATTGCAAACGTTTCCCAAACTTATGCAGATTGTCCCAAAAGAGCTTGTATTTTCCGAATACTTATAGCATAGGAAATCCGTCTGTGGAGGGACTTTTAGGCATAATGACGGGTGTCATGAGTTTGCCATCCAATACCCTTTTAAGAGATTTTCCAAATACCAGATTAAAATCCTTTTCTGAAATACTTTCTGAGGCTGGGTATTATACGGAGGTTCTATTGGGTGCGGACCCACGTTTTGACAATGAAGAACCTTGGTATAGAAAGTGGTTCGATTATTACGAATTCGACCCGAAAAATGCCGACGACGTTTCTTCCGCATTGAGATTTGTGGAAAGGTATCGTCAGCGCCCCAAAGACAGGCCCGCATTCTTCCATTGGATGAGTTTAAGCATGCACACTCCCTACATTTTGCCAAGCAAGATGGGAGAAACGCCAAAAGATCCTGGACAAGCCTATCTCAGAGCCACAGCCTATATGGATAGCGCCCTCGGAATAATTCTGGATTCTTTAGAAAATGAAGTCCTTTCACAGAAGACTCTGCTCATTTTAACCGGAGACCATTCCTCGCCCAACGGTAAACAGCAACAGGATGCTGCCCGCATAGGCCTTGGAAGCGAAGGTTATTCGTGGATTAGCCTTATGTTTTGCGGACCTGGAATCATTCCCAGGATTGATTCTAGAATTGTTTCACAGCAAAATATTGCACCAAGCATATTGGGATATCTTGGCTTAGATGTGTCGAACCATTTTATGGGAATCAATCTCTTTGCAGGTAGTCTAGATTCAATAGAATTGCCTCAAATTTATTCCTTCAAATATGGTAGTATGGCCATGCGAAAAGATTCTTTGGCGTATTACATACACCCTGTAAATGGAACGGAGCCTGCAATTGTCCAAAAGATACTTTTATCTCCTACTTGGAACACCGATGATCCTTCGGAAGGTTTTACAACGGGAGAGATTGTCGAAACGCCTATTGAAAAGCGAAAAGAAATCGCAAGAAAAATGAGAGCGGCAGCCAATGCTTGGAATTATATTGTTTACAGCAATAGAATTATGCCGCCAGAAAAATAATCTTTGGAGAACAGAATATGATAGAACATTTTTCTAAATGGTACATATCCTTAATTTGCAGCCACCAGTACAAGGCCCTGGCTTTTTACCTGCTTTTAGCTGTGCTCTTTGCGGTTCTTATTCTCTTTAAACCTGGTCTCAAGCTGGACGCCGATCTTTCGCATTTGTTGCCCGAAGGCACGCCCAGCGTGAAGGCCCTTGAGGAATCTTACCAACGTTTCGGTTCAACAGACCAATTCATGATCGCTATTCAAAGCGATGATGTTTATCTAGTTGCGGCCTTGCAGGATTCAATTCGTGAATACATTCACAAAAATTGGCAGGGAGATTTTGTTTCAACCCAAATTGACAATGAAAACCAGTTCTTCAAGGACAATGCTCTACTTTACTTGCCTGTTAAGCACCTAGAAAACATCCGCGACAATTTGGAAGATCTTCAACTTGAAATTGGCCGCAAGAACGGCCCGTTCGTGGTTGACTTGCTGGGATTTGCCGATTCGTCTGCCACGGATTCCGCTGGTGAGTCGTCTGCTCCTGCGAAAAAAGAACGTGTGTGGTTTGACGCAAATATACCGCAAGATCTCGGACTCCCCGACGAAGCGGCTGGAGCATTCGATTCATTCTTTAAAGGTAAAGGCGAAAACGTTTCGATTGATGGCGAGGAATGGCACAAAAAGAAACCCGTCCCTGTTGCCCTGAGAAACCGTTTTATCGGGTGTCCACCTCCCGATAGCACCGGAAAAATTCTATTCAACGGAGTGGTAAATGCGAAACTGATCAAACCTTCTACCGATTACGAATTCGTAACCCATATTCTTGCGCGCACGGATTCCCTACTCGATTATTTTAGGGCAAAAACTTATCCCGTACCGACCCGCTTTTCTGTCGAAGGAACGTACGAAGGCCTCAAGGAAGTGGACGAAGTGGCAAATGACTCCATCTTCTCGTTCGCCATCAGCCTAGTGCTGATTATCTTCCTTACTATCTTCTTCTTCCGAAGCGTGAAGGGTCCAGTTTTGGTGACCGCATCGGTACTTTACGCATGCCTCCCGACCCTTGCGTTTACGGCCCTGTTCTACGGAAAGCTGAACCCGTTCACGGTGTTCGTGGCCTCCATTATTCTGGGTATTGGTATCGACTATTCCATCCACATCTTAGGCACTTCCCAAAAGTTGATGCACAAGTATGCAACACTAGAAGAAGTCTTAGAAGCGGCACAGCGCAAGATGCTCAAGCCCTTCATTCTCGCAAGTTTCACGACGATTGCCGCATTCCTTACCTTGCTGGCGGCGCACTTTCGCGGCTTTTACGAATTCGGCGTGGTCGCTTCCATGGGCGTGTTGTTCAGTATGCTCACCTCGGTGCTGTTCTTACCGGTACTCGTGAAGTGCATGGGCGGTATCCCGAAGGCTCCGGACAAGTCCCTGTTGCCCAAGTCCTGGGACGAGGCGAAAATTTTGCGTTTCTTCAAGTATCTTGCCCTAGCAGGCTTTGTTCTCGGTGCTGTATCTATTTGGTTTGCACAGGATGTAGACTTTGAACACAACCTGCGTAACCTGCGCCGAGTTTCTACAGAAAAAACACAAGCAAAGAAGGGTATTCGCACGGGTGTTACAAGAATCAACAACAGGTCTTCATCTACTCCTGCCGCTGTTATGGGAAGCAAAGCGGAGCAGCTGGATCTCCTTTATGACACCTTGATGGTGCGCCTCCATGTGGATCACGATACAACTTTACGCAGTTTCCTCACATTAAAGACTTTCGTTCCGCCTAAGGATTCTCAAGAAAAGCGTCTTGAAGTCATCGAGGAAATTCGTGAACTTGCCGAGGCCCGCGTGTTCGATCGTGCGGTCGGTGATGATTCTGCGAACATAGCAACTCTACGCAAACTTGCTAATGTCGAATCAACCTTTACTGCCGAAGACATCCCCGATTGGGCGTTGGACCTGCTTCGTGAAAAAGACGGCAGCTATGGCAAAATCGGCTTCATCTACGGAGACTTCCCCAGCTGGGATGCCCATGCACTGCACCGATTCCAGGAACGCTATGGACACTGGAACTTTGACGGCGAAGACCTGCGAACCTTCTCCTCGCAATTTATCCTTTCTGACGTGATCGATTCCGTAAAGAAGGATAGCTTCAGGCTCGCCCTCGTAATCATCCTCGTGATTTTCGGTACGCTGGTAATCTCTTTCCGCAAGCCGAAACTCTTCTTGGCTGGCTGTATTTCCTTCGGCATGGGAACGCTACTCACTCTCGGGCTTCTCGGATTTTTGACCGACATGTTCGAGTTTGGGAAAATTAGCATCTACAACGTGATTGTGATTCCCATGGCCCTCGGTATCGGTATTGACGCCACCATCCACATGATTACCTCATGGATAGGCGACAAGGACCTGACGCTCCGTCAGCTGATGGACACCACCGGTCGCAACGTGATGGCAAGTTCTACCACGACGATTGCGGGCTTTGTAGGTTTCCTGTTCACCACCCACCGTGGCCTCAAGGGCATCGGCGACCTGGCCTGCATTAGCATCGCCATGTTCTTGATTACAAGCATCATCTTTACGATGTACCTGTGTGGTTCTTGGCTGAAAAAGAAGTAATTCGATACACATTCTTATTTTCTTGTTCGTTTTTTCAAACGGCGTTATTTTGTTATATGTATTTTTTAGAAGTAAATTATGGTTTTTGGATACATTCGTGTAAGCAGTGATAAACAAACTACAGAAAATCAGAAGTTTGAAATATCTCGATATTGCGAGAAAAATGGTGTCAAAATTGACAAATGGGTTGAAGAAAAAAATAGCGGCGCCTTAAATTATAGCAAAAGGAAGCTTGGAAAATTACTTAAAAATATTAAGCGGAATGACACTATTATATGTAGCGAAATATCTCGCTTAGGCCGTAATCTGTTTATGATTATGGAAATATTAAACATTTGCATGAATAAGGGATGTCAAGTATGGACAATCAAGGACAATTACAGATTAGGCGATGATATTCAGAGCAAAATCCTAGCCTTTGCTTTTGGCATTTCGGCAGAAATAGAGCGGAATCTAATCAGTCAAAGGACTAGAGAAGCTTTAGCTCGAAAGAAAGCCGAAGGTATTTCACTAGGACGGCCAAAAGGGAAAAAAACTGCGCCCTGTAAACATAAACTTTATGGGAAAGAAAACGAAATCTTCAAATTGCTAAACAAGGGATGTTCCAAAAAGAAGATTGCTAAAAAATGTGGTGTTGATAGAAACACTATGGCAAAATTTATTGCAACAACGAAGCTGAACCCAAAATAAAATCTACCGCCTTTTCCAAGTCTTCGGCCTGGCGGGCATGAACCTGCGCGTAGTGTTTCGGGGCACGTTCTGCATAATCCCCATAGATGCGGGCATCGAGCAGTTGCACCAGACGGTTCTTGATTTCGCTTACGGAATATGGGTCAAAGTACAGCACCGCATCGCCGCAGACCTCGGGAATGGAAGTCGTGCCACTCGCCGCTACGGGTACGCCATAGCGCATGGATTGCACCGGCGGGTAGCCGAAACCCTCGTTCAGGCTCGGGAACACGAACGCGTACGCATTCTGGTGCAGGAATTCCAGTTCCTTGCTTTCCACATAGCCGAGCAAGACAAAATGATCTTTATGCTTGAGGTGGCGCAGGTAGGCACGCGCATTCGTAGCCCCGGTAATTACCATCTTGTAATCAAACGACTTGCCCTGCGATTCATACATGCCCACCAGTTCATCGAAAGCCTTGGCCGCCCGCAGGTTGTTCTTTTCCCAGCGGGCGCCACTGGTGAGCAAGAAGTATTTTTTCGCTGTGACTCCCGGCGGCAAGAAACCTTCGGGTTCATATGACCTCATGGGGCTGTAGAACACCGGGATTTCCAGGTCCATGAGTTCCGGGAAGAACGCCTTGATGGAGGCGCGGCTGTGCTCGCTCACCGTGATGGTACGGACCTTGCGACCCTCCGGCCCTGAAGTCAACGACTCCGCCATGCGCCGCGCCAAGTCCTGGTACTTGGGCTTGTAGTAATGCTTTTTCCAGCTTTCGCGGTAACGAACCAACGCCTCAAATTTTTGTCCGAGATTCTTGGCAAAACCGACGCCAGCCCAGTTGTACTGCATTTCCAGCGCACGCACGCCGTGCCAGGTAAACACGAAGTCCTTCACATCTATCGCCCATTTTTTTTCGAGGGAATAAAGCGGCGTATAGAAGGTATCAATCTGGTTTTCGTTAATAATCTGCTGCGGTGTTTTTTCGCTGATATCGAACAGCGGAATATTCTGCGTTTTGCAGGCATCGAGAATCATCGGATCCAGGTACTTGCGGCTATCGTAGGCGCAGCTGAATTGCACGCCGCGCTTGACCAGCGCCCAGAAAATCACTTCTCCGTAAGAACCACCGCCATGGAACTTGGCACTATGAATGGGCTGCACAGCCACCAGATTGAATAGCAGGTTCACTTGCGGCCCCCGCGATTATCCTTCCCGAGAAGCGTTCCCAAAATTCTCAGCGGAAACACAAGGAAAGGCATATTCTTGTAGATCCACGCGAGCGACTTCGCGAAGGCGTAACTGCGGATAATGTAGGCGCCAGCCGCCCCCACCTTACGGGTCTGGAATTCAAACTCTTCCTTGGCGTGGGCAATCACGTCGTCGTAGTACTCGTTGATGGTAATGCTCTTGTCGGCATTGACCTTCACCGGAATGTTCTTCAGGTTGGTGTAGAAGTCCTTGCGCAAAATCTTGGGCAAGAACAGGTCCATGCTGGCAGGCACCTTGTGGCCGCGGGTATCGATGATGCGAGAACCGAAGAAATGCAGCACCTTCGCCGTGGGCAAGAAACGGTTGCCGTAAGCCAGCTGGCAGTTCCAGCCACCGGGCATTTTCTTAGTGATGTAATTAAACTTGAAATTCGTTTCGGCGAGGCTCGCCATGTCGTAGGGGAAGTTCTTGGACACGCAATAGAGCCACAGCTCGTGCCAGGTTTCGAAGAATTTGCGTGCTTCGGGAGTGTCTGCTGCAAACATCACGCCCCCGTTGAAAATCTCGTCGTTCAGAATCGGCGAAAATCCCATCATCTTCGCGTTGTTCAAAACCTTCTTGCGGTTAATCGCCTTCGAAAGGTTGGTGTGGAAGTCCAGCACCGCATAGATGCCGCCTTTCCATTCTTCGGGAATCGAGAGGTCGCCCACGATGGCGATATCGGAATCCATGTACAGAAAATCGCCGTCGACCACATTGCGCATGACCGTCTTGAGGTAACGGGAACGGAGCATGGGCGTGAACTTCTCGTCAAGGGTCAGAACCTTCAGTTCATCCACCGCGTCCTTCAAAACGGCACGGGGGCCAACCAGCGTTTCGGCCGTCTTGTCGTCGGTCAAAAGCGTCACAAAGGCACCCGGGTTCTGCACCCGGAGCGAAGCAATCGCCACCAGCGTCTGTTCGCAGAAAAAATCCTTCGGGGAACTGGTCAGAACAAAAAGGTATTTGGTCATGGGCAACACTCCCCGTCAAAGTTTGCTAATCCAGCGGAATCGTGGACTTTGCGTTTTCAAAATCTTCAACCGTATCGAGTTCGCAGGAGAAATAGTCCGAGGCATCCCACACGGTGTAGGTATGACCCTGCGGAATCAGGCGTTCAAAGGCCAGCTCGTAGAACGTGTTTTCCAAATGCTCCACGTTCATCATCTTTTCAAGTTCGGCATAGAGGGCGGTAGAATAGGCCGCACCGATCTTTTCGATACCGAGGCTCTCGCCTGCGGCAGCCTTCGGGGAACAGGTCTTGCTGATTTCAGAAATGTTTCCGTCGGCACCCAGGACCACCTTCATTTCTTCTTCGCCCAGTTCATGGCGGATCAGCGTAAGCACGTTCGCCGCCTTGGAAGCGAGCACGTTCTTTACAATCTGCGGGTCGTAAAGCAGGTCGCTGTCCAGCAGCAGGAATTCCTTGCCGGCTACCGCCTGGCCTGCAAGCCATAGCGAATAGATGTTGTTCGTGGAATCGTAAAGCGCGTTGTGGATGAAGGTCACGCGAATGGAATCGCCGTAATGGCTTTTCACGAAGTCTTCGATCATGTGGTTCAGGTAACCCGTCACAATCACGAAATCGCGAACACCAGATGCCATGATTGCGTCCATGGAACGTTCCAAAAGGGAACGGCCCTTCACATCCAAAAGGCACTTGGGCGTGTTATCGGTGAGCGGGCGCAAGCGCTTCGCCATTCCGGCAGCAAGAATTACGGCAATCATAGGGCGGCACAACGCTTGATGGTGTCGACCACCACCTGAATTTGTTCCTTACGGCCCAAGGTAATGCGCAGGCAGTCTTCGAGACCCTTGTCGCTCATAAACTTGATCTTGTAATCCTGTTCGGCCATGGCCTTCTGCAGGGCTTCCTTGATGCGGGTCGGGTACTTGATCAGGATGAAGTTTGCAACGCTCTTGTACACCTTGAATCCCGGGAGGTTGCCAAGTTCCTTCTTGAACAGCTGGCGGTCCCATTCCATTTCGTCGGCGACCTTGCGGTAGTGATCTTCGCTTTCAATGGCAGCCATGGCCACCGCTTCGCTGAAGCGGTTGTAACCCAGGTACTTGTTGGCGTAGCTCAGGAACGATTCGTGCCCCTTGCCCATAAAACCAAAGCCCATGCGCAGTCCCGGAAGTCCAAAGAACTTGGAAAGGGTGCGGGAAATAATCAGGTTCGAATACTTGTTCACGAGGGGTGCAATGTAGGCGGTATCCGTCGTAATGAACGAAGCGTAGGCTTCATCAATCAGCACCATGGTGTCGTTCGGAATGTTTTCCATGATGCGACCGATTTCGTCTGGTGTAAGGCTATTGCCCGTCGGGTTGTTCGGCGAAGCGAGCAAGAGCATGCGCGGGTGAATCTTGTTGGTGAGCGCAATGACCTCGTCCACATCGTAGGCGAAGGTGTCTTCCTTTTCGTGCAGCGGGTACATCTCGAAGGAACCGCCACATTCGCCGGCGATGCGGTTGTAGTACCACCACGAAAATTCCGGAATCATGATGGTCTTGTTGTCACCCTTCATGAGGTAGTAATGGACAGCGTTCTTCAAAATGTCTTCGCCACCGTAACCCAGCAGCACCTGTTCTTCGGGCACGTTGTAGATTTCGCTGAGCTTTACCGAGAAGATGCTCTTTTTGCCCTCGTCATAGATGCGGGTGTAGAAGCAGAGCAGTTCAGGGTCAAAGTTCTTGACGGCATCCAGCACCTTCTGCGAAGGCTTGAAGTTGAATTCGTTTCTGTCCAAGTAGTTCATGTTTTACCTTTGTGGGGCCTATACCCCGATTCAAAACCTTTTTAAATATACGTTTTTCCTTATTTCCACCACACGTCAAGCCCGTGATTGTAGCGCTTTTCGACCGGCGGAAGCTGCATGTAGTCGCGGTAGAAGAGCGACAGGTAGTAATCGTAATTCTTGTAACCGCTAAATTTGCGGTTCTCGAAGGGATAGTCCACCGTTTCCGCAATTTTTTTCAGGTCCAAAATGCGGTCGGTTTTGGTATCGAAGAAAAGGGTCGCCACATGGCCCGAATGGGCTGTGGGGTAGCGACGAATCACCCGTTCCACATAGCGGCAGAAGCGCTTCTTGCCCACGATGCAGGCAACCGCATAGAAGAACCGCTTGTACAGAAGCGTCCAGGCATCGTAACCCTTCGACTTGAAGTCGGTGGTAATGGCAAGGGTAATCACGCGCAAGAAACTGCAGTAGAGAACGAACGCCTTTTCAAAGAAACTGGATTTCGGGAGTCCGTCCAGCGGGAAAATATCGACCCAGATTCCCATTTCGCCCTTGTGACGTTCCATCTTGACCGTAGTGCGGTTGTCGTAGGCCTTGGCAAACGGGTAGAAATAGCCGTCGCAGGTATCGTCGACCAGTGTGAGCCATTCCTTGTGGCCCACCGCATTCTTGTCTTTCAGGATGGCGATGAGTTTCTCGTAATCTTCGCGCAACATGCAGATATCGATGTCGTCGTCCCAGGGAATGTAGCCCTTGTGACGCACCGCCCCCAAAAGCGTGCCGTAGGCAAGGCTATACTTCAGGTTGTTTTCCTTGCAAATGCGATCGATCTCGTCCAGAATGGACATCTGAAGTTCACGACATTCCTGCTGTTCAATCTTCTTCATTTTTTATTTCCTGCCGAGACGGCGTTCCTGTCTTTGTCCATCTTTTTCTTGACTACAAGGCCATAAGCGCCAAGAGCCAAAAGAATCACCACGTAAACGGCGGCTTTTTCGAGTATGGACAAGGTAAACACCTGCATGTTGATGGCAATATAGAATGCAATCAAGAAAAAGATCCAGAACACTTGCGACAAGAGACGCAAGGAGTAGGGCTGGAGTCCCATCTTGAAAAGATAAATGTTGTTGCAGATGACCGCAAATATGTTGTAGCTGAGCATCGAAAGGGCTGCCCCCACAAGGCCGTAGGTCGGAATCAGCAAATAGCCCGACAGGAGTGCCACGCCAAGGGAAACGATATCCATAATCAAGGAATACAGGCTCTTGCCCATGCCGTTCAGCACCACTAGGGACATACCGCCAAAACCTGCCACCAGGTGCACCAGCAAAAGGATTCCAAGGGTTTCAGGCTGCACGATAAAGTCCTTGCCCGCAATGCCCAGAATCAAGTCCGGGAACAGCACGATAAAGAATCCGATCATGAGCTGGATGAAGGTGACCATGAAAACGCAATAACTGTAAACCGGCTTTAGGTCGGTCTTGAGGCGTTCCTTGTTCATGCCCGCCACCACCGGCGTAAGAATCGGGGTGAATCCGACGCGAATGGTCTGGAGTGCATTGGAAATGGTGACCATGATTCCGTAGGCACCCGCCTTTTCAGGGCCAAGGAACAACATGACCATCCAGAGGCTCGAACGGATCAGGAAAGACGACACGAATTCATCGACCCCTAGCGGGAGCGAGTAACGCAACAGCACCCACGATACCATCTTGTGAGGGCGCAAAGGCATTTCGGGGAACTGCCTGCGGACCAGCACAAAATGCACGACAAAGCCCACTACCTGGCCCACAAGCAAGCCCAGCGGAAGCGCATGCGGGATTCCCATAAAGTGGAGCGCAATGGAGGTTGCCGGTGCAAGAGTCACCGTCAAGAATGAATTCACGAATACGGCGTTTTGCGGACGGCGGTTGCCTTCGGAAGCGGTGCTAAAGACATAGGTGCCCACATAGAACAAAAGCGAAAGGGCGTACCAGGGGAGCTCCTTGGAAATGTAGGGCGTGAAGGAGCCCACAAAAATGACAGCCGTGCAAAGAACCGAAATTGCTGCCGAAATCCAGAAGGATTCCATGATGCCGTCGTATCGGGGGCGGCCGTGCAGGCCGTTCTGCGGCAAGTACCAGTACAGGCCCTTGTCGAGCCCAAGCGTTGCCGAATGCGCAATGGTCAAAAGGAGGGTCTGGGCAGATACAAAGATTCCAAATTCGGCGGCGCCAAAAATACGCGCCATCACGAAAGTCAAAAGCGGACCGCAAACCTTGAGGATTGTCCCCACGATGTTTACAATCATCGCCTTTTTTAGGAACTTGCTGTCGGTTTCCAGATTGCTCATAACAGGCCAAAAATAGATTTATTTTGCTTGGAATCCGAGAAAGGATTAGGCTTTAATCCGATGAATTATCTATATTGGGTGACGAAGTTCAAATAAGTGGACCTTTTCAACTCGCAAAACGGGATTTTATCATGTTCAAGACCATCGCTATCGGCTGTGACCACGCCGCATTCGAATACAAGGAAAAACTCGTCAAGTTCCTGGAAGGCAAGGGCTACAAGGTCCTTGACATGGGAACCGATTCTACGGAATCCTGTGACTACCCGATTTTTGCCGATAGGGTCTGCAACAAGATTACGGGCAAAGAGGCGGATTGCGGAATCCTCATTTGCGGTACGGGTATCGGCATGAGCATGGCGGCAAACAAGCACAAGGGTATCCGCGCTGCCGTGGTGGGCGACCTTACCTCTTGCGAATTCACTCGACTTCACAACGATGCCAACGTGCTTTGCATGGGAGCCCGCATTATCGCTTACGCCCAGTGTGAGGTGTTCGCCACCAAGTTCCTGGAAACGGAATTCATGGGTGGTAAGCACAAGAAGCGCATCGACATGTTCGAAGCGGTCTAAGGGTAGCCGGTGGCACGACTTTTGCCAAGCATCACCAGGTGGTGTCGCGTTCTTGCCTTGGGCGCGGTCTTGGTGGGTTGTGCCGAAATCGAAGAAGAAAAGCCTTGGATCCATGTAGATAGACCCCAGATGCTCTTTACCGACACCACCCTCATGGACAGCTACGACAAGGGCGTGCTGAGCTGGAAACTCAAGACGGCCTATCTGGAGCGGTGGTCCAACACCGAAGAGGTTTTCGTGCGGCCTGTGCTGGTGGACATCTACGATTCCCTTGGGGAACGTTCCGCATTCTTGCGGGCGGATTCCGGCCGGCTTGACATGAAGTTTACCTACGTCTATGCCTACGGCCATGTGTACGCCCTTACGCCTAAGGGCGCTTCTGTCCGTGCGGATTCCCTGCTCTGGAACAAGAAGGACAACTTGGTCAAGACCGAAAGCTATGTACGTGTGGTCTCCGAAGATGGCGACGTGCTGCAGGGCAAGGGATTCGAAAGTGACGCCAAGATGGACCACTGGAAAATCCTTTCCAACATCACGGGCATTTTCCAGGATGCTGCCAATCGAATCAAGGAGGAGGACAAGGCCAAGGCTGAAGAAATCGAGAAGCGAGATTCTGCGGCAGCTGTACCGCAACAGGCAGAGGAACGCAAGGAATGAGTGTCCTTCCGAAAAAAGTACTGTTCCTGTTTCTGGTTGCATTCGGTTGTGCCTTTTCGCAGACGTCTCCCCTTATCATGAAACATGCGGACAATCTGGAGGTGGCCCGTACCCGCGGGAACCTGCTGCTGCAGGGCAAGGTCCATTTTGTTCACGACTCCCTGGATTTCAAGACCGAAAAGGCCACCTGGAACAAGGATGCCGAAATCCTCCAGTGCGAGGGAGGTTTCTTGGCGGCACACCCGTCCGGATACATCAAGGCGCAAACTGGCATTTACAACAAGAAAAAGGGTATCGCTTCGGCCCGTGGGAGTGTTGTGGCCGCCGATTCGGCAAAGACCTACATGTTTACAGGGGACTATCTGGTTTACGACCGGGAGAAAGAAATCCTCACCATGCCCGAAAAGCCGAAACTCTATGAGTTCGAAAAAAAGAAGGACGGGAAAATCGATACGGTCCTGATTGAAGCCAAGACCATTATCTACAACAAGGGAGAATCTTTTGCTGAAGCCTACCAGAAGGTAAAAGTCACCCAAGACGACATGGTGGTCACCTGCGATACGGGTTATTTCAACCGCAAGGATAACTGGCTTTCCATGAAGGGCAGTCCCACATTCGACATGAAGAATTACCACCTGACGGGGGATTCCATCTACCTTACCCTGGATTCTACGGGCAAGTCCCTGCGGTCGGCCTTGGTCATTCGGAATGCCCACGGTATCCAGCAAGAGGACGCCAAGAAAAATGCCCCCGGAAGCGTGACGGAAGCCTTCGGTGACACCCTCTATGCCGCCTTCAAGGACAACAAGATTGAACGCCTGTATGTAAATTTGAATGCACGGGGGTTCTTTTACGAGACGGACCTTCCTGATTACCAGAACCAGATGGACGGAAACAGGCTAGATATGTACTTTAACGAGGGAAAGATGGACCATGCGGTTGTGTCCGGCAAGGCCCAGAGTACCTATTTCTACGTCAAGAAAGACCGCACCGTCGCAGGTAAGAACGAAGCCGCCGGAGATACCATCAATATCCTTTTCGATGCACAGAAAAACGCCGTCAAGTCGTTACGGCTTTTGGGCGGCGGGACCATGGCCAGCGGAAGGTATATCGACATGGAAAAGGAACAGCGGAACAAGAAGAAACTGTTGGATGCCGATTCCTCCAAAACCGATTCTACGAAATCTGTTTTGGCACAGCCTTCGGACAGTTCCAAGGTTTCGGCTCCCAAGGCCACTAGCGTAGAAACCAAGCCCGAAGGCAGCGTCCAGGATAGGTTGATGCACGAAAATTCCAAGAGGGGAGAGCTGTTCCGCAAGGCCATGAAATCCAAGGAATCACAACCTCGACCTGCCCCGAAAAAGGAGAACGCCAAATGAGAACGGTAGTGAGCACGATTCGCACGGACAAGTTGCGCAAGGTTTACGGCGGCCGCCAGGTGGTGAGCGATGTTTCCATCAGCGTCTCTCAGGGCGAAGTGGTTGGGCTCTTGGGACCAAACGGCGCCGGCAAGACCACGTCTTTCTATATGATTGTGGGCATGGTCCGTCCGGATTCAGGCCATATCTTTCTGGATGACATCGAGATGACGGACAAGCCCATGTACAAGCGGGCAAGGCTTGGTGTCGGCTACCTGCCGCAAGAAGCTTCCATTTTCCGCAAGCTCTCCGTAGAAGACAACATCATGGCCATCTTGGAAACCCAGGACATGAAACGCGCCCAGCGCAAGAGACGTCTGGAAGAACTTCTGGAAGAATTCAAGATTACCCATATCCGCAAGACGAAATCTTACAGCTGTTCCGGCGGTGAACGGCGCCGTCTGGAAATCGCTCGCGCTCTTGCCAGCGATCCGTCGTTCCTGTTGTTGGACGAACCTTTCGCCGGTATCGACCCTATCGCCGTGGCCGACATCCAGTCCATCATTTCGGAACTGAAAGAGAAGGGCATGGGCGTGCTCATTACCGACCACAACGTGCGCGAAACCCTCTCCATTACGGACCGGGCCTATATCATGTACAAGAGCCAGGTGCTTACCGAAGGTACGGCGGAATACCTGGCCAACGACCCCGAGGCCAGGCGCATCTACCTTGGCGATAGCTTTAGACTGGACTAGGAACGTTTATGGATGTAGGAATGCATTTAGGCCAGAGCCAACGGCTGGAGCAGAATATCTCGCCCCAGATGCTCCAGTCTATTGCTATCCTGCAGAAGAATTCCCTGGAGCTGGAAACCGCTATCAAGGCTGAGGTAGAGGCGAACCCCATGCTGGAATTTGACGACGAACCCTTGGGAGAATCCCTGGATTCTCCCTCGGAATCGGTGCAGTCCGGTGAATCGGATTTCGATACCGAAGACGCGTCCCGCAATTCCGACGACAGCACCGTTCCTTCTTTGGATTTTGAACGGGGCACTCTCGAAGACAGCGCCGACGTGGACCACGGTCTTTTGGACGGCTCTACTCCTTCGGAGCTGAACTGGGCCCAGTATCTCGAAGACGGCACCGACCATACGGATACGCTTTACAGGGATTCCGTCAACCAGCAGAAGGACCCCGACGACGCCTGGGATCGCCCGCAAAAAGACAGGGAGGCAAGCCTCCAGGACCGCCTGCTGTTACAGCTTAGGGACTGGAACGGAACTCGAGAACTTATGGCACAGCTTGCAAAGGCGGGGTGCCCAGAAGTTCGTTTCCGCAGCCTGGTGGAATACCTGATTGACTCCCTGGACGAAAACGGTTTTCTGCAAAGTGCCGACGAGATGGCCATGGCAAAGGTCATGTCCGACAACAATCCTTTCATCATCGAAATCGAGAAGGTGATCCGCAACGAAATCCCCCTCGAAGAGGCGAGCCTCCCGGTGGTAGAGGCGTTCCATGTGCTCCGGAGTTTTAG
The DNA here is from genome assembly GCA_900313675.1 of uncultured Fibrobacter sp. GTDB lineage: Bacteria > Fibrobacterota > Fibrobacteria > Fibrobacterales > Fibrobacteraceae > Fibrobacter. Next base: position 33,815 of record OMSO01000004.1, read on the forward strand.
GCCCAGGGGAATCGGCGCCAGGAACCTTCAGGAATGTTTTATCATCCAGGCGGAATCCCTGGAAAATTTTCCGGCCCTTTCGCTCCAGATTTTGAAAGAGCGTTTCGATGACCTGATGGCGCTTCGTTACGCCAAGATTGCAAAAGACCTGGGCGTCTCTACCGAAGAGGTGCAACAGGCGGTGAGCAGTCTTTCTAGGCTTGCGCCCCACCCGGGCCAGCAGATGTCCAGCGCGCCGAACCAGGTCAAGGTGGCCGACATGAAGGTGGTGGAAAAGAAGGGCAGGTTCGAGGTGGAATGCTACCGCCGCCGCGTCCAGAAACGCCTGCACCTGAACCAGACTTACGCTTCCCTTTTAAACGACAAGCACCTGAGCAAGAACGACAGAGAATATATCCAGAACAACCTCTCCAAGGCAAAGGAATTCATCAAGGCGGTGGACAACCGTTTCTCTACTATGGAAAACGTGATGATGGCCATCGTCAAGCATCAGGAGGCTTTTTTCCGCCAGGGGCCTGCCTTCTTGAAGCCCATGATTCTGCAGGACATTGCCGACGAGGTTGGCCGCGACCTGAGCACCATCAGCCGCGTGACCAACGGAAAGTACGTGGATACGCCCTACGGCATCTTTGAACTCAAGCAGTTCTTTACCACCGGCATCAAGCAGGGGAGTGCCGCAAACGATGAAGTAATCGGCTCGGCCCAGATTCTTGAAGCTATCAAGAAGCTTGTGGATGAAGAAGACAAGAAAAAGCCCCTTTCGGACCAGGCCATCGCAGACGCCTTGGACAAGCAGGGCATCAAGGTGGCTCGCCGCACGGTGGCCAAGTATCGGGAAGAGGAACTGAAAATCCTCCCTGCCAGGCTCCGCAAGGCGCTTTAGGCTTGCTTTTGTGTAAACTTTTGTTTACAAACAAACGCGAATATCCTGCAATTATTCCGAAATTCCCCCAAATTTCCCCTCATTATTCCAAATTGGGCGAATTATTTTTCGAAAAAAACATATTATATTTGCTTTTTTCATAAAAAAAGATGTATATACTCTAGATGCGATGCTAGAACATCGAAATGTGCCATCTCAACATACGGAGGTTTACAATGGATATTCAATTTTCTGCCCGTCATTTTAATGCATCTGCCGGTCTCCAGGATAGGATTCAAGAAGAAATGGACAAACTGGCAAAGTTCTACCCGAACATCACGGGAGCCTCCGTCATTTTGGATCACGAAGTGGAGCACCAGCGCCATTGCGAAATCTCGGTGAACATCACGGGCTCCGTGGTGGTGGCTTCTGCCGACGAAGAGAACATGGGCAAGGCTGTGGACGTGGCCCTGGAAAGAGTCAAGACCCAGCTGAAGAAGGCCAACGAAAAGCAGAACGACCATCGTGCCCAGCCCCTCTCTGATTTGTCCTAATGGCTGAATCCAGACTGAAAGACATCAAGGTTTTGCACCGGGAAAAACTCTCGGTGCGAGACTTTTTCTGTCGCTACGGCAAGGATTTGCAGCTGGCCCTCCATTCTCCGGAAGAGGACCTGAACACAAACATTGCCGAAAGCGGTATCCACCGCCCTGGCCTTGCCATGGCGGGTTATACCAAAGTTTATAGTTCGGAGCAAATCCAGGTGGTGGGCCATACGGAATGGAACTATCTGGAATCCTTGGGCACAGCGGGCCGTGTGAAGGTCTTTGAAAGCCTTTCTGTTTTCAAGGCGCCCATGTGGGTGGTGACCCATGCCCAGATGCCCCACCCGGAACTTCGGGCTATGTGCAGCAAGCTGCATATCCCGCTGTTCTCTACGACGCTCCACACCTACGAGTTCAACAAGATTGCCCAGAGGATTCTGGAAGAATTCTTTGCGCCTCACGCCATTATCCACGGGAGTCTCGTGGATGTCTATGGTATAGGCATGCTCTTTGTGGGCGACAGCAATGTGGGCAAGTCCGAATGCGTGCTGGACCTGGTAGAAAGCGGACACCGCATGGTGGCCGACGATGTGGTTCATGTAAGTCACGTGGGAAACGTGATTATCGGACGCCCCGACCCCCTGATCCGCCACCACATGGAAATCCGCGGGGTGGGCCTCTTGGACATTCGCTCCATGTTCGGTATCCACGCTATCCGCAAGGTGAAAAAGATTGAAGTCATCGTGGAACTCCAGCCCTGGAGCCAGAACGTTTCTTACGAGCGCACGGGGCTGAACGAGCTGGACGAAGTCGTCATGGGCGTTTCTATCCCGAAGATTGTGATTCCCGTGTCGCCGGGCAAGAACCTGACGGTGATTTGCGAAGTGATTGCCATGAATGCCCTCATGAAAATGAACGGCCAGAACGTGGCCCGGGATTTCAACGAAAACCTGATGCAGAAAATCAAGGCCAAGGCGAAGGGCGAATACACCGACGACCTCTTGGAAATGGAGCCGGAGAACTGGTCCCCCTATGAATAGCTTCCGTCGAAAATTCCGTTCCAATTTATTCCCCTTTGTCGTCTTCTCGATTATCGTGGTCGGGTGCGGTATGGCCCTGTACCTGTTCCATCCGGCAAGCCCCCACCATGACCGCTACAGTTTTGTGGTGCGCTACGAAAGCGTCGGAACTCTTTCTCCGGGCAACCGCGTAGAAGTTCGCGGAATCACCAAGGGCGAAATCGAGAAGGTGCAGTTGACGGACGAAGCGGTTTACGTTACGGCCCGCGTGCTTGCCGATACCAAGATTCCGAAAAACTCAGAGTTCCGTCTGAAAACGGCGGGGCTTATGGGCGAGCGTGAACTCAGCGTGTTGACCGGGGATTCAAAGGACCTGGTTGCCGACGGCGATACGGTGCACGGCTACTACGAAGAGGGCGCCAACGCCATAGGCCGAAACATTGCCTTTATCCTCTCGGAGCTGGACTCCATCGCCACCCAGATTGGCGCCCTGAAGGACTCCGTGACCAAGGGTACAGCGGGCAAGCGTCTTGACCGCGTGCTCAAGAAGGCAGATAATCTGGTCGGGACATCGCAGGAATCGGTCCAGGAATGGGTGGGCGAGGCCAAGGACCTGCTTTCAAAGGCCGAAGGCACTCTGGACAAGGCAAAATCCAGCCTGGGGAATGTTCCCGAAAGGGCCGAGGGCACCGTCCAGAAAGTGGAAAACCTTGTGGCTCATGTAGATACCCTCCTGACCCAGGTCCGCGGGCTTAGAACGGAACTTGAAACCATCCAGGCGAAAATCTCCCAGGACGACAACACCATGGGGCTGATTTTGTCTAAAAAAGGCGACATAATTAAGGAACTGGACCGCATAGGTGCCGATATTGACGGCCTAATCGCAGACGTCAAGAAACAGGGCCTTAGATTAAATATGGATATTTTCTAAAATTGTGTCCTCTTTTGAAAAAAATAATTTAGTTTAACACGAAAAAGATTAAGAAGGGAACCCCAAGAAAGGAGCGAACTATGGCCGAAAAGAAACCTGCAAAGATGAGTGCTGCAGACCTCAAGTTTTTTGAGGAGATGCTTCTGGAAAAACGGCGCCAGCTGGTGACCGCCCAGAGCGAGACCGAAAAGTCCAATGCATTCCAGGGCCAAAAGCACCAGTCCGGCGACGGCGGGGATTCCGACAGTGCCGATTCCGCTACCGACTACAACGCTCTCGAGACTACGTTCTCCCTGGCGGCCCGCGAAGGCAAGTACCTGGTTTATTTGGAAGAGGCGCTCCAGCGTATCAAGAAGGGCACCTTCGGCGTGTGCAAGGTGTGCCAGCAGTTGATTCCCAAGGCCCGTCTCATGGCAGTGCCTACCGCTACCAAGTGCGTGAACTGCAAGGAAGAGACCAAGAAGAAAGAGCAGGAAATCAACCGTATCGAAATGGCCCGCCTCTTTGCCGAAGAACAGCGCCGCGAGATGATGAAAAAGAATGCTGGGCGGTAGGGGCGCCTTTGAGGCATTCTGCCGAAAGTTTGTGAAGAAAGTCTGCGGATAATTATGTCCGATTCACTCGACGAAAAATGCAATGACCGTATGGAAAAACTTGCCGCGGAACGTCGCGACCGTATCCGCAAGATGCGCGGGTGGCTTTCGCCGCGCGATACCGTAGCCGATGATTTTGACCCTGAAGATGCCGCGCTGTACTACGGCGAAGGGCATTCCGGCTGGAACCGGTAAGGCGCAAGATGCTTGTCAAGATTCTGGTAGATAACATCGCTGGTGGCACGGTTTTTGCGACCAACAACAGCGTGACCAACAACAGCGCGACCAACGGCTGCGCACCCGGCAACAATTGCACGCCCCTCTGTGGAGAGTGGGGACTGTCCGTCTATATCGAGTTCGAAGGCAGGCGTTACTTGTTGGACACCGGAGCGTCTCGAAAGTTCGCGCAAAACGCCGCCGCCATGGGCATAGACCTTTCGAAGGTGGACTCTGCAATCCTTAGCCACGCCCACTATGACCACGCCAACGGCCTTGCGGAATTTTTCCGTATCAACGAAAAGGCCTCCTGCTTTTTGAGGCAAGGCGCCGCCGAAAACTGCTACCATACCCACAAGATTTTCGGGCCTTTTGCCTACCACGAATACATCGGCATCCGCAGGGGCTACCTGAAACGTTTTGCCGACCGCATTTGCTTTGTCGAAGGCGATGCACAAATCGCCCGCAATGTTTACCTGCTCCCCCACAAAGACAGCGTCGTGAGCCCGGAGGCCCGTGCCCGCATCGCCGAGGCAGCAGGTCTTTCTGTCAAGGAAAACGGCCGTTACCGCTATGACAGTTTCGACCACGAGCAGAGCCTGGTCTTCGACACTCCCGAAGGCCTGTTCGTGATGAACAGCTGCAGTCACGCCGGCGCAGACAACATCGTGAAAGAAGTGGAAGCGACCTTTCCGGGCAAAAAGATTTACGGGATTCTCGGAGGCTTCCACCTTTACCGCTACAAGGACGAGGTCGTCTATGCCTTTGCAAAGCGCCTGCTGGAACTGGACGTGCAAAAAATCTACACGGGCCACTGTACCGGCAACCGCGCCTTCGAGATACTGCACGAAGTTCTAGGCGAACGGGCCTGCCAGATGTTCACAGGCATGTCCATAGAGGTATAGCCGCCGTTAATAATCCTCGTTTGCACTGTAGCAATCATCCAATCTTGCGACTACCGGTTGACACCGTGCAGACGGGTTCAAAAATTCTTCAAGGCATCCAGAGCTGATAACTTCCTCTTCGATACTTGCGCATGCCTCATTGATTCCGGAGTTATCACCCGAGTCAGTGTCATAATCAACATCTGCGCAGGTCATGCCTTCAAAGGGCAGCGTGTAAAAATACAGGCTCATCTTTTTCATGGATTGCTCAAAATCGCACTTGAGTACGGCATTCGGATCACAAGAAGCCTCCTTGTAGGTTGCGCCCGGAGTATTGTTGCAAAAAGTCTTGACAGAATCTATAACAGCCAAATCCGTGGTTTGCACTTCTTCGCATTCGCCATCTTGAACGAAGAAGCAAGAAGCAACCTTCAGCCCATTGCCGGGCGTTCCAGAGGCACCGCTCGGTGAGTTGCCGTACCCACTGCCGCTACAACCTTCGACGGGTTCGTCCAAGAGCATAGCAGCCCATGTACCCATCGACCCGCACTGCATGGTGACATTTATATCTTCAACGAAAATTTTCTCGCACTGGTTTTCCGTAGTCGAGCATAGATAGTTGTTGACCTCTATGCCGGTCTTGACCCTGCCATTTTCGGGAAGGGTTGCCGATGGTGCCGAGTTGGAACTGTCGCTACCGCAAGCGACAAGTGTCATAGCCGCGACAGAAGCCGCAGAAAGGATGATTTTGTTAATATTCATAACTACTCCTTGTTGTTAATTTCTTGTGTAGGCCTGCACCTCTTCCATGCAGGAATTCTTTAGCTGCTCCGCTACGTCTTCTAGCGTTTCACGGACAGGCTTGGTCAAAAAAGGCAGTTCGATAGTACAAGTGAACCTGACTCCGCATTCACATCCACCTGGAGGTGTTTGGAATACGCCTCCCCGTTCCTGGCACGACTCCCTATAGGGCTCCATTAGTTTTTCACATAGAAACGGAGGATAAAACACATAGGAGTTTTCAACCTTCTCATTGATGGCCACACCCCGGTCGGTAGGCACGATGTAGATAACTTCGTGGGTGGTTTTCCATTCTATCCCTTCACTAGATTTATCCACATCTATAAATCCCAAATACTCAATGCTATTTTGTTCGGGGTAAAGATTGACCAGGCACGACTCCGATGCGTCAATGTCGTCAAAAAAATCAAAATAAGTCTCCCTTGGAGAATTCAGGAGTATGCTGTACCATTCGCAATTATCAAATTCTTTCGGATGAGAATCTATTGCAGATTCACCCACGACTTCCCTTATGGAATCTATCTGCACGGGTTCAACTTTGTATTCGGCCTCAACGGTGTTGCCTTCCACCGCGCCACCACCGAGTTTATCGTTGTCGCTAGAACAAGCAAGAAGGGAAAATGCGAATAATATCAGAATTGTGCTAGGTATTATCATCATTCACCTTGTCCGATTCAATGGTGGTCATGGGAAACATCTGCAAGTTGAGTCTATAAACCCTATCCACGTTTTCTTCTTTGGCTACAATATCCAGAATCTTTTTACGGCAAGAGGCCAACGCCCCCAAGACCTTGGCATAGGACTGCCGGGAAAGCCCCATGGTGATACCCGTGATTTCGCGCCACTCTGGGGGAACGTCGTCTAAAGCCTGTTCCGCAAGCCTTGCCATTTGCCGATTCATGGCCCGCAAGGCCGCGGGAATTCCCTGTTCGTCACCTTCTACTATTTTTTCTGTCTGACGGTAGCCGCCACGACCATTACTTTTCAAGAGTCCAGACCTTAAAAGGTATCCGATGGAGTCCGCTACTTCTGCTGGGGATACCACAAGACGACAACGTTTTGCGATGGATTCGACACTAGGTTTCTCTGTAGCACAGGCCAGTTCGCGAACCACCGCATGGAGCCAGGTTGAGTAGAAATTCTGGTACCCGACACCCATTTTGCGGACTGCGTTTTCCTTGGCGATTACCTGTAATTTTTCATGGGCGACTTTACCTTTTTTAGTGTCCTTGGATTGGTTGTAGATTACCAAATTTTGAAAAAAAGACTTCTCAAAACCCGCCAGGTCCATAGCATCTGCCACCCGCTCGGCAGAAGGGGTGCTCAGTTTAGATTTACCCTCGGAAACCAGTTTCAAAAAGTTCGGAGACGTGAATTTTGCACGCCTAGAAAATTCCCTCCACGAAAAAGAAGAGTGCTTCTTTTCCCAGGTGTAATAGTCACGGATATACTTGCGGTAATCCTTGTATTGCAGGATAGACTTCATCATCATTAAAAATAAATCCTTAATAATGCAAAAAGAACGACTTTTTGCTGTTTTTTAGAAATGACTTTAAACAAAGCGAATTATATGATACACTTTGTATTATATACGAATTTCACTTTATTAGGGACACTCTGCGACGCGGGCGCCGTTTCCGTTTTTTGGGCGGGAGCGTCTCGGCGAGGCTATCTAACAGGAATTGCGTCAGCACTTCGTCGCCATTTGCCAGCCGTTCTTTTTGGGTCGCCGTAAGTTTCTTGATGCGGGCTTCCATGCGCAGGGCATATTCCTTGTTCGGGAGCTCGAACTGGCGGAGGATTTTTTCGGGCGGAAAAGCCTTGGTGAACTTGGCCCCACGCCCTGTGCGGTGCTCCTCGAAACGGGTGGCCACATCCACGGCGTAACCCGTGTAGATGCGGTTCCCGGCACAGCGGAGCATGTAAACGAAGTGGGGCATAGGTGTAAATATATAATTCGCGCGCGTTTTTTATTATCATTAGATTTATGGAACACAAAAGAGAACGCGAGACTTTTAAGACAAGACTTGGATTTTTGCTGATTGCCGCAGGCTGTGCCATTGGCCTTGGCAACGTGTGGCGTTTCCCCTACATCGCAGGGCAATACGGCGGCGCGGCCTTTGTGCTGCCCTATCTCGGGTTCCTGCTGTTTCTCGGGCTCCCGGTGCTCATGGCAGAACTGGCCATTGGCCGTGGCGGAAAAAGCGGCGTCGGCATGGCCTTTGACCGTCTCGAAAAGCAAGGCACCAAGTGGCACTGGGCAAAGTTCCCGCTGATTGCCTCCAACTACATCTTGATGGCGTTCTACTCCGTAGTCACAGGCTGGATGTTCTTCTATTTCTACAAGATGCTCACCGACGGCGAATTCCTGAAGGGAACGCCCGACCAGATTGCAAGCGGTTTCGGCGAGATGCTTTCGAACCCGCCCCTCCTGATTTTCTGGATGACCGTCGCTATCGTCATGGGTCTCGGCATCGTGTCCCTCGGGCTCCAGAAGGGCGTGGAACGCATTACCAAGAAGATGATGATTGCGCTGTTTGTCATCATGATCCTGCTTGCCATTCGTGCGGTGACGCTTCCCGGGGCCGGCAAGGGTCTGGAATTCTACCTGCTGCCTTCACTGGAACGACTGACCCAGTCCGGCAAGGGCGTGGGAGATGCCATCTTCGCCGCATTTGCCCATGCCTTCTTTACCCTGAGTATCGGCATCGGCAGCATGATGATTTTTGGCAGTTACATCAAGCGGCAGCATTCCCTGACCAAGGAGGCCGCCAGCATCTGCGCGCTGGATACCGTCGTGGCCCTGGTGGCGGGCCTTATCATTATCCCCTCGTGCTTTGCCTTCGGGCAGTCTCCGGCGCAAGGACCCGGGCTTATCTTCGTTACTTTGTCCAACGTGTTCGCTCTGATGCCCGCGGGACGGTTCTGCGGGGCGGCGTTCTTCCTGTTCATGTCCTTCGCGGCACTCTCCACACTTATTGCCGTGTTTGAAAACATCGTGGCCTTCTGGATGGACCTGAAGGGCTTCAAGCGCCGGAAGGTGGCCTACTGGAACATGGTTGCGGTGTTCCTGATGTCGCTCCCCTGCGCCCTCGGGTTCAACGTGCTTTCGGGATTCGAGCCCTTTGGCCCCGGCAGCTGCGTGCTGGACCTGGAAGACTTTATCGTGAGCAACACCATGCTACCTGCAGGCGCCATTTTCATGGTGGTGTTCTGCAGCAGCCGTTACGGTTGGGGACAAGAAAAGTTCTTTGACGAAATGAACGCAGGCGAGGGATTGAAACTCCCTCGCCACACACTCATCAAGATTTATTTCAAGTGGATATTGCCCGCCCTGATAACGATTCTGCTTGCCCAGGGTTACCTGTCCAAGTTCGCACCTGAACTGGCGGCAAAGATTTTCTAGACGATCGTCAAGATATCGCTGAAACCTGTGATGTCCAGGACTTCCATGATTTCGGCGCAAACATTCTTGACTTCCATCTTGCCCTGCTTGTTCATCTTCTTCTGGGCACTGAGCAGCACGCGGAGTCCGGCAGAGGACACGTATTCCAGCTTGGCAAAGTCAAAAATCAAGGCAGTGAGCCCTTCCAGGTTCGCATTGACGACCTGCTCCAGCTCGGGAGCGGTAATGGTATCCAGACGACCTTCCAAAGCCAGGGTCAATGTGGAATTGTCACGAGTCTGTTCGATTTTCATCTTGTACCTCTACTTAATTTTCTTGTAAATAGTAAAATAATTTTGGTCGGCCTTGCGTTCGTAGTGCACGTCATCCATGGTTTTCTTCACCAAAAAGATGCCCAGGCCCCCAATTTCCCGTTCCTCCACAGGCAGGGAAACGTCCGGATCCTCTTTTTCCAGGGGATTGTAGGGGTTTCCTTTGTCTATAAAGGTAAGCGAGAACACGGATGTAGGCTCATCCAGGTTGGCGACCACCGTTACGGTCTTGGCTCCGGAATACATGACGATGTTGCTGAACACCTCGTCGATGGCCACGTCCACCTGGACAGTCGCCTTGGGCGAGGGGTCGTATGGCTCCAGCATGGACTCCACGAAGGCGGTCAGTTCTTCGCCTTTTTCGAGAGCGGCATCGACTGTTATTTCTTTTGCGGCCATGATTATGGCAAAATATACTCATTAGGACTTAGGTGTCAAGTCCGATTTTTTCTAGAATCACACATGAACCATTTTTTTATTTACATTGATGTTAAATATTTCAAGGGAGTGTTTATGAACATGTTCTGCAAAATCGGTATCACCTCTGCCTTCTGTGCCGCTGCCCTATTCACGGGCTGTTCCGATGATTCCAGCTCCGGCACGCCTGTCACCGCCGGCATGGACGAAGCAGGCTGGCGCGAACAGTGTCTGGAGATTATCAACGAGTACCGCGCCACCGAAAATCTTGAACCCGTCGCCCTTGCCGACGAAGAAAAACAGAAATGCGCCGACGAGCAGGCTGCCGCGGACCTCAAGTCCAACAAGGCCCATGGTCACTTTGGTGATTGCGGCGAATGGGCGCAGAATTCCGGTCCCAACGCCTCCATGGCAAACGGTCGCAAGGCTGCCGACGTGGCCAAGTACTATCTGGACATGATGTGGGGAGAAAAGAAACTGGTAGAAAGCGGGGAGCGGGACCTGGACAAGGACGAAGACTACCCCTACATCGGACACTACAAGAACATGCGGGGTGACTACACCAAGGTGGCCTGCGGTATAGCGGTGTCCGAAGACGGAACTACTGGCTGGTTCAACGTCAACTTCTACTAATTCTCACTAGGTATTTCTCAACATACAGAGGAAAAGATGAAAAAGGGATTGGGATTTTTGATGCTTTCGTTTGCAACGGCAGGCTTGTTCGTCGCTTGCGACGATTCGTCTACCAAGGCAAACGCACAGGCAACGTCGGTACATACAGAAGCAGACCTTGAAGCCTGCAGCAATGAGCTGCAGGGTGAATCCGTCCTCGTTTTAAGTACGGGGCTATACTATATATGTGACAATGGGGAGTGGACAAGGAGTGCTTCTTCTGGCGGCGCCCTAAATACGGAAACAGATGACGACGCACAACCCGACGAGCTATCCGACGTTGAACTATCGTCTGGCAGTTCGGTAAACTCCGATAGCACTCCTTCGACAGTAAGGCCGTCTTCTTCGGCAGGTGGTGCACAGGATGCGGCACAAACATCGTCTGCTACGGAAACCGGAAGCAGTTCTTCGTCCGAGCAAGTTGCCGTAACCTCGGCAACCAGCGTTGCCTCAGCGACCGAGGCACTCAAGGAATATGAAAGTTCCCAGCCCTTCATTGATGAAGGCTGGCGAGACGAATGCCTGAGACTTGCCAACGAATACCGGGCCACCGAAGGAGTTGCTCCCCTGGAACTTGCCGACGACGAAAAGCAGATCTGCGCCATCAACCAGGCCGCAGCCGACATGGCAGACAACAAAGCCCACGGCCACTTTGGGGACTGCGATGAATGGGCGCAAAATTCCGGACCGAATTTTTCCACCTCCTGGAGAACGAATGCCACAGGCGCAGTCCAATACTACATCAAGATGATGTGGGAAGACGAAAAGGCCCTGGTCACCAGCGGACAGCGTGACCCCGACAAGAAAGAGGACTATCCCGACATCGGGCATTACCTGAACATGCGGAAGGCGTCTTATACCAAGGTGGCCTGCGGCATAGCAATATCCGAAGACGGCACCAAGGGCTGGTTCAATATGAACTTCTACTAATAGGGCCTACGAGACATTCACGGCATTTTATATTTGGCAATAAAGAGGTTTACATGAAAGACTTTAGCGATTCCATCAAGTATATCGGCGTAGACGACACGGACATCGACCTTTTCGAAGGACAGTACGTGGTGCCTGCGGGCATGGCCTACAACTCCTTTGTAATTGACGACGAAAAGATTGCGGTGACCGACACGGTAGATAGCCGCAAGGTTACGGAATGGATGGCGGGCTTGCAGGCGGCCCTTGCGGGGCGCAAACCCGACTACCTGATTATCCACCACCTGGAACCGGACCACGCCGGCGGAATCGCCCAGTTCGTGGCGCTCTACCCCGAAACGACTCTTGTAGCAAGCGCCAAGGCGTTTGCACTGCTCCCGCAATTCATGGAACTCCCCGCCGACGTAAAAAAGCTCACGGTAAAAGAAGGCGACACCCTTGCTCTGGGCAAGCATACCTTGCAGTTCATCGGCGCTCCTATGGTTCACTGGCCCGAGGTGGTGTTCAGCTTTGAGCAGACCGAAAAGGTGCTGTTCTCTGCCGACGCCTTCGGCAAGTTCGGCATCTACGACGCCGACCCCGACGACTGGGCCTGCGAAGCCAGACGTTACTATTTCAACATCGTAGGCAAGTACGGAAACCAAGTGCAGGCCGTGCTCAAGAAGGTAGCGCCCCTGGGCGTCAAGACCATCTGCCCGCTCCACGGACCCGTTCTTGCAGAAAATCTGGAATACTATATAGGCAAGTACAACACCTGGAGCAGTTACGCTCCCGAAGACCAAGGCGTGCTTGTCGCCTATGCCTCTATTTACGGACACACCGCCAAGGCGGCGCAGGTTCTCGCGAAGGAGCTTGAAGGTGCCGGAGTGCCGAAGGTAGTGGTGTCGGACCTGGCCCGCAGCGACATGGCCGAAGTCATCGAAGACGCCTTCCGCTACGACCGCATGGTGGTGATGGCACCCACCTACGACGCGGGACTTTTCCCCGTGATGGAAGATTTCTTGAACCACCTGAAGGCAAAGAACTACAGCAACCGCAAGGTGGGAATCGTGGAGAACGGCACCTGGGCGCCCATGGCCGCAAAAAAGATGACCGAAATCCTTTCGACTTTGAAAAACGTTACCTTGTGCGAAACCATAGTGACGGTAAAGAGTTCCCTTTCTGCCGAATCCCTGGCCGCCTTGAAACAGCTGGCGAAGGAACTGGCGTAAAAACTACCGCATCCTAAGCAGCACCGCCGCCACATCTACGGCACGGGGCAGGCTCATGAGGCGGCTCATGCCCTGAGGCAGATTGCGGAACCCTACGTTGCGGATTTTTTCGCATAGCTTGTCTGCATTTTCCCGCAGGCCGGAATCTTCCGGATTCTGGCACAGGTTCAGCGCCAGGTATCCGGCGCCAAGCCTTTGGGACTTGTCCACCAAAAGGCCGCACTTGGAAACGTCGGCCGTAAGCAGGCCCACCTGAAGCAGGCTGTCGCCGTTCAGCTTGACCTTCACCTGGCGCTCCACGGCAGAGGCGGGCCGCACCTTCGGCAAGAGGGGCTTCACGAATTCGGCGAAGGACCGAGGAACAGGGAGCGTAACGGCGCCTGTCGCACCACCTCCAGAAGGCTCGACCTGCGTACCCATATCGCAGGCGCCGAAAAGCTCACGCGCCTTCGAATTCCCGCATTCGGCTTTGTATTCCGCCATCACCACGATGTTGTCCGCAAGGCTCAAAAAGTCCCCGCAGGCGCCCGCCACCAGAATGAAGCTGAAGCCCATATCCACAAAGTTGCGGATGCGGTCGGTAAGTGGAATCAGGGGTTCCCGGTCGTCGCCCAGCAGGGCCCGCACGCGCCGGTCGCGAATGAGGAAGTTCACCGCCGACGAATCCTCGTCGATAAGGAAGGTCTTAGAGCCCATTTCCATGGCCTCCAGCAGGTTCGCCGCCTCGCTGGTAGAGCCCGAAGCCTTTTCGGTAGAGAAATTCTTGGTGGACACACCGCCGGGCAAGTCCCGCACCATGGCGGAAATGTCCGTCTCCCGCACGTAGCGTCCGTCTTCGACGCCCACACGGAACGCAGATTCTTCCACCGCGATTCCTTCGCGGCCGTCGCCCGGAACGTGTGGATAGACGGAACGGACCAGGGAGTCGAGCAGGGTGGACTTTCCGTGGTAAGCGCCGCCGGTTATGACCGTCACGCCCTTCGGGATTCCCATGCCCCGAATGCTCTTGCCGCCGATGTCGAAAGTCACCGTCAGTTCTTCGGGCGACTTGAAAGGAACCGCTCCCGGAAGGGGCTTTTCCGAAAGGCCCGACTCCCTGGGAAGCACCGCCCCGTCGGGCACAAAGGCCACAAGGCCCCGCACGGGCAGTTCCTCCAGAATGGCGCGACGGGTGTCGAGCACCTGGAAACTTTCCTCCACCCCCGCAAGGATTTCGGGAGTGCAGTAAAGGCTTGCCGAAAGCAGGTCAGGGAGCGTCATGGTCAAGATTTCTGCCGCCAGTTCCGCCTGGATCTTGCGGCCCTCGCCGGGGAGCCGCACCGCGAGGCTTGCCCGGAGCATGCCGTTATCTACCCAGAGGGCGTTCCGCGCCAGCATTTCCGGCCCGGGAACCTCCATCTCGATGGCGGCGTTCTTTTCGGGAAACCGCTCCGCCACGTTCTTGCTGAGCCTGCGGAGCAAATAGTCCGAAATGGCCAAGCGGCGCTCAAAGGAGCCGCTCCACTCCCCGCCGTAACCGAGGGTCTGCAGGGGGGCGGTCACCAGAATTCGCGATGCCGGCGCAAAGGGGTCGCCCTGCACGTGCAGAAACTCCAGCGTAAAGTCGCCGAAATCCCAGGCCTTGTCGGCGAGGGAGCGGTACAGACCGTAGCTTTTTCCGTCAAAGACGCGGATTTTCTGGTAGAGGGCTTTCATGGGTGAGAATGTAGAAAACTCATAACCGACCACTGATAACTAAAAAGGGGATGTCTCCCCCTGTTTGTGCCTGAAAAACCGGTGTTTTACCCCTTTTTTGGCATTTTTCCGTTTTTCTGGCAGAAAAAAATTTATATTCACAGAGAGAGCAAAGTTTTATATAAACAAACAGGAGTAATCCATGAAGAAACTGTACATTCTGGCCTTGATGGTCGCATTCCTTTTCACTTCCGCCGTCGCCGACGACGATCCACCTCCTCGTGGCAAGGCTGCCACCGTGACCATCATTACCAACCCGCCTAACAGCGACGTTTACCTGGGTGGCGAACTTCTGGGCAAGAGCCCCATTGAAAACCAGTCCGTGCAGTCCGGCCGCCAGACCCTGGTGGTGATTGACCAGGGCTTCGAACTGGTGAACCAGCGCGTGAATGTGTGGCCCGGCAACGACAAGCGCAACAAGTTCGACTTCGGCACCAAGATTCCCAAGGGCAACATCAAGGTGACCACCATCCCCGGCAAGTGCCTCATCTACGTTGACGGCGACAACGCCGACAAGACCGACGGCGCCGCCCTCACCATTACGAGCCTCGACGCCGGCGACCACGTTGTCCGCGCCGAATGCAGCAACGGCCGCTCTGCCGAAGAACTGGTGACCGTCCGTGGCGAAGAAACCGCCGAAGTCACTCTGGACGCTTCCAAGGGCAAGAAGTACAAGAGATAATTCTCGCGACGCAAACGCCGCGACTGTCCAAGTGCCGTTCCGCGACGTTTTCAACAGCGTCATTCCGTGCCTGGTTGGTGAGCTTGTCGAACCATGACACGGAATCCAGATTCCCCGGCCAAGCCGGGGCTTTTTTTGTTGGTCTTGGCAACTTATTTAGCTATATTAACCTTTGTAAACTTCAAACCTGAAAACAGGAGAAAACCATGTCCAAGATTTTGACACTCTGCCTTTGCGCAAGTCTCGCCGCCCTCATGGGCTGCTCCGGTGGCAAAAAGGTCACCCGTATCGACGAAAACTCCGTCACCGACCTTTCCGGCGCATGGAACGACACCGATTCCCGCCTGGTGGCCGACGAGATGATTACCGACTGCCTGAACCGCCCCTGGTACCAGACCATGATCCAGCAGAAGAACGGAATCGTTCCGACGGTGGTCATCGGCAAGATCCGCAACAAGAGCCACGAACACATCAACGTAGAAACCTTCGTGAAGGACATGGAACGAGCCCTCATCAATTCGGGCAAGGCCGACTTCGTGGCCAACGCCGAAGAACGCGCCGAACTGCGTAACGAACTGGCGAGCCAGGCCGGCAACGCCACCGAAGAGACCCGCAAGGACGCCGGCCAGGAAATCGGCGCCGACCTGATGCTCACCGGAACGCTCAATTCCATCGTGGACCAGGAAGGCGGCGAACAGGTCATCTACTACCAGGTGGACCTGGAACTCACCGACATCCAGAGCCACCGCAAGGTCTGGGTAGGCGACAAGAAAATCAAGAAGTACGTGTCCAAAGACAGCGTGAAGATGTAATGGGGTTGTGAGGCTTGAGGGCGGTCGCATGCGCTCCCTTTGAGGAGTGAGCGATTACCCTTGGACCTTCGCCACATCTTCATCTCAAAGCGCCAACGGCGCGACCTCATAGCCCAAAGGCACGAAGTGCCGACCTCATACCTATGAAACGTCTCCTCCTTCTGCTAATCCCATTCCTCTTAGCGTCATGTGCCAACAAGTCCATGACGCGTTACGAGACTCTTGCCCCGACGCTGGAAAAGAAAGGCTTCGAGGCCACCATCGCCGAGGTGAAAAAAGAGAAGGACGACCTTTACGGAAGCAACAGCGAGTTCCTGTACTACTACGACCTGGGAATTCTCCATCATTACAACCGTAACTTTGACGAAAGTATCAAGAACCTGGCCCAGGCCGAAAAAATCTACGAGGATCTTTACACCAAGTCCGTGACCAACGAGGCGGCGGCTATTGTCACCAACGACAACACCCGCCCCTACCGTGCAAGGCCCTTCGAACTCTTGACCCTGTACCAGTACCAGATTCTGAACTACCTGGCCAAGATGGATATTGACGGTGCCCTGGTAGAAGTCAAGCGTTCCCAGATTGCCATGAACGCCCTGTACCAGAAGGATAAGGACAAAGTAAATGACAACGGCTACCTGCGTTATTTGCAAGCCCTGGTCTATGAGCTGGACGGCGACAACGACGAGGCGGCCATCGCCTATGTGAAGGCCATCAAGGCCTACGACGAAGGCAAGATGGGGCTCCCGAAGGAGTTCTTCGAGTTTGCTACCGAAAGCCTGCGCCGTGCCGAAAGGGAAGACGAAATCCGCGCCCTGAAAAAGCCGGAACTCGCCGCTACGCCCAAGGCCACCGCCGTACACGAGCAGGGGCAAGAAATCATCGTGCTGGGCTATGCGGGTCACAGCCCCATCCTCGGCGAGATGTACCTGTCGGGAACCTTCGTAAGCGCAGGCGCCATGAACCTCTACTACAAGGACGGCGAGACCGGCAGGCAGATGTCGTTTACGCTGGTGGCGCCTCCCGTGCCCGGCGCCGGAAGCGAGACCTTCCACATCGGGTTTGCCCTGCCCGAAGTCCGCACATATAAAAGCCGCGTAAACCAGTTCGAAGTATCGCTTGACGGCAAGACCCGCATAAGGCCCGAGAAAGTCATGGACGTGGACCAGGAACTGCGGCAGAACATGGACGACGAGCGGAACTCCGTCATTACCCGTACGGCGGTCCGCGTGATTTTACGGACCATTGCCGCCCAGAAGGCAAAGCAGGCCACCAACACCGGCAACGGTATCTTTGACCTGCTGAAAAACATCGCCGTAGATGTAGGCCAGACCCAGCTGGAACAGGCCGACCTGCGGGTAGGGCTGTTCTTGCCTAATTCCTTCTACATGACCCGCATACCGGTAGAGCCGGGTAGTCACGACGTGAACGTGTCGGCCATAGGCCCCCACGGAGAGACCGTTGGCGTGTACAAGTTCGACCGGATTGCGGTGCGCAAGGGCCAGAAAGTGCTACTGATTGTTCCGGCCATCAAGTAGCGAGACCGCACAAGTGCAAACCGCCGATGAAAAGTCCGCAAAATGCGGGCTTTTTCGTTTGTTTCAACCTGCACGCCCGACAAAAATTTATATTGTTTCATTGTAAAGCTTCAACGAGGAATCACTATGAATTTCAAAGTCATTCTTGCAGCGGCGGCCCTGCTCGCCACCCAGTCCTTCGCTATCATCGGTATCGGTGGCCACTACGCCCCCGGATTCGGCACCAAGATGAAGGCTGGTCCAGTACTTCCCGTAACCGAAGGCATCCAGTTCGGTCACGAAGGTTTCGACGGCACCATGCAGGGCTTCGGCTTTAAGCTGTGGATTGACATTTTGCCCATCATCGACATCGAAGCTACTTACAACATCCAGTTCGGCTCCTACGATGCGGCCCTCTATGTCGACGGCGTTGCCGAACCGCTCCCGCTTGAAATTGAACTGGCGGGCACTCCTTTCGGCAAGGCCAACCCCAAGTTCGTGGCCAGCGGCCTGGACGTGTCCATCACCTATCCGCTGACTTTTATCCCCGTCATCCGCCCCTATATTGGCGGTGGCGTGACCTACCACCTGAACACCTTCGTGCTGAACCAGAGCTTTGTGCAGGGAATCATCGACGACCCCGCTATTTCCGAAATGATCAAGAGCGTCGCCAACAAGGAAGGTCTTGACCCCGAAGCCCTGCAGCAGAAAGTCCAGGAACTCGAAACCCTCGGTCAGACACTCAAGCAGAAGGTGCAGGACAAGGCCATGGATGAAGGCCTGAAAACCAGCATCGGCGGTCATGCCCTGGTGGGTGTCCGTGCCAAGCTCCCCATTATTCCCATTGCAGCCTACTGCAACTTCAAGTACTACTTTGGCGGAGACTATCCCAAGGAAGTCGATGCCGGCAACATGACTCTCGAAGTGGGTGGTGGATTCGCCCTCTAGAATTTGAATTGAAAGGAATCAAGATGAGCCAGAACTCTAGCAACACAAGCATTCTCATTATCGAAGACGAAATTGCCATCGCCGAGGGTCTTGTAGACCTTTGCGAACTGAACGGCTACAACGTGAAGCACTGCGCCGATGGCGAAACAGGCCTTGCCGAAGCCCTGACCGGCCAGTACGGACTAATCCTCCTAGACCTGATGCTTCCTGGCATTGACGGCTTTACCGTCTGCGACAAGATTCGCGAAAAAGACAGGAGCACACCTATCATCATCCTATCGGCCAAGAATTCCGACGAGGACATCATCAACGGCCTCAAGTACGGTGCCGACGACTACATTCCCAAGCCCTTCTCCGTGCCCATGTTGCTCGCCCGTATCGAGGCAGTGCTGCGCCGCAGTCGCCAGAGCGCCGAAAACGAAGGCAAGTTGGTAGCCGGCAACCTGAAGATTGATTTCCGCGAATACCGCGGCACCCGTGGCACCGAAGAAATCGCCTTCACCCGTAAAGAAGTGGAAATTCTGGAATACCTGTGGACCAACCGCGATCACGCCGTTCCCCGTTCCGAACTGCTGCGCAAGGTCTGGGGCTACGAGAACGCCGATTCCGTAGATACCCGTACCGTAGATATCCACATCACCAAGCTTCGCAAGAAAATCGAAGACGATCCTTCCCACCCGAAGTTCCTGGTAACGTTCCGCGGGGAAGGCTACCAGATGTGTTCTACGCCTGAATGCACAAAGTCCACGTAATCTTCGCCTCCATCTTTGTTGTCATCACGATACCCCTGGTAATTCTTCTTTACCAGGCGTATTCTCAGTTGCAGCTGGGTACCAATTCGCTCTACACTGGGCATGCCATGTTCGTGGCCAACACGTTAAACCAGAGGCTGGCCCGCGACCTGGCAGTCGAAGAAAAACGTTCCTACTCCGAATACGGGTTCATTCGAACCGTGCAGGTCATCGGTGGCGAAGAAAACACCCTCTCCGAACTGGTGGACTACCCCGTCACCAGCCAATATGCGGGCCTTGTGGGACATTTCCAGCTCACTCCAGACAACACGCTCCGCACGCCGTTCTTGCCCGAAGGCCGCTTCGGCGAAATTCTTTTGGAGCAAATTCCTCAAAGTGAGCGGTTGCGTCGCGAAGAAGTCCGCAATAAAATCAAGAACATTCTGGACGAGTTAAATATTGAAAACCGCGGTATTGAAGCTATGGCCCAGCCTAGAGATTCCGTGGAAAAGGTCATTGACCACATCTACAAGCAAGACCCCAAACTAGGCCACAGCGAAAAAGAAGAAACCGCTAGGCCCCACCGGTTTGAAACCACGTCGGAAAAAGAAAACATCGCGTTCGATGCAGAATCCCAGGACATGGACAGTCTGACTACCTCTACGGTGAATTACAATTTCGAAGTGGAAATCGAACCCTTTATGGCGAAAGTCAACAGCGACTATATCGTCTTTTTCCGTAACGTGACCAGGGGCAGCGAACTCTATATCCAGGGCTACATCGTTGACACCAAAGTCTACCTAAATAGCCTGGTCAAGAACGAGACCCAGTTCTACCCCCTCGAAAAAGACTTGGTGCTGGAATTCAAGGACGGGCCGCGAACATTACTTTCTTTTGGCTCCCATGACGAATCCCAAGAAATTTTCTCCACCAAACTGATACCTCCCCTCAACAAAATTTCCTTGGTCATGAGCATGAAAAACAGGGACGATTCCAGGGGTAGTTCTTTCTTGATTTTTCTTGGAGCCGTAGTGCTTATCATCTTGGGGGGCGGTCTCGTGGCGATCTACCGCCTAACCCGAAGCGAACTGAACCTGGCCAAGAAAAGGCAGGACTTTATTTCTGCGGTGAGTCACGAGCTGAAAACGCCGTTGACCTCTATCCGCATGTACGCCGAGCTGTTGCAGAACTCCTGGGTGGCAAACGAAGAGAAAAAACAAAAGTACTACAACCAAATCGCCAGCGAGGCAGACAGACTTACGCGCCTAATCCAGAATGTTCTTAATTTGTCCAAACTGGATGGAGACCGTTGGAATGTACAGCTTGCCAAGGACAGGCCCAAGGCCGTGCTGGACGACTTTGTGGCCACCTACAGCAAGAACGTAGAAAAGCACGGTTTCGAGCTCACCGTCTCTTCGGACACCGATGTCCGAGACATCACCCTGATGATGGACCGGGACGCCATTATGCAAATCTTGATGAACCTGGTGGACAACTCGTTGAAGTTCTCCAAGGATGCGGACTACAAGATGATTGTCATCGAGCTCCGCATCAAGGATACCGATGTCTATCTGGCGGTGCGCGACTACGGTCCGGGCATTCCGCCCGCCGAAATGAAAAAGGTGTTCCAGGAATTCTACCGCGTCGAAAACGAGATGACCCGCCGCACAAGCGGAACGGGTATCGGTCTTTCTATGGTGAAAAAACTCTGCACCCTCACCAACATGAAAATCGAGATGGAAAACGCGAACCCTGGACTCCGCACCAAGATCCATTTCCCGCCGCTGGAAATATAGGGATTAGGATCTAGGATTTAGGGGCTAGGATCTAGGATTTAGGGGCTAGGATTGTCATCCTCGCGAAGGCGAGGATCCGATTAAGGTGTCGGTGCTTGACGGTCTAAAAATGTCATTCCCGACCTAATCGGGGTTCTTTTTTGTATTTTTAAGGCATGACGCAAGAAGATATTCTCAACAATCCGGAACAATACGACCTCTCCATCGAAACAGTGGGAACGGGAACCCTGAAATCCCCCATGAAAGGCGTGCAGTTCGTCTCTGACGACGACCGTATCAGTCTCACCACCGACGTGAACCGTATCAAAAAGTTTATCGATAACGGGAAGGCGATTCCCTCTCTCGAAGCGGCAGGCCCCCGCGAAACGATTTTCCACGACCCCGCCTGGACCCGTGCAGGCATCGTGACCTGCGGCGGCCTCTGTCCCGGTCTGAACAACGTCATCAAAGGTCTTGTACAGGTGCTGTGGTTTGACTACGGCGTGCGCAACATCTTCGGCATCCCCTACGGTTACCGCGGGCTGAACCCGGCCTACGGCTACCCGCCTATCGTGCTGAACCCCGACGTGGTAGATGCCATCCAGGACGACGGCGGCACTATCCTGGGGAGTTCCCGCGGCATGCAGGAACCCTCCGTGATGGTGGATACCCTCATGCGACTGAACATCAATGTGCTTTTCTGTATCGGCGGTGACGGAACCCTCCGGGGGGCACACGCCATTGCCGAAGAAGTCAAGAAGCGTCGCCAGCCCATTTCTGTTATCGGCATCCCGAAAACCATCGACAACGACCTGAATCTGATCGACCGCACCTTCGGTTTCGAGACGGCGGTGCTCAGCGCCACCGACGTGATTACCAGCGCCCACAACGAGGCCAACGGGGCTTTCAACGGTCTTGGCCTGGTGAAACTCATGGGTCGCGACTCCGGATTTATCGCCGCCTACGCGGCTCTCGCCACCACGGTGGTGAACTTCTGCCTCATTCCCGAAGTACCCTTCACGCTGGAAGGCGAGAACGGACTTTTCAAGGCTCTCGAAAGCCGCTACAGCAGCGGCAAGACCCATGCCGTAATCGCCGTGGCCGAAGGCGCCGGACAGGAGCTGTTCAAGGGCTTGCCGGAACGCAAGGACGCCAGCGGCAATGTGTTGAAAAACGACATCGGTGAATTCCTGACCCGAGAAATCAAGAACCATTTCGATAAAGTGGGCAAAGAAGTCAACATCAAGTACTTTGACCCGAGCTACATGGTTCGTAGCATTCCCGCCAAGGGAACAGACGCCATCTTCTGTTTCCAGCTGGCCGAAAGTGCTGTGCACGCAGGCATGGCGGGCAAGACCGACATGGTGGTGGGCAGCATGAACGAACAGTTCAGCCATGTGCCTATAGAATACGCCGTCAACGAACGCAAGAAAATCAATCCCAACGGGACGCTATGGCACGCCGTTCTTGGAGCCACCCGCCAGCAGGACTACTTCTCCGGAAAAGGCAAGGGAAGGAAATGACAAGGCCGGAATGACGTCATGGCGGACTTGATCCGCCATCTAAACTCTGTACAAGCATGAAGCTTTTTCCTCTAGCCATCTGCTTCGCCACGGTTTGCTGCTTCGCAAACCCCGACTTGGCATTTGCGGATTCCTGCTACAAGGCCCGCGCAGAACGTGCCAAGGGCGACAAGGCCGACAAGAAGAACGCAGACCTGATGATTGCCGCCTACAAACGGGCGCAAAAGGATTCCACCGTAGCAGAAAAAGCAACCGAAGGTTTGGTCAAGAGCGTCTACTTTGCCTTCCGTTTTGTACCCTTCGAAAAAAACAAACGCAAGGCCAAGCTCGACAGCCTAAAAGACCTCAGTGAAAAGGCCTATAACCGTTATCCGAAAAATCGTGAAATCGCCCATATCTATGCGGCGTCCGTCTCTATGTGGGGAGCAGAGAAAAACCCGCTAGCCGCAGTGAAAGACGGAGTCGCAGCAAAAGTTCGCGATGTTGCCACCGCTACGGGAAATTACCAAGTCCTCGGACGCGCCCACCAGCTACTCCCCCACATTCCCATTATCCTTTCTTGGCCCGACAAGGAACTCGCCGATAAATACCTGAATATGGCCTTAAAGCAAGACCCCGCTGACCTCTACAACTATTTCTTTTTAGCAGAACTTCGCCTCGACCAAAAAAGATATGATGAAGCCCAGAAGATTATCGACAAAGGTCTTGCCCGTGGCGTGCGTACGGACTTCTTCCTTGAAGACCGGCGTGGACGCTGGCACATAAAAGAAGTCCAGAAAAAACTGAACGAGAAAGTCGGGAAAAAGTAAATAGTCGGAGAACGCACGTTCCAAAATACGCAGTGAAAAAGCCCTAATGAAAAACGACTCGGATTCATCCGGGTCGTTTGCTTTTAGAGAGGAACCTTTTGAAGCGACGGTCTTATCGCGAACCCTTAGTGTGTCACGACAATCCGTCGAGTGGCGTCGCCCTGGACCTTCAGGAAGTAGCTTCCGCCGGCAACTGCTTCCAGGGATACCGTTTCGCCCCTGGAGGCGCGGCCCGCCATCACCTTCTTGCCCTTCAGGTCAAAGACTCCGTAAGCCAGGTTGTCGCCTTCCACAACCGTGAAGCTCAGGTTCTTGTCGCCCATGGCGATCTTCGAGACCTTCGCGAATGCAGGTGCTGTGCGCTGGGCGACATCGACGTCAGACGGTGCGGCAGATTTCTGGAGGGCCACCACCGGTTCCGTTTTCCCGTAGGTTCCGGTCGCCAGCTTGTACAAGAAGTCGAAAGCCTTGTCCTGCACGCTGTCGGCAAACACGATCTCGCTGCCGTCTTCTGCGGTACGGGTGCTGTTGTAGAACTCGTGCTTGAGACCGTAACCCACCGGGTTGTAGAATTCGTGGGCCACGCCCCTTGCCGTCAGGGCAGAATCAATGGCGTAGCTTCCATAAATGGTGGGGGTCTCGATTTGGAACTTGAAGGCCTTTGCAAAGGCGCTGTACTTTTCGGGCACCGCTTCGGCAACCATCTTGTCCGGCTTGGATATGGCGTGTCCCACGTTGTAGGGCATCACGTAGTCGGAATCCCCGTGAGCGAGGAACACCGGGACATCGCTATTCTTCACGAGATCGATATCGTGGATGCCTCCCCAGAGGGCCACCACGCCGTCGGCAGTGCCCCTATAGTCCCTGGCGCCATACTGATTCAGTTTGCCCCAGGGGACATTTTCCTTCTCGTTGCCTTTCACAACAAACTGCGACGTGGAATCGATGTAAGAGGGGAAATCCCTTTTGCTCAGGGCATAGATGTTTTCAAGAGCCATCATGGCGCCTGCGCTGTTGCCCAGCACGTAAATCTTGCTGGGGTTGATTCTCAGTGCCTTTGCGTTCAGTCTCAGGTAACGGATGGCCGCATGCAGGTCCTGCACGCTCCTATAGACCGTGCGGGCGAAACTCGCGCTGTCGATGCGGAAAGGATTGCCGCTGCCCGTCATGACCACGCCCTTGCGGTATTCCAGGGACGCCGTCACGAAACCGCGGGCGGCGAGAGAATCCGCGTAGGCGACGGATTTCTGGTCAAAGTCGTCCTTGGCTGAGGCCACGAAAGCCCCGCCGTGGCAAATCACCACCGCCGCCCTGTCTGTACCGTTGTCGTTCACAGGTTCGTAGATATCCATCACGACCGGCTCCATCACCACCTGTTCCGATTCGTAGAGGTGCAGCATGTTCTTTTCCATCTTGAAACTCACCATCAATTCGGAGAGGATATTGTAGTTGCTCTTGTCCATGGTTGGAACGTCATAGGCGACGGTCACGGTCCTTGCGTCGCTGACATCGAAGATGCGGTCTTTGTAACGCACGCCGTCGGCGGCAAAGACGCTGGTCATCCCCATGATCGCTGCTATCATAATCTGTGTTTTCATGATGTTATCCTCTCTTTTTAATTCTTTGATACCCCTAATATATTTTCAAAAATCCATAATGTCCAATATATAATTTCTTTGTTTTTAATCAATAAATTTGATTAAACGGTCAAAAAACAAGAAATAGGGAAAATTATATCAATGGACTTGCCTGTTTTTTATTTAAAAGGGGGAAGCCTCCCCCTGATTGCAGCCTTGCCCTAGCGTCATTCTGGGCCATGAGCGTGTCATCCTGAGCGAAGAGCCGCAGGCTCGTAGTCGAAGGATCTAGGGCAAGTCTTCCATCACCCCCTCTGCGGGCCCTCAGTCGCCGGCCCGTAACGCCCCGGCTGTTTTTATATCGCTTTTTTTCAACAAAATTGACAAATGCCATCTTTTCCCATTCAAAAATCTTTTTTTGCAAGAAAAATGATATTTTTACCCATGTCGTCCATTCTGGCGACTGAGGTGTTTGATGATGAAAAAAAGAATGATTGTTTCGGTAATTGCCCTTACGGCATTTCTATGCGGGTGTTCCAATAGCGATAGCGCAAACAGCCCCGTAGAAACAATCAATACGGCAGAAGCAAGCGAACCCAATCTTTCCGCAGGCAAGAGTGTATCGATTTTCGTAGCAAGCGACCGTCACGACAATGGTGAAGGCAACAACCTAACTGCATCACTCCAGATGGCGACTAGCCGCATGGACGCTGTTATGCCGCAGACAGTCTTACTCGGCGGTGACTATGTAGGCGACATGAAGAACATGCATCCCGAATTTACCATAAAGGACATCGAAAAAGAAATTTATCGTGTACTTGACCCGAGCAAAACAGAAGTGCTGTTGACTTATGGTTCCCACGACCGCAATTGCATCGAAGGCTACGCCCCCTTCTTTAGCGGCCCAAAACGCGAGCAGGGCTTTTACATCTACGGCATCAGCTTTATGCAAATAAGCTACAGTAATGATTCTGTTGCAAGGGCCGATGTGAATCGCTACAAGGTCTATTCCGATAGCATCGCAAACTTGCCCGACTCCTTAAAGAACGATTCGAACGAAATGCCGCCACCCCCACCGGACTCAACCGAAGGCAAATCGGACAGTAAACACAAAAGGCCCAAGATGCCGAACAATGGCTACGGAGACATCGATGCGGAGGACTCCTTCGGAATTTCAGCAGAATCTGCAACAAGGCGTTTCACCGCATGGGTCAACTCGCTCCCGGACAAAGCCCCCATTATTATGATGAGCCACAAACCGCTCCACTACAACCGCGAAGACAATCCCGGAGCGGAAACCTGGTTCAAGGCGATTGCAGCCGCAGCGAAAAATCGCGACATTATCTTCTTCTACGCCCACAACCATTCCATCGAAGAGAGGAGTGATTCCGCCATGGTGGGCATAGAGACAAATAGTCACATGATGCTCCCCGGCGACAGCATTACCGTGCAGGGCGACGGACTCGAAGGAACCCCACGCCATAAGCTGAACTTTATCTACGCCAATGCAGGATACCTGAAACTTGGCTGGTCTTCGCTCGTCACATTTACCGATACCGACATTGACGGGAATCTTGATTACGTCAGCATCCAACGTTTCAACATTTTAGGTGAAGATGATTCCTACTTCGGTACAACCGATAAGAAGAACCCTCTCATCATGAAACTGCGGAAATAGTAACACGCTTCAGCCCATTTTGGGTAAAGATTTGACTGTTTAATGTATAATTTACAGAAGAAATCTAAGCATTTATGACTCGCTTTTTTCTTGCCTTGTCCGTTTTTATGCTGATGGCCTGTTCCCAGTCCTTCACCGATTCCCGCGATGGCAAGTCCTACGATGTCGTGCAAATCGGTTCGCAGACCTGGATGGCCGAAAATCTGGACTATGAATCCGACGGCAGTGCCTGCCCCGAGGGAGACAGCCGCAACTGCGAAAAATACGGACGGCTCTACACTTGGGAAGCTGCGCAAAACATTTGCCCCGAGGGTTGGCTGCTTCCCGACAGCTTGGACTTTGCAAAGCTTATGGAGCAGGTGGGAGGTCCGTCTCAAGCGGGCGATGCTCTCAAAGCCACCGACGGTTGGTTCAAGAAGGGGAACGGCTCCGACGCGTTTGGTTTCAAGGCGCTCCCTGCCGGCTATCGCGGCGCCGTTTATGAAGGCGAGGACAGTGCACTTGCTGGCGGTGCTTACGACGGTATCGGCGGTTACGCCTATTTCTGGAGCGCTACCGAAACATTGGACGGACTTGCCTACTACCTGTTCTTGGATTTCTCCAGCAAGGCTGCCAATCTGAACGCTTTTGGCAAAGGTGATTTCCGCTCAGTCCGTTGCATCAAAAAACCGTAAAGGGCTATATTTACCCTACCATGATTAACTCCCTTCTCGCGCGGCTTTTTTCTTACGTTCTTTTCGGGGCCTTGCTCCTGTTGAACTGGAAACGCCCTACTGTCCGCGCAAACTATGACGTGGCCTGCAAGTGGAATCCTGCTGTGGCACGGACCAAGTTTCCGCTCTTTTACGAACGGATGTTGTGCAATCTGGCCAGGCACGTGGGGGAGTTGCTTTTCTGTTTTCCCCTGTTCAAGAGGCTTCCTCGTGAGTTGCTCGCTTACCCGTACAGCCTTGGCGGTATCCGTTTCGAAATCGCTCCCGATTCCGAAGCCGTACTTCAAGAAATGCGCAAGGGCGGTATTTTCCTGACGGCCCATTACGGGAACTATGAGGCCATGGGCCCTTGGCTTTGCTGTCTCGGTATCCCTCTTGCGGCAAGCTATATTCCCGTGAAACCCGGCTGGCTTAACAATATTCTAGAAAACCGTATTCGTGCCGTAGGCGGCAAGACCTATTCCGTAAACGCCAAGTCCCCGAGGGAATTTTTGCGTCTGCTGCAAGAAGGCCGGCTTTTCTGCCTGCTGGCCGACCAGGACAGTCGCATTCCCAGTGCCCAGTCCGGCACATTTTTAGGAGCTCCGGCCCACATGAATCCCCTGCCGGATTTTCTGCTGAAACATCGTCCCGAAACTCCGCTTTTTATATGCTGGATCGAAGAACCTGACCTAAGGACAAAACGCTTTCATGCCGAAAAGCTTCGGGTAGGGGAGGGGGAGACCGTCATCGGGGCTTTCAACCGCTGGCTGGAATCCCGCATTGCAAAAGAACCCGCCCTGTGGTACAGCTTTACCCACCGGCGATTCTACAGCACAACGCCAGAAATTTACAGTTGCGCCGCCCCGACGCCTTCCCATCTTTCTAATTTATGAGAAAATGTTGAAACAGTCTCTTAACTTGTCCTCCCATCACCTCAAAGGGCCGCAGGCCCGACCTCATACCTCAAAGCGAAGCGACCCCTAACCCCTAGATCCTAGCCCCTAACCCCTAACCAATGAACAAAGCCGCCATCATCGTTGCCGTATCCATGCTCCTGAGCCGCGTCCTCGGGATTTTCCGCGAGATGCTCCTGGCCCATGCGGCGGGCGTGTCCCTAGAAAAGAACGCCCTGGACCTGGCTTTCATGGTTCCGGACATCTTGAACCATGTGGTAAGTACCGGATTCCTGTCCATTATCTTCATCCCGATTTTTACGGGCTACAAGGTGGCCGGCGACGAGAGGGGAGGCTGGAAATTTTTCAGCAACGTGCTGAACACTTTTGGAATAGCGTTGCTCATTCTCGTAGTTCCCGCCTTCATCTGGATGAAGGAACTTTTGCAGTTGTTGACCGTGGATGGCGCTACGCCGGAACTTATTGAGCGCGCCACCTATTATGGTCGCATTATCCTGCCGGGTCAGATTTTCATTTTCGTGGGGAGTATCCTGGTGGCGGTGCAGCATACCCGCAAGCAGTTCCTGGTGCCCTCCCTCACGGGATTAATTTATAATGTGGCCATCGTAGGTGGAGGTGCTGTAGGAATTGCGCTCAGTAAGTACACCGGTACAGATTTCGGTCTAGAGGGCTTCGCCTGGGGCGTGCCGGTGGGCGCCTTTATCGGCTTTTTTGCACTGCAAATATTCGGCGCCCGGATTGGTGGCGTGCGTTACGAATTTATCGTCCAGCCTACTCACCCGGACATCGTGCGCTATTTCAAGATGATGCTCCCCATGTCCCTTGGCGTAGGTTCCATGTTCGGCCTGGAATTTATCATCCGTAGCTTCGGCGCGAATTTCGGCCCCGAGGGTATTTCCAGCCTGAACTACGCCTACCGCGTCATGTACACTCTAGTGGCGGTGTTCGGCTTTTCTGTTTCCGTCACGAGTTATCCCGACATGGCCCGCCTAGTAAAAGAGGGCGACATCGCGAGCCTGAACCGGAAAATCTGGAAAAGCCTTTCCCGCATGTTTTGCATCTTGATCCCGGCGGTGGTCGCCGTGTGGGCCCTCAGTTTCCCTGCGGTGCGTATCCTCTTTGAACGTGGCGCCTTCCATCGCGAAACTACCGAAGCCATTGCCGAAATCCTCCGCTGGTACTTGCCCGTGAGCCTCGGGCTATGCCTCCAGGCGGTACTGGTCCGCAGTTTCTATGCCTGCGAACGCATGTGGGTGCCCACGCTTCTCAACACGGGCATCTTTGCCGCTACTATTCCGGCCTACATCGTGCTGGGCGCTCCCGAGCTAGGGCTTGGCATCAGGAGCGTTCCCATTATCGGCGCGACAGGCGCTATACTCCAGGTGCTCGCCATGATCTTGATGTGGGCGAAAAAGAACGGCACCGACGGCATGGGGGCGTCCCTCATGAATATGCTTCGGGCGTTGTTTACCTTCGCTATCATGATTGGGGTTGCGGTTGGTTTGGACCATGTTTCCGGCAGTTTTGTCCGTAGCGCAAACCTTATCGTTCTCGTGGCCTACAGCTGTGCTGCAGGAATCTTACTGTTCGTGCTCACGCTCATTATCCAGCGTTATCTCGGAAGCAAAGACGCCAAGGATATTCTGAACGAACTCCTTGGCAAGGTGCTTAGAAAGCTGCACCTTTAATTGAATTTGCAGACGCCCTCGGCGAACAGTTCTTCCGTGCAGGTGCATCCTTTGTCCGTGCACTCGAGAGTCTTTAGTTCAT
Organism: uncultured Fibrobacter sp.; assembly: GCA_900313675.1. GTDB lineage: Bacteria > Fibrobacterota > Fibrobacteria > Fibrobacterales > Fibrobacteraceae > Fibrobacter. Next base: position 63,778 of record OMSO01000004.1, read on the forward strand.
CGCCCTCTTTGTAAGTGGACCAGTCATCTCGCCAACGGATGTTGTTATGGATGGTGGTGTTGATGGAGGTCATATACTTGTCTATTAAGTATTGGGGGCATTCAACCTCTTCCCAATAAAAGTTGGGGTTGTCTGCAGCCATAAACCAGTCGGCGAACCAGTTACAGCCCTGCAACATATTTGGAAGATTCGAGAAATAAAGAGAGCAATACTCTTTTACGCAGTTCTGGTATTCTTCGAGGTGGGCATCGTATCCCAGTTTATGTTGACAGCTGGTTATGAAACCGCCATCATTGGCGACGCTTGTGCGCATGTCCGCCCCGACTTGGAGCGATAGGGCGTCAAATGCCCCCACGCCTCCACCAGGTATCATCATGTCGAACTGTGTAGAGCTCGGATCCACGTCATGACCAATATTGGATGCCATGGCGATAACGTGTTTTCCTGTTAGTGCCTTGTGGGTCTCTTTGGGTTTGTTATTCTCTGATTCGTTAAAGAAGTGACCGTCGTACTGGAAATGGTAACATTTCCCACAGCCCTGTCCTTTGGGACCTGCAACAAACGCGTATGACAGGGTGTCGTTTATTGCGACAGGGACCATGTCCGTGCAAGTAAAGGCTCCTGCTGCGCCACCGCCCCGCTCGTCGGATTTGCAACTACTGGTTATTCCGGTGAATCCCATCCAATTTGGCTGAACATCATACTTTAGTGTATAGGTGGGTATTTCTACATCGTTAATGTTACAGTTCTTTGCTGTGGTGTATATGGCTTGGTAGGCTGCTTCACTGGTGGTGTCCACATTGCCCGGCCAGGAACAGTGCGGTTTGCAGGCATCCCAGTAGCGGGAATTCCAGCCCTTTCCAGATGCCCCGCCCGATAACAGGTTCCTATAAGAGGCCACCGGGTATCCTGTGGGGTCGGCTACGCCGCCTTGGACTTTCCCAAAGGAACTGCTGGATTCCTCGGCAAGGGAACTTGTCCCTGAATTGCTGCTTCCGTTGCCTTGGCTGTTGCTGCTTGTGCCGCTCACGCTAGAGCCGTTTTGATTCTGATCCTGGCTCTGGCTGCTGGTGCCTGGATTGTTTTCCCCGCCTTGTCCACCATCGGGCTCACCGTTGGCACCACCATTGTTGTCGAGACAAGTTTCTCCGGTACAGGACTCTGTATTCGAGGGAGAATCGGAACCGCAGTTCCAGAACAGGGAGAGGCAGGCGGCCATCATCAACCCGCTAACGAGTTGTTTTTTCATATACACTCCTATAACGCTGACCCATCCCAACCACAAGATAGTTATGTCGTTCTTTTTTGGGGAGAGCGCTATTTGAAAAAAGAATTTTATGCAAGCCGGAATGTAAACTTTGTAAAATTTTCACTTTGTAAACATCTTTTTACAAAATTTTTGTCGTCAATTCACATCTGGCGCCTTTTTTACAACCATCAGTTTAATATATGTTGATAAGTTGTTGGATTCGGGCAGGGACAATGCAAAATGTGCCTTTTTCTTATTAAATTCGCCATTTTTCGCTTACTACCCATTTGTGAATAATATTGACGCCCATTACAGCAAGGACCGTGGGGCTCGAACCCCAAAATTCCCCGTTTTTGCAAAAAATCAAAGAAAAATGCTTGCAATTATTTCTTGATTTACTAAATTTGTGGCTCAATTTCGGCGAGTACCGCTTCCTATGCTCTCCGAAGTAACGGAAGTCCTTGAGGCTTCTTGACTTGAAGCGATAAACCTTCTGCTGAAGAAGAGGAATAAAATGGCAAAAGAACATTTTGATAGAAGCAAGCCGCACTGCAACATCGGCACCATCGGCCACGTTGACCACGGCAAGACCACTCTGACCGCCGC
>OMSO01000021.1 GCA_900313675.1 uncultured Fibrobacter sp.
AATTCGCGGACAGCCTGGTGGAAGAGGGCCTGGTCCGGATCACGGGCGACGACCTTGTCATAGACTTTCTGAAGGTAAGCATTCTTGATTGCCATTTTACATATCTCCGTTGAGAGTTTTGATTGTTTATGTTTTTGTTAAAGTTTTTAACGGGTTTAAAGATAGCAAAGCCCGCTCAAAAAAAGCAAAAAAACGGTCAAAACCATCAATTTCTTACATTTTTGTAAGTTAGTTTTTTATCAGTTTTATGAATTGCCTTTTTTCGTTAAATTTGACAGCCAACAAAACACAAAACTTACATTTTTGTAAGTCACACCCTCACACACAGCAAAGTTAACAAAATTTTACAACTAAGCCTACAAAAAAGGTCTGCATTTCTGCAGACCTTATGCTCAAAAGCACCCTTGTGACTTACTTATCCGCAACACAGCGAATAGAAATCATCCATTCTTCACTAGAGATATTGTAAGTAGTCACCGACACTGTACCATTAGTAGCGGAGGTTAAAATGTAGGAAACAGACGTCTCCAAAAGACACGACCCTTCTTCTAGACAATCAGACGTCCACAAAAACATACTCGTGCCACCCGTCGAATATTTAGTTCCATTGTAATATCCGCCATAAACCGGGTTAAATCCACTAGATCTCAGTTCTACCGCAGCAGTGTTATGAACCTCATACGAAGCAACACCATCTAATGTGGCAACCATCGACTCCGCTTCGGCATTTGTGGGGATGTGCCATCCCTTAGGGCAACTATTTGATTTTCTTGCCGCACTTTTAGGATATAGCCTGCCATACGCATCGCACTCTTCAGCATCATTATAACAGACAGAGCCCGTAACCGGTACGTTCCAGTTTTCCGCCATCCATTTTAAGTTTCCAATTGTCACGTACTTGACCACAGTATATTTTGTAAAGCCAAAATTATTGTGGTATTCAGCACAAAATTGCTTTTCGGGGTTGTATTTTATTTCGTTCGATCCAACGGTACATATGTACAAATCAGTGATGGTTGTCCCGTCTTTGCAGAACTTTGCAGCCGGATCATAGCTCTTGCCACTGCACTTTTCATAGATAATTTCATCGGAGCCGCAGAATTGAGTTTGGGGATTATATATACTGCCGCCGCATTCGGGCAAAGCATAAACCACATCAACGTCGCAGTAATGGGTCTCCGGGTTATAATACGTTTGCGAGCCGCATTTCTCTTTGGGTGTAACAGTGGTTCCATCTTTGCAATATTCCATATCCTGGACAAAAAGAACACCCCCACAATAATCCTTATACTTTACGACACCATCCCAACAAAACTGACGAGTGGGAATGTACGTTTTTTCTCCGCATTTCTCGTAGAGCTCAGATTCGTAACAGAAATACTGTTGTGTTTCAAAAGTCTCACCGTTGCACAGTTGATAGGGCTTATTATCTGAGCCACAGAAATGCGTCTGAGAATCATACGTATACGTACCACATATTTTTAAGACCTTATTAGTACTAGAACAAGCTTCCGTTTCAGGGTCATAGGTTTGAGAGCCACATTTCCAGACAACCCGCCCTTCTTTACAGTCTTCAGTTGATGGCGAATACACTTCCCCTCCGCACAACTCAAGAACATTATTGGTAGATGCACAGAAATGCGTCTTGGGATTAAACGCTACATCACCGCACCACTTTTTTTCAGTTCCAGAACTACTGCCAGATTCCGCTTCACTGTCGGAACTGCTACCTTCTCCACTGCCAGAACCTGAATCACCTCCACGACCAGAATCATTGCCACCTTTCTTGGAACTACTTGACTTTCCAGAATCATCGCACCGGCGTCCAGAGCAATCTTTGGAAGGAGAACTTTCGGGCTCAGCTTCGTCACTAGACTCTACATCTTCTTCCGCGTCGGCAGATGACTCGGGCTCGGCCGGCGCCTTGGGTTTCAGCTGTTTTTCCAGCTTTTCAAGCTTTTCCTTGATCTTATCTTCGTCCAGGCCTTCCTTGAACTGCTCGACTGTGGCAGAATCGGTAACTTCAATCCACTTATCCTCAAAACAAGCAAAATAGGCAGAGCCTACCTTGGCCACCTCCATCTCGCAGGTATCCGGCAAGGCCGTTTCGTTTTTATACTGAGGTATGCTGTAGCCGGCATCGCTACTGCTGTCGTCACAGGCAGCAAAGAACGCCAAACCCAAACCGAGAACTAGTCCAGCATAACGGCGTGACTTACTCATTTTTGCTCCTTTTTTACGAAAAATTATAAAATAATTCAATATATACGTCAATCAAACAGATCTAAGTTCTATATTGGCACGTATGAATATTCAAGATTTTTTAAGCAATGCAAGGACAGTGGCCATCTTCGGCCACGTGCGGCCCGACGGGGACTGCGTCGGCTCTACCCTGGCCCTGTACAACTACATCCTGGACAATTTCCCGAACATCAAGGTTCAGGTCTATCTGGAAAAATTCCCGGAAAGCTACAGGATTTTGAACGGTGCCGACAAGGCGCTCCCGCTGTTCGAAAGCTCCGACGGGAGCGAACCCTTTGATGCGGCGGTGCTTATGGACACACCCTCCTTTGAGCGTGTGGGTGCAGGCGGAGTGGCATGCCTACAAAGCGCCAAGAAAACCTGCAACATCGACCACCACATCAGCAACCCGAAAAATCTCTGCAGCCTGAACATCGTGGAGCCCAGCGCCAGTTCCGCCAGTCAAGTGCTTTTTGAACAGCTGGACCCGGGCAAAATCAGCAAGCGCACCGCAGAATGCCTCTATCTTGGAATCGTCCACGACACGGGAGCATTCAAGTTCAGCAACACGGGCAAGCGGACCATGGAAATCGTGGGTACCCTTATCGACAAGGGAATCGATTTTGCCCGCATCGTGAACGAGACCTACTACACCCGCACCTACAAGCAAACGCTGGTGACCGGATACGTGCTGCAAAGCAGTAAGCTCGCCCTGGAGGGCCGCGTAGTACATGCCTACGTGACGCCCGAAAAGATGAAGGAATTCGACGTAACGCCGGTGGACCTGAGCAACGTCATCGACACCCTGCGTGAAGTCTCCGGCACCGAAGTGGCGGTGTTCCTGTACCCCGTAAACGGCAAGTACAAGATCAGCCTCAGGAGCAACTACGTGGTGGACGTGAACATCATCGCCAAGGAATTCGGCGGAGGCGGCCACACGCGGGCTGCCGGCGGAGATACGGACCTATCGCCGGAAGAAGCCATCCAGAAAATTCTGGAGTTGATAAAGAAACAATTGTGAGAGAATTCACATTAAAAAGAAAAACCGGTTCCGAAAACGAAACCGGCTTTTCACTGAGCTACGAAGGGCTCGAACCTTCGACCCACGCCTTAAAAGGGCGTTGCTCTACCAACTGAGCTAGTAGCCCGAGCGACCCAAATATAGAAACTTTTGCCTTTTTGTAAAGGCAAATTTTATAAATTTAGCCTATGTTCAAGAAGATAAACTTCCAGCTGGCTGCGCTTGCTCTGCTTGCCGCCACGTTCGAGGCACAGGCCTACTTTTCGCAAGGCGATGCCGGTCAGGAAGTTTTCTCCTTCATGTCCACCTTCGACAGCCCCCGAAACGCGGCCCTTGAAAAATCCGCAGCGGCAGCCCCTTCTGCCGACCCGAGTATCGCCCAACTAAACCCGGCCGCTCTCCGGATGCCCGAAGGAAAGGAACGTACCGTCGGCATGCACTGGCAGACCGGCGAATTCTCCGAAAACCAGGGCTCCCTGTACTACACCCGGGACTTCAAGCGATTCCTGTACCAGGTTTCGTACAACTGGCTGGACTACGGAACTATCGAAGGCTATGATGAATACGGCAACGAGACCGGCAAGGACTACAACCCCCTGAGCCAGCTGGTCACCGCCACGGTAGCATTTCCCATGAAGCATTTCCAGTTCGGCGCCACCCTCAAGTTCGCAAGCGACAGGCTGGCCGACGAAGAGGGTGACCGTACCGCCTTCGGGGCGGCCTTCGACTGGGGTATTTCCTGGCAATCCCAAAACAAACTGTGGGGACTGGCACTTGTGGCCAGGGATTTCGGTTGCCTGCTCAGAGACTACGTGGACGACGGCGAAGACGAATACTACCCCATGGGGCAAGTGTTCGCCCTTTCCGGATTCATGCGCCCCAAGAGTCTCCCGAAGTTGACAGTCTTTGGCGAAACGAATTTTCCGCGGTATGCAGAGCCTCGCCTGAATATCGGCGCCGAGTACCTGCTGGGCAAGTACTTCGCCATACGGGGCGGTTTCACCCGGACATGGCTGGACTTGAAACGGGACGCCCTGGAGCTGATTCAAGACCGGAGCAGGCCCGACGAATCCAACGAGGCCCGATTCTTGAGCCTCGGCCTCGGCTACAGCATGGGCTTGTTCGCCCTAGACTACAGCTTTTCTTACCTGGCCCAAGGGCTCGGGATGGAACACCGGGCCGGCCTGCGTTTTAATTTCTAGGGCTAAACGCTATGCGGCAGTTCGACGTTTTTGTCTGGGGCTCACCTAACATTACCGAGACAAAGCCGTCATTTACCGACCCAGCCCTGGGCTGGTTCTTTACGGACAATTTCAACGAAAGGCTGAACGAAAGCGACGCGGAATGGATCGTCTTTGCAAACCGTTCCGTAAAAATCGACAGGGAATTCCTGAACAGCCTGGCCGAAAACATCTCCGCATTTCCCATGGTAGATGCTTTCGCCCCGAGACTTCGATACGCCTCCATAGAAGACGGCGACAAGAAGTCCGCAAAATTCGTCGGTGGGTTCAAACTCCACAAGTCCAAGGGAATCGAGCCTATCGAAGAGGATGCACTCCTGCGGTATGTGGCCTGCCCAAGACCCGAAATTGCGGTCTTTTCCAGACGGATAGTCCAGCGGACCGGGGCCTTCGACGCAAGCCTGCCTATTCCGGCGCAGATTCTCGACTATGCCCTGAGGATGCACCACGCCGGCGGCATGTGCTTTTCCATCCCCTACCTGGTAGCCGGGCTGCAAGGAATCCCGATGGATTTTTCCAGCGAAAACAGGGAAAGCCTCCCCCATATCGCCTACGCCCTTTCCAAGTCCCTCGGGATCAAGACGACGCGTTTCGCGCTCAATCACCCGTCGGTCATCGCGCACCTCTGGAAAAACCGCAAAGGCCTACGGGAAAAGCGGGACAAGGCCATACTCTTGAGCAAGCTTGCGCCGGAAACTTTACAAGAACTGTATTAATCAGAAAAACATCCAGCGGATGCCCCATCAAGTGGGGCATGACGATGATGGGAAACGACGGGGATTTCCGCCGCAAAAAGGATTTACACCTTCTTGAAAATGAGGGACGTGTTGATTCCGCCGAAGGCGAAGTTGTTGCTCATCACGTATTCCACATCCATCTCGCGACCGTCACCGACGATATAGTCCAGCGGGGCGCATTCCGGATCCACGTTTTTCAGGTTCAGGTTGGGGCTGAACCAGCCCCGGTTCATCATGTGGATAGACGTCCAGGCCTCGATACCGCCACAAGCGCCCAGGGTATGCCCGATGTAGCTCTTGAGGCTGCTGATGGGAGCGCTACGGCCCTTCAGGGCGTTGTAGGTGGCCCAGGTCTCGGCCCGGTCGCCGTGCTTTGTGGCGGTTCCGTGTCCGTTCACGTAACCGATGGCGTCGGGACTGAGTCCCGCATCTTCCAAAGCCAGTTCCAGAGCCCGCTGCATGGTTTCTTGCTTGGGCTGGGTCAGGTGGTCGCCGTCGGTATTGTTACCGAAGCCCACCAATTCCGCATAAATTTTTGCACCGCGGGCACGAGCATGCTCGTATTCCTCGAGAATCAAGGTGCCGCTTCCTTCGCCAATGACCAAGCCGTCGCGGTCCCGGTCGTAACTTGCAGGCGTAAGCTTCGGCGTATCGTTCTTGACGGACGTTGCAAAAAGCGTATCGAAAACGGCAGATTCCGTTGGGTCCAGTTCGTCGGCACCGCCAGCCACCATGGCGTCCTGTTTACCATACTTGATGGCCTCGTAGGCATTACCGATGGCAAGGCTCCCGGAAGTGCAGGCCGTGTTGGTAGTAATCATGCGACCCGTAAGCCCGAAGGTCACGCCGATGTTCACGGCGCAGGTCTGGGGCATGGACTTGATGTAGGTGGTAGCCGTAATCTTGGAACTGTCGTTGGTGACAATCATGGAGAAGAAATCTACCAAGGGCATCACGGAGCCCATGGAAGATCCGTAGGCCACGCCGACACGGCCGGAATGCAAGAAATCCTGGTCTTCCAGAAGCCCGGAACATTCCAGGGCCTTCTGGGCGCCCACCGTAGCCAGCAGTGCCACACGGCCCATACCGCGTACCTTGCGGCGAGGCATTTCAGGAAACTGGTAGTTCACCGGAACCGCCAGACGGGTGTTCATCTGCACGTACTTGTCCCATTCGTCCATGCGAACCACCTTGTTCTCCAGCTTTTTCAGGCTGTCGAAAATTTCGTCCACCTCGGAACCCAAGGCCGAAATGCAGGAACCTCCCGTAACAACAACCCTACGGGTCATGCGAGACCTCCATTCACAGAAATCACCTGGCGGGTGATGTAGGCCGCCCCTTCCGAAAGCAGAAACACTGCCGTGGCGGCAACTTCGCTGGGCTTGCCCACCCGCTTCATGGGCACGGCCTGCAGGATAATGTCCAGGGGAGCGTCCTTGATCATTTCGGTTTCGATAACGCCCGGCGCAATGCTGTTCACCGTGATGTTACGGCTGGCAAGTTCAGTGGCCAGGGCCTTGGTAGCCCCGATAATGCCGGCCTTTGACGCACTGTAGTTCACCTGGCCACGGTTACCGATAACGCCGGAAACCGAAGAGATGGTGATGATGCGGCCAATGCGCTTGCGGCACATGGGCATCACCAGTGGTTGAACCACATTGTAAAAACCGCCCAGGTTGGTGTTCACCACCTTGTCCCAGGAATCCCCGCTCATGCCAGCAAAGGTCATGTCGGCGCAAACGCCTGCATTAAGAATCAATCCGTAATAAGTTCCGTTTTCCTCGATATCTTTGGTCAACACTTCCTTGCACTGTTCACGGTCGGAAATGTCAAGCTGAAGCCCACGGATTTCTCCGCCGGCAGCCTGGACCCTTTGTATAAGTTCATCGACCCTGGTCTTGCCCCTGTTGTAGCCCGCAACAACGGCATAACCCGCCTGGGCAACGGCTTCTGCTATGGCAGAACCAATTCCGCCACTGGCACCGGTCACGAGAACCTGTTTCTTATCGCTCATGGACACTCCTAAGCATTTCAATTATTCCACGCCAATTATAGAAAAAAAGAACCATGAACGCAATTGCCACAGCGACCTATTTACCCCTGGAGCCTGCAAATGGGGACAAGATAAAATTGAAAAGAATCCCAAGGAACACGGACAGGCCAAAAGTAGAAACCGGCGAAAATCCGCTGAAAGAAAGACTCCCGAAAGAGAGGATGGTGGTCAGGGCCGATAGCGCGATGGCAAGAACCGTCACGGCGCTCCCGCGCCCCTCCCTGAAAAACAGGGAATAATCGATGCCTATACCTAGGGTCAAAATGATCCCTACTGTAGCAAAGAAATTGAAGGGAATGCCCAGGTAGCCGAACAGCGCTACCGCAAGGCACGAGGCGCATACGGGAATCCGCATAATGGAAAACGCCCCGGCAATCCCGTAAATGAACAGCAGTACCGCAAACACCAGCACAAAGGCAACCCCAACTAGGGCAAGGGCGGTCAAGGATAGTCGCGTCAGGCTCTCGTTTATCTGGTTTACCTTGTCCATAAAGTAGATGCCCTCACCTGCAAGGCCAGTAAGCTTTGCGGCATCTTGAACATGGAGAGGCATCACCGCGCTGTAGTAGGAATCGCCTATGCGGCCAATCCAGAGGCTGTTCAGGAGTTTCTCGAAGTTGGCGGGCAACCTGCCTTCGGGCTCAAGAACTTTCAGGCCTTGGCCCATCGAGGCTCGGAAAGCCGAATCGGACCGGAGTCCAAGTTCCTTATGCATCTCAGCGACAGTCAGGGAATCCATGGCCCGGGAAAGAATCTCGAAATTTTCCTGCTGGACAGAACGGGGCGGAATGAACCGGCTTATAGCAAGGTAGTTCTGCAGCACGCCGTCGGCACGTTCCCGCTCCAGACGTCTGCAGAAGGAACGCTCCCGTTCCAGCACCTCCTGAACGGAACTCCCTTTCACCAAAAAATAACTGCCCGAAGAGCCAAAATCCAAAAGTTCCATGGAAAGCTTTTCCTGGACTAGGCGTTCCGGCGACATGGTGTAGAGGGACTTGAGGTCCGTACCCCACTGTACGCGGGAAATTCCCGCGAAAGCAACGGCAACAATCAACGCTGCCACGGCGAGCGACGCCCACTTTTTCATCTTGAGCCCTGCAAGGATTGTTCCGTAGCCATCCAATACTCTAGAAACGGCCCCAAGGGCGAAAACCGCAGGAGCGCGGGTCCTTGCGGCAGGCAGGGCCGCAAACAAAAGGGTAATGGTCAAGAAGGAGCTTGCAAGCCCCGCCATGGAAAAAACCGCCATCTGCCGGAGCAGCGGGAAGGGAGCGAAGGTGAGAGCCAAGTACGAAAGTTCCGTGGTCATGAAACCCAGGACAAGTCCCTTCAAAATCAGGCCACGTACACCGCCACCGTCCAGCCGTTCTTCCCGGATTTTCCAGCCTGTAAAGAAATGGATGGCGTAGTCGATGCTCACGCCGATGACGCTGGTCCCGAACACGAAGGTGAAAATATGGATAGAGCCGAACAAGGTCCAGGTCACCGACAGGGCCGAAACGATGGCGACACCGATAGAAAACAGCGTCAGCGCCAATGGTACGGCAGACCTGTAGGTGGAAAGAATCAGCAACAGAAGCAGCACAATGGACACGCCCGAAATCACGGCCACTTCCAGTTGCGCCCGAGAAGAACTTTCGTAACTGTGGAAAGGCACTCCCGTCGTCGCCACCACCAGGGCGGAATCCAACCCTTTCAGTTCCGAAACCTTCTGTTCAATAATCTGGAGGGCGCTACCGTCGCCACCGAAGGTGGATGCACCCGGAACAAGGCTTGCAGACCACATGACGTAGGTCCGTAGAGAATCCCGCAGCACAAGACGCTCATCCCGGAGTTCCACGTTCTTGCTCATAAAGGAGAGATTTCCCAGAACATCCTCGAAGGCCTGGGCCGAAAGCAAGAAGGGGTCTTCGTCCAGGTTCTCGAGGCTTGCCATGGAAAAGCCTCCGTAGATTTTTTCCAGGGCGTTCTGCTTCAAGAAGGCCCCGCCACCCTGGCGGACGCGATCTATAAACGCTTCGCCCTGCAATGCATAGCGGTATTCCCTCGCGAAGGCGCGAGCCTCGTCCATAGAGCTGTCCGACACCAGGTAGCTTACCTTTTCCAGCTGGCCATTCCCGCGCAGCGCCCGGTCGAATTCGTCTGCCGCCGCCTTCGCCTTTTCAAAATCCGTATGGCCCACAAGCACCGTCATCTGGCCCATGGTCCTGCGGGAAAGCTCGGCGTCGGCATCACCCAGACCCGCCGACACCTGCGAAGGCGGCAAAACGGAGAAAAGGTTTGAATCGATTTTCCAGGGGCTAGCGTTCAAGCCCAGCGCGATGATGGCGACATGCAAGATTCCCCAGAGGAGAATCCCCCACTTGTTCATCCATTTTTTTTCGGGCTTATCCATGAAACTCCGCAGGCTCCATCAGCGCAACAGGGCGGATTCTTCGGGAGTGAGAGTGATTCCCCCTTCCACCTTGGAAAATTCGTAGAGGATGGGGTTTCCGTCGCCGTCGGAGAGGGTCACCTTCTCCAGCCACTTGTGGCCCGAGAGCACCACCGACGAAATCTGCTTCTTGATGACGCTTTCCTTGGGAACAAGACCGATGGTCCAAAGCCCCTCCTTCCCCATCTCGAAGAAAATCTGGAATCGGTCTTCCAGCATTTTGCGGTTGCCCGAGAAAATCCCCTGGATGGTCTGGGAAACTTGGCCAAAGACCGCATTGTCCTTCATATTCATCTGGGAAACCGCCCCGGAGGCATTTTTCTGGAGCATCTTGTCGCGGGTGATGGCGGTAAGGCTCTGGAAGGGCTTTTCCATGTTCCACAGGATGCCCAGGGTATCCGCGATGACGAAACTCCCCGTGGAGACAAAGTCCCGGTTGATTTTCTTGACGGTCCGCACCTGCCTGAAACTCCCCCGCAGGTATTTCTGCTGCTGCATGGCCGAAAGCACCTGCGCAAGTTCCTTGGAACGCTCCACCGTCAAAGGACTTGCAAAGACATCGGCAAACGCCATGGACGACAGTGTCAAGCAGAGGAACATTGCCAAAAACAGTTTCATATGGCTCAAATATAGCTTGTTTACCCAATTTTTTTTATCTTTCCGAATAGAAACGCTACATCGTGAGAGACATGACTTTTTTCCAACGAATAGCCTACATCTGGCGTACCTACGTAAAGTTACAGACCTTCTTCTTTTTCGGGTTGGGTAGCCTTTTCCAGGCCTCCGTGGTGTTCCCTACGCTGTTCCTCTTTTCCGGTTTTTCCAGAAAGCGTTTCAGCCGCATGGCACGATACGCCATCCACATCGGGCTCAAGATTCTCATCTGGCAGTTGGTGACCCTCAGGGGTTCAAAGTTCAAGGTAGAACACCGGGAACGCCTCAAAAACCTCCATTCCAAAATCATTATCGCCAACCACCCGTCCCTACTGGACGTGGTCCTGCTATTTTCCATCATCCCCAATGCGGACTGCATCGTGAAGGGGGCTCTCGGCAAGAACCGCTTTGTCTCCGGAATCGTGAACAACATCTACATCCTGAATTCGGAATCCTTTGACCAACAGATGGCCGAAGTCAAGCGCACCACGGACCAGGGGAACAACCTCATCATATTCCCCGAAGGCACCCGCTCCGAACCAGGCAAGCCCTGGTTTTTCAAGAAGGGAGCGGCCAGGTTCGCCATCGGATGCAATCGGGACATCGTGCCCATCTACTTCGGCGGAAACGAGATTATCGGGCTTCGCAAGCACGACAAGCTGGTAAGCTACCACCCCAGAGAACAGTACCATTTCTACCTGGACGTGTTGGACACCATTTCCGTAGGACCCTACTTGAAAGGCCACCAGGGCGCACAGGTGGCGGCCCTCACCAAAGAGATGCAGCGCCGCCTGGAAGAACGCAGGAATTTGGACCCTGAATACCCCCAGAGACTTTTGGACCAGCAGGCAGAACTAAAGGACAAGGCATGATTGAGCAGATTCGTGGAAAGTTGATTCAGAAAAGCCCCACCTTTGCGGTGGTGGACGTAGCAGGCATCGGCTACGGGGTGAACATCTCCGCACGCACGGGCGGAATGCTGCCCGAAGAGAACGCCGAGGTGCTCCTGTACACGAACCTGGTGGTCCGGGAAGATTCCATGACCCTCTTCGGATTTGCGGACCAGGCAGAGAAAGACCTGTTCCTGATGCTCCTGGACGTGAACGGCGTGGGTCCAAAGATGGCCCAGCGGATTCTGAGCGGGGTTGCCCCAGCCGACCTCTTGAACATGATTGCCAGCGACAACAAGAGCGCCCTGGGTAAAATCAAGGGTCTTGGCAAGAAGACCACCGAACAGATGGTGCTCACCCTCAAGGACCGTGCGGCCGCCATGCTCCAGGCTCTCGGGAACGTGGAAGGCTCGGGCGTCACGGGCATGGGCGTGCTTACCGGCGCCAAGATGGAAGCGGTGCTGGCACTCCATACCCTGGGGGTCAAGGACCCTGCAGCAGAAAAGGCCGTGGCCAAGGCCTACGAAAACCTGGGCGACTCCGCCGATGCCGCCACCCTCATCCCCGAAGCGTTAAAGTACCTGTAACCATGTCCCGCATTACAGAAGCCGAAGCCCTGGACCTTTTCAACAACGCCCCCCTGGCGGAACTCTGCGCCCGCGCAAACGCCGAAAAGGAACGCCGCCACGGGAAATCCGTCTATTGGGTCAACAACAGACAAATTAACTACACCAACGTCTGCGTTCTGCACTGCAAGTTCTGCGCCTTCTCCAAAATCAAGAAGGACAGCCCCACCGCCTACGACTGGGACTACGACACCATCAGGGCAAAGGCCGCCGAGGCCATCGGCCAAGGGGCGCGGGAACTCCATATCGTCGGCGGTCTCCACCCGGACCATCCCTTCGATTACTACATCGACATGCTCGCAAAACTCCGAGCAGAATTTCCGAAGGTGAACCTGAAGGCCTTTACCGCCGTAGAAATCTGCCACTTCTCGAAAATTTCGGGCCAGAGTCCCGAGCAGATCATGGCGACGCTGAAAAAGGCAGGCCTTGACGCTCTCCCCGGAGGCGGCGCCGAAATCCTGGTGCAAAGCGTCCGGGACCAAATCTGCCCAGGTAAAGAAACTGGCGAGGAATGGCTTTCGGTACACAGGGCGGCACACAGGCTCGGCATCCCCACCAACGCCACCATGCTCTTTGGCCACGTCGAAAAGCCCGAAGACCGCATCGCCCACATGAAAATGCTCCGTGACCTGCAGGACGAAGCCCCCGGATTCTTCGCCTTCATCCCCCTGGTTTACCACCCGGAACACAACGCCCTCCACAAAATTGTCCCAAACATCACCAGCGAAGAAGACATCCTCAGGACCGTGGCCGTGGCGCGCCTGTTCCTGAACAATTTCCCCCACATCAAGGCCTACTGGATACAGATGGGAATCGACACCGCCATGAAGGCCCTCCACGCCGGGGCTTCCGACCTGGACGGCACCATCATAGAAGAAAAAATCACCCACGCCGCTGGCGCCACCGCCCCCGTAGGGATGAGCCCTTCACGCATGCGGGAACTGATTTTGAACGAAGGCCTCACCCCCGTCGAACGGGACGCCATGTACGAGACCTTCGGGTAGGGCCCGCAAAATATGAACAACGGACAATCTAAGTCAACGGGAACGACAAGATGATACCCGTGCTCAATATTTAGCCGTAAAATCACTGCACCGCCGTAAATATTTCTCACAAAAATCGGTCAATTTTTCGCTTTGGCCGATTTTTAATTATCTTTCAAAGAGAGATGAGAAAGGAGTGTTTTATGAAAATCAGTACGAAGATTGTCGCGGTTTTGGGGCTTGCATTTGGCCTATCCGAGGCCGCACCCATTGACGACATCGGCGCTTTGTCCGTCCAGGGAACCCAGGTGGTGGGCGCCAACGGGCAGCCCGCCCAACTCAGGGGAATGAGCTATTACTGGAGCCATTCTCACACGGCATTCCCCTTCTATAACGCAAATGTCGTAAACTGGTTAGCAGAAGACTGGCACGTAAACCTCGTCCGTGCGGCAATGGCCTTTGAAACCAACGCATGGAATCAAGAACGTGATAAAAATGGATACATCTCCGATCCAACAGGAACAATCCAGCAAGCTGAGGCCGTCATTGATGCAGCCATCGCCAAGGGAATCTATGTCATTATTGATTTGCACACACATTGGGCAAATGACAATGCCAATGGCCGTTGGGATAAAGCTGCGGATTTTTTTGAATACATGGCCACAAAATACGGGAACTATCCCAATGTTATTTATGAAGTCTATAACGAGCCTGGAACAGACACCTGGACAGGCCCAAGCGATTGGAATCCAATCAAGCCCTACCTGGAGTTTATTATTCCAAAAATCAGAGCAATCGACCCAGACAACCTTATTATTGCGGGAACCCCCGCCTATTCAGGAAACCTCAGCGCCGTCGCATCAGATCCTTTAACAGGAACAAATGCCGTAAACGTCGCCTACGCATTCCATTTTTACGCATCCACTGATGATCATTTAAACAGACTCTTGCCCATTGCAAAATCAGCGTTAAACACGATACCAATCTTCATTTCTGAATGTGGCCTCACCAATGCCGATGGAAACGGTTCCCTAAACTACAACAGTATAAATCAATTCTGGCAATGGATTGACGAAGCTAAACTCAGTTGGGCCGCATGGAGCCTTTCAAACACCGCAGAAACATCCGCCGCTCTGCAAACGAGCGCCAGCACCAGCGGAAACTGGTCCGAAAGCGACCTTACTCCGTCGGGCACCTGGCTTAGGAACAAACTCCGGGAGCAGAATCCAGAATGGACTCCCATTTCTGGAGGCGGCGGAGAAGTTCCTCCCGCCGCACTCTCCCGCCCAATTGCAAGCACTTCCAGTTTCCACTTCGCAAACAACACCGTCAGCGTAAACCTCAAGGGTCAGTCCAAGGTGGAACTGCTGGACCTGCAGGGCCGCACCGTCCGCACCCTCTGGAACGGGAACGCCAATGGTAGCGTTAGCTTGTCCGTAAACGCACAACCGGGAATCTACCTGGTGCGAATCCAGGGACAAGGCGTTACCGAGACTCACAAGGTCGCGGTGAAATAACTAAACAATCGTCTTGAAATATTCGATGGTCTTCTGGAGACCGTCAAACAAGTTGACCTTGGGCTCCCAGCCCAGGGTCTTTTTTGCAAGGGTAATGTCGGGGCGGCGCATCTTGGGGTCGTCGCCAGGCAAGGGTTGGTACACAATCTTGCTCTTGGAACCCGTCTGCTCCAGCACGGCATGAGCCAGTTCCAGCATGGTAAACTCGCCGGGATTTCCGATGTTCACCGGTCCGATAAATTCATCCTGATACATCATGCGGACAAAAGCCTCGATAAGGTCGTCCACGTAACAGAAACTGCGAGTTTGACTACCATCGCCGTAGATGGTCAAGTCTTCGCCCTTCAATGCCTGCACAATGAAGTTAGACACCACGCGACCGTCGTTCATGAGCATACGGGGGCCGTAGGTGTTGAAAATGCGCACGATGCGGATATCTACCTTGTTCTGGCGATGGTAGTCCATAAAGAGGGTTTCGGCCACACGCTTGCCCTCGTCGTAGCAGCTGCGGATACCGATGGGGTTCACGTTTCCCCAGTAGTCCTCTTTTTGCGGATGCACCGCCGGATCGCCGTAGACCTCGCTGGTGCTGGCCTGCAGTATGCGGGCATGGACCCGCTTGGCAAGTCCTAGCATATTGATGGCGCCCATGACGCTGGTCTTGATGGTCTTTACCGGGTTGAACTGGTAATGCACTGGACTTGCGGGGCAGGCCAGATTGAAAATACGGTCCACTTCCAAGAGGATAGGTTCGGTGACGTCGTGGCGGATAAGCTCGAAATTGCGGTTATCCCGTAAATGGGACACGTTCTGAAGACGCCCGGTGAAATAATTGTCCAGGCACAGGACCTCGTGCCCGTCGTTCAAGAGCCTCTCGCAAAGGTGGCTACCCAAGAATCCGGCACCGCCGGTCACCAAGCATCTCATAAAAACCTCTTAAATTCAGGGGTGGAATATAGTAAATACCGGTTGGCGTCCCACTATCCTGGAGCTCTCCGGCTCCGCCCAGCGCGGACAGGCCCGGAACAGACTCTAGTGCGAGAAGTGTTAAAAATCACACTTTATCAACCTTTTGTGCACTTTATCACCGTATAGGGCCCACCCTGCCTTGCCTCAATGTAAATAAATTACTACCTTTACCCCGTCAAAACACAAACAAGGAGAACATACATGTTCAAGAAAATCGCTCTCGCTACCGCCCTGGTGGCCACAGCTTCCTTCGCTACCTGGGACAAGTTCCCGGTTCTCGAAAACCACAAGGGCCAGGCCACCATAGGTGACAGTTATGTAATGCAGGACAAGGCTTCTCAAGAAGAGCTTTATGTCGGTGCCCGTTACACGGTCATTCCGAACTTGGAATTGGGCATAAAACTCGGCTACGTCCTGTTCACCCATTGGGATGGAGACGATGCAGAGCAGGATGGCCTGGACAATCTTCCCATTATGGTCCGCTACCAGTTCATGCCCAATATGAACGCGTTCTTGGATGTAACGCTCCCCATTGGTAACGATGACGTTGTTGGCGACGATGGTGAAATCGTATTCCACTTCGGTGCTCAGTATTCACAGAAAATGGGTATGGTAAATCTGGGTACAGAACTCGGCCTTCAGCTGGAAACCGCCGGTGACGACAAGACCACTCCTCCCTGGACGCTCAACATTGGCGCCGAAGGCGACTTCGCCTTGAACCAGATGTTCACACCCTATGTAGGAATAGACCTGTACATGCTCATGGGCAAGTTCACCTATGATGGAGACAGTGAAGGCGATAGCTTCACCGGCGACCTGCTGTTCAACCCCTACCTCGGTGTTGACATTGTTTTCAACGCAATGTTTGACTTGGACATTTCCGCAAACTTCCTTTTCGGAAACAGCGATGCAATGAAAATCAAAACCGGTATGGATGAAACCGTGATTGGACTTGACGCCCACCTGAACATCAACTTCTAATCGAAGTCCGTTCAAGAAAAATTTGCCCTCGGCTAAGCCGAGGGTATTTTTTTTCGCTTGTCATCCTCGACTTGGTCGAGAATCCGTTAGCTGAGGCACCAGATTCCGGCTCATGACCGTCATAATGGATTCTATCGTTCCGCCTTGCGGCTTCACTCCAGAATGACAGCCACTCGCCTTTCCAGTTGTTCCAAGGAGCCACCGTTCTCGATTCTTGTAACGGCAATCCCCTGCGCCTGCCAGAGGGCGGCGATGTCGCCCTGGGTTTCAATACGCCTGCGGGCATCTTCACGGGAAAGGCCCCGGAGCACCAGCCGTTCCTGACGAACCTTCACAGGAGCGTCCACCAGCCACACCTGGTCCAGAAACTTTACCACCTGGGGTATGCGGTGCAAGAGGGCCGCCTCCAGGAATGCAGGTCCGGAGTGCGCCGCGAAAAATTCCTGCACCGCGTCCGTCAGGTAGGGGTAAACCAGGGCCTCCAGTTTTTCACGGGCGGCATCGTCCTTGAAAATAAGGTCCGCAAAAAATTTGCGGTTCACGCCGTCGGCGGTCAGGCATTCCGGGCCAAAAGCCTCCGCCAGTTCCTTGCGCAGGGCATCGCAATCCCGGTAAAGTTCATGCACGCAGGCGTCGGCGTCCAGCACGGGGAGTCCCCGCCGACGGAGGCACTCCCCCACCGTGGACTTTCCGGAACCGATGGTTCCCGTGATACCGATGCACTTACCTTCCATACGCTTTCAACCGAGCCCCGGCTATCTAGCCCTTCCCGAGGGAAATCAGGCAGAGTCCTGCCACAATTCCCAGCAGCGCCAAGAATTTCAGTTTGCTCTTGCGTTCCTTAAAGATAACAATCCCCGCCACAAAGCTGATGAACACGCTAGAACGGCGGAAAACCGTAATCACCGAAATCAGGGCGTCCTTGTCGCTTACCGCCATGAAATAACAGCGGTCCGCCACAATCAGGAGCAGGGCCACCAGGAGAAAACTCCAGCGGAACTGGAAGGGCGTGGTCTTTTTTCGGGTCGGAAACCAGGTCACCGCGCAAATCAGGAACTGCCACAGAGCCATGTAAAAGCTGAACCAGACCTGCACCGTCAGGGGGTCAAAGTCCATCCGTTGCAATATCAGTTTGTCGTAGACACCGCTGCAGGCGGCAAGGATGGTGCCGAGCACCATGGAAATGACCCAGGGGCTGCTGAAGAAATGCCCCATCTCCTTGCGGCCCGCGAGGCTCAGGCCTATGTACGAAAACACGCACAGGCCAATGCCCGCCCACTGCAGCGGGAAAGGCCGTTCCCCCATGAAGCTCACCGCAATGCCGATGGTAAAAAGGGGAGCCAGGGCGCGGATGGTGGCCGAAATGCTGAGGGGCATGTGGGCGATGGCGTTGTAGGTCAAGAGCCAACTGCCGCCAACGATTAAGGCCTTGCCCATCAAGAAAACATGTTCGCGGAGCGCCAGGGTTTCGGTATGCCCCGAAACCAGGATAGGCAGCATGAACAGGGCGTAAAAGGCGCTGCAAAGGAACAGCACGGGGCGCACCGCATTCCCCTGGACAGACTTTTTCTTGGCCAGGTCATAAAAACCCAGGAAAAAAGCGGAGGAAAGTGCCAGCAACAGCCATGACATAGGTCACAAAATCTAGAAATTCATCTTGCCAAAGGGCGCCACAATACTATTTTTTATCAAAACATCAACCAAAAGGAACCGTTATGGGTATCAAAGGAAAAGCAACATCCCTCCTTGAAGAATTCAAGGCTTTCGCCCTCAAGGGCAACATCGTCGACATGGCCATCGGTGTTATCATCGGCGGCGCATTCGGCAAGATTGTCACCAGCTTCGTGAACGACATCGTCATGCCCTGCGTGAACGCCATCGTGGCAAGCCTCGGTGCAGAAGGTGCCGGCGAAGGCCTCAAGGCCCTCACCTACACAACCGCTGCCGGAGCCCAGATTCCTTACGGAGCCTTCATCGGCAACATCGTGGACTTCTTAATTGTGGCCATCGTGGTGTTCATTGTGATGAAGAAGTTCCTGGGATTCGTGCAGAACATGCGCAAGAAGGAAGAAGAAAAACCGGCCGAACCGCCTGCACCGCCAGAGCCCAGCGCCGAGGAGAAGCTCCTTACCGAAATCCGCGACCTGCTGAAGAAGTAGTAAACAGCGGTTTAGTGATTAGGGGGAAATCTCCCCCTGCCTCGCACTACGTCGCTCGCCACCCCCTTTAGCGGGGAGGCCCCCGCAACGCCCCCGATTCTCTCGGGGGTTTTTATTTGTTTTTTTTCGTTTTTTCCTTTCAGCGGGCTTCATATCACCAAAAACCTTATTTTTGGCTTATATTCCCAAAATTGCCGTTTTTCTGCCAAATTTTATAATAAATTGTAGATAATGGCAGTACAAGAGCTGACATCCAACCAGAAGCACATCGTGGACGTGCTTATCAAGAAGAATCCCGCCCTGAACCGCGAGATCCTGGAGAATGCCATTGTCTTTATTGCAGAGGCCCACAGCGGCCAGTACCGCAAGAGCGGCATGCCCTATACCGAGCACCCCTACGAGGTGGCCAAGATCCTTGCGGACCTGAAACAGGACCAGGCCACGGTGCTTGCCGGGCTACTCCACGACGTGGTAGAGGACACGCCCCACACCCTAAGCGAGATTTCTGAAAAATTCGGCGACGATACCGCCTTCATGGTGGACGCCGTCACAAAGATTACCGCCGCCCAGCAAGAGAGCAAGACCGCCCGCAAGGCGGAAACCTACCGCAAGCTCATTACCGCCATGGCGAAAGACCCCCGGGTCATCATGATCAAGATTGCAGACCGCATCCACAACATGCGGACCATGCAGTACATGAAGCCCGAAAAACGCAAGGCCATTGCCCAAGAGACCCTGGACATCTACGTACCCCTCACCCACCGGTTCGGTCTGTACAAGCTGAAAACCGAACTGGAAGACCTGAGCTTCAAGTACGTGAACCCGGTAGAGTACCAGAAGCTGGTGGATGCCCTTATCGAGAACAAGGAAGCCCGGGAAAAATACATCCAATCCGTCATCGGGCCCTTGCAGATCAAGCTCGCCCTAGAAGATTTCGACTGCACCATCCAGGGCCGCACCAAGAACATTTACAGCATCTACAACAAGATGATTGCACGGGGTTGCGAATTCGAAGACATCTTCGATATCTTCGCCATCCGCATTATCGTGGATACCATTCCCGAATGCTACCTGGCCCTGGGCTATGTCCACAACCTGTGGCCGCCCCTCCAGAGCCGCTTCAAGGACTACATCGCCACCCCGAAGCCGAACCTTTACCAGAGTATCCATACCACGGTCATCGGGCCCGAAAACAAGATGGTAGAAGTCCAGATCCGCACCAAGGACATGGACCTGACGGCAGAGAAGGGCTTTGCCGCCCACTGGGCCTACAAGCTGGAAACCCAGCACGAAGGCGAAGAACTGGCCTGGCTAGACCACATGGTCAAGCTCCAGTCCGAAATTTCGGACAGTCGCGAATACCTGGACTTTTTGAAGGTGGACCTGAAACCCGAGGGAATCGTGGTGTTCACCCCCAAGGGAAATTCCATCGAACTGCCCGACGGGGCTATCGTGCTGGACTTTGCCTTTGCCGTCCATACGGAGCTCGGCCTCCACTGCATAGGGGCCCGCATCAACGACGAAGTGGTAAGCCTGGACAAGCCCGTGCCACACGGGGCCACCATCCAGGTGCTGAAAAGCCCCACCCAGGAGCCCAGCCCGGAATGGCTGGAAATGGTGACCACCACCAAGGCCAAGCAGGAACTGCGCAAGTGGATGAAAACCAGCATGCAGCAACAGGCCAGAGACCTGGGCCGTGAAATCTGGACCCGTGAACTACGGGTCTCCAAGATGGAAAAGGACCAGTATCCTTCGGACGAAAGTACAGCAAAGCATTTCGGCACGCCGAACATCGAGACCTTCTACGAACGGCTGGGCCAGGGAGAACTCCCCCTGCAGGACATCCACCGTTTCTTGAACGGCGGCGAGAACATTTCCAAGGAAGCATCGGCCCTCCGGTTTTTCCCCACCTTCAACAAGGACAAGAAGAGCCCCGTCCAAGACGACATGCCCCTGGAAATCGGCCAGGAGACCAACCTGGTGGTGCATTTCGCCAGCTGCTGCGGGCCCGTGCCCGGCGACAAGATTGTGGGAATCATGCGGCCACAGGTAGGTATCGAGGTGCACTCCCTCAAATGCCCCTGTCTCAAGGATTTCCCCGTAGAACAGCAGATTCCGGTACAGTGGAGCCCGGACCTTTCGGAGCCCTTCACCACCCACCTGATCGTGGAGACGGACAACCGCAAGAACATTACCTTCGACGTGCTGAAGGTCATCAAGGACGAAAACCTGTTCCTGGACCAGATGAGCGTCGTAAGCAAGCAGTCCTCCGGCAGGATCCGTATGGAATTCAAGGCCTTCCGCAAGGAGCAGGTGGATTCCGTCACCTACAAGATCCAGCAGATTAGCGGCGTGCGGGAGGTTAAAAAATCATGATGACGCCCCTGCACCATAGCGACTACACCCTGAAGAACAGGGCCTTCAACTGCCGCATGCGGAACCGCTACTACGAAGAGGTCTATTACGCCTTCAGGGCGCTGTTGCCCAACGACTATAACGGCACCACCGGCGGCAAGTTCGACGAAGAATGGTTCGCCCACCTGCAGCAAGAAATCAAGCACTACGAACGCCTGATTACCACCTGCCTGGAATACGCCCAGGCCGCCATCTTTTACGGCAAGGCCGAAGAGGCCACGCTATATTCCAAGGACAAGCGCTGGGGCATCCTGCAAGAAGAAATCTTCCTGGTGCACTTTCTGCGGGAACTGCTTTCTACCACCCACTATATCATCGCTCGAATCGACACCGACAAGATGCTCCACGACTGGGGCATAAACATGCAGGGCATGAAAGCGCAACCGGTGGACAAGGGATTCGTCAGTTCTATCCAGGAAAAGCTTTCGGCCATGTCCCTTGCCACCATCAAGGAATTCCGGGAGCTGGTAAAGCATATCGTTGAACGGTTCCAGATAGGCAACACCCTTTTTGGAACGATACAGGAGTTACAGAACTTCTACTAAGAGGTATGAGGTATGAGGCATGAGGTCGCTCGTAAACTCGCTTTGAGGTTTTCGGTCCAAGAGATTTGTCTGAAGTCTCTTATTTCAAAGACTCTCTACTCCTACCTTGAACCCCACACCTCGAACCTCGAACCCCGAACCTAAAAATGTCCGAATACATCATATTATCATTTTTCCTCTTCTTGGGTGCCTTCATCGCGGCGGCGGCTACCGTCACCGGGCTTTTGCTGGGCTACCGTACCAAGAACACCAAGAACAAGATGGCCCCCTACGAATGCGGCATGCAGACCATCGGAAACGCCCGCATCCAGTTCAAGGTGGGTTACTACCTGTTCGCACTTTTGTTCCTGGTTTTCGACATCGAAGCTTTGTTCCTGTATCCCGTGCTCATGAACTTCAAGGAAATCATGGCCGGGAACACGCCCCTCGCCCCTGCGGTCGTTATCATTGACCTTGTGATATTTATGGCCATTCTCGTTTCCGGCCTCGCCTACGCCTGGAAAAAAGGAATCCTGAAATGGGAATAATTAATTACGCTCCAAAAATCCTGGACCCTATTCCGGGCGGTAAGTACGTGGTAAACGCCATCGACTACGTGGTGAACTGGGCCCGGGCAAACTCCATTTGGCCTCTGACCTACGGCACCAGCTGCTGCGCCATCGAGATGATGAGCAGTTCCATGGCCCGCTACGACATCGCCCGATTCGGAAGTGAAGTATTCCGCAGTTCACCTAGGCAGGCAGACCTGTTTATTTTGGCGGGAACCATCACCCGCCGCATGGCGCCTGCCATCCAGATGCTGTGGGAGCAGATTCCTGGCCCCAAGTACGCCATCGCCATGGGCGCCTGCACCATCAGCGGCGGCCCCTTCATCTACGACAACTATTCCGTAGTCCGCGGTGCCCAGAACCTGATTCCCGTAGACGTGTTCGTCCCCGGATGTCCGCCCAGACCAGAAGCCCTTTTCCACGGGCTTTTGACCCTTCGTGAAAAAATCCTGAAGGAGACCTGCCGTAACCCCTGGCAGGTCGGCGAACCCAAGGACGTGTCCACCATGGACCGCTACCGCGAAGCCGCCAAGACCTGGGCCGCCCTGGAAGAGATGAAAGACGAAGAAATGGCAGAAGCCAGGGCCAAGTTCAAGGAAGAAAATCCCGACTACAAGTCCAGTTTCAAGCCCATCCGCATCAAGAAAGAGGACTTTCCCGAAGTGGAACGTGTCCCCTTCAAGCGCATGGGGCTTACCCAGTCCGACATCTACGCAAAGCTGAAGGAAAAATTCCCGGCGGTAACGGTGCATACCCACAGCGAAGACCCTGTGGAAGACGTGGTGGCCGCCATGCCGGCGGACCGACCGCTAGAAGTGATGGTCACTCCCGAAGACTACCTGCCCATGGTGGAATTCATCAAGAACGATGCCAGCCTCAAGATGGACTACCTCATCGACATCGTAGGTATCGACTACGACGACCATTTTGACGTAGTCTCCCAGTTCCGCAGCATGGAACACGGACACAAGCTGTTCCTCTGCCTGCAACTGAAAAAGGACTTTTCCATTCCCGAAGAGCAGCGGGCCACGGCGCTCCTTGCCCACGCCCCCAGCATCAGCCACCTGTATCCGGCGGCGGAATTCAAGGAACGTGAAGTTTACGACATGTTCGGCATCGACTTCGTGGGCCACCCCGACCAGCGCCGAATCTTCTTGGACGACGACTTCGTAGGCTACCCCCTGCGCAAGGACTTTACCCACCCGGAAATGATCAGGAGGCCCGTATGACAGGAATGCTTCCTCCGGGATTCCGCATCCAGCGTGAAACCAACACCGAAGAATTTTTCATCAACATGGGTCCCCAGCACCCCAGTACCCACGGGGCCCTGCGCCTCGCCCTCCGCATGGACGGCGAGACCATCGTAGAGCTGGTTCCCCATTTCGGCTATATCCATCGCGGCATGGAAAAGCAGGCCGAATCCATGAGTTACCTGCAATACATCGCCCTTTCCGACCGTCAGGACTACCTTACCGCCATCCAGAACAACCTGGGAGTGGTCATCGCCCTCGAGAAGGGCATGAACATCGGCGTTCCCGAGAAGGCGGAATATATCCGCGTGATGCTGCAGGAATTGGGCCGTATCGCGAGCCACCTGGTGTTCTTCGCCTGCTTTGGCGGTGACCTGGGCGGACAGACCTGCCTGCTGTACGGTTTCAAGGAACGCGAGATGATCCACGACATCCTGGAAGAGGTGACGGGCTCCAGACTCACCACCAACTTCTTCAGACCGGGCGGAAGTCGTTACGACGTGCCCGACACGTTTATCCCGCGGGTCAAGGCTTTCCTCGACCACATGGACGACACCATGAAGGACTACGAGCGGTTCCTTTCCAAGAACATCATTGTTCTGGAACGCAGCAAGGGCATAGGCATCCTCTCCAAGGAAGACGCCATCGCCTACGGATGCTCCGGTCCTGTACTCCGGGCCAGCGGCGTGAACTTTGACGTGCGCCGGGCGAACCCCTACAGCATCTACGACTCCTTCGATTTCGAAGTTCCCGTGACCTACAACGGCGACTGCTACGACCGCTACACGGTGCGTATCGCCGAAATCCACGAGTCCATGAAAATCCTCCGGCAGTGCATTGATCGGTTCCCCACCGAAGGGCCTTGGCGCGCCAAGGAAAAGCCGGTGCGTTTGCCGGTGGGCCGCTACTACAGCGAAATCGAGACCGCCAAGGGGCTCTATGCCACCTACGTAGTAGCCGCCACTACCGGCGAGAAGCCCTACCGCATACACACACGCGGTCCAAGTTTCCCCCACATCGCGGCCCTCAACAAGATGGTCCAGGGCCACAAGATTTCGGACTTGGTGACCATCCTAGCCACCTTGGACCCCGTGATTCCCGAAATTGACAGGTAGTTTATGTTTGTCCCTTCCGTTACCAACCCCATCGGCGATTTTGTGAGGAACCTGGTTCCCCAGGTGACTGCCTACCTGCCTGTAGCCTTCCAGTCCGAGACTTTGGACAGCGTCGTCGCCTTCTTGATCAACGCCGTCATCTGCATTATCGCGGTCTGCGCCGTGAACATCGGTTCTGCCCCTATTCTCATCTACATGGAGCGCAAGGTCTGCGCCCACGTGCAGTGCCGTCTTGGCCCCATGCGCCTGGGTTGGCACGGCACCATACAGACCATCGCCGACGTGCTCAAGATGCTCTTCAAGGAAGTCTATGCCCCCAGTGGTGCAGACAAGCTGATGTTCTACACGGCACCCATGATCGTGCTGATTGCCCCCTTCATGGTCTGCGCCCTGATTCCCTTCAGCAAGGACCTAGTGGTGGCCGACGTTTCCATGGGCATTCCCCTGATTATCGCGGTGAACGGTTTCGGCGTGCTGGGCATTTTGCTTGGCGGCTGGAGCAGCAACAACAAGTACTCCCTGCTTGGAGCCTTGCGTAGCGGCGCCCAGATTATCAGTTACGAAATCTCCTTTGCCATGATCCTTCTGTTCGTGGTGATGATTTCCGGATCTACCAACCTGATGGACATTACCATGAGCCAGCAGGGAACGGTTTTTGACTGGTGGATTTTCAAGATTCCCGTACTGGGCTTTATCGCCTTCATTTTGTTCTTCATTTCCAGTACCGCCGAAATGAACCGCGCCCCCTTCGACATCGCCGAAGCAGAACAGGAACTCACCGGCGGCTACCACACGGAATACAACGGCACGCCTTTTGCCATGTTCTACCTGGCCGAATACATCGCCCTGGTTACCAACTCGGCACTGGCCACTACCTGCTTCTTGGGTGGTTTCCATGCCCCCTGCATTGGCATTGCCGCCGTAGACAACGTGCTTAATATGGTCCCCGGCCTAGTGTGGTTCTTTGGGAAGGTGTTCTTCATGATCTGGTGCTACATGATGGTCCGCTGGACCTTTGTGCGGCCCCGCGTGGACCAACTCATGGATTTCGAATGGAAGTTCCTGTTGCCGGTGAACCTGGTGCTGCTCACGGCAGGAGCGGCGTGGATAGCGATTAGTGGTTAGGATTGTTTTATGCAAGAGAGTAGTTCATTCATTCCGTATATCAAGCGTTACCTGAAGCGCTGCATCACGGGCCCCTGGAGCCTGTTGTGCGGGCTGTCCGTGACCTTCAAGTATTTTATAGACCCAAGACGCATCGTTACCGAGCAGTATCCCGAAAATCGGAAGACCCTCAAGATGCACCCTCGCTACCGCGGTCGTCTGGAAATGATCGAAGACGCCGACGGCAACAACCACTGCACCGCTTGCGGCATGTGCGAGCGTGCCTGCCCCAACGCTTCCATCAACGTGCTTTCCACCAAGAACATCGCCGGCAAAAAGGTGCTGGGCCGTTATGTTTATCACTTTGCCAGCTGCACCCAGTGCGGGCTCTGCGTAGAGGCCTGCCCCTTCGGGGCTATCCGCATGAACCAGGATTTCGAGGTGGCCACTACCGACCCCAATACCCTTGAAATGATTCTCAACAAGAAGGAGGGACAGGGATAATGTTTCCAGGCCTTCAGCTTCCAGAACTAGCGCTGTCGTTCCCCCTCGGGGGAATGGATATCGCCTTTTACGCCGTGGCCATCGTCATGCTCGTGACGGCGGTCTTTACCGTTGCGGTCAAGAACATCTTGCAGAGCGCAGTGTTCCTGATTTTCTCCTTCGTGACTACCGCCATCCTCTACCTGCTGTTGCATGCGGAATTTATCGCTCTCGCCCAGGTGATGGTCTATATCGGCGGCGTGGTGATTTTCGTGGTGTTTACCATACTTCTTACCAGTCACCTGGGCGAAGACGCCTTTGCCACCAAGATTCCGAGAGTCTTTGCCGCCTTCGCCCTGTCTATCGCCTTCGTGTTCGTGATGGTCAAGTGCCTGCTGCCCATGCCGGAACTTTCCAGCGGGGTTGTGGCTTCGGCTCCGGACTATTCCAGCCTGCAGAATTTCGCCATGCGCCTTCTGGGTTACACCCAGGACAGCTTTATCATCCCCTTCGAGGTGGTTAGTGTCTTGCTCCTGATGACCCTTATCTGCGCCATCACCATCGCCCGCAAGACAAAGGACGAGGTAGAAAAAGAGAAGGAGGTGAAGCAATGAACCTGATGAACTGCCTGATTCTCGCCTTCTTGCTCTTTGGCATTGGCGTTTGGGGCCTGATGCGCCGCCGCCACTTAATTGGCATGCTCATTTCCATTGAGCTCATGCTGAACGCCGCCAACATCAACTTTATTTCTTTTGCCTACTTTACCGCCCAGGACTCTACCGCGGGCGCCCTGTTCAGTATTTTCGTCATCGCCGTTACCGCCTGCGAAATGGCAATCGCCCTTGCCATTATCGTCACCATGTACCGCAGGCACCACAGCCTTGACGCCGACCAGTTGAGGGACTTGCATGATTAACGATATGACCCTCGGTTATTTGATTCTGGCATTGCCCCTGCTCACCTTCGTGGTGAACGGACTGTTCCTGGGCAACAAGTGCCACAAGGCAGCAGCGGCTCTCGCCATCGCCTGTAACGGCCTTGCTTTCGTGTGTGCAGCCACCTTGGCCCTGCATTACTTCACCTCGGACTTTGCCCCGAACAAGACCGTCCTTTTCCAGCACGACTTTCTCACCTTTGCAGGAAACCTCGCCGCCACCATCGGCATGCTCATCGACCCGCTTTCGCTGATGATGCTCGTGGTGGTGACCTTCATCAGTTTCATGGTGAACATCTACAGCGTGGGCTACATGCGGGAAGACCCTTCCGCAGGGCGGTTCTTCAGCCTGCTTTCCCTGTTCAGCTTCAGCATGCTTGGCCTGGTGATCGCCACCAACCTTTTCCAGATGTTCATCTTCTGGGAACTGGTGGGCGTTTCCAGCTACCTGCTCATCGGATTTTGGTACCACAAGCCCTCGGCGGTAAGCGCCTCCAAGCAGGCCTTTATCCTCACCCGCTTTGCCGACAGCTTCTTCTTGTTCGGCATCGTGCTGGTAAGCTACGTGGTAGGGAGCTTCGACTTTTCTACCCTGAACGACTTGAGCCTCCACGCCTTCAAGGGCGAGACCATCAATCTCGGGATTTGCACCGTTACCAAGGCAGAGGCCCTGGTACTGGGCTCCGTGATGATTTTCACCGGCGGCTGGGGAAAATCCGCCATGTTCCCCATGCATATCTGGCTTCCTAACGCCATGGAAGGCCCGACCCCGGTCAGCTCCATCATCCACAGCGCCACCATGGTGGTGGCGGGCGTGTACCTGGTGGCAAGGCTTTTCCCCTTCTTTGCCATCTGCGACAACACCCTGAAGCTGATTATGGTAGTGGGCGCCTTCACCATGGTCTTTGCGGCGGTCATCGCCTGCACCCAAAAAGACATCAAGCGGATTCTAGCCTACTCCACTCTTTCGCAGCTGGGCTACATGATGTTTGTCCTGGGCGTCTGCAAGATCGGCCAGGTGGTGGTAGCAACGGGCTGGACAGCCTCCACCTTCCACATCTTTACCCACGCCTTCTTCAAATGCAGCCTGTTCCTGATTGCAGGCTCCCTCATCCATCAGGTCCATACCAACGACTTGGACGCCATGGGCGGCCTCCGCAAGAAAATGCCCTGGACCTACTGGTGCTGCCTTATTTCCGTTCTCGCCATTTCCGGCATTCCGCCCTTCTCCGGATTCTTCTCCAAGGACGAAATCATTCTGGCGGCGTTCCAGAGCCACCACTACGTGGTGTTCGGCCTTGCCCTCCTGACCAGCGGGCTTACCACCTTCTACATGTTCAGGCTCTTCTTCTTGGCCTTCCACGGGGCGCCCCGTCACGAGGGCGTCAAGGCGGGACATGTCCACGAAGACTTTGCCATGACGCTTCCCATCGTGGTCCTTGCCGTGCCGGCACTCTTGAGCGGTCTTTTGGGCAAGAGCATCTTCGAAAAATTCTTCGTAGTGGGCAAGCTCCACGTTCCCACCCTGGTCAAGCTTTCCCACGCAAGCTGGATTCCCGTAGTGGCCGTAGCGGTTGCGGTGGCGGCTCTTGCCCTCGCCTGGTTTATGTACGGGCGGTCCAAATCCAACATCGCCCGAGCGCTGGACGACATCAACCGCGGTCCAATCTACAAGGTCATCTACCACAAGTTCTACTTCGACGAAATCTACTACGCCGTGGTGCGGCAGTTCATTTTCGGAGGTGTGGCCGCCACGGCCCGCTTTATCCAAGACTACATTATCGAAGGAATCCTCGCCTTTACGGTCTGGTTCACCCACAAGCTGGGCGACCTGGTACGCACCGCCCAGGCGGGCTACCTTCCCTTTTACCTCGGAACCCTTATCGTCGGACTTCTGCTCTGGCGCTTCATCGGAGGGCTACCTCTGTAGGTGCTTATGGAAACGTTACTATTCAATCTGATTTGGGTCATTCCCCTTTTGACGGTGCTCGCCTGCATCCCGATTCCCTCCACCTGCGAGCGTGCGCTCCGGGCGGTCCATACGGCATCCGTCAGTTTTGTGCTCCTTATTGTATGCGTGCTTACCTACCGCGTTTTCGCCCTGGGTGCAGCCCCCGCCGACCCGGCCTCCACCCCCTTTGCACTACGGTTCTTTACCGACATTCCCTGGCTCAGCGCCTTCAACGCCCACTATATCGTAGGGGCCGACGGCCTCAACATGCTGCTTCTGGCCCTCACCGCCTTTATCGTTTGGGCGGGCGTGCTGGTGAGCTACAAGATCAAGGGTAACCAGAAGGTTTTCTTCGCCCTGATCCAGCTTTTGGCAACAAGCGTCTATGGCGTGTACATGAGTTTCGATTTGGTGCTGTTCTTCGTGTTCTACGAAATGGAAGCCCTGTGCATGTACCTGATGATCGCCTGCTACGGAAGCGGCCGCAGGGATTACGGCGGCAAGAAGCTGACCTTGACCCTCGCCTTCGGCTCTTCCATGATTCTTGCCACCCTGTTCGGGCTCTACTTCGAAAGCGGCACGGGCAGCTGGAGTCTTATGGAAATTTCAAAGGTGACCCTCCCCATGGATTTCCAGATGTGGGCATTCCCCCTGATGTTCATGGGCTTTGCGGTCAGCTCTTCCCTGTTCCCCTTCCACTTCTGGAGCCCCGACGGCCACTCCGCAGCCCCTACTGCCGTTTCTATGCTGGCGGCAGGCGTCATGATGAAGATGGGCGCCTACGGATGCCTTCGCTTTGCCATGTTCCTGATGCCTGAGGCCGCCAAGATTTGGCTCCCCTACGTGGTGGCCCTGCTCATCTTCAACGTGGTGCTTGGACCCTTTATCGCCATACGCCACAAGGACCTCAAATACATTACCGCCTACAGTTCCATCAGCCACCTGGGCCTTATCTTCTTGGGCCTTGCGGCCCTCACACCGGTGGGGCTCCGGGGTGCTAGCCTCCAGATGATTTCCCACGGGTTCTTGACGGGGCTCTTCTTCGCCACCATCGGCATGATTTACGAGCGCACCCATACCCGCGACATCACGGAAATGGGCGGCATCATGAAAAAGATGCCTTTCCTGGGTGTCGGTTTTGTGATTGCTGGCTTTGCGGGCCTTGGCCTGCCCGGTTTCAGCGGGTTCATTGCCGAAAGCACCATCTTTATCGGGGCTTTCCAGCAGGATTCCACCCTCACCCGTATCGTCACCGTCCTAGCCATCCTTTCCATCACCACCACGGCGGTGTATATCCTGCAGACGGCCAACCGTATGCTCCACGGCCCCATGCCCGCCAAGTTCCAGACGCTTACCGACGGTTGCTTCCGCGAAAAGCTGGTCATCGTGGTGCTGGTTTTCTGCCTGCTGTTGATCGGTATTTTCCCCGGGCCTTTTGCCGACATGCTGGACCTGAGCATTGCACCTATATTTAATAGGTTTTAGATATGAGGTTTAAAATTTCATCACTAATTCCGAAATCCGAATTCTGAACTCCGAATTATTATGTCCATACCTAACTTTATCATCCCCGACCTGCTATTGCTGCTGTTCCCCTTCATTGTCATCGGGAGCAGGCTTTTCTGCGACGCCAAATCCAACGTTCCCTGGCGTATCGCCAACATCGGGTTCCTGCTCATCTTCATGCTGCTGAACTTTATCCCGCTGGCTGGAGGCGAGGGCCGGTTCTTTATCTGCAACTGGCGTGTAGACGACTTCGGTGTGTTCATGCGCGAAGTACTGGTAGTTTCCGCCATTCTCGGTATGTGGTTTTCCAAGGACTACTTTATGCATGCCGCCGCCGGCAAGCCCCAAATGCACCAGATTGCGGAATTCATCGGGGCTATCGCCTTTGCCACCTTCGGCGGCGTGACGGTAGTGAGCGCCTGCGACACCATCACCTTCTTCTTGGGTCTTGAAATCGCCACCATCCCCATGTACGCCCTCACCGCCTGGAACAAGCGGGACCAGCTGGGTTCCGAGGCCGCCACCAAGTACATCTTGATGGGGTCTGTGGCCACCGCCTTCGAGCTGTTCGGCTTCAGCTACCTGTACGGTTTTGCCGGGAGCCTGCATTTCGACGCCATCCAGAGTGCCGTGGCCGCCGGGACTTCCCCGCTCTTGTGGATTGCGGTGCTGTTCCTGTTCTGCGGCATCGGTTTCAAGCTCACCCTGTTCCCCTTCTACACCTGGGCTCCCGACGTTTACGAAGGCGCTCCTACTCCCGTAACAGCGGTGCTTTCCGTGACCTCCAAGGCTACTGCCATCGCGTTCCTGGTAGTGCTGGTCTATGGGCCTCTTGCCCCTGTGCAGGAGCAGATTGCCCCCCTCATCGCCCTACTTGCTGGCGTCACCCTCTTTGTAGGCAACCTGGGTGCGCTAAAGCAGTACAGACTCCGCCGGTTCATGGCCTACAGTTCCATCGCCCAGGCGGGCTACATTATGGTGGCCCTCCTCGGTACTGCCGCCATGGCGAAAACCGCCATCATCTACTACCTGTTCGTGTATGCGGTGTCCAACTACCTGGCCTTCTTCGTGTTCGGCATTATCGGTCACCACCGGGAAGAGATTTTCGACTCCCTGCGGGGTCTTTCCAAGCAGAACCCGAGCCTTGCCATTGCACTGGCCATTTCCATGTTCAGCCTGGCGGGCATTCCGCCTCTTGCCGGGTTCTTCGGCAAGTTCCACCTATTCTTCAGTGGGGCTACCACAGGGCACTACATGCTTATCGCCTTTGCGGTGCTGAACAACGTGCTCGCCCTGTTCTACTACTTGCAACTGGTCAAGAGCGCCTGGGTCGATGAACCCGACGGTCACCTGAACCCCTTGCGCCTCACCCGCCGCCAGCGTGGCGTCATCATCCTGCTGTCTTGCGCGGTGGTGGTTCTCGGGTTCCTTCCCTTCCTCAGCGACAACATCTTCATGGGATTCAGCGGTTTCTAGATGGCGGGTTCCTTCGGCTACGCTCAGGACAGGCTCAGCCCGCCATGACGAGATAGGAAGAATGCTTATAGCAAAAGGCTCCGAGTTTCCTCGGAGCCTTTTCTATACCCGGATCGCGATTCGAACGCGAGTTTGATCCTTAGGAGGGACCCGTTCTATCCAGCTGAACTATCCAGGCAATAGCGGGACAAATATATAAAAAAAATAAGCCTTTGCAATCTTATATAGCCCGAGCAGTTATTAATACGTGCCAAGCAGGCTACGGACCTTCTCCATCATTGCCTTAGACTTCACGCGAGCCTTCTCCTTGCCGTACGCGAGAATCTTGTCGATTTCCTCGGTATGGTTCAGCAGGTAGAAGTACTTTTCGCGGGCAGCACCCAGATGTTCTTCGAGAACGTTCTGGAGTTCCTGCTTCGCGTGTCCCCAGCCCATGCCACCGGCGCGGTAGCGGGCAGCGAGAGCCTCGGTCTGTTCCGGAGTGGCGAAGAGTTTGTACAACTTAAACACGTTGCAGGTATCGGGATCCTTCGGTTCC
>OMSO01000035.1 GCA_900313675.1 uncultured Fibrobacter sp.
TTTTTGATAGAGTTCAAGGACTTTATCCCATTCTTCTTTTGTGTATTTCATATATGAAAATCCCGAAAGTTGTGTCCAACTTTCGGGGTTCACATCAATCCCCGGGGCTTTTTCTAATTTATGGTCATGACGAAAATAGACGAGCTCCTTTCTGCCGGAAACTTTACCAACCATGACGTGGTAGAGCAGTTGCCCGAGAACCTGAATCACAAGATGGTGCAGAAGGCCCGATTGGGTAAAAAGCCTGTTCCGCGCCACACTCAGGACTTGCTCACCGAGGCGATGAATCGCCTGCTTAACCCCGAGACGAGATTCCGTCGTGAGGACCTGTTTCCTGCTGGGGATGCTTGATGCCGAACTTGGTTTCTGTAAAGGGCTTGTCTTATAAGTATCCGAAGTCTGGGACCTTCGCTTTGAATGGCATGTCTCTGGAAATAGAGGAGGGCGCCTTCTTTGCGCTTCTTGGGCCCAATGGCGCTGGCAAGACGACGCTGCTGCGCCTTTTATGCGGCCGGCTTGCGGATTATACGGGAGCCTTGGATGTGGCGGCAACATATAGGAACGAAAAGGGGTTCCTGGATTCCCATGTGTATGGCGTGCTCCTGGAAAATCCCGGCGTGTACCCCCGCTTGACCGTGGCGGAATACCTGTGCTATTTTGCTGGCTTTTATGGGGTGGAGCGCAATGAAGCTTTGTCACGCAGTGAGGATGTTTTAGATAAAATAAGCGGGCCTGCCCTGGACATGAAACTGTCTCAGCTCTCTCTTGGAAACAAGCAGAAGTTGCAGCTTGCACGTGCCCTTGTGCATAGGCCGAAGGTTCTAATTCTCGATGAGCCTGTTGCCAACCTGGATCCAGAATCTCGCGAACAGGTGTGGAATTATATCGGAACCTGGCGCCGTGACTTGGGCGGTACGGCTATCGTGTGTTCCCATATTCTGGCAGAAATGGAAGCCGAAGCAACACATTATGCCATTATCGATAAAGGGGTGGTGTTGCGTTCTGGGCGCTTGCAAGAAAGTGATTCAACAAACGCAGCAGAGGCCTTGCGGTATGAGGTGGAACTGTCCAAGCCTGCCGATGTTGAAAAGCTCCGCAAGACTTTGACTATGGCGGGAATACCTGTGAACAGCTTGAGTGCCCGCGGAACATCTCTAGCTGACATATACCGCGAGACGGTGTCCCGCTAGACCCGCATTAGAAAGCCTGGGAAAGGTCGAAGGCGAATCGGCTCCAGGCGAAGTTTTCCCACTGGCCGAGATTCTTCATCTTCTTGTTGATGGCATAATCCAAGCGGAATGTTAGGAACTGCCAGTGGTAGCGTATACCAAGGCCGAAGCTTGCATCGGATTCTTCTGCGTAAACGTTGCTCTCTTCGTCCATGACCTTGGCCCAGTCAAAGAATTGTACGATCTGCCAGCGGTTCCAGGACTTGATGGGAATCTTCCATCGTAATTCTTGGTTGAAGCGGTAGTAGAAGGGGGTGAGGCCTGTGTTGATGACTTCTTTTTCTTCTGTGGTTCCATCGGCATACGTAACGGTTTCTTGCGTGGAGTAGCTGGCATAGATACTCCTGAATCGATAGCCGCGCACAGAACGGGAACCACCTTGGTAGAACACACGGGCATCGTCTTCTAGGGCGGAATTGAAGAACTTACCGACGCTTCCGCTGAGTGCTCCGTAGAATGTCCAGAATAGAGGATAGTACAGGTTGACGGTTCCTTCGGAATAGGTATAGGGATTGCCGATCATGGAGGGATTGTCAAGAGAGGCGGTAAGGTTCAGGCCCATACCGACCGTAGGAGCGAAGCGGATACCCTTGGTGGGGTTGAAGTAGTCGTCGGTAAAGTCAAAGGTCAGTGCAATTTCCTGCTTTTGCTTGAATAGCTTTTCCTCGTTCTTGTTCACGTACCGAGAGTCAATGGTTCCACGGAAACGGATATGGCTAGTAATGCCGAAAGTTAAGTCCGCACGGTTGATGACTTCGTAGCGTTCTTCTATACTGTCGGGGTAGGCGGGTGGGTTGATTTTTTCGTGGTTGAAACTGAGACGGTCGTCGAAGCGGATAGCCGTTGGAATGAAGGAGAATGAGGTCCCAAACAGGAGCGGGTTTGCGTAACCAACGGAGAATTCTTGCTTGTGTTGAGCGATTTGCCCGCCAGTGGAAAATTCATGGAAGTGCCCGATGAAATTTTTGTGTTTCGCATATGCTTGGGCTCCGAATCCATATATTTCTTCGTAGAAAAAACCGTAGCGAGCTTCACCGGGGACGCGCTCTGTCACATCTAGGTGAACGTCCGACAGCCCGTCTTCTCGCAGGGAATCGCTCATCTTGATTTGGGTAAACATCTGTGTTGAGAACAGCTTGTTCCTGAAGGAATTGTACTGTTTACCGTCAATGGTTTCGCCCTGCGGAATTTTCCATAGGGAAGATAGCCATGCCGTGTCTGTGAGGCCTGCTTCTTGTGGTGCGTTTCTTTCTCTACGGTCGGCGACTCTCTTGGCTGAACTGGTGATGTTGCCCATGATGACTTTAGCGCCGGGCTGTACGGTAATTTCGACGTAAATTTTCTTGGCTACGGTATCAATTTTTTCTAGGTGGTCCATATAGACATGCAGGTAGCCTGCTTTGCGGAATGTCGTCTGGATGTACTGAAGGTCCTCGGAAATATCGTTATTGTCAAAGACTCGGTCATGGGATGTATTCAATGACGATGTGTCTATTTCTACGCTGTCCGTTTGAGGCATCTTTAAGATTGTTCCCGCAAAACGATAGCGTTCCCCTTCGGAAAGGGTGAACAGATAGCCGCTTATTACACTGTCTTGCGCCAGGTATTCGCGTTTGATATCCATTTGAATGTCAAGGCTGAAGTATCCTTTGGAAAAGTATAACGCTTGGACGTTTTCAAGAGAAAGCCTCATCATAAAATCTTGTTTAGTGGTGTCCAGTTTTCCAAATTCTTCGGGAATGTCCATTTGCTCTTCCAGCTGGTAGCTGGAAAAGACCTTGTTTCCGTCAAAGTTCATATACCAGGGGTGCTTATCCCCTTCTCCGGCCCATGCAGTAATTACTAGAGCAAGCAGGATTGTCAGAATCTTTTTCATTGCTTTGCTCCGGTCTTTGTGGGTTGTTTTGCTAATGTAGAGTCCCGGGGTGGCGCGATAGATTCACAGTGTCCAATGCCCAAGAGACAGGGGTTCCAGAATCTGTAGGTATAGTTTACACCGACGTTCTTTTCTATGCGGTTTTCGTTACCCTCGGTACCGGTATTAGTCAGGTACTGCTTAGATACAAGGAGCCCGCTCAGAGATAAAGTGGGATTGATATGGTTCTTGTGGGAGTATTCTTTTTCGCGGAATACAGGGAGTGTGTAGTTTACGCCGAATTGCAGAGCCTGATCATATGTTGGGTTTTCACTCTGGTCTTGGGTATACCCAAAGATGAGGCTCAAATCCTTGACCCAACGATCCAGGGACACGGGAACCTTGAAGTAGCTAGAATCCCTGTCGTTAGATGTATTGCTGTTGAATAGCATGACCTTCATATCGATATCACCGATGTATTCGCCACCAAGAGTTTTGTTGGCCGTAGAAGAAAGGAATTTGCCAATTGCCTTTCCAGCAAGTTTGTTCCAGTCCGTGTTTTCGTCGGTGTCGTCGGCAATACATCCCAGGAATATATTGTAGTAAATTGCTGCAGAACTGGATTCCCTTCCACAGTTGGAGTTAGGAGTAGCCTGCGGGTTGGTAAGTGTTCCCTGAATATCCAAGTTGATTGGACATGTTTCGTTTTGGTTGTCATCAGTTTCTGTACAGTAGGGGAGTTCCTGTGAACTGGAAACGTCAAGAACGCCTTTTTGCCAGGGCACATCGGACCAACTGATTCGGAAGTAGTTCAGATCAAAGTTGTAAACATCCTTGACACCAATGAATCCGGCGTTGGCGTTGGTTACATCGCCCCGCAGCAGGGGCCTGTTGGTGTTGCCCAAAACCCAAATATCAAAGGTAAAAGGGAATGCGGCGAATGGTGAAAGAATTTCAATGGAATCTTTTTGCGTATCCATCACATGGACAGATAAGTTGATGGGACTTGCGGCAGATATTTTTGCCTCTTTGCTTTCTGTCTTTCTTAACCTTGCAATAGCGTTGTTGAGCATGGCGAGAATCTTGTCCATTGAACTTGGCGTGACCTCGATTTCCAAATCTTTTTTGTAGACGGCTTTATCAATGGTGATATTTCCTTCGATACTCTTGTTCCGGATAAAGCCGTCAATGGAATGAGGAATCACAAACTTGATGTCCCCTTGTCCCAGTACCTCGGCATCTCCAAAGGATTCATGGTTGAACAGGTATTGAATAGAGGCTAGTTCTGTAGAGAGGATTAGGGCGTCGCTGTTGTCTTCCATATGGCTAGAAATATTTTCGAGAAGTAGCGTATGATGCTTTGTGCGGATGGTGTACTTTTCTGACTGCAGGTCGATTCCCTGTAATTGCATGTTGTTCAGGTCAAACTGCAATGTTCCTGAAATGGTTTCGGCACTGTCGTTTTGGGTAGATGCTTCGGTAATGTTCAAGATTCCTTTTTCCAGGTGTCCCCGGGCCCGCAATGGGAACATATAATTCAGCTTGGGAGGCTGGTAGAATGTGGAGTCTGTCTGAAGATCTGCGGTAATTCCATTTATTCCTTCGCGGATATTTGCGGTGAGGGCAATCTGCAGATCAGTTTTCTTGATTTCGCTGACGGTACCTGGAATAAACCACGAACCGTTCATGTTTATGTTTCCCGTGAATACCAAGGCGGTGTCGATGAATCCTTCGGCCCATAGGTTTCCTCCGTTGTCGGTACTATGAGAAAGGCTCAGGTGTCGTTTGTCGTTGAACACGTTGTCCAGGGTAACCTGTGTAGTGCCGGTCCAGCCGCCGCCCCCGATTCCTAAGTAGGCGTTCAGTTCTACCTTGCTACCTTCGGCAAAGAGGTTCATCTTTTTGATGTTGAAAAGATATGGCGGAATTTTGCTGAACTCGATGTCGGTGAATTCGATATTGCCTTGCAATCCGATTTTTTCTTCGTAGGCGATGTCGCCATTGATAAATCCCGATGTGAATGTGGTGTCGTTGATGGGATCTAGCAACAATGGAATGTTGAATTTTTCAGATGCAGCCCAGGCATGTATGACCTGTATGGGTAGGACTCCCGTTGGTTTGAAATCTGGGTTGGAATCGTTGGGCAAGATGAATATGGCTTCGCCCTGAACTTTGTTCTGGCTTTGTATGGCCTCTGCCTTGTCAATAAAGATGGTGTCGCCGTTCTGTCTTGCAGAAATGCTCCCCTTCAGGTTGTAGGGGTCAAAATACCCGTCCATGCTGACATCGGCTTTTCCTACGTTGGTATCGAAGTTCTGTGTCCACCTGCCGGTCACCTTGCCGTTCAATTTTTCGTTCAGTTTCGTCTTGGCAAAAGGTATGGTGGATATCTCTACCTGGTCGGCAGAGACGTCAATGGTAATGGAATCCATGATGGTCACGTATGCCCTGGCGCTACCGCCATGCCGTTGGGTTACGTTCCAAGAGGTGTGCGGTGCGGGCTCGTCCCAAACAACATCGCCCGTGAAGTCAAAAGTTTCTTTGGGCGTATAGATGATTCCTTTCGAAAAATCGATACCGTGCTTGTCGATGAGCAGCACCGTCTGTAAGGAATCCGCCTTCATTTGGTAGGCGTATTCCACGTTCGGAATTTTGACGAATATTCGGGTCTTTCCGTCGAAAACAGTGCCGTAAACTTTAAACCTGTCCTTGAGAACGAGTTCTCCCTTGGTCCAGTCTAGAGCCCAAGGTTCAAGCGGAGACATGTCGCCTGTGTAGGTGACGGGAATATCGCTATCTAGATCGATATTTGCTTCGACCACGGAGCCTTGTCGGGTCTCTACTTTTGCCGTTATCTTGTTGCCCTTCTTTTCGGCGGAATGGATGGTCATGTCCAGAGGCATCATCTGTGGACCGAACAGGGCGCTCATCTTTTCCACTTTTCCCGAAGCGGTTCCGTTGAGTTTCGTGTCCATATCGGCAGTAAGATGTATGGTTCCGCCCTCGTCATTTTTTAGTAAAACGTCGGAATGGAATCGCTTCTGATCGCCCTTGACGCGTATAGTGGCGTTTAGCGGCATCAGTGGCCAGAATTCACCGATGCGGGTCTTGATGGTAACGTCGTAGTTGGGTTTGCCCGTCTTCGGATGCAGGCTCGCCTTGGTCTGCACGTGGAGCTTGCCGATGGTGGGGGCACCCTTGGGAATCTTGACGGGTAGCCAATCTTCGACCTTCTTGACGTCTAAAGAGGTCGTAGTGGATACGGCCGCCAAGTTTTTCTTGGAGGTGGTGGCGTCAACGGCAATGGAATCGGGGCCTGCAACCACCTTACCCTTCATCTTGATTTGGTCGGACTGGAAGTCCAGGGACACGCCGACCTTGGCCGGGTGTTTCACGAAATCGCCCTTGATGCTATCGGCGCTAAACCGGGCCTTGGTGGAGCCCTCGCTCTTTAGAGAAATGTCCTTGGCCTCCCAGTGTTTGCTGGAGTCCACATCTACAGTAAGTTTTCCGACGCCGATACTCACCGGCACGTAGAATTTTACCTGTTCCGGCAGGGATGGTGGCGAACTGTCTGTTTCGACATTCTTTTCTTTGGGCGGTCCTGCAGAAGAAATGCTGACGTTGACTTCGCCGGCCTGCAGCTGGATGTTTCGGTTCTCCTGGAACAGGGTGATGTCCAGGTCCGTGTTCCTCAGGATAAAGGTGTTTTCGCCGTTTTTGATGGCGATGGAGTCCCAATGGTGGGTCAGATAACCGTCTTGGCGGTGTCCGTGGGGCGAGATTTCTAGGGATCCGAAGCTGTGAGGGCTAGACAGGATCACGTCCAGCAAATAGTCCGACAACCAGGTGCAAAGAGCCAATGCACCCACAATCGCCGTCGTGATTACGGCGGGCCTAAGGAATGTCGAAGTTCGATTCTTCAACTAGCTAGAATTATAGAAAAGGGGGTGTTTTTTGTTGGATTCTTTTTCTCAAAAAGCACGCGTAAGTCGTTGAGTGTCAATGAGTTACGCAAGCGGCGGCCCGAAAGGCGCGCTTCAGAGTTTTGTCTGTAAACTTTCGTAAACAAATAACCCGGAGGGCTATTGAAATTCGCGAACTTTTTCGCAAAATGCTCCATAATTCGGTATTTATTTTAAATTTTATCACGATGCAGGACAAACGAAAAAAGAAATGGATCGGTGTGGGGAGCGGAGTCCTTCTCATCGTTCTTGGAATCCTCCTGAATATCGTGCCCAACAAGCTTGTGGGCGTCTTTGGCTTGCCTCTTTTCCTTGATTGTATCGGCACCATACTTGTCGCTATGCTGGGGGGTGTTTTCCCTGCAGTGCTAGTTGGCTTTACCACGAATTTGGTGAAGAGCTTGTCGGGTTCGTTCTCCATGTTCTATGGAGTCATAAGCATTTTCATAGGTCTTGCAACAGTATTCTTTTACAACAAGAAGTTCTTCTCCAGTATTCCCAAGTTGTTTGTGGTCATATTCTGCTACGCTCTTCTGGGGGGAGGCCTTGGTTCTGTATTCACTTATTACCTTCATCGTCAGAGCTTTGGAACTGGCGTGTCGGCTCCATTCGCCCAGTACCTTCACGAAGTTTTAGGTACCAGTGTTTTCAATTCGCAGTTGATGGCCGATGTGGTGGTGGACCTTTTTGACAAGTCCGTAACCGTTGTCGTTGCCATTGTTGCATTCCACTTCATTTCTCGCAGGGTCAAGAATTACCTGAATCATGTTTTTCAACGGAATGTGAATGACAAGAATGCCGGAATGGCGGTCCGGTATTCCCTGCTCGGGAAGGTGATGCTGGTCGTAATTGTTTCGGAACTGCTTCTGGCTGTCTTCGTTGCAAACATCGGTTATTTCCTTTACCAAGAAAAGGCTGTTGCCAAGTACACCTCCATTGCCTACGGCCTTACAGACGCTGCAGCCATTGTGTTGGACGGCAACCGTCTGATGACGTATCTGCAAGAAGGCCGCGAAGCGGAAGGCTACGAGGAAACAGAAAAGGAACTGTATGCCATCAGGGAGGGGTTCCCTACGGCAAAATACCTGTATGTTTATCACATTGCTCAAGATGGCTGCCATGTCATCTTTGACCTGATGTCAACCGATGGCGAAGAACCTAGTCAGGTGGGGGATGTGGTACCCTTTGACCCGAGCTTTGAGGAGTATTTACCAGCGCTTCTTAAAGGCGATTCCATTGGACCGGTGGTATCTGATGATTCTTACGGATGGCTGTTGACGGTTTATAAGCCCCTGAAGGATTCTAGTGGCACGACTGTGGCCTATGTGGCGGCTGACATCACCATGGAGTCCATTTTGATGGACGAAATTTCGTTCCTTATCAAGGAATTGTCCTTGTTTTTTGGGGTTTCTCTCGTTATCATGTGCCTGATCGCCGAAGCCATGAAACGGGGCATAGTGATTCCCATCAATCGGATGTCCCAGGAAGCCATTTCTTTTGCCCATAATTCCGATGTAGGCCGCCAGATTAGTTTGCGACGTGTGAAGGCCATAGATATTCGATCCGATGACGAAATCCAGAACCTCTACAATGCGTTCTCTACCATGGCCGAAGATTTTCTTGCCTATATCTTCCAGATAAAGGCACAGAATGAACGTATTACCCGCATGCAGGATGAAATCGTCGTGAGCTTTGCGGAACTGGTGGAAGCCCGTGACGAAGGTACTGGTAACCACATCAAGAAGACGGCCGCATACGTGGAAGCTATTGCCCGCCAGCTGAAGAAAGAAGGCTTTTATGCGGACGAACTCACTGACGAAAGCATCGCCAGGTTCAAGCGCTCTGCGCCTCTCCACGATATCGGCAAGATTGCCATTTCGGACCTGATTCTGAACAAGCCCGGCAAACTGACCGACGAAGAATTCGAAATCATGAAGTCCCACACCACCGAAGGTTGGAAAATCCTGCAGAAGATTGTGGCCAATACGGGTGACTCCATGGAAGCAGAATATCTGAGAGAGGCTATCGAGATGGCCCATTACCATCACGAGAAGTGGGACGGAACAGGTTACCCGAACCACATAAAGGGTGACGAAATTCCGCTTTCTGCCCGCATTATGGCCGTGGCTGACGTGTTTGACGCCCTGGTGGCGGAACGTGTGTACAAGAAACCCTTCACTTTCGAAAAGGCCATGGCTATTATTACCGAAGGGGCTGGCAAGCATTTTGACCCCAAGGTGGTGGAAGCCTTCAGCCACATTGCGGCAGGCCTGTACGACGAACGGACAAAGCTCTCGGCAGTGTGAAATGTGTGATGTGAGGTGTGTAATTAGTCTTACACATTAGTCACTTTACATTACACATTACACACTACACACTTCACATTGCGGCGAAGCCGCTAGAACTGGAAGTAGATAAACGGGCAGCTGTCCGCACTCATGAACTGGTACATCACGAAGATGATGAACGCCGTGCTTGCAACCATCAGGGGGATGGGCTGCGAAGCGAACATGATGCGGTAGCGGCTCTTGACCTTTTTCGGAATCCAGTGGATAAGCATGCCGGCTACAAACACCAAAATGATGTTGATGTGCTCCCAGGCGATGGTGCCGAGAGTATCCCACTTCCAGGCGGTGC
Organism: uncultured Fibrobacter sp.; assembly: GCA_900313675.1. GTDB lineage: Bacteria > Fibrobacterota > Fibrobacteria > Fibrobacterales > Fibrobacteraceae > Fibrobacter. The sequence continues at coordinate 9,687 of OMSO01000035.1, forward strand.
CCATCTGCTGGACCATGTTCTTGGCGGTGTTCCAGGCCACTTCGTTGGCCTCTGCCGGGTCCAGGTTGGAGCCTGCGCGGAAGAAAAGGCGGGTAAAGGTGATGAACACGAAGGTGAGGGATACGTTCCAGGCCACGTAGAGCCAGTGGAAGGTCTTGTCGTTGAACAGGCGGAAAACCAGCACGGCGTAAATGCCCAGGAACAGCACGCCGAACCACACGGTGGTAATGGCGAAAATGGCGATGTGGGTCTGCTTGAAGGTGATGGCGCTGACGGCAAACAGCAAGAATGCGGCGACGGCACGGAAGTTGATGCTCCGCTTGACCCAGATTTTGTTGAACACCTGGCCGAAACCATTGAGGCCACCCCAGATGATAAAGTTCCAGCTGGCTCCGTGCCACCAGCCGCCTACGACCTGTGTCGCCATGGCGTTCATGTTGGTGGTGATAAACTTGCGGGAATCGGGTTTGATATAGGCGTAGATGGCGATGTAGAGGAAGAATACGCCCAGGGCGACACCTACCCAGACACTGCCCGAAAGTAAAACGGCCACCAGGCTCAAGAATCCCATCCAGAAGAAGGTACCCGCAGAGGCACCGCGGTTACCGCCCAGCGGGATGTACAGGTAGTCGCGCCACCAACTGGAAAGGGAGATGTGCCAGCGCCGCCAGAATTCCGTGGGGGAGAGCGCCTTGTAGGGACTGTTGAAGTTCTGGGGCAGGCGGAAACCCATCAGGAGTGCTACGCCGATGGCGATATCGGTGTATCCCGAAAAGTCGGCATAGACCTGCAAGGAGTATGCGAACAGGGCAATCAGGTTTTCAAGGCCCGTGAACAGGAGCGGCGTATCGAACACGCGATCCACGAAGTTGGTGGCCAGATAGTCGCTCAAGATGACCTTCTTGGCAAGGCCGTTCAGCACCCAGAATACGGCAATACCGAAGGTGCGACGGGGGAGGAAATACTTCTTGTAAAGTTGGGGCACGAACTTGTCGGCACGGACGATGGGGCCTGCCACCAACTGCGGGAAAAAGGTGAGGTAAAACCCGAAATTCAAGATGTTGTCCACGGCCTTGATTTTTCCGCGGTAGATGTCGATGCAGTAGCTGATGGCCTGGAAGGTAAAGAAGGAAATGCCCACCGGCAAGATGATGGTATCTACCAGGGAGTGGGTACCGAACATCTTGTTGCTGGCCGCCGCAAAGAAGTTATAGACGTGCAGCTCGATGCCGGTAAAGTCCCGCAGGGCGTCCAAGAAGAAATAGGAATACTTGTAGTAGCACAGCACCAACAGGTCGATAATGACTACGATGATCATCCAGAGTTTCTTTTTCCAGTGCTGTTTTGCCTTTTCGATCCACTTGCCGATAAAGAAGTTCGCCACCACGCAGAACACGAGAATGCACACGTAGCTTCCGCTGGTCTTGTAGTAGAAGAACAAGCTGGTGGCAAACAAGAAGGTGTTACGGAGCAGAATACGGTTCTTGACCAAGGTGAGGATGGCAAACACCACGGCGAAGAAACCCCAGAAGTAGAACTGCGTAAACAGCAGGGGACTGTTGGGGTCAAACGAAAACGTGCGCGTGAGGTATGGTATGAGGTAGTCTAGCATGGCTCTATAGGTACGAGGTGCGAGGTCGCGGCTACAGTGGGTGGACGATGCTGGATTACGCCGCTTTGAGGTGCGAGGCCTTGCTCATTGCTCAGAGGGAACGAAGTGACCGACCTCATGGCTCACTCCTCTTTTGTGCGGGTAAATTGGCGATGTGGTCCTGGTAGGCCTGGATAAGGGCCTTGTAGAACAGGTCGCCCAAAAGGTTGTAGCCGGACAGGTTGAAATGGACCTTGTCCTTTTTGGCGAGGCTTGCGTGTTCCCACTTGGCCATGGAACCCAGGCCACCCATGATGCTGAACTTGTCCCAGACGCCAGCCTTGTGCTTGTCGGCCAGCATAAAGAAGGACTTGCGGGCCACTTCGCCATTGCCGTGCTGCACGAACTTTTTCCGCTTGACCTTGCGGAACATGTCATTGTTGGTCTCGAAGATGAACGCCGCATCGGGGTTTACCCTCTTGAACCGTTCGATCAGCCTGTCGTAATCTTCACGGAACTGCTTGTCGTTAAAGCGCTGCACGTTGGCGTCGTTGATGCCGATGGCAAAAATTACCAGGTCCGGCTTGAAAAACGCCATCTCTTTTTCGAACTGGGGGCAGACCTCTTCGAAGTAGTCGTGGACCTTCGCACCGTTAATGCCTACGTTGGTGTAGATGATACCCGGAGAGTCGTTTTCGGAAAGGATTCCCGTGAGGGTGAACCTGGGCCGTGCATTTTTCTTGACCGAGTCTGGGACTGCGGCAGGTTCCGTGAAGCAGTGGTCGTCAGGATTGTTGGTGGGGTCCTGTTCCCATTCTTCGTAGTTGATGTTCGCCTTCTTGGCTGCCAGTTCGGCGCACCGGTCGCGGGCCGTAGAATCTTTGGTCTTGGCTTCTTCGCGGGCGAGGCAGGCGGTGTCCAGCACGTCGCATTCCCCCTGGAACATGGAGTCCCGCGCCACCTCTGGCGCTGCGTTTTGCACTTGTGCGTTCTGCAGCTTCAAAACGTTGGCCGGAATTTTTGCCTTTTCGGTCTTGCTGGAATCTTTACCGTCCAAAACCGCACCTCGAGCCTCGGGCCCCGAGCCTTTCTCGTCTTTTTTCAGCGAATCCGTCTTCAGGGAATCCGCCAGCCTGGCGAGGGAATCCTGCAGCAGGGAGTCGTTGATGAACTGCGCTATGGAAGCCTGCTTCAGGGAGTCCATCCAGCGGAACTGAATCTGGATGGTGTCGATGGGCCGCGGGCTTTCGAAAACGTAACTCTGGCTTACGGTGTCGTGTATGCCGTAGATGTCGGTGGAATCCACCCGCAGCACGGGAACCACGTCGTTGTTGTCGCTGTAGCCGAACAGGCGGAAACGGGTCTCTCCCCAGATGGGGGCGGAGTTGTACTTGTCCAGCATCAGGGTGATTTCGGCACGGGGGTCGCTGGTGCTGACCGCGATGCCCAGCAGGCCCAGGGGCTTTGAGATTTCACGCTGGACGTTCTTGTTCTTGTCCCAGATGCCCTTGTAGTAGCTGGCGTAGCTGGAGGGCGTATTGGTGCGGGCGGCGGAGTAGGGGAACACGAAGCCGCGGCCCGCCGAGGCTCCCGGGTATTCCTTGATCATGTGCTCGCGGATACGGCCCGAAATCACGTCGGCTTGCAGGTGGGATCCGCCGATGTGCATGATTCGCACCTGCCCCTTGTTCTCGAACACCAGAGTATCCATCTTCTCGAAGAACTTGGTGAAGGCCTCGTTCCCCTTGGGGAACTGGATGACGTTTATGGTGGTGTCGATAAAGTCGTACTTGGCGAGGTCAAGACTGTAACTGCCGGGGGCGATGGTCAGGTCCTTGGCGAAGGCCGAAAGGGCTGCGAGGGTGACGACAAGGAGGAAGCGGATCATGGGGCGGCATCCTCCTTCGTTACGCTAGAATCCTGCGCGGGGGTGTTAGGGGGTGTCCCCCTAGGCGAAGGGGTAGCGGAAGACGCGTCAGCGCCAGGAGCGGGGGGAAGGCTTTCCCCCTTGCCCGCAACATTTTCGTCTTCTGTTACTCCACTCTCGTCTCTCGTCTCTCGTCTCTCGTCTTCCTTCCACTGCTGCAATTCCTTCATCTTTTCGTCGTTAAGGCCGTGGCGGTCGCGGAACTTGAAGTAGTCGTAGTGCATGCGCAGTGCCGCGCAGAACAGGTCTCCCATGTAGGCGGCGCCCCGGCGGGTGAAGTGGATGTGGTCGGTGAAGCCGAGAGCGGGTTCGCGGTTTGCCCACTTGATCATGGAGCCGTTTCCGCCCATGACCCGGTGCATGTCCCAGTAGGCGGCGCCGTTTTCGAGAGCCACTTCGCGAAGAGTCTTGATGGTGAGGGGAAGACCCGGGTAGGTTTTCCATTCGCCATCCACCTGTTTTGCCATGTCGGCGGGGCCGATGAACAGGATGTCGGCGTCGGGGTTCGCCTTCTGGATAGCCTGGATTTGCTTGGTGATGAGCTTCTTGGTCCAGTCCACGTTGCCGCTGTTGGTGCCCGGCACCAGGTTGCCGCCGTATTCCATGATGATGAGCCGGGCGTTCATGGCCTTGTAAGATTCCGCCAGCAGTTGTGAATCGATGCGGTGGAAGACCGTGCCCGAAGAGCCTCGCATGGCCACGTTATCGACGGCCACACCGTAGGCTCCGTCGGCGGAGATGGCATAGATTTCGGCACTTCCGTCCAGGTAGATTTTTGCGTTGGAGGTGGTGTCGGGGAGTTTCCAGGTATAGACGTTGAGCTTGGTGAGCCGTTCTACTTCGGGGGCGGCCGCCGTCTCGAAGGCGGTGCGCTTTTTCACCTTGAAGGTGCTGTCTTCGTTCAGGCCCACAGTATCTGCGTAGGTGCGCTGGTAAACCAGCTTGAGCCGTAGCGACCCACGCTTGCCGGCGAGGACCTTTACCGTAGAGTAGCCGCCTACGTGGGGGAAGGCGTTCTTGCGGTCTTCCCGTTTCTTGATGCCGATGACGGCGGATCCTTCCAGGTCGGCGAACTGGGCCAGGGGGCCGTAGCGGTTGTGGTCCGCCTCTTCTTCCTTGGGGCCGAACAGTATGTAGCGCTTGAGCTCCCCTTCGTTCCAGTGGCTGGTGGTCTGGGAGGGGATGGTAAGGATAGGGGGCATCATGCCCGGGCCCGCGCCGCCAAATTCGGCCTGTAGGTCTTCGCGGATGGTGGCGGAAATGCGGTCTTCTTCCAGCTGGGAGTCGCCGTAGTGGACGATATGGACCACGTTGCTGTCCAGTTCCGCGAGCTGCAGGTGCAAGAAGAAACGGTCGAACCAGGCGGGGTCATCGCCCGGCAGGTCGAAGCGGGTCTTGCCGCTCTTGAAAAAGTCCTCGTAGTACTTGAGGGAGTCGCTGTAGGCCGCAAATTCCTTCCTCTTGGTGGCTTCCATCATTTCCCGGATGGCCTCTTCGGGGTCCACTGCCGTAGAGTCGGCGGCGGAGTCCTTGGGCGCCTGCTTTTCGAAGATGTCGGTGAGCTTCGGGTAGCGCAGGGTGTATTCGCCCACCTTGATGCCACCGTCAGGATAGACCACGGCGATGACGCCGAGGACGACGAACAGGCTGATGATGGAAAGAAGGACTTTGAGGGGGGACATCATGGGGTAGGGGATAGGATTTTGGGGCTAGGGGCTAGGATCTAGGATCTAGGATTTAGGGGCTAGGATCTAGGGGATAGGATCTAGGGGCTAGGATTTAGGATGTCGGGGTGGGGGAGGGCTCCCCCTCGCTTCTGCCCCATGTCATTCCCGGCTTGACCGGGAATCTCCATGAGTCATCCGCGACCCCCTCTAGCGGGGCTTCAGACGCCAGCCCCGCAACGCCCTGGCTTATTCTGCTTTTTTCACCTCGGTTTTTAAGCGTTCAACGATGGCGTCTGCGTTACCTACGAGCATTTCGCCGGTGCGCATGTCCTTGTATTCGAACTCGCCGGCCCCTGCCTTGGAACCATCCACATAGACGACGATTGTGGCTCCCTGGTAGTTGGCCTGGTCCAGCTGCTTGCCCATCTTCATGGGGGCGAGAGGGTGGGACACGACATTTCCGCCTGCACGGAACATCTGGGCGGTCTCGAAGACCTTCTTCATGTCGTTTGTAAAGCTTGCGATGTAAAAATCCACGCTCTGCTTGGGGCTGGGGAGCAGCTTGTGTTCGGCCAAAAGGTCTGCCAGCACCACGTCGCCCATGCCAAAGCCCACGCCAGGAATCCGTTCGCCGCCCAGCTTTTCGGTCAGGCTGTCGTAGCGGCCGCCGCCGGCGATTGCGCGCATGGATTTGCCCTTGTCGAAGACTTCGAACACGATGCCGGTGTAGTAGGCGAGACCGCGGACAATACTCAGGTCCAGGTTCACGCAATCGCCGTAGCCCGCGGCAGCGAGCGTCTCAAACAAATCTTCGATTTCTTTGAGTGCGGCGGCCGCGTTTTCGCTCTTCACGGCGTTGCTGACTTCTTCGAGACTCTTGCAGCTCATGAAGTCGTCCAGCTGCTTGATCTGCGTTTCGGAGAGGCCTGCTTCGGTGAGAGCCTTGGCAAACGCCTCGGGCCCGATTTTCAGGCGGCGGTCCAGCACCGGGTAAACAAGGGAGGGGTTCGGCGCACCGATTTCTTCCAGGTAGGTGGCCAAGAGCTTCCGGCTGGAGACGCCGATGGCAAATTCGTTGTCCTTCAGGCCGAACTTGCGGAGCATGGTGGCGATGGCTGCCATCAGGTCGGCTTCGGCGTAGATGCTTTCGGTGCCGATAATGTCCATGTTCAGCTGGAAAAATTCGCGGAGACGGCCCTTCTGTGCCTTTTCGTAGCGGAAAAGCCGCGGCATAGAGAACCACTTGAAGGGCTTCTTCAGTTCCCGGGCCTTCTGGATGACCAGGCGGGCAAGGGTCGGGGTCATTTCGGGGCGGAGCGCGATTTCGCGGTCGCCCTTGTCCTTGAAATTGTAAAGCTGGCTCACGATTTCTTCGCCGGACTTGCCTGTATAAAGCTCCAGGTGCTCGAACATGGGGCCTTCGTATTCTTCGTAGGCGAAACTTTCGGCGGTGCTCCGCCAAGTGTCAAAGATGTAGTTCTGGATGCGCTGCGCTTCCGGGTAAAAATCGCGGGTGCCCTTGGGCAACTGAGGGATAGAAATGCTCATAGTGGGCGAAAATTTAGAAAATTGGGCGTTTTGCGGGCTGAAATGGGTTGTGAAAGTCCGTTGAAAAAGGGTCGTTTTACATTTTTTTTCTAATTAAGTGTGCTTTCCCGTTATAAAAAGAATATATTACTGAAGGGGAGCATTTGGAAGGTGTCTATGAGTTTTCTTCAAGGAAAAAGTTTTGTGGTGTTGTGCATGGTGGCCGCCAGTTCCATGTCGGTTGCCTTCGCCAAACAGGTGAATGTTTCTACTACCACCGAATTGACTTCGGCTACTTTGAATGCCAAGGCGGGGGATACCATCTGGGTAGCCCCGGGCAAGTATGAACTGCCCTCATCCAACTGCCAAAACGACAAGTTCGTGAACGAGACGGGGCGCGACTGTGGCCGCATCTGGCTTGGCGCCGACGGTACTGCCGCGAATCCCATAGTTCTCGCTGGTTCAGACCCTGCAAATCCTCCTGAGATTTACGGTACTTCGGTCGGTAGCAACTACGGCATCCACGTAACGGGAAATTACGTTATCCTTAAAAACCTGAAAATCCATACCTTCAGCAAGGGTGTGGTATTCGACAATTCTGTTGGTGCCCTGATGGAAGACTGCGAGGTGTACCACACCGGAACGGAACTGGTCCATGTTCGGGATTCCAGCCAGCAGGTGACCCTGAACCGTAACTTTATTCATGGTTCTGGGTTCGATGTTGCCCAGTACGGTGAAGGTATTTATGTTGGCACTTACTATAAGGGTTGGGCGTCGTCGCAGCAGTCCGATAAGAATGCCGGTTTTTGGGGCGAAAGTGCATCGCAACACCGTTATAGTGGTTATGACTGGCGCGTGAATGATACGAAGATTACATGCAATATTGTGAAGGCGACAACGGCCGAGAACATTGACGTGAAGGAGGGAACTGTCAGGGGCGTTGTCCAGGGTAACATGTTTATTGGGGATAGTACCAATTATGATGGCCAGGTGGACCATGATGATGCGAACATCGACATGAAGGGTGCTTCCTGGACCGTTACCGGAAACTATTTCTACAATTCGCTCAAGCAGGGATTGCCCTACTACAATTCCCATTTCCGCTACTATGTAGAGGAAGTGGTGATGCCTGCAGATGGAAATAAATCGGGATCCAATGTAGGCAAGTATGAATCTTTTGTCAAATATCCGGTCACCGCCGATAAGTATGCCCAGAAAGGCTGGTGCGACAACAGCGACACTGACAAGAACGATTGCGTAGAGAGCAAGAACCACGTGGTAGAGGAAATCAGGGATGTCCGCAATGACTGTGCGGAACTTTTCAAGATACCGGAGTCCGGCATCGGGTATTCGTCAAGCTTTACGCCGCCGTCCAGTGCGTCGGTCAACCCGTCCAGTTCTTCGGCGGGGAAAGAGTCCTATGAGACCGTGCGTTACGAAGCGGAAGATGCGACTTGCACCGGGTGTACTGAAAAGACAAATCAGGCTGCATCGGGCGGTAAATATATGCGCACCGAAACGACGGGTAACATCACCTTCAACGTCAATGTACCTACTGCTGGGACATACACGGTCACAATCCGTTTCAGCAACACTGCTTCAAACGCCAAGACTCAGGATATCTACGTAAACGGAACCAAGGTGAAATCCCAGGAATTCCCGGTGACCCTTGAAGGAAACTTGGGCGGGGCTGCCGCGGCCTTTGAGGATATGCCGGTTCAGGTATCGCTGAAGGCGGGGGCCAATACCTTCGCTATCATCAAGAACTGGGGGCATGTGGACATCGACTACATCGAGGTGGCTGTTCCTAATCAGAGCGGTCCGTCGTCGTTGTCTCCGAAATTTAATCCCTCTATTGTGGCAAAAGTTCCTCTGTTCAGGGCCTATGCTATTGGCAAGTCCATTTGGCTCGAAGGTGCCGTGCCGGGGCAGTCCTTCGCCATACTGGATATGCAGGGCAGGGTAATTCGTTCGGGAGTCGTGCCTGTAACGGGAAGCTTTGAGGTCAAACTAAATCATGCCGGAGCTTATCTTGTGCGTGTTGGCTCGGCTGTGCAAGCTGTGAAAAAATCAATGCGGTAAAAAAAACACGTCTTTTTGAAAGCAACCTATAATCTGATTAAAAGGGAATCTAAGCAGATTCCCTTTTCTTGGTTGTCTTTTTTTTTATATTTCGACCCATGAGTTATGACTTGAATTTTTTTCGAGAGGGAATGAATTCCTTGCTCCAGCATTCTCTGGTGCAACGATTGGTACTAGCTCTGGTTGTGCTTGGGTTGGCTAAGGTCTTGCTCATTTTTCTCAAGTATATTCTTGCAAAAGCTGAAATTAGGGGGATGGATGCCTCGGCCAGGCCGCTTGTCTATTCTCTTTTTTCTTACGCTATCTATGTAGTGACTCTTTTGTTGGTCCTTCATATTGCTGGCGTAAATACCGCCGGCTTGGTCGCCATGGTAGGAGCGGCAAGCCTAGCCATTGGTTTGGCTTTAAAGGATACCCTGTCCAATATAGCGTCTGGACTTTTGCTAATGTTCCTTCGACCTTTCAAAGCTGGGGATTACATAGAGTGTGGCCAGGTGAAAGGCCGCATAAAGGGTATCGGGTTGTTCAATACGACCTTGGTCTCCTTGGATGGCTTGTATATTTCCTCTCCCAATAGTTCCTTGTGGGGGAACCCCATTGTGAATTTCAGCAAGAATGCGACAAGACGCCTTGAAATTTCGGTGGGAATCGGATATGAGGATTCCACTGATGTCGCTCTGAATGTTTTACGGGATATGGTCGGGAACGATAAACGTTTTCTGAAAGACCCTGCTCCACAGTTTTTTGTGGCGGCTCTTTCGGATAGCTCTGTAAAGGTGTCTTTTCGGGCATGGGTAAAAAATTCGGATTACTTTGACTTGTTGTGGATGTGCACGGACGAGGTAAAACAACGCTTTGGGGCTGCTGGTATCTCAATTCCGTTTCCCCAACAAACAGTGCACTTGCAGAATCCAGTGCCAGTTAATTCAGATTTAAATCAAAAGGAATAGGGCTTGAAAATGAATATTGCAGTTCTTGGTGGTGCGGGTTATATCGCGAGTCATACGATTGTAGAACTGGACAAGGCGGGGCATTCCGTGGTTGCGGTAGATAACCTTGTCAATTCTTGCGAAGAATCTCTCCGCAGGGTTTCAAAGATTATTGGTAAAGAAGTGCCCTTTGTGAGGGCGGACGTCCGGGATGCTTCTGCCATGGAATCCCTTTTCAAGCAGAACAAGTTTGACGCCTGTATCCATTTTGCCGGACTCAAGGCTGTTGGGGAGTCTGTGGAGAAGCCTCTGGAGTATTACGAGAACAACATGAACGCCACGTTCGTGTTGCTCAATGCAATGCGCAAGAATGGGGTTAAGAATATTATCTTCTCGTCTTCGGCTACGGTCTATGGAAATCCGGCAGAAATTCCCATTACTGAGAACTGCCCCAAGGGCGCTATCACCAACCCATACGGTCAGACCAAGTCCATGCTGGAACAGGTGCTGATGGACTTGCAAAAGTCCGACCCCGAATGGAATGTGGTGCTGCTACGTTACTTTAACCCTATCGGGGCGCACCCCAGTGGTCTCATTGGCGAGGATCCTAACGGGATACCCAACAACCTGATGCCCTATATTTCTCAGACGGCAGTGGGAATTCGCAAGGAATTGGGTGTATTCGGTAATGACTATGACACTCCCGATGGTACTGGTGTGCGGGACTATATCCACGTATGTGATTTGGCGGCTGGACATGTGAGTGCTTTGCAGGCTATTGAACGCAAGTGCGGCCTTGCCATTTACAATTTGGGAACGGGACACGGATATTCCGTGCTGGATGTGGTCAATGCTTTTGAGCGGGTGAACGGGGTCAAGGTGCCCTATAGCATTAAACCCCGCCGTGCAGGGGATATTGCCACCTGCTATTGCAACCCCGAAAAAGCCTATAAAGAATTGGGTTGGAAAGCTCGGTTCGGTATTGAGGAAATGTGTCGCGACGCCTGGAATTGGCAGAAGAACAATCCCAAAGGTTATCGGGGCTAGTTTTTTTCTATACTTGGTAAAAAATTAAAAATCGGTTTTTGAATGTCTGAAAACGAACAGAGAGCAACAATTAGTTTGGCGCAAATCCAAACCCCACAGACCGGGGATACCATCACTTTGATGGAAGCCCTGGGAATTTTGTGGAAAAAGAAATTTGTATTGATCTTGTTCATGGTGGTTGGTGCCGCGATAGGTATCCTGTTGGGTAACTGGATTCGTCCTCAGTACACCAGTGACGCACTTTTGCAGATTGACGTGAAGGGAAATAAGACCAGCAAGGCCATGGGCGAGATGGGCGCCCTTTTGGATGTGGCTAGCCCTGCCGATGCCGAAATTGAACTGATCAAGAGCCGCATGGTTCTTTCCAGTGTCGTCGAAGACGAGCACCTTTGTTTCAAGGCTTCCCCTGTTGGCCGTCTGGATCGATTGATGCACCAAGAAGGCCGTATGGATTTGGAATACCTCTATATTCCGGAAAGGGCTAGGGATGGTGTATGGAAAGCTGTGGTAACAGGCCCCGGTTCTTACGTGGTGGTCACTCCCGAGGGCTCTGCTCTCGTAGAAGGAGTGGTCGGGGACATGATCAAGGCTCCCTATGCAGACGACACCTTGGCAATCCGTGTGAATTTCTTGCGGGCTCAAGAGGGAAAGGTGTTTGTGCTTTCTCAAATAAACGCCTTGTCTGCAATAAGGTCCTTGGCGAAAGGATTGAATGTTGCTGAAAAGGGCAAGAAATCGGGTATTATTTCGGTATCCTATTCTCACCGTTTCCCGGACAGGGCAGCCGCAATTCTGAACAGTGTCGCCAATACATATCTGCGTCAGAATGTGGAAATGCGCAGTGCAGAGGCTGAAAAGACTTTGGAATTTTTGGAAGAACAGCTGCCGGGAGTCAAGGCCAAGCTGGATAGTGCTGAAAAAGTACTTGCCGACTATCGTTACAAGATTGGCTCTGTGGATATGACGGGTGAAACTCAGGTACACCTGCAAAAAGAGGTGGACTTGCAGAAGCAGATTCTCCAGATGGAGCAGGAACGCCAGAGGGTGACCCGACTGTTCAAGGCTGAGCACCCCAACGTGCTTACGTTGAACAAGCAAATAGACAAGCTGCGTAAAGAACTGGCTAAACTCAAGGTCAAGGCAGAGAAAATGCCTTTGACCCAGCAAGAGGTGATGCGCCTCCAGGAAGAGGTTCAGGTAAACAACGCCCTTTATACCACCATGCTGAACAATATCCAGCAGCTCCGCGTGGTTCGGGCTGGCGAGGTGGGCAATGTGCGTGTGGTGGATTTTGCCCAGGTGGAGTCGAAACCCAGCAAACCCAAGAAATTCAACATTCTCGTTTGTTCCGTTGCTGCAAGCTTTATGATTGGAGTGCTGCTGGTGTTTTTGCTGCGTATGCTTAGGAATGGCGTTCGCAGTTCCCTTGAAGTTGAACGTGAAACGGATACAAGCGTCTATGCCAAGATTCCTGAGTTTAAGGATGGTGTTAAATCCTTGGCCAGGGGCAAAAAGCACAAGGCTTTAGTCCTTACCGCTCCGGACAACCCTGCTTGCGAAGCTATGCGTTCTTTACAGACGGCAATCGATTTCTCGATGCCAGACGAAAAGCGCGTGATGATGGTTACCGGGATGATTCCTGGCGTTGGAAAGTCGTTTGTAAGCATCAATCTGGCAACCCTTTATGCCATGTCGGGCAAGAAGGTTTTGCTTATAGATGCGGATATGCGTCGAGGCGTGCATCACAGCGGCAAAAAATATGGCCTTGCAGATGCCCTGTGTGGCAAGTGCAACTTGCAAGAAGCGGTGTCTATTGCCGAGGTAGAAAATCTCTTCATTATGGGCGCTGGCAATGCCACCATTGCACCTACGGACATGCTGAGAGGGGGTTCTTTTGAGCAACTCCTCCATTTGGCCAAGCAGCATTTTGACGTGGTTGTCGTGGATACTCCGCCTATGGACCTGGTGACAGACGCCGAACTGATTTGCGGATTGGTGGACTTCAACCTGCTTGTCCTTCACTATGGCAAGCATTCCATGGATTCTATCAAGGATGCGGTTGGTCGTCTCAAGCGCTATAGTGAAAAGCCTTGTGCCTTTGTGATGAACCATTGTGAGCACGAGCCGGGCCATTATTACGGCCATTACTACGGCAAGTATTACAGTAAAAAGAAATAGCAAGGTGCTTTTCGGCATCTAGTCCGAGCGGTCATTAAACCTCACCTCCATATAAAAAGACCCACGCGAAGTGGGTCTTTTTATATGGAGGTGAGGGGAGTCGAACCCCTGTCCAAAATCACGTCCATGTCCATTCCTACAAGCTTTCCCTTCGTATTTAAGGTCTCGTCTTATCCACGCCCAAGAAGGTCGGCGCAGAGTTTGACCAGCCTAGTGAATCTCGGAACCTACCCCCAGGCATGGAAGATTCCTATCCCATATTGCGTCCGGACGTACACCCCGATGGGAGCGGGATGAGGCCCGGCGTTGCCGCTAATTAGGCAGCGAGTGCGTAGTTTTCGTCAGCACTTATTTTTTTTCAGACTTTTTTACGAGTGCCCTCGTCTGAGACCGAGAGCCGTGACAAAATGCTTGCATTTTGTTATGGCCGAACCGCTGGTGCTTCTATTGAAGATAGAAAGCACCCCCGGTATGAAGTGTTACCAAATATATAAATTTCTATCTTTGGTCGCACCCATGGACTCCATCCAAGAATACCTGCAGAACCCTGTCCCCCGGACCCTGAACCTCTTTGCGGAGGCTGGGGATGAAGCCGTCCATGTAAACGGAGCCACGATTCCCATGGCCGCCATGATGGTGGCCAGGCGATTCTTTACGGATCCGGGCAACATCTTGGTGGTAGCCAAAGATTTCAAGTCAGCCGAAGTCTGGATGGAAAATTTGCAGAGCCTCGTTGGCGAGGACTTTGTGCGGTTTTTCCCGTCCATCGGGCTAAAACCTTACGAACAGAAGGTCCCTTTCGAAGGAGTGCTAGAAGAACGGCTCCGTTTTTTCAAGGACGCCGGGAATCCGGAAAAGCCATTGGTGGCGGTCTGCTCCCTGGATGCCCTGCTCATGCGCTTGCCCGCTCCGGGGACACTCCAGAAGAACATCCGGTCCTTGAAGGTGGGCGATGTGGTGGAACCGGCCGCGCTCCGTCCCTGGTTCTTGGACCATGGCTTTGTAGAACAGCCCGTGGTGAGCAGTGTGGGGGAGTTTTCTATTCGCGGATGCATTGTAGACGTGAACTGTTTCTTGTACCCGCACCCAGTCCGTATTGAATTCTACGGCGACGAAATCGAGTCCATCCGCACTTTTGACATTTTCACCCAGCGTTCCATCGAAAGGATGGACCGCATTGAACTGTTCCCCATGGGAGAGTTCACCCTGCCTCTGGAAGAAGCTTCCCGTATGGAATCTGACACCTCCGGTCTCTGGTGGCAACGCTCCCGGTATCAGGAATTGAATTCCAGCCTGTTGGATTACCTGCCCCGCTGTTCTCTGGTGTTCGAAGAACTTTCCTCCCTGGCGGAGACGGCGTCTAGGCAGTACCTGCATTTTGAAGACTTGTTCGGCGAACAGAAAGCGGCCCGCCCCGATACGGAATCGCCGGAGAAAATCTGGTGGAAGTTTGGCGAGATTTCCAGACAGTTCCCGGGCAAGGCAAGCCTGGACCTTACGCGGGTAGAGGCTCAGTCCAACAGCTGGTACAAGATCTCTGCAACCCCTCAGGATTTCTCCAGCACCGGAACGGACGCCGTGGCCAAGCAGATTGAGGAATTTGCAGCTACGGGCGGCGAAGTTTACGTGGTGGCCCCTACGCCGGGAGCTCTTGCAAGACTCCGGCACGTGCTGGAAGGACTCCCCGTAGAAGATTACTTTGTGGGAAACTTGACAGAAGGCTTCTGGCTTACCGACGAAAAGGTGGCCTTCCTTACGGAGACCCGCATTTTCAACCGCCATGCAGGCAAGGCCCGCAAGCGCCAGATTGCGGGTTCGGTCGCCTCAGCCCTGATGGTGGAGTCCCTGAACCGCGGGGACTACGTGGCTCACGAAGACCACGGTGTGGGCCGTTACCTTGGGCTTGTCCGTGTAGAAGTCAACGGCGGCATGGTGGACTGCGCCCTGCTGGAATACAGTGGCGGAGACCGTCTCAAGTTCCCCGTTTCAGACCTGCAGAAGATTGACCGCCTGGATGTTTCCGAAGAGGAACCGCCCAAGCTGGACAAGTTGGGCGGCAAGAACTGGGATACCGTCAAGAAGCGGGTCCAGAAGAAGGTGGTGCAGATTGCCCGGGAACTTGTGGAGCTGTACGCCCGTCGCGAGCTGGTGGAAGGTTTCGGTTTCCCGCCCGACGGAAAGCTTCAGCAGGAGTTCGAAGACGCCTTCGAATACGAGCCTACGCCAGACCAGGTGAAGGCTACCGAAGATATCAAGCGGGACATGGAAAGCAGGCGGCCTATGGACCGTCTGGTCTGCGGCGATGTGGGATTCGGCAAGACAGAAGTGGCCATGCGTGCGGCCTTCAAGTGCGTCTGCGCCAAGAAGCAGGTGGCTATCCTTGTGCCCACGACGATTTTGGCTGCCCAGCATTACGAGAATTTCAAGGAACGTTTTGCCGCTTTCCCGGTGAACATCGCCCTGGTAAACCGCTACCGCACGCCCAAGGAAAAACGGGAAGTCTTTAACGGGCTTTCCGAGGGCAAGGTGGACATTGTGGTAGGGACCCATTCCTTGCTCAGCGAGAAGAACCATTTCAAGGATTTGGGCCTGCTCATCGTAGATGAAGAACAGAAATTCGGCGTGAAGCAGAAGGAAAAGCTCAGGGAGTTCCGCCTGTCGGTGGATACCCTCAGCATGAGCGCCACGCCAATCCCACGGTCCTTGCACTTGAGCATGACCGGTGTTCGGGACATTTCCCTCATCAATACGCCTCCCATCAACCGCTTGCCTGTAGAGACTAAGCTTTTGAAGCGGGACGACGTGATTCTTGCAGAAGCGGTGAAGGACGAACTTGCCCGCGGAGGCCAGGTGTTCGTGGTGAACGACCGTGTGCAGAGTATCAACCAGCTTGCAGAAGAAGTGGAAGCCTGGGTGCCCGAGGCCCGCGTGGCGGTGGCCCACGGCCAGATGGAAGATCGGGATTTGGAGCGCGTCATGAACGCCTTCCTTTCCAAGGAATTTGACGTGCTGGTGAGCACCAGCATTATCGAGTCGGGCCTGGATGTGCCCAACGCCAACACGATTATCATCAACAACGCCCATCATTTCGGAATCAGCCAGCTTTACCAGATGCGGGGCCGCGTAGGCCGCAGCGATGTGCTGGCCAAGGCTTTCTTGGTGATTCCCGCCAAGTCGGAAATTTCTCCGGAATCCATGCGCCGCCTAAAAGCGCTGGAGCAGTACACCGACCTTGGGAGTGGCTACCAGCTGGCCATGCGGGACCTGGAAATCCGCGGCGCAGGAAACCTCCTGGGTCAGGAGCAGCACGGCTTTATCGCCGAGGTGGGATTCGAGACGTACATCCGGCTGGTCAAGGAAGCGGTGGAGGAGTTGCGGGGCGGCCCTACGGACAAGCCCATTCAGCCCCGCGTGGAAATCGGCGTGGACGCCTACCTGCCCGAAGACTACATCCAGGACGGCCTTACGAGAATTTCTTTGTACCAGCGGATTGCCCGCATTGCCTCCCAGGCCGAGGTGGAAAGCATTTCCCAGGAACTGGAAGACCGCTTTGGCCCGGTGCCTGTACCTGCCCAGATGCTCATGAAGGTGACCGAAATCGGTCTTATCGCAGGCGGGCTACGCATTCAGGGACTGCAACAGCGCAAGGGAATCCTGGTGGCGACCTTTACGGAATTCCCTCCACCAGATACCCGCATACTGGGCGAAATTTCGGGCCGCTGCACTTGCCCCATGCGTTACTTGGGGGCAACGCCCTTGCAGGCGGTCTTTGAATTGGGAGCCGCTCCGGCCGAAGTTCTGGCCGGGAAAATTCTAGAGATTTTCCGCAGCTTCGCGGACATCCCGAAGTTCTGATAGCAGCTTCTGGGCGATGTCTCCGGTGCTGGGCTTGCCCTCGCTGAAAAATTTCCCTACAAAACTTTCGTCGGCGTCGGTCTCGAACAGCAGAACTTCTTTCGGAAGCTCCGCCACGGCCATTCGCGAAGACTTCTTGGTGAGGGTGCTGGCATGGACCGAAAGGAGACCGCCCATCTCCAGGATTTGACGGGCGGTGCCGGCATCGCCGCCGAACCGGTGGAAAATGGGCCGCGGGCCTTCTTTAGTCTTTCCGAAACCCGCCTGTTTCAACAGGGCGATGGCACGTCCATAGTCGCCGACGCAATGGATTTGCAAATCCCTCTTCAATTCGAGAGCCAGCTCTGCCTGGAAAGTAAACCACTGCTCCTGCAATTCGCCTACGCCATATTCCGGGAATCTGCGGTCTAGACCCGCTTCGCCTACCATGAAACTGCTTTCCCGTTCCAGAATGCGGCGGAGCTCTGCCTTGTGCGGTTCTGTCGCCTGGGCAATTGCCATAGGGTGGATTCCAAAGGCCAGGTTGCAACCCTTGTTTTTCAGATCCAAATCCTGCCACAGTTCCCACAAGGTTTCCCATTCCCCAGGTTCACAGGCGACGGCGGTGTAGGCGTAGCCTATTCGGTCCAGTTCCTGGGCGAGTTCCCTTGGATGGGGGAGTCTTGTGATGTGGATATGGTTGTCGTAAGGCGGTTTAAGGGGCATTTGGACCTGTTTTTTGAACCAAAATAAAAAGAATTTCAACAAAAATCAAAAAATGCTTGTTTTTTCAGAAAAAAAAGCCTAGTTTATGGCTACGGCATCCGCCGGAAACAAGTTTGAACCCCAAGAGCCGCCAGGCGGCTGCCAAAAGGAGATTATATGCGCGACCTGATAGAAAAGGTTTTGAAGAAAGGGCTTTCCGTTTCTTTTTCTGAAGAGGGTGGTTTTGCGGTTATCCGTATTTGTAAGGGAAGTGACGTGGTGGCCAGTTGCAGTCTCGGTTCTGCGGATTTCCGCGCCTCGGTAGAAGACAGCCTCCAGTCTCTGTTGCTGGACCTGGACCGAAAGGGCGTTTAATAATTCAGAATTCGGAGTTCGGATTTCGGAGTTTGGATTTCGGAATTTGAGATTCAAATACAATAGTTCCTAAATGAAAAAAAGTCCTGCGGAATTCCGCGGGACTTTCTAATTGTAGAAAAAGGTTGTCCTAGTTTATACGGCCAACCAAGTTGCCGGAGAGCATGAAGTCACGAGAGCTGCCGTAGCTGTGGAAGCCGGCGGACAGACTGAAGCGGTCCGTGAAGGCCTTTTCCAGGTAGAGGGCTCCCAGCACGTCCTTCACGTTCTTGGTCTTGAAGCTCTGGTATTCCGGGTGCTCATGACGGTCGCCGATGTATTCAGCTTCCAGGATGATGCGGTCCACCACCGGGGTGAAGAAGGCAAAGCCGCCAGTTACGGGGATAACCATGTCTTCATTGGGGTCGATGTTCATCAAGGCTGCTTCGGCGAAGATGTTCATGTGCTTGCGGATAATGGGCAGGTTAGCCTTTAAGGAAGCATTGTGTTTGATTTCGGCATCGGAATCGTAGACCACGTCGAACACGTTGGCACGGTAGGCCAGCTGCACATTCAAGTCGCTGAGGCCTTCCAGACCGTGGAAGTTGAATGCGGCACGGACGTCGCCCTTGTTCAGGTGAGGGGCCGTGCTGATGAGAGAGACGAAGAAGTCCATGTTTTCAGTAGGGGTGAAACCGAACTGCAACTGGTTTTCAGAACGCTGGGTGGACATGAATCCAGCCAGGTAACCATCGATGTAGCCGCCGAAATAGTCACCGTTCTTGTCGGTGTTGTCCCAACGACCGACCTTGAAGCTCAGGTGTTCCGTTTCCTGGTAGGCCCAGGCTTCATCAAGCTCGAAATAATCGCTGACTTCTTTATAGTCGTCGTTGCGGATTTTTTCGCGTTTTTGGCGTTTGGTCTCGTAGTCGTCAACAGACTTTTCCAGGTCGCCAGGGTGCAGGGAAATTCCCAACTTACCCTTGAAGTCATCGCCTTCGGCCAAGATAGCGAAATTGGCTTCGCCATTCCAGGTTTCCAGGTTGTCGCCGTTTTCGTCGTCTTCGGTGTTCCAGAAGACCTTGCCTGCTTCCAATTCGAAATCAGCCATCACGTCGAAGGAGAGCTTCTGGGTTTCGAACATGGCATTGTCGATCATCTTTTTCTTTTTGCGTTTTTTCTTGGCCGGAGCCTTGGCTTCTTTTGTAGGAGCGGCAGCGGCAACAAAGCCGGTGGTGTCGTCTTCGGCGACAGCGGCGGCCTTGGCTGTGTCGGCAGGTGCAACTGCACTATCAGCCGGGGCTGCGGCTACTTCTTCGGCCGGGGCTGCGGCGGCAGCGCTGTCGGCAGGAGCGGCTTCAGCGGCCTGGGCTTCTGCAGCAGGAGCGGCTTCAGCGGCAGGTGCTGCTTGTTCTGCCGGTGCGGCGGCTTCGGGTGCTGCGGCTTGTTCCGCGGTGGCTTCTGCTGCCGGTGCAGCCTGTTCGGCGGCAGGTGCTGCCTGTTCGGTTGCTGCAGGGGCTGCGGCTTCGGCGGCCGGTGCGGCTTGTTCAGCCGGGGCTGCAGGCTGCTGTGCGGCAGGTGCTGCTTCGGGAGCGGCAAAAACGGATGCCGCCAGCACGCAGGACAATAGAATCATTTTTTTCATGAAAAAGAATCTCCTTTCAATATTCAATATGCGTGAATTTTAGAAAAAAAATAGGGCTTTGGGGCTTGTAAAAACTGATTTTCTTAAAAAAATGTTATGTTATAGTCAAACGAGGTTTATTTTGAAGAAAATTATAGTGTTTCTGCTCTTGTCCCTTGCGGTAGCTGTTTGTTCTCAAGAAACTTTGCCCGTCTACAAGATGGTCAAGGGAAAAATCAACGAAGATGCTCCTGTGGGCGAACTGAATCGTTCGGACTGGATCAAGGAGTTGCCGATTCCTCAGGTGAAGGTCAAGAAGGTTTCCTGGGTCAAGGAAACGGTGCAGGTGAAGGACAAAAAGGGAAAGGTGGTCAAGGATAAGAAAGGAAAACCCAAGACCAAGGTCAAAAAGAAAAAAGTGGTGAAATACGTGATGGAGGACCCCAAGGAACCTCCCAAGTTCGTTCCCATTGACTGCAAGATTGGACAAGTCTATGCCAGGCGTTCGGAACTGGCCCGCTTCCAGCAGGAATCCATGGATTTAAGTGGAGAGTATGCCTCTACTACCGGTAGCCTGTTCCTGAAAAAATCTCCCAATAATCCTGGCAAGTTTACCGTGACCATCCAGAACGGCCCTTTGGGAGACCGCGCCGAAATAGAGGCCAGCGACATCCCTATGGAGGAGTCCACCAACGGCGGGCGGCTCTCTTACAAGGAGGAGGGCTGCTCTTTGGATATTAGCATTCTGAACCGTAAGGTGAAAGTGGCTCAGCGGGGGTGTGTGGACTACAATTCTGGGAGTTTTACGCTGGCAGGGGAGTACAATACGTACAAAGGAAACACCCGTCGGGTAGAGGTGTTTGCCATGCCGGAACAGACCTTCAAGTTCAAGAAGTATTTCTGGTGCGGTAGCGGCTTTGATTCTTGCGAAAAGGTCAAGGACGACAACGGCACCGTCTATATCACCTGGAGCAAGGACGGCAAGGGCTTTATCGAGCGCAAAGCAGGCGAAGATGTCCACGTGTACCGCCCCTTCGAACACATGATTCCCCGCAAGCGGGATTTCTACAAAGGCGAAAAGCCCGTGGTTATCAAGACCAAGCGTACGGACATGGCGGGGGAGTGGATGATTTGGTACTTCTATGCCAAGGCGGAACGCCTCAAGATGGTCCGGGCCGGAATGAACGAAGAAACGGCCTACATGGAAATATATGAGTAGTGAGTTGTGAGTGGTGAGTTGTGAGTAGTGAGTTATGGGTTTTGGTGAATAAACTCTTGAATTTTACAATGCTCGTAACTGAAAACTGACAACTGTCGGGCTTCGCCCTGCCGACCATCGGCCTATTTTTTTATCTTTGGTCGTATGAAAGTTTTTTTGTACGACACGACCCTCCGCGACGGTAACCAGGATAGGAAAATCAGTTTGTCCCTGGCGGACAAGTTGCAGATAGCAAGGCTCCTGGACAGTTTCGGTTTTGACTACATCGAAGGTGGCTGGCCAAACCCTAGCAACCCTACCGACGAAGAATTTTTCCAGAAAATTAAAGAGGTGAAGCTGAAACACGCAAAGATTGCGGCTTTCGGCTCCACCCGCCGCCCCAAGGTGCTGCCCGAAAAGGACCCGCTGCTGCAGGCCCTGGTAAAGTCCGGCGCTCCCGTAAAGACCATTTTCGGCAAGAGCTGGGACTTGCATGTGACCGACGTTATCCGCACCACCCTGGAAGAAAACCTGGACATGATCGAGTCTTCGGTGGCATACCTCAAGGAACATTCCGAAGAGGTCATCTACGATGCGGAACATTTCTTTGACGGCTACAAGGCGAATCCGGAATATGCCGTCGAGACCCTCCGTGCGGCAGAAAAGGGCCATGCGGACTGCATCGTGCTTTGCGATACCAATGGCGGAACCATGCCTTGGGAACTGAAAAGCATTATCAAGGAAGTGAAAAAGCATATTTCCACACCTCTCGGGATCCACGTTCACGATGATTCTGGACTTGCGGTGTGCAACAGCCTTTATGCCGTCAAGAACGGTGCCGTGATGGTACAGGGCGTAGTGAACGGCTTTGGTGAACGCTGCGGAAACGCGAACCTCACCACCATTGCTGCAGACCTGCATTTCAAGATGGACGCAAAGTTCTTTGCGGCCAAGAAGATTGCAAGGCTCCGTCAGTTGAGTAGCAGCATCGACCAGATTGTGAACCTGCCCAGCGATCCTCATGCCCCGTACGTAGGCGATGCTGCCTTTGCCCACAAGGGCGGAGCCCACATCGATGGCGTGATGAAGGTGAGCCGTAGTTTTGAGCATGTCGACCCCCATGCCGTGGGCAACGACCGCGTGTTTGTGACCAGCGACCAAGCGGGAGGCTCTCTCGTTGTGGAAAAGCTCAAGGCTATCAAGCCGGGTATCGACAAGAAGGACCCTGTAGTAGGCAAACTTCTTACGCTCATTAAGGAACGTGAAAACGCTGGCTGGCATTTCGATTCTGCTGAGGCCAGTTTTAAGCTGTTGGTTTACCGCCATCTGGGTATGGTGCAGGAGCCTTTCAAGGTGCTGGGCTACCGTGTCATCGAAGACAAGACCACTCAGGGCGTGTCCGTTTCGCAGGCGACGGTCAAGCTCCAGATTGGCGACAAGATCAGCCACCAGGTGAGCGAAGGCGATGGCCCGGTGAACGCCCTGGATGCGGCTCTCCGCAAGGCTCTGCTCCCGTTCTTCCCGAATATGGCGAAAGTCCGCCTGGACGACTTCAAGGTCCGTGTGCTGGGTAGCAATGTCGCTTCTGACGCCACGGTCCGCGTGTGGACCACCTTCGGTGACGAGAAGGGCTACTGGAACGTGGTGGGTGTTTCCAGCAACATCATCGAAGCGTCCTGGATGGCGTTCGTAGATGGACTTACCTACAAGATTTTGTTGGACGAGAAAGTCATTGAAAAGCCCTACAAGCATATCGATGTGAAACCGATTGCGGCCGCGGAGCAGGCAAGTGCCGTGACGAAAGAAGAACCCGCTTCGGCGAAAGTCAAGAAGTTGAGCGCCCGCAAGGTTCGGAACCTGGCCGACATCACTCGTTCTGCGAAGAAGAGGAAGTAGTTTATGCAAATCGTAAAAGTCACTCCGAAATCTGCTGAAATTGAACGCATTTGCGGGCGCGAAGTCGCCCCGAGCAAGGAAATTCACGACAAGGTGATGCAGATCCTTGCCGACATCAAGAAGGGTGGCATCGCGAAGGCGACGGAATACGCCCAGAAGTTCGACGGCCTCAAGGGCAAGAACATCCGCGTGCCGGTATCGGCCATCGCGAAGTCTGCCGCCAAGTGCCCGAAGGAACTGCAGAAGGCCCTGAAGCAGGCCGTCAAGAACGTCCGCGATTTTCACCAGAACCAGATGGAAGAATCCTGGCTCATGGAAGGGAAGGACGGCGTGGTTCTGGGCCAGCGCATTCGTCCGATGAAGCGCGTGGGTCTCTATGTGCCGGGTGGTGCAGGCATTTACCCGAGTACCGTGATTATGAATGCCGTGCCGGCTCTGGTGGCGGGCGTTCAGGATATCGTGGTCGTGACCCCGATCAAGGGCGAAATCAACCGCGCTGTGGCCTTCGTGTTGCAGGAACTCGGCATTGAAGAAGTTTACCACATTGGTGGCGCTCAGGCTATCGGCCTGCTCGCTTACGGTGCCAAGGATGCCAAGGGCAAGACCGTCGTGGAACGCGTCGACAAGATTGTGGGCCCTGGCAACGTGTTTGCCGCTATCGCCAAGAAGGAAGTTTTTGGCGTCGTGGATATCGACATGGTGGCAGGCCCCAGCGAAGTGCTGGTGATGGCGGACAATACCTGTGACCCGGACTTTGTGGCGGCGGACCTTTTGAGCCAGGCGGAACACGGTTCCGGCTTCGAGGCGGCCATCTGCATTACCGACAATATGGAAACCGCCCAGATGATTAGCGCCTGCGTGGATATCCAGGTGGAAAATTCCCCGAAGCGTGAACTCCTCGAGAAAGTGCTCGGCAACTTCGGACGCATCCTGGTGGTTAAAGACTGGTTCGACGGCGTGGAAATCGCGAACCGCATCGCTCCGGAACATCTGGAAGTGATGACCGCCGAAGCCGAATCCATGGCGGCGCAGATCGAAAACGCGGGTGCCGTGTTTATCGGCCCCTGGTCCTCTGAGCCGGTGGGCGACTACTTTGCGGGCCCGAACCACGTGCTGCCGACGAACGGCACGGGCCGCTTCTTCAGCCCGCTGGGCGTGTACGACTTCCTGAAGCGCATGAGCATCATCCGCTACAGCGAGAAGGCCATCAAGAAGAACGCGAAGGCCATTGCCGCCGTCGCCACCGAAGAAGGCTTTATCCACCACGCTGCCGCGGTGCTTAAGAGACTGTAAAGAGTCTGTGAGCAACAAACGCCTCGTATTAACGAGGCGTGGTTGCGAGAGGGCTGGCCGGTGGTAAGAATCAATATGCTTTCAGCCAGCCCGGTCAGAATAGAAACATGGAATCTTCGCCTAGGTTCAGGCACACGCGGTTGCGGCCTGATTCCTTGGCGTGGTATAGGGCGTCGTCTGCCCGCTTGATGATAGATTCCACGGTGTCGCCGGATTGACGTTCCGTAAAACCGACACTGATAGTAACGGTTATCACCTCGCCAGAAGAAAGGGCAACGCGAATCTTTTCTACTCCCGCACGCAATCTTTCTGCAATGATTTTGGCGTTGTCTACGGTGGTGTTGGGCAGGAATACCGTGAATTCTTCGCCTCCGTAGCGTACTGGCATGTCACTAGGTCTGAGGCATCGGGTGATTTCTTGCGCTACGGCAATAAGAACTTGGTCGCCGGCCAAGTGCCCATAGGTGTCGTTGATGTTCTTAAAATGGTCGATGTCCAGCATGAATGCAGACAGGCTGAAATTACCGTCATTGCTGCGCTTGAGTTCTCTAGTATAGGTCTCTTCAAGCCAGCGACGATTGTGTAGTCCTGTCAAGGAATCCACCTTGGCGTTTTCTTCAATGCAGCGGATGTGGTATTCTTCTTCGCAAACGACCTTATTGTTGTTGCGTAACCTTCTGCTCAAAAGCTGCAAGAAGTTTAGGCAAAGATCATGGGACGCGTTGAGCATGGCGAGAGCGATATCTGCATCGATGACCAACAAGGTGCTTTTCTCTTTGGCAAAAACTTGAGCGCTGGGTTTCACGTTGTCAAAGATGGACATTTCACCTGCGCAATGCCCAGGCAAAATGAAATCAGAAAAAGAACCGCCCTTAGAGCTTAAGACGACTTCTAGTTTGCCGTCCAATAACACCAACAGCTTTCTTTCTGGTTGGTTGGGGTCAATGAGTAGTGTTCCCGGTTCAGCCGTGATTTTTTTGCAACTGAGCAGGTAGCCTGCTAAACTTTCAAAGGATACATTCTTGAAGATGTCTGTCTTCAAGAATTGCGCCCTTGAAATCGGGAGGGTTTCCAGCTCGTTTGTAGTCATGACTAGAAACCTAGGCTCAATTCGACCATGTAGATTCGCTGTTCGTCCTGGCCTGTGTAGTAGCCCAGTTCTTCGGCCCAGGTTGCAAATTCAAGGGTGAAGAACTGCAGAACCTCTAGAGCGATACCACCGGCAGGGTAACCTCCCTTGAAACCGCCAGATAGGCGGAGTGCTAGAGCTCGGACTCCGTAGTAGTAGCCAGGCCAGGCAATCAGGTTCTGTTCAACTTCAAAACCGAAATTAATGTGAGAAAGAGGTTTATAGTTGTTTGTGCTGTTTACAATGTCGGCAAAGTCCATGGCAATGTTGAACTTATGGCCATAACCCGTGTTCTTGTTGAAGAATCTAGGGCTGTAGTTTGCACCTACGGTCCAGTTAGGCGTAATTTTATCCCCAGCAAGTTCTTTGAAATAGATGTCTCTTAGGGATGTGCCGACTCTGACTTCGCGGGTGAGCTGATAAAGAACGCCTAAGTCGATACCCATGGAAATGGAATTGAAATCAAAGATGTTATCCGTGGCGTCGTGGTAGCGATCTTCAAGGGTGTCTTGCATGGTGTCGTAATTCAAGATGTCGACTGTAAGCATTTCTACCTTGTGACGCTTGACTGCCTTTGCGCCGATACCCACGGAGAGGTTGTCCGTGAAGCCGTAAGAAATACCGCCCTGGACAACTCCATCGACATAGAAGGTGTCAATGGCCATATTGGGTAACACAATGCCTGCATCCAGGTAGGGTGCCACGTTTGCATCTACCCAGACCGCACCACCAATGCCATGGAAAGCCATTTCAGCATCGAACTTCAACTTCATGGCGAGGCTCTTGTGGTCATAGCTGTTTACCTGGTGCATCAGTTCCGGGTGACTGGATAGGGAGTCCATCAGAACTGTTGATGCCTTGAGGCCGTTTGCTGCAGCCGCATCGGAGGCACCTTGGTAGATCCTCTGCAGGTCCTTAGCCACGTTGTAGGTGTGAAAGTAAGTTTCAAAAGGCCCTGCACCACCCAGGTTCAAACGCATGTCGGCATAGTTGCGTGGATAAAAGCCTGTTTCGGGGAATTTGTCGTAGTTTCCCAGCTTGTTGATCTGAGTCAAACCTGCGTAGTTAAAG
This sequence comes from uncultured Fibrobacter sp., assembly GCA_900313675.1. Classification (GTDB taxonomy): domain Bacteria; phylum Fibrobacterota; class Fibrobacteria; order Fibrobacterales; family Fibrobacteraceae; genus Fibrobacter. Next base: position 35,739 of record OMSO01000035.1, read on the forward strand.
TAGATTGCTTCTTTGTCGTCGACAACGGCCACATGAGCGTTACCCATGGCTTCGGCACGTAGAGAATGGTGCGTCGGTGCCTTGAGAGCAAAAGCGAAAGATGCAAGGCTTAGCGTAAAAAGTATTAGTATCCGTTTCATTCTTGATACCTCACTTTTTGTGCTTCAAGGATTCTCTGGAAGTCGCTTTCTGAATAACGGACCCAACAGCCTCCGATGGTTTCTTGTCGATATTGGAGACTATATTTGCCTTCATAATCTATGGCAACAGCGTGTTTTAATTCTTGGAAAGTTTCAAATGGAAGTCCCTGGGGGTTGAAGATTAGGTCTGCGGCGAACCTGAACCGGTGGTCCCCATTTTCAACCCTTCTGCGATATTCTGGATAAATAAAGTCCCATTCTTCGTTGTTGGCAGTTCTGCCATCCATATCAATATCTACGTTTCTGTATTTGTTATTTGGCCCAACAGAACGAATAATCATTAGGTTCTCAGTTCCTTGTCTATGAGCAATAGCATTCTTGGCAATGGTCATCTCGTCATAGACAAATTGGTCGGACTGGTCTCGAGGATCCTCGTCAATTTCGCCATCTCCGTCATTGTCTTGTCCGTCAATGATTTCTTCGTCATTGCATCCATCGCCGTCTTCATCCACGGACTGGCTGTATCCTGTGAAAGAAATGACTGTGGATAATTTCTTTTCGTTTTCGGCAGGAGTGTCTCCAATTTGGGTGATGCTGCTCATTGCGTCGCAAGAGGCTCCCATGGTCACATTCTTGCCTTCCTCGGTAAGCATGGAGCCGAACCCTGGCAGGAGCTGCCCTGCTATGGATCCCATGGATTGAGGCTGTTGGGCGCATGTCGAAAAGAATTCATGAAGGGATTCCAGGGTCTCGGTGGACTTGTTCCCGTGAAGCCCGTTCAGGATGTCCCCCAGATTGCATTGGGCTTCGCCGGTCACGGCATTGACAGAGGCACAGGCCGGTATGTCGGGCATGACTTTACGCAAGACAAGCATAGTTTTGAACAATTGTAAAATCATGTAACTGTCGGAAACGTTCTTATAACTCACGACGCCGTCAAGTTGTCCAGTTGTGTCAAGTGTGATGAACACTTTCATGAAATCAAGAATAGTGTCGATGCTGTATTGGTATTTTGCTGCTGTCCCATCGCTCATTTTTGAAATGGGCATGGAATTGCTTCCCTCGGTATTGACGTACTTGAGGAGCTCAAAGGAGTTGATTTCCTGAAGGTTCAGTTTTGCCTTGGCAAGACCGTACCATGCTTCGGAATGGCTTGAGTCGGCTTCGATGGCCTTGCTGAAATAGTAGGCGGCCTCGGAGTAGTCGTTTGCCCGGAACTTTTGATACCCTTCGTACGTCAGGGCATTTGCGTCACCGGAATCGATATTTGCTGAACCTGTGGGATTAAACAGATTGCAACCCACAATCCCTAGGATTAGCGTACATAAGAAACAGATCGAAAGTTTTATTTTCATAGGTCATTCTAGATGTTCTAGTCCTTTATAAAGATAACTTTCTTCTTACAAAAAAGAACATAAATCAATCCTTTTTTCGCTTTTTTGGGGCGAAAATCCGTTTTTTTGCTGTTTTTGTAGTAAAAATGCCGTTTTTTGCTAGAAAACGTGAAATCATCTGCCGAAGTAAATATATTTGGTGCCATGAGTTTGTGCGAGGAATACTTCCCGACCAGGGCGTACACCAATGCGGTGAGTAGGCTCGGACAGCTCTTGTCCAAGGAACGGGATCGCCTCGATTCTGTGGCGCAATCTCTTGGACGGAAATCTGCGATCGGTCCAGACAACTTGGCGGTGCAGGTTCCCATGATTGTGGACTTTGCCAAAGAATACCACAGGGCCTATTCCCTCTATTTGGAGGCGGTATTGCCCCAGCATAAGAATGGAATCAAGTGTGGCCCTTCTTGCGGAAATTGCTGCCACCATTACCCCATGTCTGTAGAGCCCTTTGAACTGGTTTACCTGTATTCAAATTTAAGGCCCCGAGATGACTTCATGTCTGTCATGGAAGAATGCCAAATGCGGGCGAAACTGTTTGAAGGTCTCCTGAGCAAGCGCTTGGCGGAGTCTGATTCCGAGGATGATGCCGAAGATAGGGCCCTCCACGATTATTTTTCCCGGTGGAAGGCGTGCCCATTTTCCTCGCCCCAAGGGGATTGCAGAATATACCCCTTGCGTCCGGTGTCGTGCCGCATGTACTTTAGCGAGACTCACCCGAAATACTGCGTGCCGGAATATTTGCAGACCGAAAAGAACGAAAGCTTTGTGGTGTATATGCCAGACCATATCGAAGAGGCTCTGGGTGGCATTTCGGAACATTATGCAGACTTGGAATTGCCTGAAAGTTACTTCGGCGGGCTCCTGTCCATGAACCTTTATGAGGGTGTTTTCTCGTGATGGGCGAGGGACAGATGGACTTGTTCGGCCAGCTGGACCTTTTCGGTTCGGCGGCGTCCCAGGTCTATGAGCCAGCGGTCAAGAAAATTTCGGCAGAAAGTTCCGAAAACGGTCTGGTGACTTTCAAGTACAATCCCCGCATGAAAAAGAGCATCCGCTGTGTAGGAGGCTTCTTGTTCGGCCATCCGGAGGTGCTCTTGCCGGGGTATATGAAGGCTCCGGAATTTGCCCAGGCTCGGGAAATTGCTGCCGAATGGGCGGAACACGCCATCCGTCGAAAGACCCAGAAGAACAAGCTTGCCATTAAAGAACTGGTGAACCGCTTTTGGACGGTGGTAGACCAGGTACTGGCGGACAAGGGGGAAAAGACCTTGGAGTCCCGCAGCAGAATCCCGCCCATACGTCCCAAGGGAACCTATCACGACTTGAACCAGGTGCTTGCTGCGGTCAATGATACTTATTTCAACGGTGAACTGACCTGCCGTATTACCTGGAGTAACAGGGTGGGTGGCCTAAGCTTCCACTCCATGCGAAAGGACCCTCTGACGGGTGAAGATTTTCACCTGATAAGCATCAGCAAGGGTTACGATGCCAAGAACTGCCCGTTTTACGCCGTTGCGGGGGTTGTCTATCACGAGTGCCTCCATGTGGTGATTCCTGTGGAGGAGCGCAATGGCCGCCGGGTGGTTCACGGTCGGCAGTTCCGTCAGCGTGAAAAGCGTTATATCTATTTTGACGAGTGGATAAAGTGGCATAAGGAGGTTCTGCCCAGGAACATCCGTGCCATGCGCAGGGGGAAAGAGTTGTGAGTAATGAGTTGTGAGTTCTTATAGTTGCGCCCTTGGCGCCAAACCAGGCCCAAGTGTTGATAAATGCTTCAAAATCTAGGTGAAAAGCTATTTGAAAAAAAAAGGAATAAAATGACAGATCCAAGAATTACAAAACTTGCAGAGAATCTAATCAACAATGCCATCGGTCTTAAGACGGGGGAGAACATCCTTATCGAGACCACGGACACTCCGGACGAAGTTTCTACGGAACTGGTGAAGGCTGTGACCAAAGCAGGCGGAAATGCCTTTGTGCACAACTACCGCGGGCGAGTTCGTCGCGAAATGATCAAGTCTGCTACAGAAGAACAGATGAAACTCCAGGCGGATTTAGCTCTGGCCGAGATGCAGAAAATGCAGGCCTATATCGCCATCCGCGGGGCCGACAACGCCCTCGAAAATTGCGATATCGACAGCGCCAAAATGCTCAGTTACCGCAAAATTACGGATCCCGTGTTGAACTACCGTGTGGATAAGACCCGCTGGTGTGTGCTCCGCTGGCCGAACCCTTCCATGGCCCAGGGCGCCAAGATGAGCACGGAAGCTTTTGAGGACTTTTACTTTGAAGCCTGCCTGGCTGACTACCCGAAGATGGCCAAGGCCGCCCAGAACCTGGTGGACCTCATGAACCGCACCGACAAGGTGCGCCTTGTGGCCAAGGGCACGGACTTGACGTTTAGCATCAAGGACATCCCGGCCATACCCTGCTGCGGTAACATGAATATCCCCGATGGCGAAGTCTATACGGCCCCGGTTCGGAACAGTGTAAACGGAGTCATTCAGTACAATACGCCCACCCTTTACGACGGCAAGTATTTCAGCAATATCCGCCTGGAATTCAAGGACGGGAAGATTGTGAACGCCACTTGCGAATCTGGTGACAATGTGGCTATGAACGCTTTGTTTGATACCGATGAGGGAGCCCGTTATGTGGGTGAATTTGCTGTCGGTTTCAACCCGTTTGTGAACGCTCCCATGTGTGACATTCTCTTTGACGAAAAGATTGCGGGTTCTATCCACTTTACACCAGGCCGCTGCTACGAAGAAGCGCCTAACGGCAACGTCAGTTCTATCCATTGGGACCTGGTGCTGATTATGCGTCCGGAATACGGTGGCGGCGAAATCTGGTTCGACGACAAGCTCATCCGCAAGGACGGCCTGTTCGTCGTGGACGAACTCAAGTGCCTGAACCCGGACCAACTGGGAAAATGACGCTTTGCGTCATCCTGAGAAAAAAGCCGTCCTTTTCGGGACGGCTTTTTGATGTTTGAAAAAGATGATCCCCGCCTTCGCGGGGATGACACCCGGGATTACACACCCTTGGCCAAGATTTGGACTCCTTCGGAGTCCGATGCTTTCGGCTCGGTCATGCCCATGCAAGCATGGGCGCGACTCTCGCCTTTACAGCATCTCACCAATCTGCACGGCGTTGAGGGCAGCGCCCTTGCGGATCTGGTCACCGGTGAGCCACAGCGTGTTGCTGTTGTCGTCGGCCAGGTCCTTGCGGATACGGCCAACGAACACGTTGTCCTTGCCGGCGCTTTCCAGCGGCATGGGGTAGACGTAGTTCTGCGGATCGTCCTTAAGGGTCACGCCCGGGGCGTTCTTCAAAGCGTTGCGGATTTCTTCCACAGAGACCGGACGTTCCGTTTCGAACCACACGGATTCGGAGTGAGAACGCAGCGAGCTCACGCGCACGCAGGTAGCGCTGGTACGCACATCGGAGTGCATAATCTTGCGCGTTTCGTTGAACATCTTCATTTCTTCCTTCGTGTAGTCGTTTTCCGTCATCTTGTCGATCTGCGGAATCACGTTGTAGGCAAGCTGGAAGGGAAACTTCGCGATGTGGGTGGTGGTGCCCGTCTCGATGATGTCCTTGTACTGCTGCTTCAGTTCTTCCATGGCGATGGCGCCTGCGCCGCTGGCACTCTGGTAAGAGGAAATGTGAATCTTCTTGATGTGGGAAATCTTCTCGATGGGGTTCAGCACCACGACCATCATGATGGTCGTGCAGTTCGGGTTGGCGATAATGCCCTTGCCGCCGTTTTCAGCCTTGTAGAGCTTGATGTCTTCGGGGTTCACTTCGGGCACGACCAGCGGGACCTTCGGGTCCATGCGGAAGAAGCTGGTGTTATCGACCACCACGGCACCGTTTTCCACGGCGATGGGGGCGAATTCCTGGGAAATCGCTGCACCGGCGGAGCTGAGCACCAGGTCGATACCCTTGAAAGAATCCTTGTTCAGGACTTCGCACTTGAGGGTTTCGCCCTTGAACTTGAATTCCTTGCCTGCGCTACGTTCGGAGGCGAGGAGCTTGAGGCTCTGCAGCGGGAAGTTGCGTTCCTCGAGGATGGAGAGGATTTCCTGGCCGACGGCGCCGGTGGCACCCATAATGGCTACGTTGCGAATCATAATTAACCTTTAGTTTTCTTCTGGTTGTTCTTTGTAGTTTGTAAGGAGTCCCTGGATGGCCGCAATAAAGCGGTCCAGGAAAATCTTGGATTGACCCAGCTGTTCCTTCGCCTGCTGCAGTTGAGCTTTCTGGTCAGCTGCGTTTTCTTGAAGGGTGTAGGTATAGAGGGAATAGGCCGCAAGACGCAGGCTTTCGGTGGCCTGAATCAGCTCGGCATGGGCTTCGCTGGACTCGTGGGGGTGGAATAGCCCCAAGGCCTTCTTGTTGATGGCCATGGCATTGTTGCTGATGGCGAGGGCCTTGCGGCTCCACTCTTCGCGGTCTGCTTCTGAAACATTTGGCGGCAGCTTGCCAAAGCCGTTGATGGCCGATTCCACCTCTTGCATGCGCTTCATGACGGTGCGGGATTCGTCCATGTAGCTTTCCAGTCGGGCCTTTGCGCCCTCGGAAAGAGTGGCAGGCCTTGCAGGCCGTTGGCCCTGCACGTTTTCGCCTGTTGCGCCAGAGTTCCTGATCTGGGTTCCGGTCACCTTGCTTTTTGTAGCCTTGGTCGGGGTCCCGTTCTGGAACGAGGTAATGTAGTCCTGGTACATGGCGTTCTGGGCGGCAATGTCAGCAGCGGAATACTGGGAGGTAATGACCAATGTAGGTCTATCCCAGTAAGAAATCCCGACAATTCCTGCAAGCATCAGCACGGCAAAAAGGATGTTTGCTACCTTCGCAGGAGTCTCGTCGCTCTTGATTACGTAGAGGATTGCAAAAAAGAACAGGCTCCCGAAGGCGAGCAGAAGTCCGCCGTCGTTGTTGTAGGCGATGAGGGAGTTCTTGCTAAAGTAGAACAGGCAGTCCAGGACAACGACGATGAGGGACAAGAACGCCCCCGCCAGTTTCTGGCTGCGGTATTCCGAGGCTGCCGTCTGCAATATGGTAATGAACGTGACTCCCAGGGGGAGCACGTACATCAGGGCAATTTCAGCTACGTCCGAGTTCATGGGCTAGAAGGGAAGGTCAGAGCCGTCGTCTTCGGGCATGGGCGCGTCGTATGCCGGAGCGCCACCCTGAGGCTGGCTGTAGTTGTTGGAGCTACCCTGGTAGGAGTTGCCGCCCTGGTAAGAGGGTGAACCGCCCTGAGTGCGGGGGCCCAGCAGCTGGAAGGTGTCCATGTTGACTTCGGTTGCGTAACGCTTCTGGCCGTTCTGGTCGGTCCAGCTGCGGTTGGTAAGGGTACCCTCTACGTAGAGGCTCATGCCCTTGTGCACGCCAAGCTGCTCGATAATGTCGGCAGTTTTACCCCAACCCACAATGTTGTGCCAGTCGGTCTGTTCTTTCTGCTCGCCGTTGTTGTCGCGGTAACGACGGCTGGTGGCGAGGGAGAAGGAGACGCGCTTGCGTCCACCGGTCTGGCTCATGCGGAATTCAGGGTCCTTACCAATATTGCCAATGAGCATCACTTTGTTCAAATAAGCCATAATTTATCCTTTGCTTTTTTTGTTCACGGGGCAAAAATAAAAAAATCCGCTTGTCAATTTTGACATTTTTGGGGAAATATTCCCCTCTGGGGTAAAAATTTCTTAAACCCGGCTTTAGAAAGCCCTTTCTTGAAATGGCCGCCCATTCCCTAACTCTTAATTCTTAACTTTTAACACATCTTGTAAACCTTCATTTCCACAATCCTAACCCCTAGATCCTAAATCCTATCCCCTATCATATGGTCTCTCTCGCTCTCTCCCGTTTCGAAAAAGCCTTCCCCGCAAACCTCAAGGGCAAGCGCCTCGGCGCTGTCCTCCACCCGGCTTCGGTACTCCCAGACCTGCACTACACTCTCGATCTTCTCAAGGAATACGACGGTAAGCTGTTCAAGCTTTCGGCGCTCTTTGGCCCGCAGCACGGCATCAAGGGCCACACACAAGACAACATGATCGAATGGGAGGGCTACACCGACCCCGAACTGGGCATTCCCGTCTATAGCCTGTACGGCGAACACCGCGAACCCACCCCCGAAATGCTCAGCCACGTAGACATGATGCTTGTGGACTTGCAGGACGTTGGCGCCCGCTACTACACGTTCATCTGGACGCTGTTTCTTTGTATGAAGGCCTGCGAGAAGGCGGGAATCCCCGTGATTGTGGTGGACCGCCCGAACCCCATCAACTGCATTGACGAGGAAGGCACAGTGCTCGACCTCGATTACACGAGTTTCGTGGGCCTGCACAGCATCCGCACGCGCCACGCGAAGACCATCGGCGAACTGGCGGTGCAGTTTAAGGAAGAACGCTTCCCCAAGTGCGAACTCTACGTGCTGGGCATGGAAGGCTACGATAAGAAGATGTGGTACGACCAGACGGGGCTCCCGTGGATTTTACCGAGCCCGAACATGCCTACGCTCGATACCGCAATCGTTTACCCCGGCATGTGCCTTTTCGAGGCCACCAACGTGAGCGAAGGCCGCGGCACCACCCGCCCCTTCGAGATTTTCGGCGCCCCGTTTATCGATGCGGTCAAACTTTGCAAGTACATGAACGGATTGAAATTGCCCGGCGTGTACTTCCGCGAGAACTACTTCCAGCCCACGTTCCACAAGGGAGCGGGCCAGATTTGCGGCGGCGCGCAGATTCACGTGCTCGACCGCGACAAGTTCCGCAGTTTCGATATGGCGGTGAAGCTCTTGCAGTACATCTTCAACGAGTACCCGAAGGATTTCGCCTGGAAACAGCCGCCCTACGAATACGAATTCAAGAAGTTGCCCATTGACATCTTGCTCGGCAACGGCACGTTTAGACGAGACTATATAGAGACAAGCATCTAGAGTGGTTAAGTAAACGGTGGTTAGTATACAGGAATGTAATAATCGAGACATCCTAACCACTAGCCACTAACCACCAACCACTTTTAACTGCGGCATAGCCGCGAAAAGGAGACACAATGACCGAACAGAAAAACGGAAAGTTTGAAATGCCCGCCCTCCCGTATGCCGCGGCGGACCTGGCCCCGGCCCTCAGCGCCGAAACCATCGAGTTCCACTACGGTAAGCACCTGCAGACCTACCTGAACAACCTGAACGCGGCGCTTCCGGGCAGCGCCTTCGAAGGCAAGTCCCTCGAAGACATCGTGAAAACCTCCGAAGGCGGCGTTTTCAACAACGCGGGCCAGTTCCTGAACCACTCCATGTACTTCTTGCAGTTTGCCGCCCCGAAGGCCGGCAACGTTCCGACTGGCAAGATCGCGGAAGCCATCGCCCGGGACTTCGGCTCCTTCGAAAAATTTCAGGAAGAATTCCAGGCGAAAGGTGCGGGCCTCTTCGGTTCCGGCTGGGTCTGGCTCTCTGCCGACGTTTCGGGCAAGCTCGTGATTACGCAAGAAGGCAACGCCCAGAACCCGCTTACCAAGGGCCTCAAGCCGTTGCTGACATTTGACGTGTGGGAACACGCCTACTACATCGACTATCGCAACCGCCGTCCGGACTACCTCAAGGCGCTCTGGAGCATCGTCAACTGGGAAGTGGTGAACAAACGACTGGGGTAGATGCTGGGTATAAGTCGAAGTATATGGGGGAGGGGAAAGCCTTCCCCAGATTTCTGCTGCATGTCATTCCCGCGTTTTTTCTTGTCATCCCCGCGCAGGCGGGGATCTCCATGCATCTTTCGCTACCCCTTCTCCTAGGGCTCCGCCCTAAAACCCGACTTTCTAGGGCTTGATGGTTATCGGAGTTCCGTCTTTGACGGCTTCGTAGATTTCTTCGATTTCGTCGTTGGTGACTGCGATGCAACCGGCAGTCCAGTCTTTCCACTTGTGCCAGAACTTAAAGAGGAATCTTTTTACTTAAAGAGCCCAAGGCCAATCCCGACAAATGCCCTGATGGCGATGACGTCGGCGGCATACATGTTTACGTCGAAGCCGAAATGGATTGTCGCGGAAACATTTCGATAGTCCTCATTGTCGACGGGGCCATTGACGGTGTATTCGTAACGAAATCCCAAGGAATAGAAAAACTGCTCGTGCTTATCGTCCTCAGCCGGGATAGATTCATCCCCGGAACTACCGCTGTAGTGGCATAATTTGACCGTAGGGATAATCCTATGATCCGTATTGTCGAAAACCGCCGTAGCTGATGTATGGAGCTACACCGCCTGCGGTTTCCCCGCCCTTGTGGTAGATCTCTTCGTAGCGGATGTCGTCCCCTTCATTTTTTCCGAATCCGACGCTAAATCCTAAACCGAAGTCCCCTTTTGACGTTATTACCCTTGCGGAAATATCCCCGCCGTAGAACCTGATTTTGTTGAAGGACTCGTCAATGGTTGGCATCGCCATAAAAAAAGAAAGGTCCATTGCGATTATTCGACGTGATGTATAATGCCTTAACTGAGATCTCTCGTATAATCCCAGATGGCAATCCATTGCAACGGAGTCGACTTGTTGGTCTATAAGTTGTGCGAGTTCCCTACGTTCTTTTTTGGATAAAGAATCCCGCTTCATCCGGTATGTTAGTTGTGAGAGAGCACTTTGTACCCTATGTCGGATATTTGGTTTTTGCTGTGCTACAGTTGAATCGATATGTTGCTTTTGCTCAAGGTATATTCGGTAATACGATGTATCTGGAAGTTTTGAGGAAAATTGGTCAATTCCTTCTTCATCATTATATTCAAAAAACTGAAATTGTCCTCGCGATATGTAAAATCCGCTCCCTATGGGCTTTCTTGTATAACAACGTAGCAGGTACCGGCACGACCAATAAAGCAAAACCTCTTGCCGTAGTGAATCCAGCGGTTCTTCCCAGCGGTTCTTCTGGGTGTTCCGCATAAAAAAGAATAAGGCTATCCCGAATGGGGTTAAAAACCTCTTCAAAAGAATATGCGTCTCTTGCAGCGTTTATCAGGGATGAATCAGGCAATGAAAAGAGTTTTGTAACGGAATCCGCTATGATCGGCATTGAGTCAATGCTCGATTCGTATTCTTCCGGATCAACACCGTCAAAATACATGTGTGGGGAGTCCGCAAGAACTTGCGCAACTAGAACAAATATGATTAGGAAGGTTGCCTTCATACGGTAAATATAGTATCTCGCGATGGAAATTTGTTTTCTTGAAATGTTGTACGTTAAACATTTTGTAATATACAAAATGTTAAATGGCTTCCATCCAGCGGCTAAGAAATACATTGTAAACAGAGTAGCTCTTGCCTTCGAGAGAAAGTGTTTCTAGCAGGAGTTCTTTTTCGATTAATGATGTGAGTACGCGTTTTACAGCGGCGCTGGTTCCTAATTTGTATTTGTTGATGAAGTTGCCTGCGGTTGGCTGCGATACCATTCCTTCCTTGGCCACTGCTTTCAGAAATTGCCATTGCTTGTCGGTTAGCAGGTTGCGGCGTTCCAGGAATCCATTTAAATTTTCGTTCAAAATTTCTGAACAGGCTTGATGAACGTCGTTAATGGAGATGTTCTTGTTTCCATTGCGGAAAATTCGGTGGCAAAGATATTGGACATAAAAGGTGTGGCACCGAGTCCATTCTAAAATAAAATTGATTGTTTCGTCATCAATACGCCGCTTATCCATGCCGAAAAGCTTCTTGATGAAGGCTGCGTAAATTTCGGCATTGATTTTATCGAGATAGACGATGTGTGTGCTTTCGTAGAAAGGGCTTTTTTCGTTTACGAACATATCTGCCATAACGTGTTTCTTGCTGCCGCAAAAAACGAAGCGGACATTTTTTAAAGGCTGCATGTATGTTCGCAACAAGGCTTCCATATTCACACCCTTGAAATTCCGGATAATTTGGAATTCATCGAATGTGATGATAAAGTTTTTCTTTTGGCTTCCTAGAAAATCAAAAATATTTTTTAATGTGGTTTGTTTCTGACCGTCATTTTGATATGTGATACTTACTTGTGGAGCCCCTGAAATCGGATCGTAAGAAACAAGGGGACGGATCCCGCTCAAAGCCGAAAAGAATTTTTTGATGAGGGACTCGGTCTTTGTGCTTGCTATGATTGATTCCGATAAAAGCTTGATGAATCCATCGAGACTGTCGGCCGAGTAAATGTCGCAGTAGCAAAGCGTGATGGATGGGCGAGTTCGAGCGATTTCTTCGAAGACGTGGTAAATCAGTCCCGTTTTCCCATAGCGTCTAGGGGAAATCAGCGTGACGTTGACTCCGTTCAGCAAGTCGTCAATGATTTCCTTTGTTTCTTTTTCACGGTCGCAAAAAAGTTCTGCATTTTTGTATGGTTGCAAGACAAATGGATTTTCCATAAACGCCTCCGTTTAACATTTTGTAATATACAAAATGTTAAATGAATAGTCAAGTAAGGAATCTATGTTTTTGAAGTTTAGGGTGAAAACTGCTAATATATTGGCGATTTTGATAGAATTTAATCGAAAATCGCTAATATTTGAGCATGTGCGTGAATTCTAAGGCTTGATGGTTATCGGCGTTCCGTCCTTGACGGCGTCGTAGATTTCTTCAATTTCGTCGTTGGTGACGGCGATACAACCGGCAGTCCAGTCCTTCCACCTGTGCCAGAATTTAAAGAGGAATGCAGGAAATCTGTTCGGATAGCCGTGAATCATGATGTCGCCGCCGGGCTCGTAGTTGCCTTCTTTCGCGGCCTTGATTTGCTCCGCGTTCGGGTACGAAATTCTCAGCGATAAATGAAACTTGCTTTTGGGGTTGTGACGTTCGATGGTGTACTCACCTTCGGGTGTCTTGTTGTCACCGGATTTGACTTTCGCTCCCACAGG
>OMSO01000055.1 GCA_900313675.1 uncultured Fibrobacter sp.
GCGCGGCTTTGTGCAGGACGACGCCCACATCTTCTGTACCGAAGACCAGATTGCAAGCGAAGTGGCCGACTTCTGCGCCCTCGTGAAGGAAATCTACCATGACTTCGGTTTCGACGATATCGTGGTGAAGTTCTCCACCCGCCCGGAAAAGCGTGTGGGTTCTGACGAAATTTGGGACAAGGCTGAAGCCGCCCTCGCCGAAGCAACGAAGCTCGCTGGCCTCGACTACATCCTGAACCCGGGTGAAGGTGCCTTCTACGGCCCGAAGCTCGAATTCACGCTGAAGGACAGCCTCGGACGTGACTGGCAGTGCGGTACCATCCAGGTGGACTTCAACCTCCCGCAGCGTCTGGGTGCCGAGTATGTCGGCAAGGACAACCAGAAGCACATTCCGGTGATGTTGCACCGCGCCGCCGTGGGTTCCATCGAACGCTTCCTCGGCATTCTTATCGAAGAATTCATGGGCGATTTCCCGCTGTGGCTCGCTCCGGTTCAGGCCCGCGTGCTCCCGATTTCCGAGAAGTTCGTTGACTACGCGAAGCAGGTCGAGAAGGAACTCGTGAACGCCGGCGTCCGCGTGGAAGTGGATGAGTCGAACGAGAAACTTGGCTACAAGATTCGCCAGTGCGAATTGCAGAAGGTGCCATACCTCCTCATCGTCGGTGAGAAGGAAGTTGCCGATGGCGTTGTGTCCGTGCGCCGTCGTAAAGAAGGCGACAAGGGTTCTATGACTGTTCAGGCCTTCCTTGACATGACCGCAGACGACCGCAAGGTTGTGCGCTAGTCTCAAAACAGCCCATAAAAATTCAAACATCCGTCTTTAACAAGGCGGATGTTTTTTGTTATGAAGGGGAAAGCGTGGGACTATAGTCCCAACTGCTCGGCTCGATCACGCCAGCCCGCTAGCGGTCTGTCGCGATACTCGCCTTATGCAGTTGTCCCCTGGTTCACACTTCGTTGCACACCACCCTTTCTTGCGGGTACTCAGTCTCCACGCCCGCTACACCCAGGCTTACCCTACCCACCCGCCCAAAACAGAAGGCCATTGCTTTATCAGCAATGGCCTTCTGAAAAATATGTTGAACGATTAAATTTCGAACAGTTTCATTTCCTGCTCTGTGAGCGGACGCCCCAAACTGTTTGAATAGGCGATCGCTTCATGCAAACGGAAATGTCGTTCTGTCGGAGACGGTTCGGTTAAACGACCATCAGAAAACTCTTCTCCGAAGCGGTCGAAATTTTCTCGCAGCGTATTACTCTTGCGTGAAGCAACGACGGGTTCGAGTTCTGCTACAATCATATTATGCCTCCTCGGGAAAATAGGTTTTGATTAGTTTTAATGCTCCATAGCTGTCTATGTACATTTTTTGAGCATCGATGTTTCGTGCTCCTAAAGTTTCACGATAATGTTCAACAAGGTTCGTTTTCGCAGTAAACTGAACATAGCCCTCGTTACCGACGTCCCAGCTTAGTTTGCAGGCTATTGCAAAGAGGTGTGCTCCTACACCTTTGTATTTCCCTAAATGTCCAATATTCTCTGGAGCTGCTTCTACGATATCTACATGTGTATAGAATTGATCGCGAATGTGCTTTAGGGCGATCATCCCCTGCACTTGCGGGTCGCCTTTTAACAGTAGCTCGTAAACCTCATAATCATGTTGATGGGGAATGCTCCAATCGAATTTCCATCCTTTTCGTTGTAGTGCTGCTGCATCCTTTTTTGAAATAGTTTTTAGGACAAGTCGAAATTCGGTATCGAGTTGTTCTCCTGTTTCTCGACACACTAGGCAATTCGTTAGGGAATCTATTTGGATGTCAATTTCCATTGGGTTGCATTATCCTTATCATTCTAAATATACCTTTTTCGCCCCATAAAGGCAAGCTTTAGGAAGGCTCATTCCAAGTTGGAATACCGGTTTGGCTTTACAAAATAGCGGAAATTCGCCATTTTCGACATAAAAAACGCTTGTTTTGTAAACTTTTTGGTCATTCTATTTGTTTTTATGTTATTTGTAAAGAGTAAAAGAGTTTAGCTCTTGTTCTCTACACGAAATCTGCAAATTTCACTTTACCGAGAACAAGGCGAACGCTCACGCAGGTATGCCCTTTGGGGGCGTATCTCGGTTTGTCGTATCAGTTTCATGGCTGATTTTGGCAACAGCCCTCGTGAAGGAAAGCGAGCGGGAAGGACTCCGCAGGAGTTCCCAAGGAATCTATGAAGGCTGCCGAATTCCTCAAGATGACCGAAGACGACCGCAAGGTTGTGAGATAATCATCGCAATCCTGGACCCTATCGGTCGCCCTTTGGGGCTCCAGGGTGACATCCGGTAAAATTAAAACGCAGACTCGGTCGAGCCTGCGTTTTGAATTTCATTTGTTTATGAATTGCAAACTGGTATTACCATGAGGGAATGTTACAATCAATTGTACTTGCGTTTGTTTCAATCTTGAATTGAACCTTCTGTCCGCTAAAAGAACCAATCTTGGCGTCAAAATAATCTGTTTTGGGTTCGCTTAGAGCTTCGTCGTTAATGAATACACTCATTGTCGCACCACCTCCTGGAGGGCCTTGGCAAACCAGAGTGTTTGCACCTTCGGGAATTTGAACAACCCAGACTTCGCCGGTAGGAATTGCTATGGCCTCGCCGCCCTTGACAAATGTGTAGTCCACCTTGTTGGGGTTGATTACATAGGTGGAAGCACAAACGTACTTTTCCGAAGTTTTGTCCTTGTTCGTTACTGTTACCGTGGGGGCCACATTTACCTTGTGTAGGTCGGATCCTAGAGTGAAGGTTTTTGTTTTGTCGCCAACAATATTTTCACCCTCGTAGCTCCAGACATAACCGGTAATCTCGGAATCCGAAGACGCCTTTATTTCCCACGTTACGGTTTCGCCGGCATTGGCTGTTTCTTTACCGCCTACAGGTTTACAATATTCGACGGTGATAGGAACCCCTTGGACTTGTAGTTCGCTGCAAGTGATTTCGTTACCGTCAACATTTAGTTTTGCGGTGTATGTGCCGGCGTCCGCATAGCGGACATTTACGGAATTTAGACCGTTCCCTTGCAAGGATTCGTTTTTTGCACCTTTCAAAGTCCATACGAATGGAGCCATGATCTGGTTGTAGACTTCGCCTGCGCTGCGGTAGAATTCCCAGGTGGCAATTTCGCCCTTGTTAATCTTGGCGGGGGAGGGGCCACAGGTTCCGTTCACGATTTTTTGAGCTTCCATCAGGGTCTCTTTGCCACTGACGGTCTCGGACTTTTGGGCTGCAGAGCCGCCGGAAGTCGCCGCACTGGTGGAACTGCCCTCAGTCTTTCCGGACGGCGACGACCCGTCATTGCCGGAATCGGCGGAACCATCGCCATTGCTTTCGCTGGACTCAATAGAAGGAAGGTCGTCGCCGGATGACGAAGACGAATCCGACCCGCAGGCCGAAAAAGAAATCAAACACCCCAAAAAGACCCCAAAAAACCCAATCCTGAGCAAGTTTTTATCAGTCATGGGGTAGAATATAGTCAAAATGTAATGGTGTCAGGTGTAATTTTTTTGCTACATTGCCGATTTTAATAAAAAAGATACTATAATTAACACGTTTGGGATTCGGGTGCTAAAAGGAGTTGTCGTGCGATTCTTTGCCGTTTTGTTATGTGCCCTCAGTGCTCTGGCTTTGGCTGTTGAGCAAGAACAGCCTACACCCTACGACCTTATCCGCCCGATTTGGCCCATGAAATGGGATACGTCCGCCACGGACGACGGCGGAACTGTCGAAAGTTTCAGCAAGTATACGCCGAATGCCAAGAAACACAATACGGTGCCGCCAGTGGGCTCCATACCCCAGGATTTTGTCGCTAATGGTATTATTCCCGATACGCTGAACCAGGCCTTCCGTGACGCCCAGAATTTGCGCATTGGCCGAATTCGTATTAACCAGGCTGGTTATTTGCCGGACGATCCAGAAAAGCAATTTTATTATGTGTCTGCAGGAGCCTGCGGCGAAAAGTTTTCCGTTGTGGATTTGGATGGGAAAACTGTGTTTGATGGCGGGACCTTCATGCCCTCTGGCCAGCTGACCAAGTCCAGTTGGGATATCAAGGCGGGAACCGATGCTGCCACGAACAACCAGGGCCGCTATACTGCCCGTGCTACAGGTCCTACGGGGGAAATCTGTATAGGCAACTTAGCGCAGGCAACCGGCCTCCATGCAGACACTCGATATCGTGTTAAGGTCCTTAACCAGTATTCGGCGACTTTTATTATCAGCGACAAAGTTTACTCCATGGTTCGTGATGCCACCCTCAAGTTCTATGGGATAAACCGTTCCGGCAATTCGGAATCCTGGTTCCATAAACCAAGCCACACCAAGGATGGAGCGGGCCCGTTTACGAAGGGGGCGGGCGCTGTTGCTGGATTTACGCCCAAGGAGGGGGCCTTACAGGGGGGATGGTACGACTGCGGTGACCACTTGAAGGAGTCTCAGACCCAGGCGTACGCGTTTATGGTGCTTGCTGTGATGGCAGCTGCTAATCCAGACCGCGACGAAGACCATTATGCCTACAATATGGGTGAAACGGTCAATACCGACGGTATCCCCGACATTCTGCGCGAAGCCAAGCATGGTGCTGATTTCTTTATGCGCGCCTTCGTGTTTGCCGATGGCATCATAGACAATATGGCCGTGTCCGTGGGTAACTTTGGTGCGGACCACGGCTGGTGGGGTAGGCCCGAAAATCAGGATGCACTCCCTGCAAGTTTGACTGGGCGTGGTGGTCCCCATGAACGTGATGTCCGTTTAGGCGAATTGGGTTCCAATATTTCGGGCCAGATTGCGGCGGGCCTTGCATTGTTGAGTGTTGATTACGCCGTTTACGACAAGGCTTTTGCCGACAGCTGTTTGATGGTAGCGGAGCAACTTTACGACTTTGCTAAGAATCTGGCTCTTGGTAAGTCAACCTATGGTATGGAAAAATATGGCAAAACTGGGTTGCCCTATGTATATAACACCGTTCCTGCGGGTTGGTCTAGCCCCGCCTATAACGGTAACAACGAATACCATGATGACTTAGCCCTTGCCGCCTGGGCGTTGCACTATGCCACTTATCCTAAGACGGGAGATGACTATTACCTGAAGGAGGCGATTTCTAGCCAGGAGATGGTGGAATCCTCTGGACCGGGTGCAGATAAGTTTAAAGGTGGCTGGATGGGGTCTTCCAGCAACGGCATGACCAAGTCTTCCAAGAATACCAGCTGGGCCAACGCCTATACATACGCCCTTTACGGTTTTTACAAGGTGTTGCTTCGTGATGCGGCAACCGCCGCCAAGTACGGCATTTCCGAACAGGACCGATTGCTTTATTCTGAAAAGATTCTTTATACCATGGCCGCTAATGTGTCTTATCTGTCGGGTTCGGGCTCAAATCCCATTGACTTGCCGAATCCCAATTCGGAAACACCGCTCACGCTGAGTTATGATGATATCTGGTACATTATGCAGACGGACCAGACCTGGATTTACAACCGCTATCAAGCTGGCAACATTTTTGAGGTTTTCGCTTATTCGGACATTGCGAAAGATTTCGAAGGCGTAAAACTCCCACAGAAGGGCGTGCAGAACTGGAATTCCGCCGCCATGAAGCAGTTGGGCCTTAACCAGCTGAACTACATGCTGGGCGTGAACCCCTGGGATGTGTCCTTCTTGCTGGGTGTTGGCGACAAGAACGATGCCCACCCGCATCACCGCGCCTCTAACCCCGAAGGCAAAAACATGCCTGGTGCAGGCTACAAGTACAATCCGCCTACCGGTGCATTGTTTGGCGGTGTGACACCAGGTGACGAGAATTCTTGGTCTCCTTCGACGCTGAGTTGGGAAGATTACCACCTTTCGGAAACTTGTATTGACGCTACGGCCATGTTCGTGGCCTCTTGTGCTGTGGCGGTTCGCGAAGAAGACCGCAACCGCGCCCCCTCCAAGGTGGATGTAGAAATTCGTTATGTAGGCTATGATTCCGCCATTGTGAACATAAACCAAGATATTCGCGGACAGGCTATGATTCTTTATAGCGAAAGCGAGACAGGCCCCTTCGCTAACATGGCGGTGGATTCTGTTCCCGGGGTCAAGCATACCATTCACATGAAGAACCTGAAGAACGGGACCACCTATTACTTTAAGGTGGTGGCCATTAACGCCAGGAGCGAAAAGTACGCTACACGCTGGCTGGTGGATTCCACCCTTACGCCGTTCAACTTTACTACGTTAGCTAGCGAACCTCCTGCGGCAGATATCCAGAACGTGAAGGTGTGTAACTTGAGTTCCGACAGTGCCGAGGTCATGTGGTACACGCCCAATGGCCAGTACGAATCCAAAATGTACTGGGATACGGTCCTTACCACCTACGACAAGATGCACTGGAATACCGGGGACGCCAATGCAGATGTGAGCGGAATCCCTACCAGTTTCCATTATGTGAAAATTGGCGGCCTCAAGGAACAGACTACCTATTATTATTGTGTTGAAAGTAATGGGGTGCAACGTTGTACTGATGACAACGGAATTCCCCTGAAGTTCACAACCCCCGTGACGCATTACGACTTTGACGTTAGCGTGTATCAGTACGATTTTGGCGGCATGGACTTCTTGAACTTGAACCTTATCAATAACGAAGACCGAGCGTTTAACGAATTGACATTACGCATGTATGTGACGGCAAGACCCGACGAAATCGAGGCCGTGCCTGGCGTAAACAACCAGCCGGGCTCCTGTCCCTTGCTGGCAGACGAAGATATTTGTCAGGCTTATGATGAGGCGGGATTCAATAGACCTTGCGTGAACCAGAATGGTGAAAGTGTAGATGATTCCATACGCTACTACCTGCGACACGCCGTGCCCGTGAAACTGGATGATACCTATGACCCTGCCACGGGAACCTATGACTGGTACATTCCCATTCCTCTGGGAGGGACCACCATCAAGTCGTCTTCCCGCATGCGTATTGACATAGGCTTCTCTAGTGGCATTTACCAGAACGGTGGTTGCGAAACTTTACGTACACCTGCCAAGAAACGTTTTGTGGCGGGAGGGGCTTCTTCGGACTGGTCTTGGGCTGCGCACAAGCGTGACGTTGATGGTGCCGATTATGCGGGTGTTCCTGCATGGGATAAAGATCAGGGTGATATAGAGCAGGCTCCGAAAAACCCCTACATCGTAGTTTATCGCAAGAATGAGTTTATTTCGGGATTCAGTCCCTCTTATCAGGAGATGACCACTAAGCGTGCTCATTACGACATGACCGTGGCCTTTGATGCTCCTTTCAATGTGTCTAACGGTTCTTACATCCAGATTGACTCGGTAAAGAGCACTATGCACCTAAAGGGCACCGCATTGATTTCTGAAAGTGGATATGTAAATGCCATTTGGGTGAATGGCGTGGCTCTTACCAAGGACCAATTAAAGACTGCTGCTGTTTATAATTATGAAACCAGCAAGTACGATTTGGATATCCCAGTGAAGATGACTATTGGAACCAATAAGGTTGACGTTACTGTCTTTGCGGGCCCAGATCCCGAATGTGCCGAATGCCAAGAAAACGGCGGTTGTGCCTTTGTGAACCGCAGCTACTATGTGCAGTTTAGCAAGGGGGACCGCACTGCGGGCATTTTGACCCTTGTCAAGGAAGACGGGTCTTCTGTTTCTAGCCCTGCGGCAACAGATGGTTCTTTGAAGTTCTACGTGGTGGTTAAGGATAAGGACAATCGTTCTAACAAGACGATTAAGGTTCTGATTGAAAATTCCAGGACCGGTGCTATCGATACATTGACCCTCAATCGCGTGAACGAGACGACTGGTGAATTCAAGAGCGACCTGATTACCGCTATTGCTGAAAAGGATGTGAAACTCCCCAAGGTGTCGTTCTTTGGTGGTGACAAGATTACGATTACCTACATCGATGCCGAAGACGAAGAAGACGTGGCTACGCAATACTTCTTTGCAGATCCCACGCACCCGGTACCCCAGGACGTTGTGGTGCAGGATACGGACTGCAACGCCAGGGGCGACAAGATTGTGGCCACCTTCAGCGGCAGCACTTTCGGTAATGGTATAACTTTGGACAGCGCCCTCTTTGAATTTGATTCCACGGCAACCACCAAGCCTTTGACGGTTCTGCTGAAACCCTCTAGCGTCAATGGCGCCGAAGCTGTGTTTACACCGAATGCGGGCCAGGTCCCGCAGACGGGTGCTCCCGCAGGCACGGTGACGTTCTACATTACGGAGAAGGGCATTGTCACTACGGAAAAGGCCCCCATCAAGGATGGTATTGCCCCGACGCTCAAGGGCGTGACTATTCTGGAAAATGAAAATCACCAGTATGCCCAGGATACCTTGAAGATTATCTTCACGGAGCCGGTGATGCTAGCCTCTTATAGCGTTTGGCCCCTGCGGGTCACCAACGGTTCTGCCGAAGTTTCTCAGGCGGGCATCTCTGTGGTAAGCGCCACCACTTCGGACAATGGGCGTAGCTGGCTCTATGTTATCGAAGGAAATACAAATGGAGAAATATTCAAGCCAGGGCAGAAGGCTGAAATTCTTGCAGACTTTGGCGTGTCTGACCTGGGAATGAACAGTCTGAGCAATTGTGCCGGCCCTGTGACGGTCACGGAATCTGTGCGTCCTGTGCCTGTTACCTTTGCCCGCATCACCGACAAGATGGGCGATGGCCAACCCGAAGAGATTTATCTGGAATTCGAATCCCTGTTGCGTGACAAAGATATGCTGGACAGCTTCGATATATATTGGGGTTCTCCGGAAATATACAAGGCTTTCAAGAATCAGAAAGATTGGTCTTTGGACACTATCCAGGGAGATCCGGTCATCAAGCCGATTTTGACCAAGAAAGATTCTTCTATGGAAGTAAAGCAGGTCTCTTATAAAGAAGTTGTTGGACAGGATACTGTATGGTGCAACCAGACCACAATGGTGGAAGATACAACCACCCACACGATGGTGGAGGTGGATGTTTTGGATCCTATAACAGGCTTGCCGGTCAAGTACGCGTGCAGCTATAAGGACAAGACGCAGAATGCGGTGAAGAACGACACCATCTGGAACTACGTGATTGATACGACGGGCCATGACACGTTGTTGCAGAAACATACGGCTATGCGTATCAAGATTCCCGAAGGTGTATTCTTGAAAAAGACCTATGGTAGCCGTGGTGGAAAGGGCTCCGTAATGCCCCGCAAGGGCGAAGAAGGAGGCTTCTTCGACAAGAGCTACTCCTTGAACGACGATTGCCCGCCGGTGCTGACGACTGCAAGGCTTAGTAAGTATGGCTCGACTTACGCTCTTCGTGTAGAACTGTCGGAGCCTCTGGTGGCTTCCGGAAACGAAAAAGCCCAGTTCATTGAACGGTTCCACGAAGGCCTGAAGTCCTATTACCAGCCGGCTGACACGAAGCTGGACAAGTATCTAGATGTGATGTATTGGACTTTCGCTTTCCGTGAAGAAGATGCGGATAATCATGTGCATATCGGTGATTCTCTGCGCTTGCCGATACAGGTCAACTCCATTACAAAGGACAAGGCGAACCTGTTGCCGGGTGAAGAAAGCCCCTGGGTCCCTGTGGTGGGTGAGATTGAAGATGTCCGATTCAGGGTGAAGATGGCCGAGGGTGTAAGCACTACAGCTAAGGGTGACGACCTGTTTGCAGGCAACATGCCCGAAAAGGACGAGGACTTCCGCCTGAGCGTGTTGAGCGGTTCAGAGGAAACCCTTATCGCAAATGGCAAGAAGAAGTTGACTCCGTACAGTTCCATGCTCTCTTACGACACTGCCGCTTACAAGCATGGAGGCCCGGTGTTTAACATCGATGTGGAGATGCCGATTTTGCTCCAGAAGGATTCGTTGGATAATTTCGCCTGGAAGGCTCATATCGCATTTACGTTGGATATCTATACCAACATGGGAGCCCATGTGACCCAGACGGAATACGAATTTGATTTGGATGAAATCGGAATTGACAAGTTGTCTGCCGACGGAACCATCCACCTGAAGCTTGAGTGGCTGCCTCACGATGGTAATCCCGCTGCTGCAAACGGCAGGGCCATCGCGACAGGCCCCTACGTGTCGAAGTTCATCTTCCATACGAAGGAAGTGGCCATTGCGCCTACGGCCAACAAGAAACATCGCGCTGGAACGGTGAAAAAGCAGAACAAGGAAAAGAGAATTTCCATGGGCTACCGCCGTATCAAGTGATTTATGACGGATATCCGAAAAAAGACCTCCCATAGGGGAGGTCTTTTTAAATTTGTAAGGTAGGTTTTAGTGAAGGCGGAAGCCTTCCCTAATCGCATTACTCGTACTTGATGACGCCGGCGGGGCAGGAGTCGGCAGCGTCCTTGATCTCGCTTTCGTAAGCGGAATAGTCAACGCCTTCCTTCACCTGCATCTTTTCGGGAACGCTGAACACTGCGTCGCAAGTAGCTTCGCAAGCGCCGCAAGATACGCATTCGTCACTGGATTCATCCAGCCAAACTCTAGAAATAGCCATAATTTACCTCTTGTGTCTTTGGTTTGTGATTAGGTTAAAGATATAAAAAAATGGATGAAAACGAAAGAAAAATGTCAAAGATTTAAGAAAAACTGCTTGATTGACAAATGTTGTTTTTTTTTTACATTCAGAAAGGCTGCCGGGAATAGTTTCGGGCCGTAAATCTTTAAAAAGAGAGGTAGGATTATGAATTTCCGATTCGTGGTTGTTGCGGCTTTGCTGCCTTTTACCTTGGCTTTAGGTCAGGATGTAGTTCGTTACCGTAATGGGGATTCCGCTACCGTGAAAGTAACAGAAATAGGAGAGTCTCAAATCCAATACAAACGTTTGGATAATTTGGAAGGCCCTGCGTACTCAATCAAGAAAAACGAGGTGGAAAGTATAACCTATGCGAATGGTTCAACGGATAGGTTTGTAATGGTGGCTGAAAATAAAGAAAGTGTGCATCCTTTAGATTCGATGATGACTTCCATTTGCTCTAAACCAGAAGTCAAGAATGGAAAAAAATTTACAATCAATTATGGTGAAAAAGTGTTTAAAGAACATTCTATCTCAATTACCGGAATCTGTAAGAGTGGCTTGTTTGGAAGTAAGTTGGTGAAACATGGCCAGTTTGATTTTTATGATGGTAATAAATTGGTGATGAAAACAAAGTTTAGTAAGGATTCTGAGGAAAAAACAGATTGTGTATTTAATGCTGATAAACGTCGGATTTCACAGAAAGCCTGCTTTGACGCCTACTTCAACAAACGATAATTCTTGCTTTGGGGTTTTAGGGGCGGCGCCCCTAGGCGAGGGGGTGATGGATGACTTGCTGAGTGTGTTGATGATGGGAGATCCCCGCCGGAGCCTGCCCTGAGCCCGCCGAACGGGCGGGGATGACAGGAAGGTGGCGGGGATGTAAGTTGACGAGGCAAGGCAGAAATCAGGGGGATTCTTCCCCCTTTTATGTTATAAAAATCGAGGTGCCTGGGTTCGGCCCCTAAGAGCTTTTCTAAATTTGCGGGCGGAAATTCATCGTCTTTTAAGGCGAACAAATCGAGAGGACAGCACCCGCGATGAAGAAAGTGGTTGTAAAAATTGGTGGCAGCCTGGCAATCGACGAAGCCAAGCTGGCTGATTTTGTGTCGGCAGTCTCTACCCTCCCCGGTAGTGGCTGTCAGGTGGCCGTGGTTCACGGCGGTGGCAAGGACATCAACGAGAATATCGCCTTGCTCAAGGAACAACCGACATTCATCGACGGCCTCCGAGTCACGACCCCCGGCATCATGAAGATGGTCGAGATGACCCTCTCTGGCCACGTGAACAAGAAGCTCGTGCGCATGCTCCTGAACAACGGCTGTGGTGCCGTCGGTATTTCGGGCGTGGACGCGAACCTGTTCCAGGTGGTCAAGAAGCAGGGCAAGGTGGACCTTGGCTTGGTGGGCGAAATCAAGAAGGTGAACCCGGGCATTGTGACCGCGCTCTGGGGTGCGGGGTTTGTTCCCGTGGTAAGCCCGATTTCGATTGGCCCTGACGCAAACGGCAAGGTTGTGAGCTGGAACGTGAACGCAGACACGGCTGCATCTGAACTGGCTGTGGCGCTGGAGGCCGACCAGTTCGTGCTGGTAAGCGACGTGCCGGGCGTGATGGACGAAAACAAGAATGTAATTCCCGAACTGAGCGAAGCGGACGCCGAAAAGCTGATCGAGGCTGGCGTCATCTCCGGCGGTATGATTCCCAAAGTCCGCGAGAGTTTCAAGTCGATCCGACGAGGACTCAAGAGCATCCACATCGTGGGTTGGAAGGACATCCTCAGCTAACCTGCTCGAACAGGACAAACAAATTATCGCGCCGCTCTACGGCAAGGCTGACATCAACTTCGTGAAGGGCGAGGGCTCTTACCTCTACGACGACCGGGGCAACAAGTACCTGGACTTCGTGGCAGGTATCGCCGTGAACGCGCTCGGTCACCAGAACCAGGCTATCAAGGATGCGGTGGTGGAACAGATGAACCACTTCAACCACATCAGCAACCTCTACCCGAACTACCCGCAGATTAATCTCGGCAAGGCCCTCCTTGAAATCACCAAGTTCGACAAGGCCTTCTTCTGCAACTCCGGTACCGAAGCCAACGAAGGTGCAATCAAGTTCGCACGTAAGTACTTCGACCGGAAGGGCGAAAAGAACCGGCAGAAGATAATCACCTTCGTGAACAGTTTCCACGGAAGGACGTATGCTGCACTTTCTGCGACGGGCCAGCCGGCCATCAGGGAAGGCTTCGGCTCCATGCCGGGCGACTTCGTTCATGTGACTTGGAATGACTGCGCTGCCTTGAAGGCCGAGGTGGATGGCAATACCTGTGCCATCATGCTGGAATCGCTGGCCGCCGAAGGTGGCGTGATGACGCTTTCTGCCGAGATGGTTGCAACGATCAATAGCCTGCAAAAGGAATGCGGCTGCCTCGTCATCGTCGACGAAGTGCAGGCAGGCGTGGGCCGTCTCGGAACCTTCCTTGGTTTCGAAAAGTACGGCCTGAATCCGGACCTCGTAACGCTTGCCAAGGGAATCGGTGGCGGTCTCCCGCTGGGTGCGGTGCTGCTGCGCCAGAAGATTGCCGACCAGCTGAAGGCTGGCGACCACGGCACGACTTTCGGCGGTAACCCGATTGCATGCGCCGCAGGTCTCGCTGTCGTGAAGCAGATTCCGGGGCTGCTCAAGAATGTGGCTGAACGTTCTGCCCAGCTGAAGGCCGGTTTGGCTGCCCTTGTGGAAAAGTACAGCTTCGCCAAGGAAATCCGCGGTGAAGGTCTGATTCTCGGTGTGGCTCTCGATGAATCCATGCCGGTCGGTAACATCATCGCCGCCGCCCGCGCAGAAAAACTCATGGTGCTCAGCGCCAAGGGTAACGTGCTGCGTCTCTTGCCTCCGCTGAATGTCTCCGCCGCGGAATGCGACGAGGCCCTCGCGAAACTCGGCAAGGCTTTTGAAGCTGCTGCGAAGTAAAACTGGCCGCCGCGAAGTAATCCGAAAGTCATCCGCTTTTGCGGCGATTGTCATCCCCGTTGTCATTCTGGAGGGGCAAAGCCCCGATAGAATCACGGGGATCTTTTTTTTTGATGTATATTGTATCAAGAGGTTCCTATGAAAACTTTTGTCGTTTCTGCCCTTGCGGCCTTTTTTGCCCTGCCGGCCTTTGCTTCCCAAAACGTGGTTAAGGTCGATGACCTGCACCCCGGCGTTGTCATCAACAAGGACAACATGATGTCTGCCGACCTGGCAATTTGGAATCCGCCTAGCCGCTATTACGATATGACTCCGGCCTTCGTCGATGGCGGCTACACCCTGTTCCGTTTCCCTAACGGAAGCCTCTCTAACGATTACCACTGGAACGGTATCGGCAAGTACGACGAAACGGGACTCTGGACCCCCGACGAGACCAAGTGGGCCCGTGGCTTCTTGGGCGAGACCGCTTACCGTGGCACCACCAAGGACAACTACGGCTTTGTCCGCCGGAGCCACCTGGCCGACGGCAAGATGGAGACCATGTGGTGGGGCGAAATTTTGGACCCGGTGGACCCGCCCTGGATTGTGGTGGAATTCCCTGAAAAGGTGAACCTGGATTCCATTCAGATCGACTGGGGTAAGCTCCGACCTAAGGCTTTTGAACTGGCCTACTGGACGGAAGACTACGCCGAATACCCTGGCGTACACCAGGCTCTTGAAAATAAGCTGAAGGTAGAAGCCACGGTGCGGGTGAACTCCGCTACCACCAAGTACAAGTTCAAGCAAATCAATACCCGCTACGTGGCCGTCCGTTTCAAGACCACGGACCTGCCGTCAAAGGGCGTGCAGATTTGCGAGATGAAACTCTACAGCGGCGAGACGGATTTGCTGGGCGGCAACAACTACAAGTTCTACGCCATGTCTACCAGGAACGGCGACATCGCCCGTACGGACTGGACTGACATCAAGTGGGATTTCGAGACTTTCATGGAATACATCAAGACGCTCCCCAATGCCAGGGCCGTCATTTGCGTGAACGCGGGCACGGGAACCTCCAAGGAGGCCGCCGCCTGGGTGCGTTATGCCAACAAGGTGAAGGGCTACGACATCAAGCAGTGGCAAATCGGCAACGAACTGGACGGCGAATGGGAAGAGTCCGGCCCCATTTCGGCAAGGCAGTACGCGGCCCGCTATCTGGAATACGCCCGCGCCATGAAGGCAGTGGATTCCAGCATCATCTTGCACGGCCCGCTGTTCAGCACCCACAAAATGCAGCAGAAGGGCGCGGGCCTTCTGGATGGCAAGTACTGGATGGAAGAGTTCCTGCGGATTGTGGGGGAGGCCGAAAAGAAAGACGGTAAGCGCTATCTGGACGTGGTGGACCTGCACAACTACCCGTACTGGACGCCAAATGACCCGAAACCCGCCGACATGCTACGTTCCATGCTGGACGTTGGCCCCAACATGGACACGCTGGACATGTGGATGAAACGCCACTTGGAAGGGGAGCGCCGGGTGTTCCTTTCGGAGTTCAGCACCTGCGTCCAGGGCTACAGCCTGCTGATGGATTACCCTCAGGCCACTGCCATGGCCAGCGTCTTTGCTCAGCACGCCATGCGGTTTGGTAACCGCCTGCAGGTGCTCCCCTGGGACGCCTTCGGCAACCTGTTCAAAGGGCCCGACGATACCTGGGGAACCATCAGCATGACGGCGCTCCTCAAGGAAGGTTCCTGGAACCACTGGAAATCCCTGGAACCTACGGCGGAATACTATGGCGTTTACATGACCTTCATGGACTTTTTGGAAAGCGGGTTCGCGGTGCTGCCGGTAGAGAGCAACAGCCCCGATGTGGTGGCCTACGCCATCGGCAAGGGGGATTCGGCCCGTGTGATGCTGGTGAACCTCTCCGACATCACGCAGCTGGTGCAGATTGACCGGGCGAGCGTTGGCACGGATTCTGCCAATGCGACGCCGACAGTGGGCAAAGGTGATTTGGTCAGGACACAGGTGGAAATTTTTGGCGAAGAACAGTTCAAGTGGAACGGCACGACCCAGAGCGCCTACCCCTACCCGAAAATGGGCCCCAGCGGACGTCGCATCAATCCGTCCAAGTCCAGGGACATTGCCGTACCGCCCTTCGGGCTTGCCGTCGTGCAAATCAACCCGAAGGTCGTGGGCCTGGATTCGGCGACGAAGTCAGCCGCGGCTGACCCCAAGGTCATTGCCGCTGCCCTCGAAAAGAAGGTCCTGCTGGCAGGCGATACCCTGGACCTGTTCGCCACCGTCGTGCAGCAGTCCGGCCAGCTGACAGAAGGCAAACTTGAAATTCCGGAGCTTGGGATCGTCAAGTGGTTCAAGCCCGATGACGGCCTGTGGAACGCCTCCATCGAAAGCTTCCATGTGAAGGTTCCCATGTCTGCAAATGTGAAACTTGGGCCTGCTACGGCGACGCTCAAGATTCGCGGCCTTGGCGGCAAGGCTACGGAATTCAAGATCCCCTTCCGCATTCGTGGTGCCTACCGCACCACTAGCGTCATGCAGAACTTCGACAACGGCCTGGATGCGGTGGACTGGTACCCGGTGGCCAACGGCGACAACGCTACCAGTATCGAGGCCAAGGTCTTTAACGGGGCGCCCCCTCACGGCGGATTCATCCGTCACGACTTTATCATCGAGCAGCCTCCTGCGCAGGGCTGGCCCAATTTTGCCGGAGCCTACTACGTGATTCCCGAAGCCGTCAAGAATTCCGTAGGCATCGTGTTCGACTACGCCACCAACCACAACAACCCCGACGGCTATTTCGAGGTGCAAATCGCCAGCGAGCAGGTGAAGGACTACGACGAGTTCATGGTCCGCCTGAAAAACACCCGCGGCAGCTGGGTCCGTGACACCCTCATCTGGGAAAACATGGCCCAAGAGGGTTGGGGTAAGACCATCCCGCAGCTGGACCCGAAGCAAATCAAGAACTTCGCCTTCAGAGCCCGCTACAGCGGCAAGGGCTACATCAGCCTGGACAACATCTACCTCTTGCAAGAGGACGGCACCGAAGTTCCCATGCCCAAGGGATTACGCCGCTTGCGGTAAGGGGGAAGGCCTTCCCCTTGCTCCAGACCAAGCCGGGCCAGGTGCCCGCCCCGGACTTGTTCCGGAGCTACCCCTTCTCCTAGGGGCCCTGCCCCTAAAACCCCGAATGAAAAAGGAACCCTTGTGGGTTCCCTTTCTGTAATTTTGCTCAAAGCAGCGAAGCTGTGGCCTCATACCTCAAAGGCACGAAGTGCCGACCTCGCACCTCATGCCTACTTAATGATGAGCATCGAGTCGTCCCACGCCTCATGCTTTTCGAGGCCGAGGAGGTTCGCGGTCGTTGCGGCGATGTTCGACAGGCCCCAGTCGCCTTCCTTGAGGGAAAGCTTGCCGCCCGTTACGTTATCGTAAAGGATGCAAGGAACCTTGTTCAAGGTGTGGCTGGTCTTTGCCTTGAAGGTGCCGTCCTTGTTGACCTTCGGCATGCCGGTCTTCTTGTCGATTTCGTACATTTCGTCGGCGTTACCGTGGTCAGCCGTGATGATAGCGACACCACCGAGG
>OMSO01000042.1 GCA_900313675.1 uncultured Fibrobacter sp.
CCAGTGTCAGAACCGTCAACGCGTGCGACGCGTTGCTAGTATCCTAGGGCTATGCCCGTCTATGAAGAACCGCCGGCTATGCCGGCGGGTTACTTTTTTTTGTTGTAGTCTTTTCCCATTTTTTTTATCTTTGTGAGGATGAATTTTTGATTAATTGATAGGCGAAAAAAAGATGTTCAAAGTAGGTTTTGATAACGAAGCGTACCTGAAGACCCAGTCCGAAAAGATTGCGGAACGCATTGCAAAGTTTGGCGGAAAGCTTTACCTGGAATTTGGCGGAAAATTGTTCGATGACCATCACGCATCCCGCGTGTTGCCTGGCTTCGCACCAGACAGTAAAATCCGCATGCTGGAAAAGATCAAGGACAAGGCCGAAGTCATTATCGCCATCAACGCAGGCGATATCGAGAAGAATAAGGTCCGCGGCGACCTGGGCATTACCTACGATCAGGACGTGCTCCGCCTGATTGACGCCTTCCGCGGCTACGGTCTGTACGTAAGCTCTGTGGTGCTAACCCGCTGGCAAGAACAGCCCAGCGCCATCGCCTACCAGAAAAAGCTAGAGGGTCTTGGCCTGAAGGTTTACCGTCATTATCCTATCGCCGGTTACCCCAGCAACATCCCGCTGGTGGTGAGCGACGACGGCTACGGCAAGAACGAATTTGTGGAGACCACCCGCGAACTGGTGGTGGTGACGGCTCCCGGTCCCGGAAGTGGAAAGATGGCCGTGTGCCTCTCCCAGATTTATCACGAGAACAAGCGGGGCATCAAGGCCGGTTACGCCAAGTTCGAGACGTTCCCCATCTGGAACATCCCGCTGAAGCACCCGGTGAACCTGGCCTACGAGGCCGCCACCGCCGACCTGAACGACGTGAACATGATCGACCCCTTCCACCTGGAAGCTTATGGGCAGACCACCATCAACTACAATCGCGATGTGGAAATCTTCCCGGTGCTGAACGCGCTGTTTACCCGCATTTTGGGCGAGTCTCCGTACAAGAGTCCTACGGATATGGGCGTGAACATGGCGGGCAACTGTATTATTGACGATGCCGCCGTGTGCGAGGCCGCCAAGCAAGAAATTATCCGTCGTTACTACAACACCCTCTGCGACGTGCGCAAGGGCAATGCGGAAAAGGACCAGATTTACAAGCAGGAACTGATTATGGAGCAGGCGCAGATTAGCACTGCCGACCGCCCGGTGATTGCCGCTGCCGTAGAAAAGGCCGAACTGACCGATGGTCCGGCGGTTGCTATCCAGCTGAATGACGGCGCCATCATCTCGGCGAAGACGTCGTCCTTGCTGGGAGCCTCTTCGGCCATGCTTCTGGATGCGCTGAAACATCTGGCCCATATTCCTGACGAAGTGCGCTTGCTTTCTCCCATGGTGATTGAACCTATCCAGAATCTAAAGACCAAGCAGCTCGGACACAAGAACCCGCGCCTGCACATGGACGAGGCCCTGGTGGCGCTTTCTGTTTGCGCCCTGACAGACTACAACGCGAAAATCGCTCTCGAGAAGTTACCGGAACTCCGCCACTGCGAAGTTCATTCCAGCGTGATCCTTTCCCAGGTGGATGTAGGCGTGTTCCGCCGTCTCGGCGTGAATTTGACGACCGAGCCGAATTACCAGTCCGGCAACCTGTACCACGGATAATTCGAGAATAGATTCTCCCGGTACGCCGTTTATTTATATATTCATTCCATAGCAAGGAGAAGTTATGGATTGTCGCGTTTTAGTCCGGTTTATTGGCGAGGGGGCAGACCTTGCCCTTCTGTGGCAGGCCTTTATGGAAAAATTTCCGGAGGCGGAACTCCCTAGCGAAGATTCGGGAGATTGGTATTCCGTGGACCCCATCGTGTCCGACGAATACGAGTGTCGCTTCGAAGAACTGCCGGAGACGGAGCTTTTGGCTATGGACGGTAACATGCTGGTGGAAGACGAACCTCCCGAAGACATTTTGGATGGCTTGCTGGAAATGTTTCCGAAGGTGTTTGCCGTATTCAAGTGGTCTACCGTAGAGGTAGGCGTGGGTTGCGGTGTCAGCGAAGCTTGGGGGGAGTTTATCCCGGATCGGGCTGACGACTACTCCGACGAAGCCAACGAGATTTCCGAAGCGGTTTTGGGGTTTTAGAGATTAGAGACTAGAGCTTAGGATTTAGTGGGTATAATCACGCACTTCGTGCGTCTGGAGCAGATGGCGAAGCCATGATAATTTCCTCTAATCTCTAGCCCCTAAATCCTAGCCCCTAGATGCAGAACCGCCTGCTTGAGTTCACTGGTGGCAGCCTCCGGATCGGCGGCCTTCATGATGGCGGAAACGACGCAGATGCCCGCAATTCCCGATTCTTTTAGCACAAAGATGTTCTCTTTGTTGAGTCCGCCGATGGCATTCACCGGGACGGGAACGGCTTTTACGATTTCCTTCAAGGTCTCTACTGGTGTGATGACGGTTTTCACGTGGGTTGTGGTGGGGTAGATGGCGCCGCAGCCTAGGTAATCGGCCCCTTGTTCAAAGGCTTCCAGGGCCTGGGGCACGGTCTTGGTGGTGGCTCCGACGATTCTTTCTGGCCCCATCAGCCTTCGGGCGTCCCGGACAGGCATGTCGGATTGCCCTACATGAACACCCTCGGCTCCGATAGCGAGAGCCACATCCACACGGTCGTCTATAATCAGCGGAATTCCGTACCGGGCGGTGATTTCGTGGGTGGCACGGGCTAGTTCCATATATTCGCGGGTACTCCGGTCTTTTTCCCGCAGCTGGACGATGGTGGCACCGCCCCTGCAGGCGGCCTCCACCACAGGTAAGAACCGGTTTTCTGCAACACAGGTGCTGTCGGTAATGAAATAAAGGGTAGGATTAAACTCTTTCATGGCGGGAAAGGTAGCAAAAAGGGACCTGATTGTGATATAGTACAAATTGGACTAATTGTTTTTGTCATTTTTTTGTTAAAAAATGCCTAAAACATACTTTACTATCTATATTTTGTAAACAAGAGTTTCGAAATATTTTTTACTTGCAAAAGAGGTGTAATTTGGTAAGTAAGAAAAAAGGCTTTACCCTCATTGAAATCATGGTCGTCATCGTGATCATGGGGGTTCTTGCCGGGATTGCCGTCCCGATTGCTTTGGGCGCAATTGAACGGTCTAGAGAGAACATTGACCGTATGAAGTTGTTTTATCTGAGAGAAGCGCTGAACAGGGCTCTTGTAGAGAATGAAGATGCGCTGTTCAATAGTGCTTTTGTAACTTCTGGAGACAAGGCCGCCGGTAATCTCTCTAAACTGAAAACTAAACTGGCAAGCGAAGCGGGTGTTGACTTGTTTGTTATAGAAATGCGCCCGGACCTTCCGACCAATGTCCAGAACAACCACCCTAGCATCAATAGTGGTTCGGAGATGAGCAAGTTGGTTGGGTCTGGTGGAACGTGGTATGACGCCTTGAAAGAATCTGGATTTGTCGGTGTCGCCGATATTCTTAATGCAAGAAACAACGGCGGGAATTTGACCAAAGATGGTGATACCTATTATGCGTTTTCTTATAAATCGGGTAGTTCAACATATTACCGTACCTATCCCAAGGAACCCATGTTCATCAGCAGGGAACTGAATAATGGAAAATCGTCCGGCTTGGGTGGAATAACCTCACAGGGTGGAAATAATACCAATTATCGTTTGACGATGAATTTCCAATGGAACGGGATGGATGAGAATAGCCGCACTGTAGAAGTGGCGTTGGTTCCCGCCGGTGGGAAAATGATGACTAAGGGAGGAACGGGGGGCGCACTCCTCACTGAACACGGAGTCTGTTTTTCGACCTATGGACCAAAGGGTTGCGAAGATTATCGCTACTAACCGTTACACGTAAAGGTAATCGTTCAGTACGGGCTGGAGTCCTTCGCCCGAAATGTCGCCGTACATGTCGTTGAAGCTGCGGCTGTCGTTGATTTCGAACTGTTCGTCGCCGCCTTCCCCGTCATCGTGACCGCTGTACTTGCTTTCGTGGTCGCCGATGCCCGTAGAAACGCCGGCGGAAACTTTCGTCGCACAGATTTTCACGATGCCGTTGCGGAATTCCTTGCTTTCGCGGCTAGAGACCGTAATGCCCACGAAGGGGAGGAAGATGCGGTAGGCACAAAGCACCTGGCAGAGTTCCTTCTCGCGAACGTCCAGCGGGTCGATTTTGTCGTTGTTGATGATGGGGCGCAGTCTCGGACAGCTTAAGCTCATCTCGGCATGCGGGTACTTCTTTTGTAAGAAATACACATGGAGTGCCGAGGCAAGCGCATCGCGACGGAAGTCCGAAAGTCCAAGAAGTGCAGAGAATGCCACCCCGCGCATGCCTGCCATCAGGGCGCGTTCCTGGGAATCGAAACGGTACGGGAATACGCGCTTATGGCCCATCAGGTGAAGTTGTTCAAAACGCACCTTGTCGTAGGTTTCCTGGAAAACCGTCACGTAGTCCACGCCGCATTCGTGCAGGTAGCGGTACTCGTCCACGTTGACTGGGTAGACTTCGATGCCCACCATGCGGAAATACTTGCGGGCCAGCTTACAGGCCTCGCCGATGTATTCCACGCTGCTTTTGGCACGGCTTTCGCCGGTGAGAATCAGGATTTCTTCCATGCCGCTGTCGGCGATGACCTTCATCTCGTGCTCGATCTGCTCCATCGTGAGCTGCATGCGCTTGATATGGTTGTAGCAGTTGAACCCGCAGTAGACGCAGTAGTTTTCGCAGTAGTTCGCGATGTAGAGCGGCGTGAAGAAGTAGACATTGTTGCCGAAATGCTTGCTGGTCTCGATTTTCGCCTTCGCGGCCATCTGCTCGAGGTATGGGGCGGCAGCCGGAGAAAGGAGCGCCTTGAAATCTTCAAGCGTGCAGCGTTCATGTTCCAGGGCGCGCTTCACGTCCTTGCCGGTGTATTTGCTGTAATCGTAATTTTCCGATTCGGCGAGTACCTTGTCGGCAATGTCCGACTGGATGACTTCCATGCCGGGCAAATAATCCATGATGTTCGTGCGGGCGCTGGGGTCGTTTTCGATGCGGTGCTTCTTGGCGAGGGCGCCTTCCGAAAGGTTTCCGGAATCGAACAGGTAGTTATTGTCTTTTCTTTCGCTTTCCATTATTCCGTTATTTCGAAAATGTTGTGTGTGACTACTTGCACGTTGTCAAAAGAACCTTGGGCAAACATTTCGTCGCTGATGGACCCCATGCAGCAGGAACTCTTGTAACCTAGGACGAATACGTTGTCGTAGTCTCCGCGAGAAGATGGTTCGTAGTGTCCGTAGTAAGTGTCTTTTTGGGCTATCAACTCCCCGTTTAAAAACAGAGCTATAACGCCGTTTGCCTCGTTCCATTCGGCGGTAATGCGGATCCATTCGTTTTTTAGGTCAACTTCGGCTGAAAGGAATATTGGGTTGTTGGGGATGTTTTTGTAAAAATAAAGGACTCCGTTATAAATGAATACGGACATGCGTGCCCCATCGTTCCCTGCAAGGGCTGTTGTTTTATTGTCAGAGGAAAGTAATTTTGCATTTGGCTTGAAGAAGAAATCCAGTGATCCGTTCTTAATTTCCTTGTCTAGCCGCCAAGGGAGCACGGTGTATTGATTGTCTCCGATGTCGATGGACCGTCCGCTACCGCCATATGCAGATTGTCCTGACTTGTAAGAACCAATAGTGCCGTTTTCAAAGTCAAAGTTTTCGAAATCTTCAAAGCATGTGGCATTGACGCAGTCGCTTGTGATGTTGATAGTTTGGCGGCTCTGGTGTAGGTCACCCGTTCCATAGTATGTATAGGTATAGGGTGAGGTGTTTACTTCGCTAGTGCTTGAACTGGGTTTTATAGAACCATTGCTGCTGGAACTGTCGTACACGTAAATGCAAGCGGATTCTGTTTCCGATTCGTAACAGACAAGCCTGCCGCCGGAGCTTGATGGAGGGGGCTGAGTAAGGGAACTAGAACTTTCTTCAACGGGAACATGGCTGCTAGAACTACCGTCTTCGGGGCTAGGAGATGCCTTTCTGTAGTAGGTTGCGAAATCTTCCTCGTTACAAAGACAGTCATCGAGAGACCATTCGCTTAATCCCGCTACCCATGCCTTAAAATCCCCGTCGCTTCCGATTTTGTATTTACATCCATCAAGTTCTGCCCATATATATTTGTAGCCGCTTTCTGTGGAGACCTTCATGTCAATGCGGTTTTCTGATTTGTTGTAACTGGATGATACGCATCTTGCATAGAAGGAAAACATATTTCGCATATGTTGCGACATGTGGTCGCAGACGTAGTCAATGATATAGCTACTATCGGAAATGTCTTTAGTCCAACCATTGTCTTTCGTAAAGCCGTATTCCTCACGGCAGTACGCTGAATTGTCGTGCGAGGAACTTGACTCGTCTTGAACCTCTGATGAATTTGAATTCTCGGAACAAGCGCAAAGATAGAGCGTAAACAAGGTAAATAGCCAGATTTTTTTCATTTTATTTTCCTCAAATCGCCTTTTTTAGAGTGTGAATATAGAAATTGGCTTTGTTTATCCAAATGAATGTTCGCAAAAAAGAATCTATTAAAAAGTAAATCGATGATCTAAGCTCAATAACGCAATCTTTTTGCCGGCGGCGCGGGTGTAGAACAGTATGGCTGATTTCTTGCCCTTTGGCTTTAGGCGCTTGATTTCGGTGTCGGGATCCAGTTTGACACCCCGCAACTTCAAGGTGATTTTACCGATGTCGTGTTCCTTGAGCATGGAGCGTACAGCCCCGGTGGAAATTTCTGAGTGGGCGACAATCTCGTAGCAGGTAAATCCCGGAGCTGGGAGCGGCAAGCCGCTGGCCACGTAGGCGATACCTTCCGAAATCAGGTGGGCTTGCGGGTCGCAGGAGAGGGCGGCTGCGTTGAACAGGTGGCTTCGAATCAGGATGGGTGCCGGTTCTGAGAGGTAACGGGCAATTTCGCCGATGGGCAGATCGCTCCTGCTGGTGGCGGTACGGTAGGTACGGTCACGCCCTTCTAGGGAATCGTTTCGGTCCAGCTTTTCTTGGAGGTCTTCGTCCAGAGTTTCGAGAGAACGTTCCCGTGGGCGGCTCCATTCGGCAAGGGCGTTGCCGTCCTTGCCAATCATCACGGCACGGACCGTGTCTGGATTCTTTGCAAGGCTCCCGAATAGCACCAGACATTCGCGGCAGTCTGAACGGCCTCCCAGGTACAGGATTTCCGTGCCGTCGGGAATTTCTGCGGGTGGGTATCCCGGAGGCAGCTTGACCATGCCGCCCTGGTAATGCTTGCTGATTTCAACCACTTCTTCCAGGGTGGGCGTGAGGTTCCGTAGGTCACGCTGGTTTTCGCCTTCTAGGGCCCGGCGAGCCGGATCAATGGTGAAAAAGGTGGCGTTGGCGACCTCCCGCACGTCGGCACAGATAACTTCTGCGGTTTTCCCGATGGCTCCCATGTTGTGACGGTACATGGCGAGGCGGTTTTCGTCCAGATCGACACCGACAACCTTGAAAGAGGCGGGAATAAAGAAACTGTCGCCTCCCATGCCGCAACAGAGGTCGTGGACGATACTTGCACCGGATTTGCTGCTATCGCCATCGCTACTGGCAGGCCACAAGTTCGCCTTCCAGCGGCCAATATCCTGGGCGGTGCTCTGTTCCAGGGCCAGCTTGTCGCACAGGAGGAATCTGTTCTTGTCATTTGCGAGCAGACAACCGAATTTTTCTTGAATTTTCGGCAGCAGGGCCATGTAGTCCATGATGGCGGACCTTTCCTCGTTGCTGTAGCCCGCCTTGCTCAAGGCTGTGGAAACCTGCAATGCATCCAGCTTGCGCTTGAGGGCGACTTGGATGAATTCTTGGACTTGCGGGGATGTAATCAAGCTTGCGGAGAACATGGCTATTTTTCGGAATCGTCCTTGAGGCATCGGACGGACTCGGCAAAGTCCCGGTTGGTGTCGGAAACTTGAGCCGTATCTTTGTCATAATCTAAAAAGAGAATATAGACATCGATGTGCTGGTACTGCTCGGCCCGGTGGAAGTCCTCTACCTCTGTGGAAGACCAAATTCCCGTGTGGTATCCCTTATTGTAATAGTGATCGGTATACACCCGCAAATACCCGCTAGCCATGGCGGAGAAATGGTAATCGTCGGTGCCAGTACATTCGTTCCATGCTGGTTCCCAACCTTCTTTTGCCTTCAGCCTTGCTCCGGCAATGGATGGGCCTCCGGCATTCTCGACTAGGGTCGCCAATTCATCCTTGCTGGGTATGTGCCAACCTTCTGGGCAAATGCCCTGTACGGGGTAGGTGAGGGAACAGGCCTTTTGGTATCCGCATTCTTCGTCGCTTTTACCTATGGCGGTCATCCAGCTGTAAAGTCTCCCGTACTTTTCGCAGTTGGAGTTGTCGTCTTCATAGCACCAACTTTCGACTAGCGAGTCTAGGGAGTATTTTAGGTTCTCTGCCATCCAGGTCTGGTTTCCGATTTTAACCGTCTTGTAGGTCCTGTTGTCTCGAGCGTCCTTGAATTCTCCGGTAACCACGGAATCGGGACTCAGACCAGAAAAAGAAGAGGAAGATTCGTTTTCCGAATCGGCAAAAGATAGATTGTCGAAATAATCCTTCAGAGCATCTGCGGAAGATTCACTTTCGGAACAGGCGAAAATGAAAACTGCAATAAGGAAAAATCCAACAAGACGGAACATCTTTACCCCCGTTTCAGTTCCAGCACGTAGTCGGCGGCGTTTACGAAGTCCTGGGCGTGTTCGATGGCAATAACGGTGTGGCCCGCCTCGGTAAGTCCACGAATCAGGTCCAACAGATGGCGGATGTCGCCCTGGTGCAGCCCACGCGCAGGCTCGTCAAAAAGGAACAGCGTGCCCAGCGCCTTCGCACGGGCAAGGGCAATAGAGAGCCGAAGCCTTGCCCGTTCCCCACCTGAAAGGTGGGCCGTGGTCTGCCCCAGCTTCAGGTAGTCCAGACCTGTATCCACAAGAGGCTTCAGCTTGTCGGCAAAGGGCTTCAGGTTGGTGAACAGCTTGTAGGCTTCGCCGATTTCCAGGTCGTAGATGTCGGCGATGGAAAGGCTCTTGAAACGGACTTCCAGGATTTCGTCCTTGAAACGCCTGCCCAGGCATACGGGGCATTCCGATTCTTCGTAGCCGGCCGGGTCAAAGATGACGCCTTCGCCCTTGCAGTTTTCGCACCGGCCTCCGGGAGCGTGGGTGGCGAATTTTGCGGCGGTGTAGCCCCGGACCTTGCTTTCGGGGAGTTTTGCGAACAGGTCACGGAGTTGCGAGCCCAAGTTGATGGCCGAGGCCACGGTGCTTCGGCGATTGCCGTGGAAATCCCCCGTAGAAAGCACGGATAGGGCCTCTATGCCCAAACTTTGAAATTCGCCCTTTTCTGCACGGGGGAC
The DNA here is from genome assembly GCA_900313675.1 of uncultured Fibrobacter sp. Lineage (GTDB taxonomy): Bacteria > Fibrobacterota > Fibrobacteria > Fibrobacterales > Fibrobacteraceae > Fibrobacter. The sequence goes on from OMSO01000042.1 coordinate 9,415, forward strand.
CAGGTTCTTGAAGAACAGGGTAGATTTTCCGCTGCCGCTTTGTCCGGTGATGACGCTGAACTTCTGGGTGGGAAAATTCGTCGTCACCGGATTCATGTCGTACATGGAAAAATTTTCGATGGCGATGGATGCGGTTGCACGACGGGACTTACTTTTTGTCATTCCCGGCACCGACCGGGAATCTCTTTTGGGGGCTTTTGAAGGGAGATCCCCGCCTTCGCGGGGATGACGATGTGATAATTCCCTAATCCACCTACCCGTAGGCGATTCCGGATTTTCCAGCACATCCTTCGCCTTGCCCTGGAACAGAATCTCTCCGCCCTTTTCTCCGGCGCCGGGACCCATTTCAATAATCCAGTCCGCCTTCTGGATGAGGGAGGGGTTGTGGTCGATAAGTACCAGCGTGTTCCCCCGGTCCCGAATTTGCCGGAGCACGTTCCAGAGTTTTTCCACGTCGTTGCTGTGGAGCCCGCTGGCAGGTTCGTCCAGGCAGATCAAAAGCCCGTTCAGTAGCCCCGTAGAAAGGCTGGAAAGCCTGAGCCGCTGGATTTCGCCACCTGAAAGGGTCGCTCCGGAGCGCCCAGGCGTCAGGTAGCCGATTCCCAGCTGGTTGATGGCGTCAATTCGGTCCAGCAGGGCGTTCAGCACGGGCACCTTGCCTTTGGAAATCCGCTTGCTCAAGGTGTCACGGATAAGCCCGCCCAGATTCTGGAAGGGAGTCTCCAGAATTTGCTTCCAGGACACGAAATTGCCTGACGCATTTTCGGTCACGATTCCCGAATTCAGCAGGAATTTTTGGAGCCTGAGCCCCTCGCAGTGGCTGCAGGTCTCGCCGGATTCGTCCACTCCGGCTCCTTTACATTCGGGGCACGCCCCTTCTCGGGAATAGGGGGAAAACATCCTTTCGTGGAGAACGGGGGCTTCTGCCTCTTTGTGGTCCTTGCAGTGGGGAACGGTGCTGTATTCCGCAACCCCGTTTTCTGTAAGTAACGCCACCTTGTGGTGGGTGAGCTTCAGCGTGGCGTCCACCGCTTCGGCGATTCTCGTGCGGGAATTTTCCCTGACGATAACCCGGTCCACCACAATCTGGAAAACCTTGGGTCGCTCCTTCTTTTGCTCTTCGGTCAGGTCCCCCAGGGAGACGGTCTCGCCGTCGGCCATGGCCCGTGTGTAGCCCTGGGAAAGGAACAGGGCCGAAAGCTTGTCCAGGTTCTGTTTTTTTGTCTCTACGGTGGCCAGAAATTGAATTTTACTGCCCGTAGGCATCTGTGCGACGGCCTGTATAATCTGTTCTCGCGAGGTCATCTCCATGGGCTTGCCGCAAATAGGGCAGGCTGGGGTGGCCAGAGGGGCGAAAAGTGTCCGGAATGGAGCGTCGCATTCCGAAAGGGAAAGGGCGTAGGACTTGGTGGTGGTCTCCCCGTGGCAGGCCTCGACGGCGATACTTGCTGGAAGGTTCTCGGCAGATTCCAGGGGAATCACCCTACATCCGCCTAAAAAGTCCGCGGCGAAGGGGGAGAGGGTTTCCAGGTAGCGCCTTTTGGATTCTCCGTGGAGGGTGTCCAGCACCAGGGTGGACTTTCCGCAGCCCGAAGGTCCGCAAACGACAGTCACGCTACCCAGCGGGAACTGGGCGTCCACGTTTTTCAGGTTGTGCAACCTGCAACCGCGTACAGAAATAAAGTTAGGCTTGTTCATCTTCGCTGCCCGACTGCTTCCCGTTATGGACATCTTCCAGCGTAGCCTTCCAGTTCCAGGTCTTCTGGGCTGCTTCGGGCCAGTGGCAGATGGTCCACACCAGGCTGTTTCCGCAAAGGATAATGGACCAGACTCCAAATATCAGGAACAGCATCAAGGGCAAAAACGCCAGCGACCCGTAGAAAATGGACATGCGGGTCACCATGGCGGTCTGGATGAGCATCAGGATTTTCACGTAGATGTTGATGGCCACCCAGGAAACAACCGTAGACAGAAGCGAGGCGAGCAGAAGCTGGCTGCGGGAATAGAGCCTCACACCCTTGGGCCTGGAGGGCAGGGCGTAGAGCATCAGGAAAATCAGCAGCATGGTGGCACCGTGGAAGGCCGCATACCAGAAGGCGGTAATAAGCACCTTCAGCACCTCGGGCGAGAAATGGAAACCATCCACCACGATCATGTTCAGTACGTCTTGCACGTGGTTCACGAACCCCGCGAACATGCCGATGAAACCTGCAAAAATTACCAGGAAGGGTGTATAAACCTCGATCTGACGGATTAGCGTCCTGGAAATCTTGTTTTCCCACACTACGTTGAAGTTGGTCTCCAGGCTGCCAAAGGCGAGAATGAAGGTGACGAACAGACCCAGAGCACCGATAAAACCGAGCCTTCCGATGGGAACGTGTTCGGCGTTTTTCACAAGGGCCATGATGGGTTCCGTGGGCCAGTCCAGGTTCAGGATATCCAGCAAAATGGGCAGGTAGTCCGACATGAAGTTCGCAAGACCCACCGCCAGGGTAATGGAGGTCAACAGGATGAGCAGGGGAACCACGGCCACCAGGGTGGTGTAGGTAAGGCTTGCCGCACGGGTCATGCCGTGGTAGTACAGGAAGGACTTCCCTGTAACGATAATAATCTTCACGAAAGTGGGGGACCTGTCGGCAATGGCGTCGAAAAGTCTTTCCCACGAGAAATTTTTCCACCAATTGGGCATTTTCGCAAAAAATGTAGAAAAATATATGGCTATTCTGGGTGGAACGGACGTCGTTTGATGTTTACTGAGATGTTGTCTATAGACAACAAAAAAAGCATATTGGGGGTACTTTTGGGGGCTTTTTAGAAATAAATTTCTAGGAAAAGTGCTTGAAAACAACAAAAACGGTATGTAAAAAAAAATTAACACCTTGATAGATTGTCAATGGAAAGATTTTACCCAAAATGTGGAAAAAGGCCACTTTTGTCTATATTCATATTGGGGAGATGGCTGGATATGAAGATGAAGAAAAAGAAGTTCTCTGAAATGCTGTCGTTGACGGTGTTTTTCTCTTTTGTAGCCCTTGCTGCTACAGGATCTTTTGCGGCACCCCGCCAGATGGAAAAGCTTTCCCGTGGTCTTGCTGTTTCGAACGTGGGAACGGGGGTGTTGGTCAGTTGGCGCCTGCTGGGAACCGAAAGCCCCGATACGGAATTCAACCTGTATCGCGATGGTGAAAAAATCGCATCCATTTCCAAGAATGCTGGAACGAACTACCTGGATGCCGCTGGCACGATAGCATCCAAGTATGAGGTTGCAGCCGTTGTTTCGGGCAAGGAAGGTTCCAAATCTACGGTGGAAATTGTTTTTGACAAGAATTACAAGGACGGCACCAGCAAGGTCACCTTCCCTTACCGGACGTACAATCTTTCGGCTCCTGCTGGTGGAACGACTCCTTCTGGAACGGATTACGTTTATTCTGCAAACGATATGAGCGTAGGCGACTTGGATGGCGATGGCCGTTATGAACTTGTCGTAAAATGGGATCCGAATAATTCCAGGGATAATTCGGAAGCGAAGGAGGGCTATTATACAGGCAATGTGATAATCGATGCCTATAAGATTGAAGCGAACGCGGAAAGTACCGAGTTGCTTTGGCGTATTGACCTCGGCAAGAACATCCGCGCTGGCGCCCATTACACCCAGTTTATGGTCTATGATTTGGATGGCGACGGTATCGCCGAAATTGTCATGAAGACCAGCGACGGTACGGTAGATGGCAAGGGGAAGGTCATTGGTGACGGTTCCAAGGATTACCGGACCACCTTGGGAACCATCATGTCGGGTCCCGAGTTCCTGACAGTGTTCAGTGGCAAGACCGGCGAGGCTATCCACACCATCGATTATTGGCCCGCCCGCGGAAAAATCAAGGGCGATACCTATGGCAACCGCGATAACCGCATGCTTGCAGGAATTGCTTATCTCGATGGTGTTCACCCTAGCGTCATTATGAGTCGCGGTTATTACACGGAATTTTTTGTGGCCGCCTATGACTTTGACGGAAAAGAACTGAAACCGCGCTGGCTCCACAGTTCCGACAAGGCTGACCAGGGACTTTATGGCGAAGGAAACCACAATCTCTCTGTAGGCGATCTGGATGGCGATGGCTTCGATGAGATTGTCATGGGCTCTGCGGCGCTCAAGCACGACGGAACCCTTCTTTACCGTACCGGGTTTGGCCATGGCGATGCCATGCACCTCTCCGACATGGATCCGGACAAACCGGGATTGGAGGTTTACGACGTTCACGAAGAAACCACCAACAAGTACAGCGAAGAATTCCGAGACAAAGATGGCAATGTGGTGTGGGGAACACTCCAGTCTTCTTTGACCTGTAAAGATAAAAACGGCAATGAGCATTCCGGTTGCGACAATGGTCGAGGTCTCGCTGCTGATATCGATTCCACGAACCGCGGCTTTGAAATGTGGTCTGGCACCAGTGGCGGAATCCGCACGGTAACTGGAACGACCCTTTCGACTACGTCTCCTTCGGTAAATTTCCGCATTTATTTCGACGGCGATCTGCAAGACGAACTTCTTGACGCATCTGGCTCACCGAAGGCAGGAACGTACGCCTACAATGTGGGCGGGAAATTGGAGAAATGGAATTCTTCGAACAAGACGGTAGACCGCTATTTTAGTTTTTACAATGTCGAAGGGTCTTCCTTGAACAATTATACCAAGGCGAATCCCTGCTTGGTGGCAGATATCTTTGGCGATTGGCGGGAGGAATTTATTACCCGTGCCGGCGATGACCAGAATAAAATCATCGTGTTCTCGACTCCGGTAACTAGCCCCCACAGGCTCTACACTCTGATGCACGACCCGCAGTACCGCGTGAGTGTGGCCTGGCAGAATGTGGCCTATAACCAGCCGCCCCATGTGAGCTACTACCTGCCCGACATGGTGAAAAAGCTGACCAAGCCGGATATCTATATGGTCGGGGATGAACAAACTTCAAATGAGGAAGATAATCCATCGTCGGTAGCCATAAACAATGCCTTTGGCGGGAACCTTCGGTACAATCCTTCTACGGGCGCTCTGTATGTTTCCAAATCGGGGTATGTGCAGGTTCAGTTTTTCAATCTGAACGGTTCGTTGGTTGGAGGCTCGTCCAAAAATGCCTTGGCTGGGGAATCCGTCTTCTTTGCGGGTCAGGAATCTCTACCGAAAGGCCTGTATGTGATGAAGGCGAAGTACGACGGCAAGGTCATGCAGCGGGCTTTTTTTAGGAATTAGGCGATGCTTTCCAGAATCTGGCAGACCTTCGTTGTCGCTTCGATGTTCCTTGCCCCGATGGTGTGTGCAAAGATTACCATCTACATGTGTGGCGACTCCACCATGCAGGACTGGAACGAGGGATACTATCCTAAACGGGGTATAGGCCAGGAATTCCAGTATTTCTGGAATTCGGACAATGTGGTTGTTGTAAACAAGGGTGCTGGCGGTACGGCGGCAATGACCTATTACAACAAGAATTGGGCGGCAGTCAAGTCTAGCCTTAAATCCGGTGATTTTGTAATTATACAGTTTGGCATAAATGACCGTAACTACAGCAACGAAGAAGAATTTGTAACAGCGACAACGGCTATGGCCAATGAGGCGCTTGCTGCCGGAGCGACGCCTATTATAATTAACCCTGTCCGTAGAAGTGATTACCGTTGCAGCATGTCCACCGATAGGTATAAGGCATGTGAACCCTCTATGCTTCCAGATTCCATTTATGAGTCCTATCACGGTTATCCGATTCGGGCCCGGGAAATCGCGGCTTCGCTGAATGTACCCCTGATCGATATGGATACCCTTTCCCGCAACTACCTTTTGTCGGTGGGGCAGTACTATGCTCTACATTATGTGAATATGGTGCTGGACGAGGGCGAGTATTCCACTTATGTCGATGGAAACAATGATAACCTTCACTTGCAGCAGAATGGTGCTACTGTATTTGGACGCATCACCACAGAGCAGATGCGTGTCCACACAAACGAAAAAGTTCGGAATCTTGCAAAAAATTTGGCCCCCATGTACCAGGTGGACGTGAAGGTGAGTCCTGCGGGTTCTGCAGAGGCCACGACCGTCAGTTCCTATTACCCAGCGGGAATGCCCGTGACCTTGAAGACGACCCCCAAGGAGGGCAAAACATTTGTGGGTTGGTTCGATGGTAAGGGAAACAAGTGTGCAAATTCAGTGACCACCGCTAAATCTGAATATATCTGCACTTTTACGATGGGTGCCGCCTCGACTCAGTACACAGCCGTTTATGGCGGAGGAAAGGCTCAACTGTATAGCGGAAATGGAGCCGCCCGGATAAGTTTCCCGATTGGCGTTCCCAAGGAAATTGAGGGAGTGACTCCTACAGGCACCGTGAATGTCGAAGATGTGGACAAGATTAACAAGGATATAAAAACATGGTTTGATGCCTCTGAACCGGATGGCTACGATGTCGGTTGGACTGAAAGTTCCAACGCTGGTTTTTCCTTTGGACCGGGCTACTGGAATTTTGACAACAAGGTAAACTCCTTTGCTTCTTACGAAATGGAATTTCCTTCGGCTGGTTATGTGACCATGGGGATTATCTATGCCAATGGCGGAAAAACTTCTAGGACTTTGAACATTTATTTGGATCATGATTATCTAGTAGATTGTCCTCCGACAGGTGATTGGTCAATTTACGACACGGCTTTTGTGAACCTTGACCTAGTGAAGGGCAAAGGGGAATTGAAATTTATTTCAACCACTTCTGATGGTGGACCGAATATCGATGCTTTTGGTTTCAGTGTAGACCATGTTTGCCGCGCCAATGACGATAACTGCGAAGTCGCGATGGGCCTACGCGGCGAAAGACTTCAGTTGCCTAGTGGTGGCCCGGCCCACGTGAGTGTGTATGACATGACTGGACGCCTGGTAGCCCAAAAGCATGTTAAAAATGCAACTGACATATCGCTATCCTCCATGGTTAAATCCACTGGCCTTTATCGTGTTTTGGTCCGGCAGGGGAGTGCTAGCTTCAGCGGCACTTGGGCCAAGGTAAAATAGCCATGAAGTTGGTGTTGAAATTCTGGACGATTGCTGCCGCATTCCTCTTGCTGGCACTGGGGGGGTCTTCCTCTTTTACCATCCATATCGTAGGAGATTCTACCGTCTGCACCTACAGGGATAATGCCTATCCACAAACCGGATGGGGACAGATTCTCGGTTCTTTTTTTGATGGTTCCCGAGTCAGGGTGAACAATGTGGCTATCGGAGGCCGCAGTTCCAAGACTTTTATTCAAGAGGGCCGATTGGGCGCCTTGAAAAATGATGTCCAAAAAGGGGACTTCCTCTTTATCCAGTGGGGTCATAATGACCGCTATTTTGGAAATAGTAGCCGTCAGGTGCCTTTTGATTCTTTAGGCTATTGGCTTCAGCAATACGTCGATTCTGCCAAGGCGTGGGGTGCCACACCTGTTTTTGTGACTCCCATGAATATGAATATGGGGGCAAATGGCCGCAACGTATTCACGGAATACAACGTAGTTGGCAAGATGTTGGAACTGGCAAAGTCGAACCATATTCCCTATGTGAATCTGAATGCCAAGTCTTATAATGCCTACAGCAAAAACTGGAATCCCGATTATGTTTCCCGTTACCAGTTCAAGATGTTTCTGAAAGGAGAATACCCGAATTATCCAGATGGGGTCACGAACGATGGAACCACTCATTTTCAGGAATCGGGTTCCATTGCACACTGCCAGTGGATTGCCGAGGAACTGGAAAATGCCTTGAATGAGGATTACCTTTCTGGCGAGGCAAAGTCTAGTTTGATGGGACTGGTGTCGGCTCTGAAGTCCCGTTACGATTTTACGGTCAAGGCCAATGTTTCCAATAGCAGTGGGCTGATTACCCACAATCAGAAACTGCCCGGCGGTGCCCCACTTACCTTGCATGTGAGTCCCGGAAGTTTTGGGAAAAAATTTCAAGGCTGGTACGACGACGATTGCAACCTGCTGACGGCAGATTCTAATTATTACGGAAATAAAACGCTTTACCGTGGGGCGACTTATACGGCCGTCTTTGAGGGCGGCGCGGCGTGCAAGAAGACTGCTCATGGCGAAGAAATGATTCACTCCAGTTCATCTTCTGCAACGGAAAATAGCAGCAGTAGTGCAGCAACCATCGACCCGAAACTCTGCTATACGGGCGAAACAGGCGGTGTCTGGTTATCGCCTATTGATATGAGCATGCCGGAGGATGGGGAAGGAACTACGGATTCCAATCATGAGGGGTATACGGGTCAAGGATTCTTCAATATTGCAAACGCTGTAGCCTCCAAGGCGGTTTACCGTATCACCTCTGACCAGTCTGCAGAAAGTGCAAAGCTTCTGGTCCGGTATTCCAATGGAGGTACCGTCTCTAGGCCCATGAAAATAACGGTGGACAATTTTACCTATGATGTAGATTTTCCGCCAACCCAGTCTTGGGATAACTGGGATACTGCTTACGTTGAAAATGTGTGGGTGGACGCCCTTGATTTCAGCCTCACCATAGAGTCTACAACGTCTGATGGCGGCCCTAATATCGACATGATTGCCTTTGACATGAGGGGCGTTTACCGGACAGGCTGTGCGCCGAAGGGCACATCCGCTCTTAAGGGAAAATTTGGAAATCAGAGACATGATGTGGATGAATCTCTGGCCTTACCTTCTGCCAAATTCAATGCCCTTGGCCAGAAGGTTCGTAGTGAGAGCAATCGCCGTCACGACTTGAACCGAAAGACATTCCTTCGGCGTAAATCCGTAACTCGTTGAGTATCAAATAGATTCTTACTGAGCCCTGTCTGCGTCATTCTCGCGAAAGCGAGAATCTTGATGATTCTGTTATCATCACTAGCCCCTAACCCCTAGTTTCTAGGCTCTATTTTACTACATTTGCGCCGTACAAATCAAGGAGTAGCTAAATGCTCAAATCTACACTGCAACAGACCGATCCGGAAATCTATAACATCATCCAGGAAGAAGCCGAACGCCAGGAATATGGCATCGAACTCATCGCTTCCGAAAACTACACCTCCAAGGCCGTCATGGAAGCCATGGGCTCC
>OMSO01000078.1 GCA_900313675.1 uncultured Fibrobacter sp.
CCGCACAGACCTTGATACCTGGCATCCCAATTTCAGAGAGTGCTGGGCCTACCATTTCTGGCTGGAAAAGGATAAAAATGGTGTACTTCAGCTGATTATCAAATAATCACTCAAATGAAAAGGTATTTTTCAGCTTGCATAACCGCCCTTTCCATCTTGCTTGTGGCGGCTTGCGGCAAGGAACCCCCTGTAAGCCCTGATACGGGAGAGTATCCGTATTCCCTCTCTGTCTGGAACGAAGACTACACGGAAGAGCTCGCCCTGAGCAAGATGGGATTGGTAGAGCTGTCTTCCGTGGAATCCACCCCTTCATGGATTGGAGGCATTACCCTCTCGCAGGATCCGGAGAAAGAAATCACCTTTGCCCGGATCGAAGTCAAACGCACCCTGGATCTGCCTTCCGAGCAGAAGGCGGATATCAAGCTCAAAATGAACAGTGGAGCTACCGCAGGCCCTGCCGCCAACGCGCCTGTAGAGTCTATGAATAAAGCATTCGAGAAAGACTGGGCAAGCGCAAAGACCATCTCCCTTGTGCTGAAAACAACGGATTTGAACGGACGCGCGCAGGTTGTGACCGAACCCGTCCAGCTTCCTTGGGCGGCCAATAACACCCATCACCTTCCCTACGGTGAGATAACCAAGATGCTGGAACATAAAGATGACTGGCGGATGGTCTTCAATCTTACCGGTGTGGAAGCCCTTCCCAAGCGGCACTACTTTGCTTTGTACAACCGCTATACCGGGGTGTTGCGTATATTTTACTATTGGCACAGTGAGGATATTCCCACGGACGGGAACGACCATCTTTGGTCTTTCGAGCTGGACCGCAGCGTCTCCGAACACCAGGCCACCCAGTTCGCAGTACCTTATGAGGAGACGGCGACAGACGCATATAAAAGATATGCCGCAGACCCGGTGCTGTTAACCCCCTATGCCAGCAGGGCCGACGAAGCACAGGGAGGAAAACTCCTTCCGGCTGTGGGTTGGTGGGCTTTCGATGTGAATATGGCCGCATCACGTAAGCACGATTTCTTCAGTGAGGCGCCCAAGGAGTTTACCGCAAAGATTGCTCCCAATATCTATCACGAAGACAATGTGGCGCTGAATTCCATCCTGAAAGGCACGCTGGATGGAGCGTTGAAAGGAAAGGTAAACCTTGACGCCATGTACCCCAAAGGCACTACCGGTTGGGGAAATGTCTTGAATGTAGCAGGTTCTACCTTAGGCGGTGGAATGACGAGTAATTTTGTCCTGCAATCTGCTTTTGGTAAAGCCGGCGATGGAACCCCCGGAAAAAAAGTCGGAGGAAGCATTATGGCTTTTGTCGGCGCCGCCTTTTCCGCCGGAGGTAAACTTGCAGAGAAAGAGTTGAAAAAAACGGACGTTCCTTCAGAATTGGGCGAAATCAACGCTTCTATCAACCTGGACCTCAACGCTACGATGACCACAACCGGAATCACCGGCGGCGCCCGTGCCACTACCATCCCTCCCACCACCCTGGAGATGGGGAATTTCTGGCAGAAGACCCGTTCCGACGAGCCCACGGGTTTTGGAAAAGGCGTATGGAACCTGAGGAAGCATCCGGTGGTGTATGTAGTGACGGATGCATACTGGTGTGAGTGAGACGAATTTTTCCGTCAAGTCATCCGAAATACTCTTCAGAAAAGACAAGAAAGATTACTACTGTTACAAAACGGCTTCAGACCCGGATCGTCCTGGTCTTCGCATTGTCAGTTTCCTGGACCCCACTTCCGTGGAAGGCATTTACCTGAACGACGACCTGTTCGACGCAGGTATCAACTCTTGTGAAGTGGAACTTACCTATGGCATCTATCCTTCTTCGGAGGAGGGCTATACCAATGCCTTCAGGAGTTCTCTGGGGCTGAATACGGACTTGTCCTGGCGCTTTTCCTACAAGAATAAGTTCGTTTCTTCCGACCAGTCTCAGATAGACTTCAAACTTTGTGAGAAGAAAAGGACCGATGCCATTTTCGGCAGTACCGAGATTGAACCCGAACTTACAGACTACGTAGCTTACCGCCGGAGCGAAAAGATTATCTGCGACACGCTCATACGCCGCTACTATGGTCCTTCCATGTTCTATACCAAGGAATTTGCAAATCCTTACCAGGTGGATGTGGTGCATTATGTCAGCGAACCCCAGATTGACGTTCCCTTCGACAACGTCGCCAAGGATGCCAAGCATAAGCCGGAAAAAATGATCATCGATCCCCAACTGCCGGATTTGGTGGTCACCGCCGTACTGAAGGTAGAGGGCATGGATCACACCGACGACGAAGAGCAGACCATGGTGAACACCCTCCGATTCGTTCCGGAAATCAA
>OMSO01000002.1 GCA_900313675.1 uncultured Fibrobacter sp.
CACTTCGGAGTTACCCATGTCTTCGTTGGTCGGCATACCCACGGCGCGGCCGTGAGCCTTCAGAAGCACGTTCGGGTACATCTTGAAGAGGTTGTCGAGAGTCGGGGTGCGGGCTGCCTTGATGGCGTTGCCTTCGACCTTATCGGTGATACCAAAACCATCCATCACGATGGTTACGACCGGGCCCTTGATGCCGGGGAAATTGGAAAGTTTCTTGAGCATAGTTTACTCCGTATTGTGCCCGCGCAGTCTGTGCAGGCGTGTTAAATTACGGGCGTAAATTTAGAAACTGGTGGAAAGCTTGCCAACACAAAAAAAGAAAAGGCCCCTAACGGGGCCCTTCAAAAAATACCGAAGTCCTATTTTTTCTTGAAATAGCTGATAGTCAAATCACCCCTGGTGTCATCCAGAGCCATGAACTTGACAATCATGACCGGGTAGGTGCCGGAGGCGGTTTTCACGAGGTACCAGGCCATATTCTCCAAATCCATGGGGTTCCTTTCGCCGTTATAGGCCTCCGTGAAACTTTCGAGGCATACCTTTCCTTCGGGAATGACTCCGGATTCCTGGGAGCCTTCCTCGATAATTTTCACATCTGCGGAAGCGGTGAAGGACGGCATCCGGTCTTCGATAGTCATGGTCACGTCGGGGTTTTCGCTGGTACCTGTGGCAAAGTTGATGGCCGGCACGTCACTACCCAGTTTGTTGGAAATGACGACATCCTTCACCAGTTCCATTTCAGTACAGACTTCTTCGCCGCTGGAGGAGGATTCGATGACTTTGCAGGGTAAGTTGAACTTTATACCTTCATCACCATTAACACGAGCAGTGTACGCAAATTGCTTGGTGTCTTCGTCCTCACCGCTCATAAAGACGGTAATATACAGGGTGAAGTCTCCACAACCAATAGCATCTTGATTTAGGACGATTTCTCCATTGACCGCTGATATCAGGTTAATACCCCTGTCGGCATTATTCTTAAAAGCTCCGGTATCAATAGGTACTGGGAGATTTACTCTGTTGCCATCTTTATCTCCGATATCAAAATGAAGGCTATCAATATTGTAGTAAACCCGGTCTTCCCCTTTGTAACCATCAGTATCAAACCCATCGTTGTCGGTTTTGATGGTACCTGAGAGTGTTAGTATGTAACCACCTTGTCCGTCGGCGGTTGCTGCGGCAACAACTTTAGAACCTGCATCCAACGGAGACGTTTCCGATACAGAAGACAAGACCAGTTTTTCTGCTGAAGAAGAAGAGTCTCCCTCGTCGCTGGCGCTAGAACTGTCGTCGCCGCAGGCGGTGAGACCAATGGATCCCAGCGCGAAAACGGACCCCGCCAGGAAAGTTTTTAAGAACTTGAAATTCATAGTTATTTCCTCGTAAAAAGATTTCTTCCCCTGAAAATAAACAAAAATGGCCGAAAAAGCAAACGAAAAAGCGAATTTTTCGTGAAAAACGGCTTATTTGGGCGTTCCCCGCCCCAAAGTTTGGTGCAATTCATCACGAAGGGCGGGTCGGGCCATACTCGTCAGGGCATCCCGCCCTGCCTCACCGAGCCCGTCCGTTGTCCGGTCTCGTCCCCTTACGGGGTCACTGTCCCTAACGCATATTCCGGATAATGTCCCGCAGACGCGCCGCTTCCTCGAAATCGAGGCGCGCGGCGGCTTCCTTCATCTGGCGCTCCAGGTCTTCCAGCGAACTTGTCATCCCCGCGGAGGCGGGGATCTCCTTTCTTACATCGTGCCTCGAGCCTTTCTCTCGTCTCTTGTCTGTAGCTCGCTTGCGAGCGTTCTCTCGTCTAAACTTGGAGGGCTGCAGCGGTTCCATCGGACGAATGCCCGGTTCCCCATTTGTCATCCCCGCGACCTGTGGTGAGCGTAGCCGAACCAAGGCGGGGATCTCCTCGTCCTCATCGACGGAATCGTCACCGTTGATTCCAAGGGGATCCGCAATCCGCAGGTCGTCTTCCAGCTTGCGGGTTACGGACTTCGGCGTGATGCCGTGTTCCTTGTTGAATTCTTCCTGCAGGCTGCGACGGCGGGCGGTTTCGGTGATGGCCTTTTCTAGGCTGTCGGTCATGTTGTCTGCAAAGAGCAATACGGTGCCGTTCACGTTACGGCTTGCGCGACCCATCGTCTGGATTAAGCTACGGTAGTTACGGAGGAACCCTTCCTTGTCGGCATCGAGAATCGCGACCATACTCACTTCGGGCAGGTCGAGGCCTTCGCGCAGCAGGTTGATGCCCACCAGCACGTCGAATTCTCCGGTGCGGAGTCCGCGAATCAGTTCGTGGCGTTCCAGCGTCTTGATGTCGCTGTGCAGGTAACGCGCACGGATGCCCGCTTCCACAAAGAAATCGGTAAGGTCCTGCGCCATCTTCTTGGTGAGGGTCGTGACCAGCACGCGGTCGCCGTTCTTGACGACTTCCTCGATGCGGTACAGAAGCACGTCCATCTGGCCCTTGATGGGGAACATCTCGATTTTCGGATCCAGAAGTCCGGTGGGTCTGTTAATTTGTTCGGTAACGACGCCGCCCGTCTTGGTAAGCTCGTAATCGCCGGGGGTGGCGCTCACGAAAAGCACCTGCTTCGGGTACATGTACTCGAATTCGGCGAAGTTCATCGGGCGGTTGTCCAGCGCGCAGGGGAGGCGGAACCCGTACTGCACAAGCGTTGTCTTGCGGCTCTTATCGCCTTCGGCCATGCCGCCCACCTGCGGAATACTCACGTGGGATTCGTCCACCATCAAAAGCCAGTCATCGCCGAAGTAGTCGATGAGCGTGAACGGGCGCGTACCCGGCGCGCGGTTCTCGATAATGCGGGAATAGTTTTCGATGCCGCTGCACATGCCGGTCTCGCGAATCATTTCCATGTCGTAGCGGGTGCGGCTGCTGAGTCGGGCCGATTCCAGCACCTTGCCTTCCTTGTCCAGTTCCGCAAGGCGCTCGGTCAGTTCCACTTGCATGCGCTGCAAGATTCCCGCGCGGCCTTCTTCTTTGGTCACGAAGTGCTTTGCCGGAGCGATGGTCATCTCGTCCATTTCCTGCGTGACTTCGCCGGTAATGATGTTGAAGCGCACGAGCCTGTCGACTTCATCGCCGAACAGTTCGATGCGGAGTCCCTCTTCGTCGTAGCTCGGGTGGATTTCAATCACGTCGCCGTGCACGCGGAAGCTGCCACGTTCCAGACTAAAATCGTTTCGCGTATATTGAATGCGCACCAAATCGTGCAGAATCTTGTCCCGGTCGTAAACGTCACCCTTCTTGATACGCACCATCAAGTCAAAGTATTCGCTTGGGCTACCCAAACCGTAGATGCAGCTCACGGAAGCCACGATAATCACGTCCCTGCGGGTGAGCAAGTTCGCGGTGGCACGCAGGCGGAGCTTGTCAATCTCGTCGTTGATGCTGGCATCTTTCTCGATGAACGTGTCCGTGTGCGGAATATACGCTTCGGGCTGGAAGTAGTCGTAATAGCTCACGAAGTATTCCACCGCATTGTGGGGGAAGAACGCCTTGAATTCCTGGTAGAGCTGCGCCGCCAGCGTCTTGTTGTGCGTCAAAATCAGCGTCGGCTTGCCCACGTTCTTGATGACGTTCGCCATCGTAAACGTCTTGCCGGAACCTGTGACGCCAAGGAGCGTCTGGAACTGTTCACCGTGCTTGAAACCTTCCGTCAGTTCTTCGATGGCCTTCGGCTGGTCGCCCGCTGCACCGTAGGGGCTCACGAGCTCGAAGTTCGCGCGTGTCGGCGACTGGAATTGCTTCAGCTTTCCCGGCAGGCTCTGCTCGGGCGGTAGCGGTTTCGCTATCGGTTTCGCATACGGGTCAGGTGTAATTGTCTTGCGTGCGCGGGCCATGGGATTAGGATCTAGGGGTTAGGATTTAGGGGCTAGTTTCTGGCTTGTATTCACTAGATCCTAGCTCCTACCCCCTATCCCCTAAAAAATAGTAAATTTCCGCTATGGATCACGAGTACAGCATTTCGGGTAGGCTTTGGGTCGATAACGCCAATTCGGTCCTGTTGAACCAGGATTGTCGGGAATACACTCTTGGCGACATTGTGTTCCTGCTTTCGACAACCACAGCCAAAGAAATCCAAATAATTCTCAAGGATAAATCCAAGGCAGTGTCAATTTCTGACGATAAAATTTCCACTTGCTGCGCTGAACTGTCCCGTAGGTTTGCGTGCCGTGTCCGTATGGAAAAGCTCCACGAAGAATACGGCAACGCCAACGTGTTCAACGGCGGATCGGACTACGAAGTGGTCTGCGCCGACAGCTTGGTCTGTGAATACGATAATGGCAGGGAAATTGTTTTTAGAAAGCAATCAGTGTGAATGAAGTCCTCACTCCCCCCTATTCTTCGCCGCTACGTCCTTGTACTTGTTGTGGTCGGTGAGGGTGCTGCTGAAGAAGTGAGTGCCCGAGCCGTCGTCCTTTGCAACAAAGTAAAGAGCCTTGGTGTCGGCTGGGAATAGGGCTGCCTCTATGGCCTTGCGTCCCGGGTTC
Source organism: uncultured Fibrobacter sp. (assembly GCA_900313675.1). Lineage (GTDB taxonomy): Bacteria > Fibrobacterota > Fibrobacteria > Fibrobacterales > Fibrobacteraceae > Fibrobacter. Next base: position 4,513 of record OMSO01000002.1, read on the forward strand.
GAGATGGGGCCTGGCATCAGGCCCTTGAACTTGCGTGTGTTGTAGGGGCTGTCGCTGTTGAGCTGGCTCTTGTAGATAGGCCCGGTCAGGTTCCTGAAGATGAACCGCACTGTGGGGTCGGCCCCCAGGGGCATGCCAATTTCAAGCCTGTTGTGAAAAACGCCTGCAATCAAGAATCGTTCGTCGGGCTTGCCGGTTTCTTCTTCTACTACGCTAGCAAGGGTAAGCACCTTGTGCCAGTTGCCGAGAGTCGCCCACTTGGAGTTCGGCTTATCTTTCATCTCGTCCCGAAGTTTCAGGTTCGCCGCCACCATCTGTCTGATGATGGTCTCTTCGTTTGCATCGATGGCGAAGGGGTAGGTGTCGGGCAGCAGATAGCCTTCCAGGGAACTTGCATCTACGCCCAGGGACTGGGCGAACTTCGGGTCCTGGACCAACTTGTTCCAGCGGTCCTCGTTCAGGTCGGGAAACGCTTTTTTCAGGTAGGCGGGGATTTCCCAACTGGCCCGACCTTCGGGGATGGTCACCTTGCGTACGGCGTTCTTGCCGCTTGCAAGCAGGGCGAAAATCTGTTCCAGGGTCTGCCGTGGTGGGATTTCATACCATCCTGCCTTGAGGCTTGGCTTGTCCATTTTGTTCCGGACCTTGAATGCCAGTCCGTCCTTCCAGACCCCTTTTTCTTGTAAAATTTGAGATACTTTGGCCGCCGAACTGCCCTTGGGAATCTCCAAAAGCACGGTTTCTTGGTTGTCGGATACCGCATTTATGCGTTTTTTTCCTTGAAAAACGGCAAAAATCGCCAAAATGACCAGCAAAAGCACGAAAATGGTAAAAATCTTCTTCATATCGTAAAAATTTAAAAGAAAATCTCCCAATTTGCCAAAATAAAAGGTATATTCCTACTGCATAGTTGTATATTTTACCATGTTTATTGAGGAATAACATGAAAAAGGTTTTATTTGTTGCTCTTTCCCTGATGGTGGCTGCTGCTTTTGCTGCACCGAACAAAGTGAAGTCCAAGCTGGGCGATATTGACTTGACCAAGGAAAAGGGCGGTGGATCTGTGGTTTGCACCGCAGGCTTTAACGACGAACTTACCATCGTCAAGGACGGCGACACCGAAGTGCTGGTCAAGGGTAACTGCGGCCAGGGCTGGGTGGCCAAGTCCAAGGTGGAATATGTGGCTCAGGCCGCTGGCGACAAGTCCATGAAGTTGGAAGGCGTGGACGTGGTCGGCTGGCTCGACAACCCCAGCGCCGTGTTCGTGTTGGAAAACGATGACATCGACTTCGACGGTGTGAACATCGACCGTGACTTCAAGGAATACCTGCAGCACACGATGGACCGCGAACAGATGGAAATGCACAACAACGAAAACTAAGTTGTCTGTGTAGCAGCATTGTCATCCTCGCAAAGGCGAGGATCCGTCAGAGATAACCCCGGTCTTGTGCTGGGGTGTTTTTTTATTAAAGAAGGTGCTCGATTGTGGTGCCCCAAGACAAGATAGAATGTGTCGTGTTTACATCAGCAACAGATTGTTACCATAATTTGACTTGAATAATGCTGTCTCTGAAATTATTTTTTAGACGGTATATATCACAAATCTAGAGATGGGTATTGTATGAAAAGGACACTTTTCCTTCTTCTGGCCTTGTGCCTTGTTTCCCTTTCCTTCGGGCGCGTGGGCCCGGTAAGCCAGTATGGCCAGCTGATGGCTGGCAAGGCCGGCAGCAAAGGCCAGATTTACGGCTCCTGTGAGGGCATTAAATCTGGTAAAGAAGTTGCCGTGCAGGGCATGAGCCTTTTCTGGGCCATCTCTAGCGACGTGGGTTCCCCCTTCTGGACATCCAGCATCGTGAGTGGCCTAGTAGAAAAGCAGAAATCCAGATTATTCGTGCCCCCATGGGTGTAGATGAAAACTGGGGCTCTGGCAACTACTTCAGTGATATGAACAAGTACCAGAGTTTGATGAATGCGGTGGTGCAGGCGGCTATCGACAACGACATCTATGTGATTATCGACTACCATAGCCACAAGGCCAGCGACAATGTAAACAACGCAAAGACATTCTTTAGTTACATGGCCCAGAAGTGGGGCGGTTATGATAACGTGATTTTTGAGGTGTTCAACGAACCCACCAGCCAGTCCTGGGGCACTATCAAGACTTATGCTGAGTCTGTCATTGAGACTATCCGTCAGTATTCCGACAACCTGGTGCTCGTGGGTAACCCTGATTGGGATCAGCACCCTGATTACGCCATTGGCAATACGGTTCGCGATTCCAAGAACAACGTGGCCTATACATTCCATTTCTATGCGGGTTCCCACTCTGTGGGTGGCGAAGGCGCGAATGCCGACCGTGCCATGAATGCGGGCCTTTCCGTGTTCGTCTCCGAATGGGGTACGGTGAATGCCGACGGTGGTGGCGGAGTCAGCGGAAATTCTTCTTCTTGGCTCAATTGGATGAACAGCAATAAGCTTTCTGGTGCTAACTGGTCCGTCTCCAACAAGAATGAGGGCGCCTCTTACTTTAGCGGTAGCGCCTGGAACTATTCCAACAGTGGTCAGTGGGTAAACACCAACATTTTCTCCAAGCTCCCCAAGTCTTATTCGAAGTGCGGAAACGCTCCTTCTTCCAGCAACTCCAACCCCACGTCTTCGGCGAGCAATCCGAATTCTTCCGCTTCTCAGGGCGGTACCAACAAGCCCTTGCTGGTGGACAATTTTGAAGACGGAAACTACACCTCCCTTTGGAACAGCCCGTGGGGAATATATAATGATAATGACAAACAGGCAAATTCCACTATCGATACCACCATGGTTTCTGGAAACGGTTCCTCCAAGGCTGTCCAGATAACCTATCGTCTGGATAAAGGCACATACGAGTATAGCCCGTTTGTGGGTTTGGTGGTTTCCGCCAATGCCGATGAAACGACCACCGAAGATCTGTCGGCCTGTACCGCCATCCAGTACGATTACAAGGGTGGCGCACACGACTTTAGGGTGGAATCTTCTGTCGATGTGGAATACAACTACCACAAGTCGGCGGCCCAGTCCAGCAACGGCTGGAAAACCCGGACGGTTTACTGGACGGACTTGGCCCAGGAAACGGGCTGGGGAAGAGTGGCTTCTATAGACGATGTCCAGAAGGCGGTACGCGCCTTCAGTTGGCAAATCCAGGGAACCTCAGGTACTACCGGCACCCTGCAGATAGACAACGTGAAGTGCCTGGGCCTTAAAGAGGCCAGTTCATCAAGTGTAGCCCAGTCTTCTTCTAGCGTGAAACCGTCTTCTAGTTCCGTACAGTCTTCTTCTAGTGTAAAACCATCTTCTAGCTCCGTAGCTTCTTCCAGCAGCGCCAAGCTGGTGATTACCGGAAACTTGACGCAGACGGTAACCCGTGGCGGATCTATAAGCCCCGTAATCTTTACAAATGTCAATAGTTTCCAGAGAAATTCTCAGAATGTCTATTACCTGAATATGACTCGTTCCGGCAATGTACTTACTTTGGACGCTGTTGTTCCCACAAGTGCGAACTTGGGAACCTTCCGTGAAAACTTTACGGTGAACGGAACGGCCTATACAATGGTGCTGACCGTAAACGACATCTCCAGTAGTTCTGTCCAGAGTTCGTCATCTGTCAGTTCTTCTTCGCAGACTCCTGCAAGCTCAGCTGCAGCAAGTTCCGCTTCCGTGAGCAACGATTGGCAGTCCAACACCCAGCTTACGGTCAATAGCAATGGTGACGCGGTTATTGGTCAGTCGAATGGATGGACTCCCGACCGCGTAGTAACTAAGGGATTGGGCGAGGTTGAAGCCAACAAGTCTTACACCTTGAGTTTTGATGCCTCTATCCAGCAGAACACCATGGACATGGCCGTTTCGTTGAGTTCCTATTGCAGTGGCACTGTGGAATTGGATGCAAGCGAAGGTGTTCAAGCCTATACTTGTACCTTCAAGGCTACCAAGAACGAAAACGTGGTGTTGACCTTGACCATGCCAGGTTCCCGCTGGGAATCGGTGACAATTTCCAACCTTTCCCTGAAGTTGGCTGATGGTCACGAGGTGCTGTCCAGTTCTTCTGTAGCACCTTCTAGTTCTTCAGCGGCAGTAGTAAAGTACGATATCAAGTTTGTCGTAAACGGAAAAGTTATCCAGACGATCAAGGTGGCAGAAGGTGAAATTCCCGAGGCTCCCACAAGCGTAGAACTGCCCAAGAATGATGCTCAGTACAGTTACAGCTTTGGCGGTTGGACTCCGGAGATTGTTGCCGTTACAGGCCCGGCCACCTACACGGCCAATATCGTTCAGACAATCAATGCCTACAAGATTACCTTCCTCAATTACGACAATTCGGAATTGTGGTGGGCCGAAGTGAACTATGGAAAGGTTCCTGTGTATGGCGGACCTGAGCCGACTCGTGAACCTAGTAAGTCCTACCGTTATGAATTCAAGGGCTGGAATCCCGAACTGAAAAAAGTTGTGGGCAAGGCTTCTTACACTGCCACCTATAATGAAATCCCCTTGAGCGAAAGTTCTAGTTCTGTTCAGGTGTCCAGCAGCAGTACCGAAACGAGCAGTTCGTCTGTTGCTTCCAGCGCTTCTACTGGAGTCGTTGTCACCGGAGACCTTACGCAAAATGTGGTCAAGGGTGCTGAATTTGAGACGGTTACGTTTACGAATGTAACTTCGTTTACCAAGGAGACGTACTACATTTGGTGGCTTTCTTATGATTACGTGGGCAATACACTCACCATCAGCAATTCTCAGTCGACACAGTGGTTGCAGGCAGGTGATTGGAACGAAAGGATAAATGTCAACGGGACCACGTATGAAATCCAGGTGACCGTGGTGGAGCCAGAATCCTCTGCGGCCTCTAGCTCCAGTTCTAGCACAAGCCGTCCGAGTTCTAGTTCTTGGGGCTCCGATGTTGCCTCCTGTAATAGTGGCGAGTATAGCTCCAGTGCCGTGACTCCAGCCTCCAGTGGTTCTTCGATGCTGGCCTTGCGCAGCGCTATGAAGTTCCCTGTTTCTGTGGTCGTGAATGGCCGTACGCTCCTGATTGAGGGCGGCCAGGCTACTGTTGAGGTGTTCGACCTTCAGGGCCGTCCGCTGGCTCGCTTCATCCAGGTATCCGGCGCCGTAGAGCTTACAAAGTTCAATGCCGGTAGCTATATCCTGCGGGTCAAGTCCGGCACTCGGGTGCAAAACCGCAAAATCACGCTAAATTAAGCGTTTTTGCCTAAAAGATGTCGTTGCCCCTGGTCCTTGCGACTAGGGGCTTTTACATTTTTTTACAAGGAAAAAAAGAGTTTTGAAACTATTTTTAATACAAATATACATGGGAAATACACGGGTGTTATTATGAAGAAAGCTTTTGTATTGGCGATGTCACTTCTTGCATCGCTTGCTTTCGCCGCCTTTGACGAAAGTCATTTCAATTATGGGCGGGAATGGCATGATTCGTTTAATGAAAATACCAGTTTTGCAGGTACGGGCCTTACTCACTTGACCATTTGGTTAGGGGATCATAGAAAAGATAGTTATGATCAGTGGTGGGAAGGAGCCATGGTGCGTGCATGTAGAAAAAATAATTTGACTCCGGTATTCTACGCTTATGTTATCGCAGAGTATGATAAGAAAAAAGGATATGAAGATTGTGACGTTGGTAATCCGAACCATTGTACGAATGGTGCGGAAACCATTCGTAATGAATGGGATAAAATTATTGCTCGTTATCGCTATTTAGCTCAAGGTGTAGCGAATGATTTCGGAACTTCCGGAACGACTATTTGGCTGATAGAGCCTGACTTTTTCCAATATTCGGTTTCTGGTGATAACCATGAAACTCGCTTTAGTCAATTAAATGGGGGTATTCCCGATGCTGAGCTATGCGGAAACTATTTCAATGACATTGTGGCGACAATTAAGGCTGCTTTACCCAATGCTAAAATCGCAGTGGATATTTCTCCGTGGCTAAACGAGGGAATTGTTACGTGGTATGCCAATTTTGACCAGAGCAAGGTAGACTACCTTTTTACCTCCGGCGGTCGAACCCAGGGCGGCCAGACCCGAATTCGTAGTGATAACAATAACCTGTTGACCTGGGCCGGAGCCAGTGCTGCCATGGGAGGCAAGAAGATTATTGCAGACGATGGATACGGAGTTGGTGGAGGTGCCGAGGAAAATTATGACGATTGGATGAACGTGGACAATCTGAATGCCCGCATTGCGGATGGCGTTATAGGGATATCGATCAAGGCTCCGGGTGATGCTTTTTACACCTTTGCGGCACAGCATCCCATTTCCCTTGGCGGTGGCGGAGGAAATTCTTCCAGTTCAACTGCACAGAGTTCTTCTAGTAGGCCGTCCAGTTCGTCGGCCAACATTTCTCCAACTACGGATAAAACGCTATTAGTGGATAATTTTGAAGACGGGGATTATGTTTCCCTTTGGGGCGGTGAGTGGGGCACTTATAATGACAGTGAAAATGGTGGTGCCTCCACGATACAGATGTCAGTGTCTTCTGGAAACAATTCAGCTAAGGCTATTAAAGTTGATTATTCCTTGAATTCCGCAGGAGCCTTTGATTACAATCCCTTTGTTGGCCTTGTTGTGGATTTCAACGAAGATGGGTCTACGGAAAATTTAAACGCCTGTACATCTATTCAATATGATTACAAGGGCCCTGCACATAGATTTAGGGTGCAGTCAGATTTGAATGTTGGAGATAATTATCATGGTTTGGCCGTTTCGGCAAGTTCTAATTCCTGGAAAACCCAGATGGTGAATTGGAATAGTTTGACGCAGGAAACAGGATGGGGTACTGTTCAGTCTGTCGCTGATGTCCGTACACGAGCAAACGCCTTTAGCTGGCAGATACAATTGGCTTCGGGCTCTACGGGTTCTTTGCTGATTGACAATGTGAAGTGCTTGGGCCTCCCCGAAGCGGTATCCAGCAGTTCTTCGGCAAAGTCCAGTTCCAGCGTGTCATCCAGTTCTGCACGTTCCTCCTCAAGTGTTTCTTCCAGTTCGGTGACGTCTTCCAGCAGCGTTTCCTCCTCCAGTGTTTCGTCCAGTTCCGTCTCGTCTTCGAGCATGTCCAGCAGCTCGTCGGTGTCTTCTAGTTCCGTTGGGGAGGAATGGAATTCCAACACCGAGTTGACCATCAATAACAATGGTAGTGTGACTATCGGTCAGTCCAACGAGTATGCTGCCGCCCGTGTTGTGACCAAGGGTCTGGGCAACGTTGTTTCCGGAGAATCTTACACGTTGTCCTTTGATGCTACGGAGGGTTCAGGTGGCCAGGAAATGAATATGACGGTGGTTGTCGGGAGCTATTGCAACGATATTGCGACGATGACAGGTGGCAATACGACTCATGTTACCTGTTCCTTTACCGCCAATGCTTCGGAGTACTTGGCGCTTACTCTTGGTATGCCCGGTAACCGTTGGGAACCGATAACTATCTCCAATTTCTCCTTTGTGGCCAACGTCGCGCCTGTCACATTTACCATTACCTTCAAGAACGGCAATGTCACATTGCAGACGGTAGAAGTGGAACAGGGTTCTATTCCTGAGTATACCGGGGCAGAACCGACAAAGACAGCAACGGCCCAGTACACCTATACGTTTAGCGGATGGGAACCTGCGCTGGCTGCAGCGACAGGAAATGCAACATATCAGGCTGTCTTTAATGAGGTGACAAATTACTACTCCATCAGGTTCCTGAATGACGGAGCGGTGTTGGCTACGCAATCTGTGGCCTACGGAACAATACCTGTATATTCCGGTGCGACGCCCACCAAGGATGCGGATGCCGCTTACACTTACGCATTTGACGGTTGGAATCCGGAAATTGTCGCCGTTATGCAGGATAAGGATTATACGGCCAAGTTCAAGGGAACTAAGAAAAAATATACTGTGATCTTCGTGAATGGTGACGGCACATCCAGCAGTAGCCAAATGGAGTACGGCGAAACGCCTGTCGCACCTGCGGGCAAGACTCCCGCCAACGATGCCCAGTACACCTATACCTTTGCGGGTTGGACTCCGGAAATTGTTGCTGTCACTGGTAATGCAACCTACACTGCGGTGGTGAATAGCACGGTGAACAAGTACACTGTAACTTTCGAGGACGAAGACGGCACGGTTTTGAAGGCTGCGGCAGAGTATGATTACGGTACGAGACCCGCTGACATCGAAAAGCCTTCCGATCCTACAAAGCAGGCCACGGCAGAATACACTTATACCTTTGCGGGTTGGAATCCTGAGATTGCTATGGTGACGGGGGAGGCAACCTACACGGCCACGTACACTTCTACGAAGAACAAGTACACCATCACCTTTGTGAACGGTGACGGTACAGAGACCTCGGCGGAAATGGAGTATGGTACGGTGCCTGTGGCCCCCGAAAGCAAGACCCCGGCCAACACGGCCCAGTACACCTATGCGTTTGTAGGTTGGGATTCTGAAATTGCGGCTGTGACAGGTGTGGCAACCTATACCGCCGTGGTGGACAGTTCGCTGAACAAGTACACTGTATCTTTCGAGGACGAAGACGGCACGGTGCTGCTGGCTGCGACAGAGTACGATTACGGCACGGCTCCTGCGGACATCGCAAAGCCCGCTGACCCTGTCAAACAGGGGACTGCGGGTGAGACCTTCGCCTTTGCGGGCTGGACTCCTGCCCTGGCTGCGGTAACGGAAGACGTCGTTTATACCGCCACCTATACCTCTTCTACTAATAGTTATACCGTGACTTTCGTGAAAGATGATGGCACGGTCATTCAAACTGCTACGTATCCCTACGGTACCATCGCGGCCGACATTGTAAAGCCTCGGACCCCCGAAAAGCCCGCTACTGCGGAATACACCTATGAATTCAGCGGATGGAGCCCGAAGATTGCCGATGTTACGGGCAACGCCACGTATACCGCCACCTACAAGGAATTCAAGCGCAAATACACCATTACCTACCTGAATGAAGACGGATCAGTCTTTACGAAGGCGGAATACGAATATGGCACTCCGGCCAAGAGCCTTCAGCTTGCTGAAAATCCCACCAAGAAGGCCTCGGCCCAGTACACCTACACCTTTACAGGTTGGACTCCGACTCTGACGCAGGTTACGGGAGAGACCACTTACACGGCGACCTTCAAAGCAACTGTGAATCAGTACACAGTGACCTTCTTGAACTACGATAATTCTAAACTGCAAAGCTCCAAGGTGGCTTACGGCGAAATGCCTGAGTACATGGGTGAGACTCCGGTCAAACCCTCCACTGCTACCTACAACTATTTCTTTGACTACTGGACTCCGGGCATAGAGTCTGTGACGGAAGATGTTTCTTATATGGCGGTGTTCCGCGAGGAAGCCGTTGTAATTCCTTCTAGCAGTTCTGTTGAGGAGTCTAGCAGTTCTGAAGAAGAGTCCTCCTCCAGCGAAGTTGTGGAGTCCAGTAGCTCTGAAGAAGAGTCCTCCTCCAGCGAAGTTGTGGAGTCCAGTAGCTCTGAAGAAGAGTCCTCCTCCAGCGAAACGGTTGAGGAGTCTAGCAGCTCCGAAGAGCAATCTTCTTCCAGCGAAGTTGTGGAGTCCAGCAGCTCCGAAGAACAGTCTTCCTCCAGCGAAGTGGTTGAGGAGTCTAGCAGCTCTGAAGCAGAGTCCTCCTCCAGCGAAGTGGTTGAAGAATCCAGCAGTTCCGAGGAAAGTTCAAGCAGCGGGGCAGAATCAAGTAGTTCTGTCGAAGAAAGCCCTTGCATTGCCTTTGTGAACGGTGTCGGGGGCTATGCGGAACACTGCTATAATTCTGGTTTGAACAATATGACTGCGGAAACATGCTACACTATTTCCCCCACACGTCCAGGAAGTTTACAGTGGATGAATACGGATGCTTCAAATAGGGAATGGTGGGTGGAAACCTCTTGCCTTGACTTTGTTCCTCCCAGCTCCAGTTCTGCAACAACCATTGTGTCTAGCAGCTCTAGTGCAAGTAGCCCCGAAGCGTTCGTAGCGGAACTGCAGTCGCAATTAAAGGTTTCCTTCGCTCACAACAGCCTTGCGATTTATGCGCCTAGAGAATCTTTAGTTCGTGTGCAGGTGTTCGATATGTTGGGCAATCGTGTGAAGACTTTCCAGGAAACCTTCGTAGGGACCATGGAAATGTCGCTCCAGGGACTTCCGCAGGGTAGCTACATGGTTCGCGTTGTGACCGGAAGTTCTGCAAAGACCAGCCGTATCAACATACGGTAAGCCTTTTGCTGACAGTACTTGGTGCTTAAAAGTGTGTAATGTGGAGTGTGTAGTGAGAAATGAATAATTCCCAATTTGTCATCTTACATTCCACATACCACATTAAATCCTCTTGTTTCTATCGGCCCTAACACCTAATCGAAAAAATCTTAAGCGGATCCTCACTTTCGTGAGGATGACATTCCTCGTGCCCCGCACCCCACAACTCATAACTGACTACTCATTACTAATCTCACATTCCACATTACCCTAACCACTATTTACTATCTTTGGCCCGTATGTTTCTGAAGGGCGTGAAAGATGGGTTACCCATAGGCATCGGCTATTTTGCGGTGTCCTTCTCTTTTGGCATTGCTGGTTCCAAGTTTATGTCTTGGTTCTTGGTGACCTTCATCTCCATGACCAACTTGACTTCGGCGGGGCAGTTTGCGGGCCTTAACATCATGGTGGATGCCGCTGGCACTTTTTTGGAGATGGCTATCGCCACCTTCTTTATCAACCTGCGCTATTCCCTGATGGCCATCACCCTTTCCCAGAAGGTCTCGTCTGATTTTACGACACCTTACCGTCTGCTTTTGGCCACGGGAATCACCGATGAAATTTTTGCGGTTTCCATGTCCCAGCAAAACCGCGTGACTCCCCGCTATTTCTTTGGCCTGATGGTGCTGCCCTATATCGGCTGGTCCCTGGGAACGCTCACGGGGGCCGTGTCTGGAGAGATTTTGCCCTCCTGGATTACCAACGCCCTGGGAGTCGCCTTGTACGGCATGTTTGTGGCCATTGTGGTGCCCCCCTGCAAAAAACATCTGTCCACATTGATTGTGGTGCTGATGGCCATCGCCTTGAGTCTTGCGTTCAAGTATGTCCCTGTGCTGCAGGGCGTCTCTTATGGCTTTTCCATCATCATCTGTGCGGTAGTGGCATCCCTCTTTGGGGCCATGTTCTTCCCGGTCAAGGAGTCAGACGATGAACCTTAGGGAATACTTTGCCTTCTTGATGGTTATGGCGGGGGTGACCTTCCTTTTGCGGGCAGTCCCCTTTGTGCTTTTGAAAGGGAAACTGAGCAATCCCTTTGTCAAGTCTTTCTTGGCCTACATCCCTTGCACGGTACTTGCCGCTATGACGGTGCCTGCCATCTTCTATTCTACGGATTCCATGCTGTCGGGCGTGCTTGCTCTTGTAACGGCCGTGGTGGCATCCCTGTTCCGTTTTGGGCTGGTGGGCGTTGCCCTGGTGGCCTGCTGCACGGTGCTTTTTATAGACGGCCTTTGGCCCATGTTCTTTTAATAATCTAGATTGGTGTGGCTTATGGAATTCGGGCGTTTTGAAGCATTGATTGAAAAGTTCCCTCAGGTGCAGATTTTTAGCACCGATGGTGCGGATCTGGACCGGGTCATTACCCATTTCTTGAACCAGCGCAAGAATGTCTCTACCATGTCCGAATCTATGCAGCGGAAAATCCAGCAGGCCTTGGCGCCATTTTGGCAGCAACGTTTTATCAGCTTGCACGATTCGGAGGCTCCGCTGGTCAAGAACCTGCTTTTGAACAAGAAGTTCTTTTTGCAGACGGACCGCTATATCGACGACGTGCCGTTTCCGGAAACGGATCCCGCGAAGCTTGACGAGGCCATGGTCATCGCAGACTTGCCGATGGACATTCTGGAGAGAAAGCTCCTGAGCCTGTCTAACGGGGAACTCCGCCGGGTGTTGCTGGCCCGCATGTGGATGGAAAAACCGGAGTGGGTTTATTTCAACGACCTGTTCGGCGGTCTGGACCCGGAGTACCGCGTGCACTTGGCTGGCTGTGTGGCCGGTCTTGCCAAGCGGCAAAACTTGAATGTGGTGGTACGCCTTGCCCGTGAAGACGAACTGATTCCGGAGATTCCCGCTTTTGTATTCGAGAACAAGGTGTTCAAGGAATACGCCGGTTCGTTGCCCGATGTGGCGGCCCAGCCGAAATTTCGCAAGGCTGAACTGACGGACTACGAGGTTGTTTGTCTTGCTAAACCCCAAAGCGAGCGTGCGAGCGACCTCATACCTCATACCTCATCTCCCGAAGTCCTTTTCGATCTAAGAAATGTCAACGTCCGCTTCGGTGAAACGACGGTTATCAGGAATTTGAACTGGCAGGTCCGCAAGGGCGAACACTGGGTGGTCATGGGGGAGAACGGCGCAGGGAAAAGTACGCTGCTCGGGCTCTTGACGGCGGACCACCCCCAGATTTACGGAAACGACATTACACTCCTGGGCGAGCGTCCGGGGCATGGCCTGAACATCTGGGACCACAAGGCGAAACTGGGGTTCTTCTCTCCAGAACTGGCGCTCCAGTACCGCGAAGACCTGAGCCTCTTGGAGGTGCTCTGCACAGGCTTTACGCCGAACCTCTGCAAGGCGGACAACACCACCTGGGAAGAACGGGCCAAGGCGAAGGAATGGCTTGCCTACCTGGGCTTTGAAGACCCCGAAGAAAATGTCCGCAAGCTTTCGCCCATAGACAAGCGGGTGATTCTTATGGCCCGAGCCGCTATCCGCCCGCCCCAGGTGCTTTTGCTGGATGAACCCTCCCAGGGGCTGGAGAAGGGCTATCGGGACAAGTTCTTCCACCTGCTGGACTTGCTCTCTAAAGAAACGACTATTATTCTGGTGAGCCACTACGAAGAGGAATGGCCGCCTTGTATGACCCACCTTCTTCGCATGCCGAGATTTTCTTAGATGTGTAAATGATACAAGTCATGCTGAGGAGTGTAGCGACGAAGCATCCAGGCTTGATTAATTCGGAACTGGATTCTTCGCCCCTGCTGGGCTCTGAATGACGTTTAAAAATGAAAGATATGCAGTTGAATGAACAAAATATTCTAAGCGCCCTCAAGGCCGTCCTGGATCCCGATCTGCACAAGAACATCGTGGAGCTGAACTTTGTACAGAATCTGAAAATCGAAGGGACCAAGGTTGCCTTTGACCTGGTGCTCACGACTCCGGCATGCCCCATCCGCGACCGTTTCAAGGATCAGTGCATTTCCATTGCGAAGGGTCTGGGCGCATCCGAAGTAGAGGTGACCCTTACCTCCAATGCCGGCCGCGTAGGCGATGCTCCCGAACAGCCCCAGGTTTCTTTCCTTGGCGAAGTTTCTCACATTGTAGGGGTGGCCTCTGGCAAGGGCGGGGTAGGCAAGTCCACGGTGACGGCGAATCTCGCCATGGCGCTGAGCCTCTCCGGCGCCCGTGTGGGGATTCTGGACGCAGATATTTATGGCCCCAGCATGGGCCTCATGTTCGGTATCGACAAGGACCCCCAGGTTTTCGAAGACAATACCATCGCCCCGGTAGAAGCCAAGGGCGGCATTTCCATCGTGTCCATGTGCATGTTTGCCGGTTCCGAGAAGGCCACTATCTGGCGAGGCCCTATGGCAAGCCAGATGATCCAGCATTTCTTGAACCGGGTGCGCTGGGGCAAGCTCGACTACCTGCTGGTGGATTTTCCTCCTGGAACGGGAGACATCCAGCTGACGCTGACCCAGAACTGCCCTATGGCAGGGGCCGTAGTGGTGACCACCCCGCAAGAGGTGGCTCTTGCCGACTGCCGCAAGGGACTTGCCATGTTTGATTCCGTCGGCGTGCCTGTAGTGGGTGTCGTGGAGAACATGAGTTATTTTATCTGCGATGGGTGCGGCAAGCACCACAACATTTTCCGTCAAGGCGGCGGTGAACGCATAGCCAAAAATTGGGGTGTGCCGTTAATCGCAAAGATTCCTCTTGAACCTGCGGTTGCCGACTGCGGAGACGAAGGAACACCTGCGGTGCTTCGTTACCCGAATTCGGAATCGGCGAAGGCCTTTTTGCAGGCGGCAGATGCCGTTGTGCGTACCCTTTCGGTATTCAAGTCGGTCGGAGATGGCGTACTCAAGAACTTCAACTATGCCTTTGACGAACTTCCGGAGGAGGATGTATGATCCAGCCCAAGAAAGTTTTCAGGACAAGAGATGGTAAGCTAGGCTTTGAGTGGAACGACGGAACACGAGGAGCATGTTCTGCCAGGGAACTTCGTCTCGCTTGCCCCTGTGCCCTGTGCGTAGATGAACATACCGGTGAAAAATTGCTTGACAATTCTACTGTTCCCGACGATATTAAACTGGAGAGGGTTCAATCCATCGGACGCTATGCCGCAGGCCTGTCCTTTAGCGATGGTCACCGTTCGGGAATTTACCCCTACGATAAACTGAAGGAATTGACGAAAAACGCTTAAAAAACAATATTTACTCCGAATGTTTTGGAAAAATCATGAGCGAGTTTAACGAATCACTTTATTTTCGCGACTTGAATCGTTACCCGACTCTTTCTCAACAAGAGGAAGAGGCCTTGTTGACGATTATCCGGACCGGCGAAACGGAGGAAATTCGTAAATCGGCCCTCCAACGGCTCATTCGGGGTAACCTTCGCTTTGTGGTCTCTGTCGCCCGCAAGTACCAGGGGCGAGGACTGGCCCTGCTGGATTTGATTAATGAAGGCAATATCGGTCTTTACAAGGCAGCCAAGCGTTTTGACATGAACAAGGATGTCAAGTTCATTTCCTATGCCGTTTGGTGGATCCGCCAGTCTATCCAGAAAGCCCTTTTTGAACAGGTGGGGTCTGTGCGTATCCCGCCCAACAAGCTCGCTTTGGTGAATCGTTTCAAACGGGCTCTGATGCTGAACGGTGGCGATTACGCCAAGACCATGGCCATGGAAGAGTTTGCGCCCAATGAAAAGGACATCATCGAGGTCATGGAAAAGATTGTGGACATCTCCCTGGATGCCCCTATCGGTGATGATCCAGGCAGCAGTTCCGGTGCGGATTCTGTCAGCACCTTGATGGATGTTCTTGGCAACGACGGTAAGCAAGAAGAGGAAATGGAGCGAGAAGAGCGTCGCAAGATGATTGACGAAACCTTGGCCTCGCTCCCTCGTAGGGAAGAAGAAATCCTGAAGATGTTCTATGGCCTGGATACCACGGAAGACACCACTCTCAAGGATATCGGTGAAGATTTGCGTTTGAGTCGTGAAAGGGTGCGCCAGATTAAGAACAAGACCCTTAGGCGTTTGCAGAAAAGCAAGGAACACAAAGAAAAACTCTCCGACTTCCTGGAGTTGTAATGCCTTTAGCGTCCGAGACATCGCGGAAAGCGGCATACTTATTCCTGATACTTTGCTGTCTGGCCGCTTTAGGCTTGGGCGGTTACCAGCTTTATTTGAATATGGCGCCTGCAAAGGTGGCGGTACCGGAAGTTCCTTTTGGAATCAAGGCCGGTACTGAATTTATGAAAGGCGATTCTCCCGACATGCGTGAGGAACTGGCATCACTCCCTATCCAGACTCAAGGTGAAATCCGCCGGGCGACCGAACTGTTCCGTAGTGGGGCTTATGCCCAGGCAAACGAAATTTTCAATGCAGTGTCGCTGTTGTATCCTGAATCGGTGGTTTCCCTGTGGAACGAAACGAATACTTTGTTTGAAATGGATTCGTTGACTGATTTGGAAAGCAATCGGTTGAATTTACTGGTTGGAAAGTTGCAGGGCAAGTATCCGGAGTCTGGTCTTTCTAAGTATCTGGAAAGCCGCAAGACCTATAAGTCGGGCAACAAGACGGTGGCCCTTGAAATGGCAAAGATTGCCGTGGATCAGGCTCCAACCCTAGTGGAGGCTCGCTTGTGGTTTGCTCGCCTGTTGAAGGAGAACAATCGCTTGCCTCAGGCAATAGAAGAAGCTCGTACGTCTATAAGCCTTTCGGCAGGGAACGAACCTCGAGGTTATGAATTTTTAGCTCGTCTTTTCCATGATCAGGGGAATCTGGACAGCTGTTCGTCGCTACTGGATTATGGCTTGACTCAGTACCCCTTGGATGCGGAACTTATGCTTTTGCGGGGGTACCTGTGGGAGTACCAGGGTCGTTACGATGATGCAGAAAAGATTTACCAGCGAATTCTGGCCTTTAGGCCTGATTTCGAAGGGGCTGCACTTGCCCTTTCTACCGTTGGCGAAAAGACGGTTCCTGGAGCAGGTGGTGGTAAAATTTCTCCTATGGACCGCTCCCAGCTGGCACGGGAAATCCTTGAGCCCTTGGTTGAAAAGTATCCAGAAAACATGCCTTTGCGAGAGGCTCTTGGGCTTGCTTATTTGAAAGGTCGCGACTACGATCGTGCCCGTATGCAGTTCCGCGAGATACAGAACAGGGATCCGGAGTATCCGGATATCCAACAGCGCATTCAGGAATGCAATGTGACTCGTCCGTCGCTCCCTACACAGGGGACAGGACTTGCGGCAGACTTGAATCGGGCCGTGGATAGCTTGCGAGAGTCCGTTGCTCCTTCATCAACCCACGATTTTTCCACAATGCTCGGCCATTACCTTGTTCGTTACGGTGCGTCTCCTGCTGAGTTTTTCAAGAAATACGACATCAAGAATTTTAGGCCTGTGAAGAAAAATGTTTGGCAGGAATCCTTCTACGACGCTCCCTACAAGCACACCTATACGGTGGTGTTCGATTCCTTGAATCGTTTTCGTGAGGTTCATGTGGTCGTTTACGATTCTTCCAACACGTCTAATCACTTGGGGCTTGCTCCAGAGGTTTTCACCAGGTTCCTCAAACAGAATTCAAGGATTTCTGGTATCGGAAACAGTACCGGTGAGACGGATTGCGGGGAAGACCTGGTGATTGATGCTGCGGTCTGGGAAACTCAAGATAATTTTGAAATTCTTGCTCGATTTGTCGGGACGCCTAAAGAAATCCGCATGGTCCGTTTCGACAAGTCCGTTCTCCCGGCTGGCCTCAAACTCTGTGACTACAGCACGTACCTGAAAGAGTTCTGAGTTGTGAGTTCTGAGTTGCGGGTAATGAGACATTAGACTGATAACTAGCCAGTTTTCCCCCTTCTTCTCGTCTATTTTTGTATCTTTAGTCCTATGCTTCGCTTCCGCTACATGGCATTAGTCTTGCTCGCCCTTTTCCTCGAGGGCTGCACCTGCTGTGCTTACTTGAACCACATGTTCAATGCGGAACGCTTGTATGATGAGGCGGGTGAACTTCGGGAAGCTCGGCTAGACAGCATTCCCGATGAAACGGCGTCTAGCCCTGGAGCTGAAGAACGCCAGAAATACGACAAGATTATCGAGAAAGGTTCCAGAGTTTTGGAACGCTTCCCCAACAACAAGAAGCGTACGGCCGAAGCGGTTTTCTTGATAGGCGAGTCTTTTCGTCACAAGGGAGAATGGGGAAAGGCCATAGTCAAGTACGATGAGTACGAGCGGTATTTTGCCGATTACGACTCCATGCGGGCTGTTGAATACCAACGGGCCTACTGCCTTTATCGCAATCACGAATACAATATCAGCCGTTTTGCTCTGGAACCGGTGATTGCAAGTAAGAACCACCCGTACTATTTTCAGGGCTTGAACCTGCTTTCGCTTTTAGACGAACAGTCGGAATTTCCGGATCAGGCCATTGCCGCTCTGGAAGCAGTTCTTGCAGATACGGCAGGAACACCCTTTATGCGGGGTAAGGCCCATTTCCGTCTGGCCGGTCTTTATTTCAAGAAAGAAGATTGGGCAAAATCCAGGGAACACTATACGGCCAAGGAAATTCAGGAACTGAATGTTCGGGAACGGCAGACTGCCGGTGAGCAGGCGGCGGAGTGCTTAGTAAACCAGAAAGAATACCTGAAGGCCGCCGACGAATACAAGGCTCTTTTCAAGAATCCCGATTACGAGCAGAAACAGCCGGAGTACTTAGTCCGCCTGGGGGAGGTGACCCTGATGGCGGAGCGCTACCCCGACGCCTTCATTATATTGCGCAAGGTAAATTCGGATTATCCCAAAACGCAGTATGCGGCCCGTAGCTACTACAATATGGGTGATTACGAGCAACAGAAAACCTTGAATTATGAGCAGGCCGTTATTTATTACGACAGCAGTTATAGTTCCCTGAATTACTGTGATTGGGCACAAAAAAGTCGGACTTTAAGCGAAGCGCTTAAGCGCTTGATTGCCATGCGAAATATGAACGATTCGCTGAAGAAGGATTCTGTTCCTAATGTGGAAAATTTCTTTGGAACGGAATTCCAGATAGCGGAACTGTTCTTATTTAAGCTTGACCAAGTGGATAGTGCGGTAAATAGGCTGACGGGTATCATTGAGAATTCCAATGACTCCGCGCGGGTGATGCTTGCCACGTATGCTCGGGCATTTATTTACGACGAGTACAAGGGTGACGAAGATACCGCCGAAGAACTTTACAAGGAAATCATCGAAAAATATCCGGGTACGGAATATGCCAAGCAAGCTCAGGCGAACCTGGGTATGCGGGTGACCATCAAGACCCGTGACGACGAGGCAAAGGAACGGTATTTGCAGGCGGAAAGCCTATGGACGGTGGCGTCGGAAGTGCCGCTGGACCAGATGGAACAGGTGGATTCGGCATACGCTACGGCCTTTACCGCGTTTGACAGCTTGTACAGGGATTATCCCGATACCGAATCGGGTGTTCAGGCCCTTTATATGAAGTTCGTGTATTTCCAGATGGATCCGGAGCGAGGAGACAGTGTCGGAGTTGTCTTGAATGAATTGCGTTCAAAACACAGGGATACCCCTTGGGGAAAATACGCCGCCAAGGTTCTGGACCATAGGCTTGCCATTACCGATTCCGAAATAGAACGGCTTCGCAGGCGTGTTCAACAGAGCATAGAACACATTGACCAGATGTCTGCCCAGTATCACGAGTCAATTAACAAGAAGCCCGAAGAAAAGAAGGCTGAGGTCAAGAGCAAGGAAGATGAAATCCTTGAGAACACCTACAACAGCATGTATGACTTCGAGTAAGTTGGGTGTGCGGTTACGGCTGTCGCTGTGGGCTTTGTGCGTCGGACTTGCATTTGTTTTGTCGGGCTGTGCGGCTGCCAATGCGAAAATTGCTTCCCGAAAGGGTTATGTGCGTTTTCCTGAAAAACATTACGCCTCTAAGGAAAAAGCGGAAATCGGAACCAAACTTCAAGGCGAAGCTAGCTATTACGGCCCGGGATTCCATGGAAAAAAGACTGCCAGCGGCGAAATTTTTAACCAGAACGATTACACTTGTGCCCACAAGTCCCTGCCCTTCGGCACAAAACTGAAGGTGGTTCGGGACGATACGGGGGCTTCGGTGGTGGTACGGGTCAATGACCGTGGGCCCTATGTGGACGGTCGAATTTTAGACTTGAGTGTGGCCGCCGGCAAGGATATCGGCCTTGACAAGGTGGGTCACGCCAAGGTTACTGCCACGGTGATTGAATAAAAATACGCAAAATGTCACTTTTTGACATACTGCAGATTCTATATTTACCTGCACAGAAAGACACTTTCTTGTTTGTGTGTCTTTCTAAAGGGCACCTCTAAAAAATGCTTTGGTTAAGAAAATTTGAGCGAAACCGAGTGCAGGCAGGAACGAAAAGTGGCGAATACTGGAGGTCTTTGCCACTTTGAGTGACGAAACTGCACGATGTGTTGTAGCCAAATTTTTGAAAATGAATTTTTAGAGGTGACCAAAAAAAAGAGGTCAGTATGAATCGTAAGTATCGTGGTGAAAATAAAGCCCACTCCGTTGAACTCCCTGAAAAATCCCCCTGGGATTCCGGTTTTTCCATATTCCGGCGCCGTATCAACGAACAGCTCCAGCTGGGCGGGGTAGATAGCAGTTTTGTAGATGACGATATGCTTTTGCCCTTTTACCGTGCCGGCGAAAGCGAAATCTATGTGCTGGGCGCTCTCGGCTGCCCTGTAGGGGTGTGATTACTTACGGTTTACGCGGAACAGCAGCTGGAATGAATTCATCACGTGGTTGTGATGGTAGTAATCCTCGTAGTCTTCTTCGCCTTCCATGTCATCGCCAGAAGCAATAGCAAGGATTTGCCATTTCAGGGCTAGCCCGACGTAGGTCCTTTCCGAAACCTTCCAGTCCTTTCCGATTTCGAGATTCATGGCGAAGGCGAACCAGTCCTTGCTTTGGCTATTGTCGCGAATGTCAAAGTAGTAAGGGTCGTCCAGTAAAATGATTCCCATCAGTAGGTCGGCATTGATGAATGTCCCGCCCATAAAGGAATCTGGCTTGCTGTGCAGCCAAGGGAAGAACGTGATTCCTGCGCCACCCATGATGGTTGTTGTTTCAAAGTCGTTACCAAAGGCGTCGTTGTCGTTTCCGCTTTTCTGGTAATATCCGCCGTTGAGTACGGGCCGCTCCCGAATCCCGTTTTCCAAATCGTACTCTCCGTTGGTTATGGAAAAGTCGAAAATTCCATGGACGGCGATAAGCTCCTTGAAGAGAAAGCCTAACGAAAGTTCCCCTGCGATACCCGCCCCGGTACCGTCATACTGGGTGTGTTCGTCGTAATAGCGGTGGTCGTAATAGATGTAGGAGTAATCAAATCCTAAACCGCCGTTCAGGTAGAAACTGCTCCGCCTTTTGGGGCGTTTTTCTTTTGCAGATTGGTCGGGTTTGTCCTGGGCTTGCAGAGCCTCCGCCTGCGCAGGAGTCACCACCTGAATCACATAAACGGTGTCCTGGGCAAAAGCAGTACCGCCGGCGAGAAATATCGCCATAGCAAAAAGAATTGTATACCAAATCTTTCTCATGTACCCCTACACTTCCTGGAAAGATAGAACAAAAATCTATTTGGCCTTGTAGCTTACAAAACGAATGTTGTCGCAATAATCCTTGTGGGCGCCCGTAAATTCCAGCCAGGGGTAGTTTGCGGCTTCGTTTTTCAGGACGTCGGCCTGTTCCGAACCGATTTCCAGAAGAATGCTTGCGCCAGTGTTCATCTTGCCTTCGGTCTGGGAAAGCAGCTTGCGCACCAGGTCAAGTCCGTCGGGCCCGCCGTACAGCGCCAGCGCCGGGTCGAACTTGTCCACCTCTGGCTGGAGCTTGCCCTTTTCTCCGTCGGGGATGTAGGGGAGGTTCGCTATCAGGCAGTCTATCTTTGTGGAGGCTTCGCCGAACACATCGCCGGTGGCCTTCTTGATTGCCTCGAGTGTAACGGCGTCCAGCAGGTCGCCTTTGGCAAAGTTGAGCGTGTCGTCTAGTCCGTTGGCCTGTGCGTTTTCACGGGCCAGGGCCAGGGCGTCATCGGAAATGTCGGTGGCAAGAACCTTTGCGCCTTCGATTTCTTTAGCGCAGGCGATGGCGATGGCCCCTGTGCCAGTCCCGATTTCCACGACAAAAGGATTCTCGATTCCTTTCAGGGCGTCTTTCGCCATATCTACCAGGGATTCGGTCTCCGGGCGTGGAATCAGGGCCCGAGGGTCACACTTGATGACAAACCCGCGAAAACTGGTATCGCCGATAATGTGCTGTAAGGGTTCCCGATTTCCACGGCGGGCCACCAGCGGGCGCAAAGTATCCAGTTCTGCAGGGGTCAGGGGCTTCTCGAAATTCAGGTACAGGTCCATACGGTTCTTCATCTTGAGACCGTGGCTGATGATGTACTGGGCGTCCAGCAGCGGGTCGGGCACACCCTTCTTTTCGAAGAATACCTTGGTGCGGTTCAAGATTTCAAGCACTGTCATCTGCGGCATTTTATTGTCATGCCCGGCTTGACCGGGCATCTCCATTACGCGTTAAACTTCCCCAGTTTCTCTTGGGCGTTGGCCATCTGGAGTCCGTTGATGATTTCGTCCAGGTCGCCGGTGATGACCTTGTCCAGGTTGTACAGCGTGAGGCCAATGCGGTGGTCGGTGACGCGGTTCTGCGGAAAATTGTAGGTGCGGATTTTGGCACTGCGGTCGCCGGTACCCACCAGGGCCTTGCGGCTGGCCGCTTCTTCTTGTTCCTTCTTCGCGATCACGGCGTCTAGAATCTTGGAACGGAGCATTTCCATGGCGTGAAGTCTGTTCTGCAACTGGCTGCGTTCCGTCTGGCAGCTCACCACCACGCCGGTGGGAATGTGGGTGAGGCGGACGGCGGAGTCCGTCTTGTTGATGTACTGACCGCCAGCACCCGAAGAGCGGTAGGTGTCCATGTGGATGTCCGCTTCGCGGATTTCTACATCTACTTCTTCGGCTTCGGGGAGAATAGCTACCGTCGCAGCAGAGGTATGCACGCGTCCCTGGGCTTCGGTTTCGGGCACGCGCTGCACGCGGTGCACGCCGCTTTCGAATTTCAAGGTCCCATAGACGCTGTCGCCTTCGATGAACACCCGGATTTCCTTGTAGCCGCCCACGGTACCTTCGCTGGCGTCCTGGATGGTCATTTTCCAGCCCATGCGGCTGCAATAGCCTTGGTACATGCGGAACAGGTCGCCAGCAAAGAGGGCCGACTCGTCACCGCCGGTACCGCCACGGATTTCGAGAGTGGCGTTGCGGTAGTCCCAGGGGTCCTTGGGGACCATCAGAATCTGCAGTTCGTCGGTGACGCCGGGCAGTTTCTTTTCGATGTCCGAAAGTTCGGACTTGGCCAGGGCCACCATTTCGGGGTCGGAATCGCCAAGAGCCGCTTTCCATTCTTCTTGGTCATTAAGCATCTGCAGGTATTCCTTGGCCTTTGCCACGGCCTTTTCGATACCCTTGTACTGCTTGTGGATCTTGTTATAACGGGCCTGGTCGGCTAGAACCTCTGGGTTCCCCAGTTCCGATTCCAGTTCCTCGTACTTTTCAATCAGTTTTTTTGCCTTGTCTTTCATCGGGCACAAATGTAGAAAAAAGGACGGTAAATTCTATATTGTCCTCTATGCAGGTGACCCCAATCGGCACATTCTACGGTGATGCAGTTTACAAGTACGACGCTCCTCGGCAGGGGAGGCTCTTTGTGGGGCATCCGGGCCGTATCGAACTGAAGCCGGGGCAGAACTTTGAGATGGCGCTCCGTGACCTGGACGGCTTTGAACGCATCTGGGTCATATTCCAGTTTCACGAGAACGAGGGCTGGCGTCCGACGACGCGCCCGCCGGTGCCGCCCAAGGGCAAGGACCGCGTAGGGACATTCGCCAGTCGCAGTCCTTACCGCCCGAACCCCATCGGGCTTAGTTGCGTGCGACTTCTGAAAGTCGATGGACTTACTTTGTATGTGGACGAAGCGGACCTGCTGAATGGTACTCCGGTGCTGGACATCAAACCCTACATCCCTATGGCGGATGCCTTTCCCGATGCCAAGGCGGGCTGGGTGGAGGAACAGGAGGGCGACTTGTGGACTGTCGAAATGTCCGAAACATTTGCAGCCCAGTCCCGTTGGATTGCGGAACACAGTGACTTTGATTTGGAAAGTTTTGCCCGAGTGCAACTTTCTCGCGGGAATTTCTCCAAAGATGTTTTTGACAGCTCGCGCCGCCGCCTGACCATCAATGAAATTGAAAAAAACGGTGTGCTTGCCTACCGCACCTTCCGAATTCATTTTTGCTATGACGAAGCCGCCAACAAGGTTGTTTTACAACAAATTAGCAGTGGCTATACGGACGAAGAACTGAAAATTGGGGCCGAAGATAAGTACGGGGATAAGCAGATTCATCGAGAATTTCTATCTGCTAAGATTCAGCCTTTTGTGTAAATAAAAAATTACACTGACTAAAATTCCTTGGAAAGTGTTCTCTAAACGTTCCCTAATTGCATTTGTTTCTTTTGTTAGAAAAAAATATATTGTGTCTTGGTTTGTTTTGCGCATTTTTTATTATTTTTAAGGCAACTAAAAACCAAAGGAGTTCTCTATGAATTTGAAATCCGCTTTCGCTTTGCTCGCCGCTGGCACCTTCCTGGCTGCTTGCGGTGCTGACGAAGTTGTCAACATTAACGACGAAGCCAAGGACAAGGCGACCATCACCCTGAAAGTGATGGACAACCACGATGGTTCCGCCATCGAGGGTGCCACCGTCTATTCCGTCGTAGACGACGAATCCGTGAAGTCCGACGAGCTTGGCCTATCTATCTGGGAAAAGCAGGTGCTTGGCACTCACGCCTTCCAGATTTCCAAGGAAGGTTACGCCACCATTCTTACGGCGGTGACTTTGAACGAACAGGGACAGGGCAACGTGGCCCGCGTCGGTGACGAAATTGTTCCGGTGGAAATGTACAAGACTGGCGTGACTGCCAGCGGCACGGTCCTCTACACGGATGACAAGGGAAATAGGGTCGCGGCCAAGGAAGTGACGGTGTATGCCTCCCTGCCTTCCTCCTTTGTTCCTTCCGAACTTTCTACCAAGACTGACAAGAATGGCGAGTACAAGTTCGAAAACCTCCCTGAAGGTGTTGAAATCGACATTTCGGTGGGCCAGGCTTCCTTTGACAAGAAGAATTATGCTGTCGTGGGTGAAACCACTGTCGGGGGTTCTACTTACAGGGCTGGCGATGCCATTAAGATTCCTCTAATCAGCATGAGCAAGGTGGCCGGTCAGCTGGTGCTTGTTTCCAGCAACTTGGACAAGATTGATTCCAACTCTTCTGTCACCCTGACATTCTCCGCAGAACTGGTTGCGGACTCTGTGAAGACCAGCAAGTGGAGCGTTGAAGATGGAAACGGCCGCGACCAGATGGTGTCCGTGTCCCTGGGTTCCGACAAGAAGTCCATTACCATCAAGTTGATTGATGGCTTCTGGAGCAAGACCTCCACCTACTATGTTGAAGGCTATGCCTATTCTACCGAAGGTGCTTCTGTAGAAGTGGATAAGAATTTCAAAGTCGGAGCCTCCGGAGCTGGCGCTGTTCCTGAAAATGTTACATTGAAGGCTGCAGCCGATGAAGATTATCCCGAGACTCGGGTTGTCTTGACATGGACTGCTCCTAAAGGCGCTGTGAGCGGTTATACCTTGTGGTACAAGAATGTCACTCAGAAAATGAGTGCCTATGAGGTTGTCAATTCTAGTTATTATACCTTGAGCACTCTTGATTCGAAGGTGACTGTTCGCTTGACTAATCTTGGAGAGGAAGGAGACAAACTTTCTTTCAAGCTGATTCCTTACAACACCAATGGCACTGCCGATGTGACCAAGGCCAAGGCTGTGGAATACACCATCCCCACATCGGAGTTGTAGTACCCCTCGATTGAGTTCAATGAAGATTCCAGCATTGTTGGAACTATAGTTGAAATTTGGCTCCAGGCCTTGTGCCTGGGCCTTTTTGTTGTCCTAGTCCCTGTGTGCTTTTGACCTTCGAGGTGATTGAACCGATGAAAATAGGGGTGTCACCTAACTTTGTAAGGCCTTGTAAAAAAGTATATTTATCGTATGAGTACCAGATTGATGTCTTGGCTTGGTTTGTTACTGCTTTGCTTATCATTTCTTCTGCAGGCCTGCGCCGGCTCCGAGAATGGAGGTGGCGAGGGCGGCGCTTCGGGTGATTCTGGCATGGGCGATGCCCCTTGCACCGAATGCGGGGAACGGGGCGAAATCAAGCTGAAAATTTCAAAGGAAAAGTTTTATCGGGAGTGGAACGAAGCCGCCTACGGTCGCTTGGATTCCACAGCCGTGGTTGGCGTGTTGCCCACCTTGAAGGTGACGGCTGGCCGTCCGGAAACTTGCCGCATGTGTCACA
This sequence comes from uncultured Fibrobacter sp., assembly GCA_900313675.1. Taxonomy (GTDB): domain Bacteria; phylum Fibrobacterota; class Fibrobacteria; order Fibrobacterales; family Fibrobacteraceae; genus Fibrobacter. The sequence goes on from OMSO01000002.1 coordinate 30,276, forward strand.
GCTATAGTGCAGACGCCCTGGACTTTGACCTGGCCCGTATCGAAGATTCCCTGTTCGTGAAGGCTTTCCCGAAGATGCGTCGGGAGCTGTTGCTGCCCGGCATGCGCCTGCCGGAATCGGACACCCTGTACATGGACAGCCTTTCGGCTTTGCTTTTGCAGACGGAATTTACCGACGGCAAAAAGCTGGAAGATTTTACGCCCTGGCAGGAGCGGGATAGCGTGGAGCAGAAGCTGGTCCGCGAGCCGCCCCTGGCCCTGCGGAACTTGCTGAACGAACTGGCCAGCCGGTACGAACTGCGTTACGTCTCTATGCCGGTGCGGCTGGACGTGTATATGGATCCGGACCTGGGAAGCAGTGGCGGTTACACCTGGAAGATCCTCTGGAGTCTTTGGGACGCTCGTTATGGAGAGTTGGTGTTCTTGGTGTATTCTGAATTTACCGCTGAGACAACCAGCCGCGTAGCTCCCGAAAAGGAGTGGGCCGTACCCTTCGCCCCCCGCCTCTGGAAGATGTTTTCTACGAATTTGAAAAGTATAGAGAATCATTAAGTCGTGAGTTGTGAGTAATGAGTTGTGAGTTGTGGGTTGCGAGGCACTAGCCACTCGCATCTCATACCCCAAAGGGCCGCAGGCCCGACCTCACTCCTCAAAGCGAAGCGACCTCAAACCCCTAACCCCTAAATCCTAGCCCCGATCCCCTAAAATGAACACTCCCTTCTACATTTTCATGAAACTCTTGCCGAAGAATGCCGCTAGCCGTGCATTCGGCGCCTTGACCCGCCTCCGTCTGCCTGTGATTTCGAAGGTGGCCCGCAATGCCTTTGCCGCCTATTACAAGCTGAACATGGAAGAGGCCGAATATCCGCTGGAGCATTACGCCAACATCGGAGAGCTGTTTATCCGGCACTTGAAACCCGGTGCCCGCCCGATTGCGGACTCTGAAATTGTTTCTCCAGTAGATGGTGTGCTTTCCCAGACGGCCACATTCGACGAAAAGCAGGAACTGATTCAGGCGAAAGGCAAGACTTACACGTTGAAGGACCTCCTCCGCGATGACGAAATGGCCAAGCGGTTTGAGGGCGGTGCTTTTGCGACGATTTATCTGGCGCCTTTCAACTACCACCGCATTCACAGTCCTGTTGCAGGAACGGTGGTGGGTGCCAGTTACTGCCCTGGGACACTCTGGCCGGTAAATGTGGGCAGTGTTGAGCGAGTAGAAGGGCTGTTCTGCATTAACGAACGCCTTACCAGCCATATCCGCCTGGACGACGGCTCCGAGATGCTTGTGGTCAAGGTCGGGGCTACCAATGTGGGCCGTATCGGTGTGGCCTACACCGATGAGCTTCTGGTAAATGCGGGCAAGCTCCCTAGGGACTGCAAGCGTTACGACTGGAAACCCTCCAAAGAAATCCGTGTGGAAAAAGGCGGGGAGCTGGGACGCTTCGAGATGGGCAGCACCGTTATTCTCGTGGTGGACAAGAAGATCCGGGAACGCCATCCGGACCTGTTCAAGTCCAGGCTGGGCTCTGCCGTCAAGATGGGCGAGGCGCTTTAAGGCCTGAATCGTTGGTGACGCCCCTATGGTCTCTGCAAAACGATTTCTGCAAGACGAACCTGTCCTTGGCAGGGCGCTTCGCCTGTTTGTAGAACGCTTTGCCAATCTGGACGACCCGGTTTTGCAGGTGTCGGCTCATGCAAAAACAGACGACGAAAAAATCGCCTGGACTCTGCTTGGAACGGCCCTGTATCAGGACCTGCGTATGGACGAAATTGCCGCACTGCTTGTGGCGCTTTGTCGCAAGTTCCCCGGAGACAAACTCTGGACTTTGCCTGTGCCCAAGGGTGGCGATATCGAGGCAGTTGTGGAGTTCGCCCTTGGAAACCGGGACTGGTCTTTGTTCAAGAACGTGGCGGGAATCTTTTGGAGCGTGGGCTTTTTTGTCCGCCGGCATGGAGACTTGAAAAACTGGATTGCAAGTTCCACTCCCGAAGAGATGTGGCGAGACCTGGGAGAGATTTATTTTATGGGAAAGCGTGGCGCGCGGCCTAAGGCCTGTGCCGCCATTTACCGCCTGTGCGGAAAGTCTCCCGCTGGTCTTGGCTATGGGGTGGGGCGAGGGCTCAAGCGTTTCCGTTGGCCGGACCTGCCTTTGACCATGGGGGCGAGACGATTCCTCTCTATCATGGGGCCTGCCCGGGAAGGCGGTTTTGCAGACCTTTCGCCTGAGCAGAAGCAGAAAATGCTGAATGATTTTTGCGTGGCCCTGTTGCCAGAAAATCCCTATGCCGTGGCTCATTCGCTTCAGTTCTACCTGGAAGAAGGGGAAGAATCCTTTATGTGCCGTGAGTGTCAGGCGAGTTGTGCCAACTGCCCGATTTTCGAGTTCTGTGATTACGGGGTGAAAGAATCATGATCCGTTTTTTTCTCGCAATAGCCTTGTTTGCATTATGGGGTTGCTCCGAAGAGCATGTCAAGGTGGATTATTCCAAGCTCCGGTTCGAAGGCCGTAAACCTATGCGTGTTTCGGTGGATTCCGCCAAGGTGCAGGGGAACGGCTTTGTGCGTGAGGTGGACTTGCGCTATGCAACCCAGTGGGGCGATACGCTGAATGTCTCCGTGCTAGAATTTAAGGGCGACGTCTATGCGTTGGACTATTACACCAACAGCGGGCGGTTCCAGGGGTCCCATTCCATTTTGCGCGGAAAATATCTGGAGCAGAGCATTCGCGCCGACTACCGGATTTTCGTATTCCGGCATGACAGTTTCAGGCGTTACGAACGGCGCACCCTGGAAAACTTCGTCCGTTCGGTGCCGGGGGTGCGCATCGGCTTCCCTCAGGAGTTCCTGAGTCTGCCCTTCGAACATCGGGAGACGGGTAGGACTACCATCCAGACCAAAAATTTCTTGGGTGTCAAGTCCTTTTTCCCTGTGCTGGAGCAGAGCTATTCCGACGACAATCTGGCCTGGAACGTGGCCCGCAGTTGGGACTTGGTAGAGGAATCCCGCTACCTGGAGTGGGTAAAGCAGTTGAAGCGGGCGATTCCCCGGAATATCGAACCGGACGAAGATGTCTGCTATTTCACGGCTGGAGATGGTGCCCGGGGGATGGCGACCCAGCTCTCCGGTGGACGCGTGGTGGTGGTTTGGGGCTACATGGACTGGCCCGACCTGAACCAAAAGTTCCTGGTGGCAGGCGACCGGATTTTCGAAGCACGATATTAGCGGTTGTGAGCTCGGCACGATGTGCCTTTGAGGAATGGGCTCGCCTTGCTTAGCAAGGCTTTGAGGTTAGTTAGGCGCCTTTGGCGCGATTATTTTTGCTCATAGCTCAAAGGTGCAAAGCACCGACCTCATACCCCATACCTGTTTTTATTATATTAAAACTATGGCTATTGAAAAACTTGCAGAAACTCTTTTGGAAAAACTCCGCTTTATTACCCAGGCGGAAACAGTCATCGGAAAACCTATCCAGGCGGGCGAATCTACGGTGGTTCCCGTGAGCCGCGTGTCCGTGGGTTTCGGCTTTGGCGGTCATGCCGGCAAGGGCGATACCTCTGCCTCTGGCGGTGGGGCTTCTGTTGAACCGGTAGCGTTCTTGGTCATCAAGGGCGACGACGTGCGCGTAATGCCCATTAGCAAGGATAGCTCACTGGTGTCCAAGGTCATGGACATTGTTCCCGACGTAGTGAACAAGTTCAGCAAAAAGACTGATGCTGAATAAATTTATCCGCATACGCCAAAGGCGTATGCCCACAAAAATAACCCGCCAACCAGAGAACAAAACTCAAAGTTAAGCGGGTTATTTTGTGTAAGGTAGGTTTTAGGGAGGGCGGAAGCCTTCCCTAATCTATATTACCCCTTGAACATTGGACTTTCGCTGTCGCTCAAGTCCAAGTTCTTGGCTTTAGCCAAGAACTTTCTTCTCGAAGTCGCCGAGGCAGTCCACGAGAGCCTGCACGCCTTCCACCGGCATCGCGTTGTAGATGGATGCGCGGAAGCCGCCCACGGAGCGGTGACCCTTGAGCTGCTGCAGGCCGCGGGCCTTGGCGAATTCGAGGAATTCCTTGGCGAGATCATCGGCCTTGTCGGCGGCCACAACATCCTTGTTGAACACGAAGGGCACGTTCATGATGGAGCGGTCTTCCTTGGCTGCGGTACCGACGAACACCTTGGAGTTGTCGAGAGCGCTGTAAAGGAGAGCGGCCTTGGAACGGTTCACCTTTTCGATGGCTTCCACGCCGCCGAATTCCTTGAGCCACTTGAGGGTGCGGTTCATCACGTACACGGCAAATACCGGCGGAGTGTTGAACATGTTCTTCGCGTCGATGTGGGTCTGGAAGTTCAGCATGGTGGGGATTGTGCGGTTCACCTTGCCCAGCAGGTCCTTGCGGATGATGGTCACGGTCACGCCTGCGCAGCTGATGTTCTTCTGGGCGCCGCCGTACACAACGCCGAAGTCAGACACGTTGATCTTACGGGCGAGGAAGTCGGAGCTCACGTCGGCCATGAGGAACCCGGACTTCGGCTTCGGGATGTTGTGCCATTCCGTACCGTAGATGGTGTTGTTGGCGGTGATGTGCAGGTAGGTGGCGTTGTCGCTCATCTTCAGGTTCTTGTCAATGCGGCTGTAAGTTTCGGACTTGGTGTCGCAGGCCACGTTCACGTTACCGAACAGCTTGGCTTCTTTACAGGCCTTGTTGGCCCACACGCCGGTCAGCGCGTAGTCGGCGGTGGCATTCTGGTCCAAGAAGTTCATGGGGAGCATGCAGAACAGCAGGGAGCATCCGCCGCCCAGGAACACGATGTCGTAGTTCTCGGGAATGCCCATGAGGTCGCGGAGGAACTGTTCGGTTTCTTCGAACATGCTTTCGATGGGCTTTGAACGGTGACTCATGGAAAGGATACTGATGCCGCTGTTGGCGTAATCGATGCAGGCAGCCGAGGCTTCCTTGAGTGCTTGTTCGGGCAGGACAGAAGGCCCTGCGCTAAAGTTATAGACTTTGTTTGCCATGATTCGTTCCTTTTTTGAGGGTGGTCCCTATAGATTTTTGCGTTGCCAAATCTAGAAAAATGAAGGCTTATTCGGGGGCATTCCGAGTGGAACGAAGTGGAGTGATAAACAAAATCGATAATTGAAGCCTCTTATAGGGGTGATTTCGTTGCGTATGATTCGGGACCCGCAGATTGATTATTCCAAATTGGAATTGTCGGCCGCCGAAATTATGGGAAAAGGCTTAACAGCATATTGTGTAAAAACAAATTTACAAAAAAAACGAAACGTAGTTTGTTCTAAATTATACATTTAGTTTGTTTTAGATTATATTTATAAATTAACTTACCGTTTAAATTTCCTTTTTTGCAATCAGCGAAAGTGAGGCCCTATGCTACAATTCCGCTTCCCCAAACTCCTTGCCCTAGGCGCCCTGACCCTTGGCTTCTTCTCTACTGCATTTGCGCAGGAGTTTACACCCAAACGCGTAGGTCCCGTGAGCCAGTACGGCCAGCTGCAGGCGGGCAAGAATGCTCAAAACGAGGGCCGAATCTACGGAAGCTGTGCGGCCTACAGTACCAGCGGCAACGAAGTCCAGGTAAAGGGCATGAGCCTGTTCTGGAGCAATGAAAAAAGCCAGAACCGCTTTTGGAGAAATGATGTCATTACGGGAATGGTAAGCCAGCAGGGCATCCAGGTAATCCGAGCCGCCATGGCGGTAGACGACCAGGGCTGGGGAAATGGACATTACTTTATTAATGGCAAGACTGAATATTATCAGGACTTGCTGGACGAAACGGTCCAGGCGGCTATTGAGCAAGATATTTACGTGATTATCGACTATCACTCCCACACGGCGGTGGACAATGTAGGTCGTGCCAAGGAATTCTTCAAGATTCAGGCGAAAAAATGGGGCTCTTATCCCAATGTGATTTTTGAAATTTACAATGAACCCATATGCAAGGCGGGTCAGGGCCATGGCAACAGTTCCAATTGCACGATGATTACTTGGCCAGAAATCAAGGCGTACGCCAACGAGGTGATTCCCATTATCCGCCGCTATTCCAACAACCTGATTGTGGTGGGAACTCCCAGTTGGTCTGGAAATCCCGGTGCGGTCGTTGGAAATGCGATTACCGGTTATGATAATATTGCCTATACGTTCCATTACTATGCGGGTAAGAACGATGGCACTGACGCTCATGATTTTAATTCGATGTCGGCCGACGTGAACAGCGCGCTTGGGGCCGGACTTTCCGTGTTTGTGACAGAATGGGGAACTGTGGGTTATGGCGGCGATGGTGCTCCCAGCATGGCGAACAATCCCCAGTGGCAAACCTGGATGAACTTGAAGAAACTTTCATCGGCTAACTGGAACGCAGGCAGGAATATGACCAAGGATGGGGCCGAAAATAGCGAGTACTTTGCCGACTTCGACGTAGATAACACATCTCCTGCTAACTGGACCTATTCTGCCAGTGGTGAGTGGGTAAATGCCAATGTCTTTAACGGACTTTCTGCTATGACATATTCCCAGTGCGCAAGCTATGTGGACCTGCCCGCTGTTCCGGCTGACGATCCCGATTTTGACGATTCTGGTGATGACTTTGGTGACAATATCTATGAAGACGAGGTTATCAGTCATGATTACGTGATTGACGACTTTGATGGACACAACAGCGCTAATGAATACCACTACTTCTTTGAAAGTGGTGACAAGGGCGATTGGACCAACGGCAACGGGGGCGAGAGCACGTTCTTCGTTGACGGTTCTAACGTCGGTGGCGTCGTGGGCGTGGTTACTGGCAACAACGGCTGGGCCGGCTATGGCGTCCATGTAGAAACCCTGAAGGGCTGTGAGGAGTTCTCTTACAAGTTTAGGGGGCTTGCCCATAGTTTTACGATTGGGGACAAGGTTTCGCAATCTGTTTCAGGTAGCGGAGGCTGGACTACAATGACCTTTGACCTGACCGGCATAGGTGCTGATGACCTTGACGCGCCGTTTTCTATCCAGTGGCAGGTGACTGGTCCATCCAGTGGTGACAGCCTCCTTATTGACGACGTGAAGTGCGGAAATCCGATTATTCCTGTTGATCCTAACGGTAACACCCAGGCCATGGCGTATTTGATTGACGACTTTGACGGTAATGGTCGTGCAACTTATGATGAAAGCGGTAACGATGGGTATGACTTTGTCAACAAGACAGGGGTGTGGACTATTGGTAATGAATGGCATCAACCGGACTGGTGCAAGGATGAAACATGCTGGGAATATAAGAAAACCGTTTATGATGATGCTCAGGGTGGCCTAGTCGCCGGAGTTTGGGGCGTTGTCTCTGACGGAGATGGTGGGGACGCCCACATAGGCGTTCATGTGCCCGATTTGGAAGGCTGTGCAACCATTCAGTACAAGTACAAGGGCTTGCCCCATAAATTTAAAATCTACAATGCCCCCGGTGGAGCCAATTATTCGGAAACGTCCGTGCTTCCCGAAGCGACTGTGTGGACAACGGTAAGGTATGATGTAGATGATGCTACCGCTGCAGGCCTGGATTTGAGTTCTGTGGTGGAAATCCAGTGGTCTGTTGTGGGCCCTGCCTATGGAGAAGGCTTCTATGTTGACGACGTGAGATGCGTGACAGACGATGAACCCGTTGTTTCTTACGAGGCCTATCTGGTTGCCGACTTTGACGGTAATGGAACATCGCCCTATGGATACCTCTATGCGTATGGAAAATCTTCCATCGGTAATGAGTGGGACGCCAGTTGCGATAATGGTAATGGATGCTATGTTATGGAAATGGCTTCTGCCGCCAACTCGGGAGCCCTTGGGGTAGGTATGGTGGGGATTACTTCGACGGACCCCTATGGTGATTCTGGGGAGGGCGCAGCGGTCCTAGATGTGCATGTTCCCAACTTGACGGGCTGTTACAACTTGAAGTATCGTTTTCAGGGTGCCGCTCATGAAGTTATCCTATATGACCAGGCTGGCGATAATGCGAACTGGGTAGGCGGGTTCTCGTCAAGGACAGGGTGGAAAACGGCTATGGTTTCGCTTGGGGGTCAAAACCTTGACGATGTTACCGACATTCGTTTTACGGTTGCGGGACAACCTGAACCGAACTACCTCTACATCGACGATGTGGAATGCGTGCTGGAAGCCATCTCTCCTCTGGATGACCCGGAAGACCCCACCACCAACACGGAACTGGTGGATGACTTCGAGGATGGCGATATGTTCCCGCTGTGGAGTGTCGGAAATTACTGGGCTGAATCTGATAGGGGCGACAATGGAGGAAATACGACTGCGCAATTGGATGTTGTGCCAGGAAACGGCGGAAAAGTTCTCCAGTTGACCTATGCCTATGACGTGGGTAAATATGCGTATAATCCGTTTGCTACCATATCTACCAACGACTTTGGCAATCTGAATCTTTCGCAGTGCAGCGCCATCCAGTATGACTACAAGGGTTCCGCCCATAAGTTCCGCATAAAAGTGAGCGAAAATGTCAACAACTTGCTCGAGATGGGATGGGGCTTCCATACCTACACGGTAGACCATCCCAGCGCTACATGGCAGACCGTTTCCATTCCCTTGGCCTCCCTGCGGCAAGAATGGGGCAAGGAAGTGCCAATCGAAATAGCCATGCAATATGCGAACGGCTTTGACTGGCGTGTCGAAGCGGAAGACAGGATGTCCACAGAAACAGGAACCCTTTCCATTGATAACATCCGTTGCATAGGTCTTGCCGAAACCCGGTACTATACGGTGACTTTCAAGAATGGCGAAGAAACCCTCTTGGAAAAGAGTTGGGCAGAAGGTTCCAACACGTATGATCCTGGACTTACTCCTGTGAGGGCTCCTGACCCGCAGTTTACCTACACGTTCACCGGGTGGACCCCCTCCCTATTGGACATGTATTGGGAACCTGTGAAGGTTACGGCAAATGCGGTTTATCAGGCCGAATTTGACTCCGAGATCCGTACCTATACAGTCACCTTCCTGATGGACGACGGGGAAACGGAGTATGCGACTGCGAATGCAGAATACGATACTCCTGTTCAGGACATTTTGCCGGAGAACCCCGCTAAGGATGCTACCGACGAATATACCTATACGTTTAACAGTTGGAGCCCATCCGTGACGGATGCCGTTGTTACGGGCGACATGTTCTACGTGGCCTCCTTTGGAGCAACCAAGAAACAGTATTCCATCGCCTTTGTGGATGTCGATGACGAGACCGTGTTAAAGGCTGCTACGCTTTATGATTACGGTACCCCGTTTGACGAAATCGATGCTCCTACCGTTTCTGACAATGGTGGATGGAGGTTTGCCGGATGGACCCCGAACCCTGCAACCGTTACAGAAGATGTGACCTACAGAGCCACCTATACCCAAAAGTTTATCATTACCTGGAAGGATGACGATGGCTCCGTGTTGAGGTATGACTACCACGATGCCGGCGAAATTCCCGATTATGGGGAAGACCCCACCAAGCCTGCAACGGCACAGTATTCCTATGACTTTACGGGCTGGACACCTGCCGTAACCGACGTGACAGGGGATGCCGTATATACGGCGACCTATAGTGCGGCGGTAAACGCCTATGAAGTTGCTTTCATGGATGATCAGGGAGAAGAAATAATCGCTACTTCGTCATATCCCTATGGAACCCAGGTCCAGACAATCGCTCCCAACCTTTCTGCTGGAGATGCTGTCTGGTCAACTGCTGGAGAATCCTGCCTCTTTACCGGCTGGAACCCCGTAATCTTGGGTGAAGCGGTTGTGACTGGAGACAAGGCCTATACGGCCCAGTGCACGGTGGTCCCGAACAAGTACAGCATCACCTTCGTGATGGATGACGGGACCACACTTGTTGCCACGGTGACTAGGGACTATGGAACCTTGATAAACGATATGCTTCCCGATGAACCGACCAAGACTGCAACGAATGCAAAGACATTTGAATTCGCCCGTTGGGTAACGCTTGACGGACAATCCATTGCCGAAGATGCAGAATTGGAGGGAAATACGACCCTCAAGGCTGTGTTCAACGAGTTTGACCGTATGTATGCTGTTGCATTCGTAGACTACGACAATACGGTGCTCAAGCCTGCCACGTTCTATACCTACGGCGCGACGGTCGAGGTCCCGGATGATCCCACTAGGGATCCTGCGGGAGTATACACCTACGAATTCAGTGGCTGGAGCCCCCTGGTTACGCAAGTGACCCAGGAGCAGGTCTATACGGCGACCTACGACTCTACGGCCCACTATGGTGCCATTGCAGTTAGCGTCATTGACGGGAAGAAGACGGCCACTATCGAGGGTTCTTATACGGATGGGGATGTAGTGAATATCCCGGCGTCTATAGACGTCGATACCGTAGTCTTCAACCGCACCTTCTCGGCCAGTGGATATTCTACCATCACGCTGCCCTTCAGCATTAACAGAAATGCTATTGAAGGGGTATCGAAGGTCCTGACGTTCACTGGCATTGGTTACGATGAGAACGGGAAGAAACAGGTCGAGATGGAAGAGGTTAACGGTGAACTCAGTGCCTATAAGCCCTACATGGTGGAACTGAGTAGCGAAGGAAGCCTCGTGTTCCATGGCAACTCCATGGTAATCCAGCCGACGGAGGGGGCCAATACCGTTGTCCAGGGTGATGACGGCTGGGAATTCCGTGGAACACTCAGCAAGATAGTCTGGGATGAGAAGCATCCTGACCTGGGCCGTGTCTATGGATTCTCTGCCAAGGAGGCGAATAATGTGCGTATAGGCCAGTTTGTAAAGGCTGGCAAGGGTGCTTGGATTAATCCGTTCAGGGCCTACATGATATACAATGAAGGCAACTCCGCTGGTAAGTCTGCCGGCCATGCTTATGTCAGTGCCGAACCGCTTCCCGATTACATGGATGTGGTGGTCGTGAGCCGTGGCGCCACAGGTGAGGAGAGCAAGACGGTTATCGGCGGCATCAATACCCGCACCGGCGAGTTCAAGATGATGCAGGACTACGACCTGAAGGGCCGCAAGCTTAACGGTAAGCCCACCGCTCGCGGTGTCTACTATGGCAAGAAAAAGATTATTAAATAGGAGAAAAACTCATGAATATCGAAATGACACAGAAGAAGGACTATGTAACGCCCGAGATGGAGGAGGTGGAACTCTTTTGTAGGGGAAATTTACTGCAGGAGGCTAGTCTCGGCGGGGAAGACTGTGACCCTACAGATGGCTGCTTCAGCTAGGTCTTTGTTCAAATGTATTCTTCCTGAACGGGTTCTTCTCTTGAGAAAAAATCCCGAGCCTTACGACTCGGGATTTTCCTATTCCAAATTGGAATGCTTATGCCATTAATTTATCGGAAAACGGCATTCCTGTTTTTACTATAAACAGAAATTTACGCAGAAAAGGGTAAATGGGTAACGTTTTAGTTTATTTTCATAGTTTAGGCATGTTACAACCAAAATGTGATATTGAAGTTATAGAAGGAAACTAGGCTTTCTGTATCCGCCAATTCACCAAACCAAACAGATTCAACAGCCTTGAAAACAAATCCCGACCTGCATGGGCCGGGATTTTTTTATTTTGCGGGTATGAAGTTGTTTTGGCAAGCCGCGTTATCCCTTTTGTTGGTCCTTTCCCTTTCGGCATGTAACGAAGAGGAGATCACCCAGAGCCTAAAAATGGAAAGGAATGGTTTGCAGAGCCAGATAGATTCCCTGAATGCCCAAATTGCCCGCTCTGAGGCTCTCGTCAAAGATGTCCGTGTCATTCGGGATACGGTCCGCGCAGGGGAAGGCCCCTTCCACTTGTTCACAAGGCTCAAGGCCCAGGTGAGCCACGGCGAAGAAGACCTAGGCCGTGTCTATGCCGCCATGCAGGATAGCGTGGAATTCAAGCTCCGCGTCGGTGAAATCTTTTATGTTTCCGTAGACTCTACTAACAGGGTACAGCGTTTCCGCTATGCGCCCAACCCCATAACCGTCCACTTGGTAAGCAAGACGGACACCGGCTTTACCTATCAGCTTATCGAAAAGCCTGTAGTCAAGAAACAGTCTTTTTACGAGGGCATGCTCGAAGAAAACAGCACTCTGAACGGTATCCTCTTCAAGGTGGGAATCCCTGGTCGCATGGTGGGGATCGAGAGTGGCGTGCTGCAGTGCAAGGTCATCTACGCTGAATTTGACGGAAGAAATGTGGGGCACCACGAGGCGTTCCGCTATGAGGATGAAGATCCCAAGAGTTCCTATAACGCCCACTATACTGAAGCGGGCGATGCCCTGGTCTTTGATGGGCTGCGCTACCCGCTGGAGACCACGTGGTATCCCTCAGGCACCTGAACAAGGGCGTGTACATTGTCCGGGTGGCAAGCGGGAGCGCCGTGAAGACCCAACGGATAATGATAAAGTAGGGTTTGGTTTTCTACACCTCCAAACAAAGTCCCAGTCGCAAGGCTGGGACTTTTCCGTAAGGGGCCTCATATTCAATTTTTTTTCAAAAATCCCCTTGACAGCGGCACTACCCTTTTCTATAATTGACCCCGTCCAAGCGACAATGGATGATTAGCTCAGTTGGTAGAGCAGCTGACTCTTAATCAGCGGGTCGCAGGTTCGACCCCTGCATCATCCACGAAATGCCGAAATTCGCAAGATTTCGGCATTTTTTTGTGTTTTATCGCCTATTCGCATACGCTTGCGTATGCGCTCACGCTCATAATTGCCTTCCGGAAAACCCAAACCCAAGGATATGGCAAATATGAGCGTGCCGGGAGGGTCTTAGGGAGGGCTCCGCCCTCCCTAGTCTTTTTTTCAACTTGGGGTGAGGTCTATTTCTCCTTTTTTATGTATATTTTTCTTATATGCACCTTTGCCGCTGACCGCGGCAAAGTTTTTGTGTCAAGGATTTTTTATGAAGATTGTACTGCCGGTTGCCGGTAGCGGAGTGAGGCTCCGTCCATATACCGAAGACCGCCCCAAGTGTTTGCTGCCCGTCGCGGGCAAGACGATTATAGACTGGATTGTAGAGGACTCCCTCCCGCTGGAGCCCTCCGAGACAATTTTTATTACGGGCTACAAGGCCGACCAGATGGACGCCTTCCTCAAGGATAGGGAATGCTGGGGCAAGACCCGCACCGTCCGTCAGGAGAACCCCCAGGGCCTGGGCGAGGCTATCTCCCTGGCGCTGCCTTTCGTGAACGACGACGAGCCCATGCTGATCATCTTGGGCGATACGCTGTTCGAGGCGGACCTGTCTATTCTGAAGAACGAGACGGAAAACGTGCTGTACACCTTCAAGGTGAAGGATCCCTCCCGCTTTGGCGTGGCCGTGACCGACGGAACCGGCTCTATCCAGAAACTGGTGGAAAAGCCCCAGGAGTTCGTCTCCGACGAGGCCATTGTGGGCATTTACTTTATCAAGGACGTGAAGGTCCTGAAGGAATCCCTGAAGTACCTGATGGACAACAACGTCCGTACCAAGGACGAGTTCCAGCTGACCGACGCCCTGGAAATGATGCTCCAGAAGGGCTGCAAGTTCCATACGGCTCCGGTCAAGAAGTGGCTGGACTGCGGCCTGATTGAAACGCTCCTGGCGACCAATGCCGACATTTTGAACAGGAACGACAACTCCAAGGATGCCTCTTTCCCGGGAACCACAGTCGAAGGTCCTTGCCATATCGGAAAAGACGTGGTCATCGAGAACTGCAAGATCGGGCCCAACGTGGCCGTAGGCGATGGCTGCGTGCTGAAGAACTGCTCCATCAAGAACGCCATCCTGTGGGACCGCGTCCAGGTGAAGTACGGCTCCATCCAAGATACCATACTCCATAGATAGAGACGAGCCGCCCCCGACGAACGAAGGGGTGGAGAGCAACGAAGTGCGAACCAGGGGAAGGCTTTCCCCTTTTAGTCATCAGTAATCAGTTATGAGTTTTCAGTAACGGAATGATGCATCCCGCGCCCCGAACCTCTTGTGTCCAGCAGCCCTAAATCCTAGATCCTAGCCCCTAAATCCTACTATCTCTCCAGCCTAAAGAACACCGCGGCCAGGGGCGGGAGCTTGATGTTGAGGCTCCACTGGCGGTTCTGCCAGGGGATGTCCTGGGTCCAGACTTCGCCCAGGTTACCCACGTTGGAGCCGCCGAACATTTCGGCATCGGTGTTGAAGATTTCTTTCCAGGCTCCGCGGGTGGGGGCGCCCAGGCGGTAGTCGTTGCGGACCACCGGCGTGAAGTTGAACACGCAGAGAATTTGATTCCCGTGGTCGTCCTTGCGGACAAAGGAAACGATGGAGTTGTCGGCGTCGTCGCACCAGATCCATTCGAAACCGGTGTGGTAGTGGTCGATTTCCCAGAAGGGCGAGTTTTCCTTGTACAGGTGGTTCAGCACCTTCACCATCTGCAGCAGTTTTCCGTGGCTGTCCCAGGTAATCAGGTGCCAGTCCAGGGACTGCTTCTCGTTCCATTCCCGGAACTGCCCGAACTCGTTGCCCATAAAGTTCAGCACCTTGCCCGGGTGGGCGTACTGGAAGGCGTAGGTGAGGCGGAGGTTCGCGAACTTCTGCCAGTTGTCGCCGGGCATCTTGCCAAGCATTGAACCCTTGCCGTGTACCACCTCGTCGTGGCTGAACACCTGGATGAAGTTTTCGCTGTAGGCGTACACCATGCTGAAGGTGAGCTGGTTGTGGTGGTACTTGCGGTGGATGGGCTCGTGCTGGATGTAACTCAGGAAGTCGTTCATCCAGCCCATGTTCCACTTGTAGTGGAAGCCGAGGCCGCCCTGCTCCGGCGGGCGGGTGATGCTGGGGAAGCTGGTGGATTCTTCGGCGATGAGGATGGCGTGAGGCGTGAGGCGGCCCATGATGCTGTTCAGGTGCTTCAGGAACTCGATGGTGTCGTAGTTGATGTTGCCGCCGTCCTTGTTGGGCACCCATTCGCCGGGGCCCTTGCCGTAGTCCAGGTAGAGCATGGAGGCCACTGCATCTACGCGGAGGCCGTCGCAGTGGAATTCCTTGAGCCAGTACATGGCGTTCGCGATGAGGAAGTTCTTGACCTCGTTGCGGCCCAGGTTGAAGATGTAGGTGCCCCAGTGGGGGTGCTCGCCTTGGCGGGGGTCGGCGTGCTCGTAGCAGGCGGTGCCGTCAAAGCGGCCGAGCGCGTGGGCGTCTTTGGGGAAGTGGGCCGGAACCCAGTCCAGAATCACGCCGATTTCGTTCTGGTGGCACAGGTCCACAAAGTGGCGGAACTGGTCGGGCGTGCCGTAGCGGCTGGTGGGGGAGTAGTAGCCCGTCACCTGGTAGCCCCAGGATTCGTCCAGCGGGTGTTCCGCCAGCGGCAAAAATTCCACGTGGGTGTAGCCCATCTCTTTGAGGTAGGGGATGAGGCGTTCGGAAAGTTCGTCCCAGTTGAGGAAGCGGTCGGGGTTCGCCGGGTCGCGCCTCCAGGAGCCGGCATGCACCTCGTAGATGTTCATGGGCGAACCGAAGACCTTGGTGGCCCAGTGCGTCTTCATGTAGAGTTCGTCGCCCCATTCGTAGCCGTCCAGGTGGGTGGTGATGGAGGCGGTGGCCGGGCGCACTTCGGAGAGTTTTGCCAGCGGGTCCACCTTCACGTGGAGGTTGCCGTCGGCGCCGTGGATTTCGAAGCGGTAGAGTTCGTTTTCGCCGATGGTCGGGATGAAGATTTCCCAGATGCCGGAGCTGCCCAGCATGCGCATCTGGTGGCGGCGTCCGTCCCAGCTGTTGAAACTGCCTACCACGGAGACGGCGCGGGCGTTGGGGGCCCAGACGGCGAACTGCACGCCCTTGAATCCCTGGTGTTCCACCAGGTTTGCGCCCAGCTTGCGGTAGAGTTCGTAGTGGGTGCCGGTCGAAATCAGGTGCCGGTCGAATTCGGAGAGCACCGGCTGGAAGGCGTAGGGGTCGGTGAGGGTGTATTCGTTGCCGTCGGCCTGCTTGATAATCAGGTTGTAGAAGAAGGGCTCGAATTCCATGTCAAGGATGGCTTCGTAAAAACCGGTGTCGCCCAGCTTGACGAAGTCGAATTCCACCTCGCCGTCGCAGGACTCGCCCCGCACAAAGGACGCCTGGGGCTGGTAGGTGCGGATGACCGTCTTGATACCCTTGTCGGTTTCCAGCGGGTGGATGCCCAGCACCGAGAAGGGGTCACTGCAGTAAAAATCCCAAATGGGCAGCATCTGGTCGCGGGTCAGCGTGGTAAAATCATTCCAATCCATAAAAACTCCTTTTATTCGTTGTAAATATAAATTCTGGACGAAAAAAAAGAGTTTTTGTGCCAAAATTGAGGCGTTTTAGACTTGATTGTTTAAAATTCGGCGGATAAAAGTCAGAAAACATCTGTTTGATTGGCTGGAAATTAATTTGTTTGTGAAATGACAGCCAAGCGTTTTTTTCGATTTGGTATGTTTTTTGTCGAAAACAATCCCATTCTTTTTTGGGGTTGAAGAAGAAAAAAACTTGAATTTTTACATTTAACCCCATGAAAGTCGTATTTATGGGAACGCCGGAATTTGCGGCCTGTTTTTTGAAGCATCTCAAGGAATGTGATTTTGCGGACGTGGTGGCTGTGGTGACACAGCCGGACCGGCCGGCAGGGCGTGGGCGCGTGCTAACGCCGCCGCCAGTGAAACAACTAGCCCTCGAATTCGGGCTCCCTGTGCTGCAACCCACCGACCTGAAGGCCCCCGAATTCGAGGACGCCCTGCGGGCTTACGGTGCGGACCTTTTCGTGGTGGTGGCCTACTCGATTTTGCCGAAGAACATTTTGGCCGTAGCGAAGTTCGGCGCCGTGAACGTTCACGGAAGTCTTTTGCCCAAGTACCGCGGTGCCGCCCCGGTGCAGCGGGCCATTGCTGACGGCCTTAAAGAAACGGGCGTGACGGTTTTCCGCCTGGACGAGAAGATGGACCACGGCCCGATTCTCGCCCAGCGTACGGTGGCCATTGACCATCAGGACACCACGGCGAGCCTGCTGGAAAAGATGGTGGCCCCCGGCTGTGAAGCCCTGGACGATGCCATCCATCAGTTGCTGGAAGGTCGCGAGAAGGACCTGACGCAGGATCACGCACAGGCCAGCGGCGCTCCGAAACTGAAAAAGGAAGAAGGCCTGATTGATTTTAATCTGCCTGCTGCCGTAATCCACAACAGGATCCGGGCCTTCAACCCCTGGCCCGGCGGATACGGAAAGCTGGGTGGCCGCATGGTTTATCTCCGCAAGACGGATACTCCGGAGAATGGCCCAAAACTATCCCCCGGTGCGGTGGAATTCAAGGATAACCGCTTTTACGTAGGTACGGGCGATGGCCTGCTAGAAGTTCTCGAGATTCAGGCCGAAGGCAAGAAGCCCATGCCGGTAGCCGACTTTATGTGGGGAATCCAGAACCGCGAAGGACTTTGCTTTTGCTAGAGGATTCCTTGATAGAGCGCATGGACGCGTACCGGGTCCTTTTGTTGTGGCAAAAGGAAGGGACTTTTATCAAGGAAAGCGGGCTTTCGCCTTTTGCGATGGAACTTGCCCTGGGCGTGTGCCGCAGGCACCTGTACTTGCAGTATTTCATCAAGTCGCTGGTCAAAAAGAAGCCCTCCCTGGAAGTCTGCACCATTCTCGAAATGGGATTTTTCCAGATGTTCTTTATGGAGGTGCCGGACCACGCCGCCGTTTCGACAAGCGTGGAACTTTCAAAGGCGGCGAACCTTCAAGAAGGTTCCGCGCGGCTCGTGAACGCCGTGCTGCATGCCGCGCGCAGGTCCGGCTTGCCGCAGCTTCCTCCCCAGCGGGTGCGTCGCGTTTCCGTGGAAAATTCCGTTCCCGAAAGTCTGGTGCGCCGGTGGTTCGATATTTACGGAGCGGACCGTGCCGAAGCCCTTGCGAAGGCTACTCTGGAGCGCCCCTCCGAATGGCTCCGGGTGAACTTGCAGAAGACGACTGTAGAGAGTCTTGTGACAAAACTATTTGTCACCCTGGAGGGGTGTAACCCCGATAGGGTCCAAGAAGCGTTAGCCTCTGAATCCTCAAAGCGAAGCGACCTCATGCCTCAAAGCGCCGAAGGTGCGACCTCATACCTCTATGACCGTTACATCCAGGTTCCCGAAGGTGCAAAACTCAAGTCCATTCTGGAATTGGAATCTTTTGCTAACGGCGAATTCAGCCTGCAGAATCCTGCCGCCTATGAGGTGGTGAAACTGCTGGACCTGAAACCCGGCCAAAAAGTCTGGGACGCCTGTGCCGCCCCCGGAGGAAAGTCCGCGCTGATGGCCGAGATGGAACCGACTTTGGATATTCTGGCCAGTGATGTTTCGGAGTTCCGCGTAGAAAAGATGCAGGACTTGCTGGACCGTCTGGGCCTTGTGAACGTGCATCTCGAATGCATCGACGCGCTTTCGCCTCAATTGCCTGTCACCCTGGAGGAGCAACGCTCCGATAGGGTCCAAGAAGCGCTAGCCTCTGAATCCTCAAAGCGAAGCGACCTCATACCCCAAAGCACCGAAGGTGCGACCTCAAACCTATTTGACCGCATCCTCCTGGACGTCCCTTGCAGCAATATGGGGGTCATCGCCCGCCGTCCGGAATCGAAATACCGCATTACGCCGGAGTCCGTGAAGGAACTTGCGGAACTGCAGTCCAGGTTGCTTGCCTCGGCGTCGCAGGCGCTGAAGGTGGGTGGCATTCTGGTCTATGCCACCTGCAGCCCCGACCCCATGGAAACGACCCAGGTGGTGAACCGCTTTGTCAAGGAACATCCTGAATTCGAGAAGGTGGGGGAGCCGGTGTACCCCGGTGCAGAGGATTCCCGCCTGGACGGATTTTTTGCCCAGGCCCTGAGGCGAAAGGGGTAGCGAATGTTTGTTTGGATGAAAACCATAGTCCTGGTTCTTGCGGTTGCCGGTTTTGCCTTGGCACAGTCCTTGCCTGATTCGTCAAATGTTCAGCCCTTGCCCGATTCAACAAAAACTCAGGACGTGGCCTTTTCCAACCTCTACGTTTCTATCGAAGGTGGTGAGAAATACCCCTTTGGCGACTTGGTGGACGCAGTCAACAATACTTTTTATGCGGGTCTGGGAATTCGTTATACCTACTGGGAGGATTTTGACGGAATCGTTCTTTTCCAGTACGCCTATTTTGAACCTCACGGAAAAATTCCTCGCATTAACGGCGTTCACGAGGCCAGCGGAAAACTGGGGCTGGATTACCGTTGGCGCCTGATTTCGCCCATCGCTTTTGGAGCCGGGTTTCTTTGCAATTGGACCCGGGCCGATTATGAAGGCGACAAGGAAGACTTTGATTTTGGTCATGACCCTGGGGCGACATTGACGGACAACGAAACAGAATTCGGTTGGTTTGCCCGCCTAAATTTGCCGGTTTTCACATTGAATAATTACCGTGCGGGCTTGAACGTGCTTTGGGAGCAGGTATGGACCCTGCCGGAGCGCTCCAACATGCTGTCCGTTGGACTCTACGTCGAAAGGAGGATTTGGTAATGTTCTCCTTTGTAAGCAGAGCCACTTTGATGAAAATTGCTAGTGCGGTTATGTTCTGCGCTATTGCCACCGTTGCTGCCGTCGATGCCGAAATGGAAGGCATGGAAGTGGATCAACGGGACGACGGAACGTTCCTGGTCGGTAGCCCCACCTTCTATTTTGACCGTGCCCTCGGCAGTGGTGGACTCCATTCCGAAAGTGAACTATGGAGTCCTTCAAAAATCAGGCAGCGCCTGTTGTTCAGCCGCCTGTCCGTCTTGCCCAGTTGGGACGTGTTGCCGCCATTGGTCTGGCTCAAGACCGGAAACGAACTGGGTGACCTGATTTACCAGGATTTTATCACCACCGAAGATAGACCCAAGAACAGGACCCCTATTTTGGAAGGTGGTTTCCGTAGCCCCAGTTTCAAGGGATTCTGGGTGACGGCCCGGGGTTTCCAGGACGACCATTTTTCTACAAGGACATTTTCTTATCGAAAAAAAATGG
This sequence comes from uncultured Fibrobacter sp., assembly GCA_900313675.1. Classification (GTDB taxonomy): domain Bacteria; phylum Fibrobacterota; class Fibrobacteria; order Fibrobacterales; family Fibrobacteraceae; genus Fibrobacter. The sequence continues at coordinate 50,252 of OMSO01000002.1, forward strand.
TAGATAGCGAGTTCGCCCTTTTCGGCGAGAACTATCCCATGTTCAGCTCCGTGTATGCGGGGGCAGGTTATACAGGTTCCCAGTTGAACGTGTCCGCCCTGGCAGGGGAGGAATACCTGTGGCTCTTCTACGAAAGTTCCCGCTGGATTCCCGTGCATTACAAGCCGAGGGTGGAAACCCGCCTGGACTATGGAAAGTTGGCCGCTACCGTCGTTTACGAGGATGCCGAGTATCAGAACAAGAAAAAGAAGGAGACGGGCAGCCGTAAGGAATGGAACGGTTCCTTGCGCTACGGCTGCGGGGATGCCTGCCGCAAGGGATTCTTGCATCTTTCCGCAGGAGTGGCCTTCCGGGCAGTCGATGACGACGGCACGGTTTACAGTTCCCTGGAAGATGACCGTGTGCTGCTCCCCTTTATGGAAATGCAGTTCAGGGTAGGGAACCGCTTTGCGGCCCGCGCTTCCTTCGCGGTAAACGACAGGGACTGGCTGGTGCAGGACAGCATAGAGTTCAGTCCTGCCGTTCCCTCGAAATCGGGAATAACCCTGGGCGTGAAAAACATTTCGGGAACCCGCCTGAACCCTATGGCAGATACCAGGGAGTTCTTTGACGGCGACACCATCTCCTTGACGGCGGACGGCCGGATGGACTTGGTGCAGGGATATGCAGCCTTCACGGATACCGTGGGCAATCTGGAAATGGGTGGTCGCGGGAGTTTCTGGGCGGAATACGGTGCAGAAACTTTCGACGTAGAGAAATACGTGGTGGACGACATCATGGTTTATCGCCATGGCGACATAGGCCGTATCAACGATTGGATCAAGGGCGTGACCGGGGAACTCTGGATGAGCATTTGGTACAAGGAAATGTTCGTTTTCAAGGCGCTGGGCGGTTTCGAGCGGATCGACGGCGAAGAAAAACGTTTCGAGGTAACTCCTGCGGAATATTTTGCGTCGTTCTCAGCGGACTGGCTCTTGCGAAAGAGCTTCAGGATTTCCCATTCCTTGCGCTACAGGAGTGACGCCCAATGGAACTTGCGGAGCCGCGACCCGATGGTCATCAAGGGCGACTGGTTCTGGGACGCCACTTTCGAACAGCAATTCCCCAAACAGGGACTTTACCTGACAGGAACATTGCTTCACGTGATTGGCGACGAAGTGGTGGAAACGCCTAACGGCGCCGAAAACCACCTACGGTTTGTCTGTACGGTGAAGAAGACGTTCTAGCGCTTTCAAACTAAAGCTGTTGGCGAAAAATTCTTTTGCCTTTTCTAACGTAACTCACCGAATGTCTGGTGCCGTGCGCTTGGGGGCTTTTGTACTGAGCAAAATGTAGAGCACGTCGCATTCCATCTTGTGGACGGTAATGCTGTGACGGAACTTGCCGATGTTCTCGACGGACAGGACCTTGTCGGCATCGATGTAGCGTTCCGCCTGGGCGGGGAGGCCGGCGGTGGCGTTTCGCGGGCTTTCAAAGTGTGGGAGGGTGAACTGGTTCTTGAAGAATTGTCTATATTTGGCGTACCTCTAATTCTGCTTAACTGCACTGAAAGAACATATTGTAAAGAATCTGAAAATGAATAAAATCTTTTTATTTGCTTTTGTGGCTTTTTCCATTGTATCTGCTGAAGTTGATTACGACAATGCGATAAAGATGTACAAAAATCTTCCTGAAGAAGCCGAGGATCTTGATAGTTATCTAAAATGGTTGGAACCTTATGACCAGTCATATCTACCTTATGAAAAATGTAGTGAGGTGACGAATTTAAAAGTCGTAAAAATAGAGGAAAAGGTAAAATACTATTACGATCACAAAGATGGTATATTGGATACAAGACATTATTACGCCCTTGTTAGCATTGTTCGAATAACTTATAATGTTACATGTTTGAATAAATTATCTTATGAGGGTGTTCAATATCTTTTTAGTGATCCCAAAAAGATAGATGGCTCTATTGCTCAAGACGATGATGTTTTAAAACGTTTTAAAGCCCATGTCCATGATTTTGAAGATAAAACATTGGATTGTTTGAATGAGAAAGGTGTTTTCTACGATAAAACTAGGGAGTATCGATTTAACAATTATGATGTCTTTGATAGGTCGGCGCTAATTGAATATTGGAAAAATTTGAATGTTCCCTACCCCCATTGGGTGTATATCCCGGGTCCAAGTAGGTTGTCCCGCCCCGTTGTATTTGTTCACGGATTGAATGACGATTATACAACCTGGGGCGTCGAACCTTTGGTTGATAAGGGTGAAAAAGGTGTAAATAAGAGTGACGAAAAATTCCAAAATGGATTGGTGAAATCATACGATAATGGTTCTGCACCTGATATTTTAGCTAGATACTTAAATATTGATAATGGAGAAAAAAGCATTAATCATAACGGGATATATTTTTTTCAGGCTCCGGGAAATGTTGAAAACGGTAAATGGAGAGATGCCAAACCACATTGGAACGGGGCAAATGGAGATAATTCCCAGTCTAGCAAGCTGTATCAGCGCTTGATAGAAGTGTTGGACGATTTTTATGCTGATTCAAATCTAGAATGGCGAAAACGCCCTGAATTAGTCGTTGACATTGTTGCACACAGTCAGGGCGGCCTTGTCGTCCGCGAAATGTTACGGGGACTCCGGGCAGAAGGTGTAGATACGTCATGTAGCAATCCTGCCAATCACATACGAAAACTCGTTACTGTCGATACTCCACATTTAGGGGCGGCTACGGCTGCAAGGAGTTCTGAAGACATTAGAACAGAATATCCGGGCTTGGGCAAGTTGATTGACGACTTGAACGACTATGCTTCTGGAGACCCCACAAACCACCCGTTGATGAATATTAAGATAGGGGTGGACTATCTTAGCCCGATGATTCCTTTGATTTCCGGTGCGGCTGCAGGGGTTGTGGGTGGTGCATTGGGCTTTTTGGGCATAGCTGTGCCTGTTGCTTCAAGTGTGCCTACAGTGACAGCCACTGCTGGAGCTGCAGGTGCTGTTGTAGTTACTGCCGCTGCTACTGGTGTTGCTACCGCATCTGTATTCGAATATAATATTTATACAGTAGGACCTTTTTTAGGACCTTATAAAATAGGGCTCAACATGGACCCGCTTGGACCGGGAAGTTTTGATGTTCCATATTCCATAGAACTAGACCCCTTGGATGATTATCGCAACATGGCAACTGAAAATAGAATCTTGGGTGATTATTTATATAATAAGGATAAATTTATAACAGATTTGAATTATGGGTCAAACGGAGAATCTTATCCAAGATTGCCCAATGGAAAGAGGCTGGTTATCTTGCCGTTATATTCAGGCGATGTTTCCATGGTGGTTGTAGAAATGCTGAAACAGTACGACGAGGCTTTAAAAATAAAGTGTCCCGAAGTGTCTAAAGATGAACAGGAAGCCTGCGTCGCATTGGATGTGTATCTACAGACTATGGCCGATAGAATTTCAAGGGCTTATACCCGCAAAACAATAGACGTAGAAATAGATCCAAACGATACCCTATTGACCATATTGAACGACATTCGGGAAACCTGGCTTACGAATAGCGACCTGATTGTAGAAGTTGAAAGTCAAAAGTATGAAAGTAAAAGTTTAGGCATATCACATAAAGATATTCCTGAATTGGAAGAAAGCCGTTCCTACTTGCTTCACGACGCCTTGGCGCCCGATGAACCTGTTGCCCATTTAAGTATTCCTGGAGCGGTGCCCGCAACCCGTCAGGGATTGGATATTGCCTGTGCCTTGGATTTATGTTGTGATTCCCTGCTCGCGGAAAAAGCCGGTGTGAAGATGATTTATTTGAATAATGGAAGTGTCGGCATGACGGGAGACTTCGATGTTGCACCGATTTTCTTGAGTAAAGGAGTGCAGGGCATACGGGTGTCGGATGGAGCGAATTTGTTAGAGGCCATATATGAGCCGGGCGTTGGCTCCTATGTAAACTACACCGACAAGGATGGTAATTTACAACATGATATGATACTTCAAGCGAATATTTCCACTAATCCTCGGTTACAAAGGGTTGGCCAAAGTATTTCGGCGAAATTTATAAATTATTCGGGAAAAGTCTTCTCCAAAGATTATACGATGTCGGGAATAAATTCCAATGTCACTCTCTCCATTATAGGGGAAGAAGGAGCGTCTTTGCCCGCAGTGATGCCTGGTGTAGGGAATGTCAGTGATTTAAATACACAGGTTGCTCCAACTTCTTCAAAATCTTGGGAAACGAAGAAAAATGTTTTTGTAATGCACCGAGAAGCGAGGGGCGATTATGAAAGTAATACATCCCGACCAAGATTTCTTGTTGCAAACGTTTCTGACAAGAATATAGAAGGTTTTAAGGTGGCATACTACTTTACGGCGGACCCTGCAAGGAACCCTAAAGTTGTGATTGACTATCCCAAGATTCCTGTGACTCTAGAGAATTTGGGCGGCGACCAATGGCGGTTTGTGCTTGACGCAAGCGATTCCGTCTTGAACGCGATGTCCGTGTCTCCCAGTTTAGACGGCTGGCAAATACGACTCTACTACGAAAGAGATTGGAGCGACTTCAATTATTTGGATGATTGGTCTGCCGACTATAACATCGGTGTTCCCAGGATGAATTCCAAAATTGTCGTTTACGGAGTTGACGGTCAGATTCTGTGGGGGCAGGAACCAGAACCGTTCAGGAGTTCCGATGACGGCCTGATTCCGGCACCCAAGGGAATCATTTCCTGGTCGGATGTCGCTCCTTGGGAGAACAATATGTTCAAACCCCAGGTCACCGTGAAAAATACTGGCTCCGTCGCGTTGAAGGACTATCATGCCAAATTGTGGTTCCGTGTCCCGGAGGGCAAGGAACTCTATATTCCCGTAGATGACTGGTATACGCCTTATTCTAGGCCTACGCTTCGAAATAATGGAGAAAACGTATGGGAACTAGACTTGTCCTTCAATGAGTATATTCTTTATCCTGGAGATTCCGTGATAGAAGGGAATGTCGGTGTTCATCTGAAAGATTGGAGCGCGTTTGACAAGACCGTTTGCGGTATTGCCCTGATGGACTCGGACGGGAATGTCGTTTATGGAAATATACCTTCCGTAAGTGAGTGTAAGTCCTATGACACTCCGAGTCTTTTGCAACCCTTGTATGTGTGGAGGTTCTAGTGTGAGGTTGATATTAGCAATACTTGCTGCATTTATTTTGGAAGCCTGCACAGACCGTTCATCTACAGGGCCGAATGATTACAATGATGATAGAGTCTTCGGCTGGAGATGGGATGATTTCAAGCCCATTCCGCATGATTCAAAAATGTATGGAGGATTGCGCGAAATTTATAATGTGGGTGAATGGCTTGTACTGATGGACGACTATTATTCAAGTAACGAATATACTTCACCAGGAAAAATAACAACCACTCCAAGGGTATTTGCTTCAAAAATAGGTTCTACGCAATGGGATACTCTTTCCAGTTCCGAATGGATTCGGTATATCTATGGAGATTCAACCGGCCTCTATGCTGGAACGCAGCTTAGCGGCAAAGTGCTGAAATATGATTTTGAAAAGAAATCCTGGGTTGATTTATACACGCTTCCGTTTGACCCTAAAGGTGCCTTTGATATTTATGGAATTACGACATATAGGGGAAGGCCTGTTGTCTGCATTGCCGGCTATGCTGATAATGCGGACAGGCGGGACGACAATATTGTGCTTTTCATGAAAATGCAGACCGATACGGGCTGGGTAGATATTACTTATGATTACGATTCGTCCAAGGAATATCCCTTCCAATTTCACAAGGGAGTGGAACTGAATGGTAAATTGTATGCCATTAGCGGGGCCCGCGGGGTTTGGCGTTATGATGGAAGTTGGAAAAGGCTTGCTCGAATTCCCCATCCAAGTTGGGCAACCTGGGTTCCTGCAAATGATACTAACGACACTGCAATGGATATCATAGTACATAAAGGAAAATTATATGTGATAGGTGAAAAATTTTCGACCAATGTCCTTGAATATGACGAGGCTCTTGATCAATGGATTCCCATAGATAGCGTTATTGCGACTTATGATGAATCCATAGACCCTAACGATCCTTTGGCGGATCCTAATAGAGGTTATAGAACTTTTCACAATACTCCTTATAGGCGGTACACCCTTGCTTCTGATGGAAATCATCTCCTTGTCGCAGGAGACGATCCATCTCTCCCAGCGGTGTATATGGGTGACTATGGCTCGCCATACGGAAACGAGGAAAAAGGATGGCGACTCGTAAATGGAAATTGGTGCGATGACTGGAAATGTATCGCAAATGACGGCACCTACGACATGATTGCCGTAGGTGACACCCTGTACCTCGCCAACTGGGAGGGTGTCCTGAAATTTCCACTTGTTGATTTAGATAGCGCAATATCCAAGGAAAAATCTTACCCTACGGCGTATTAAAGGGTTACACAAATTTTAGCGCCTTCAAACAGAAACTGCTGGCGAAAAAGTCCCGTGCCGACTCGCGCCTGACCCACTTGATTTCAGAAGACGCAGGCGCTGGGGCCTTGCCGTTTAGTCGTATGTACAGCACGTCGCATTCCATCTTGTAGACGGTGATGCTGTGACGGAACTTGCCGATGTTCTCGACGGACAGGACCTTGTCGGCATCGATGTACCGTTCTGCCTGGGCGGGGAACCCGGCGGTGGCGTTTCGCGGGCTTTCAAAGTGGGGGAGGGTAAACTGGTTCTTGAAGAACTTTTGCCCGCCGTGGATAGCTAGAATTTTATGATCGGCGCTTTCCACAATCAAGACCGTGCCGTGCCAGTCTTTTTGCATGTGCTTTTTGCTGGGCGGAAATTCGTCGCTCCGGTTTTCCAGATGTGCCCGGCAGGCATTTTGTAGCGGGCAATTGGCGCAGTCGGGGTTCTTGACTTTGCACACGGTGCGGCCCAGTTCCATCAGGGCCTCGTTGTGCATGTAGGCCTTGGGGCTGTTCGCCACATCCCTTGCGTAATCCCAGTAAATTTCCGACGCACTTTGGATTTGCTTATTGGTTGTCATGCCCGATTTAGTCGGGCATCTCCTTTTTTCCAGCTTGTCCGTCGGTAAAAAGTCCAACGCATTCAATCTCGAAAAAATCCGCACCAGGTTGCCATCCAAAATCGCTTCCCGCTGGTGGTAGGCGAGGCTTAAAATCGCCCCTGCGGTGTAAGCCCCGATTCCCGGCAGTGCTTCCAGTTCCCTGCGGGTGACCGGAAGAGTCTTCTTATGGACCCTATCGGAGCTTCGCTCCTCCAGGGTGACAGCCTTTGCCGTCTTCAAAATGTTCCTTGCCCTGCTGTAATACCCAAGCCCTTGCCAATACTTGAATACTTCTTCTTCACTTGCCTTGGCTAGTGTTTCAACATCGGGAAACCGTTTCATCCAGCGGATAAAATACTCCCGCACGGTTGCAACCTGGGTCTGCTGCAGCATGGTCTCGCTAATCCATACGGCGTATGGGTCCCGCGGTGCGTCCAGATCAGCAGGCCGCCAGGGCAATTCTGCGGCGTTTTTACGGAACCAATCCCGTAACTTTTTTAGAGTTGTAACATCCATTATGGGCAGCTGCCGTAGGTTCCTATGGACGTTATCTCAAAAGGAATTGAAAGTGTCTGCGAAGATGTCCAGTAGATTTTGATGGCGGCGACCTGGGATAAAAATTCGTCCCGTTCAAGGGAAATCAGTCCTTCTTTTTGTTCTTGGACAAAATTATTCCAACTGATGTTTGCAGAAGTTTCCGTTGGCTCAAAATGTACGACAAACGGAGCAATTATGTCTCCTTGCTGATGGACAAGCTCTATGGTTGTTTCAATATGAATTTTACTGGTCATGCAGATTCCTCCCCAAGATGAAATGTTCGCGCCGTCGCGTTTTTCATTGACCAGATTAAAATAAAATCCGGCATAGGGCGTGCTGTAACTGGAGTTGTCAAGGAGAACATCTCCGCAGATCCCTGGACAAATTTTTTTGTCTTCCATCAGGCTGATTTCCGATGTTCCGCCTATTTCGTAATCGCCAAAAATATTCCATATGCCAGATGTCTTGGAGCCATCGTCAAAATCGGTGTTCACTCTTTCGTCGTGGTCTGGACCGCACCAAAGATTGCCACATTGAGAATTAGAGGATCCTGCAGATGAAGAACTGTTCCCGTTAGAATCGCTGCTTCCGCCCGATCCTTTCCCGCTATTGTTTGCTTTGTAATCGCTGCAATTGGAAAACTCCGGGTGTATTTCCCAGGTAGCTCCGTTGACCGTCTCTTCGCAAACAAATATCATGTTGAAGTTTTCTTCAAACAGTGTCTTGCCAACCCTAGAGGAGTTACAGTTGAAATCTTCTACAAGACCGTGGTCGTCGCAGTCTTCGTGGTTCGTATACCGTCCATTGTTGGAATTGTTGCCATTGAAGTCTTGGTTATTTTCGTGGTTATCTCCATGATCCTTGTCGTCGTTGTTTTCTTCGTCTTCCCCCTCGCAACTACCGGCAAAACATTCCAGGGCAGAAATGTCGTTTTCTGCACCGCTGCACCCGCAGAGCGTAATCGAACACAGCAAAGCCAAACCGGCTGCGCATCCCGTAAAGAATTTTAGGTTGGTTGTATTCATTTGGCACCTCTCTATTCTTTAGAATGCGAAGAATATGCCTATGCGAGGCACAATGTTCAAACCGGTGGTATTGTACAAGAAAAACCTGATGTCGTCACCTTCGCTAAAAGCCTCCAGTTCTTTTATTTCGTCAGAATAGTTTGAATATTGAGACGACGCCATGGCTCTTGCGCTATCTTCAAGTCCGTCGGGGGCATCAGAGCTGGACATCAACGCGCCTACGCCAATCATGTTGGTGGTAATGTCGACTCCGGCCAGCAAGCCAAAGCTTTTGGTGAATTGGTAACCTATGACCAAGTCGCCTCCAAGTTCCAGATCCAGGTTGTGCGCTGTATATTTCAATTCAAGGTTGGTTCTGGATATTTCGTTGGGCATATCAAGGTTTTGGAACATCTGGAAGTCGCCAAGCTTCTTTTTGAACACGGCCTTTTGCATCTTGTAGTCAAAGGCGAAAATCATGTGGATGGCCAATATGAAACGGTCCATAAGTGGAGATATGCCAAAGCCAAATTTGAAGTTGGCGTCAAGCCCGTTGAACTCGATGTTCTTTTTTCCGCCACCGTCCCATTCGCTCATGATGTAGCTGATGCCAAGGCCCACCACCGAGGAATACAGGCTCTCTTCTACGCGAACACGGTTCCAGTTGATGCCAAATCCAAAGTGGCTGGCGTCCACGTCGAAATCGGGGCTTTTTAGGCCGTAAGTTTCGGACTGGATGAGAATGGAAAAGTTAAAGCTTTGCAGACTCTTGTAGTCCTTTTTCTCCTCTTTTTTTGCCGTACTGTCGGCTTCTTTGCAGCAGCATCCGGCATTTGAATTCTCTGCAGGGGGAGCATAGCCAAAATAGCCGTAGAATCCCTCGGGGGGCTTGCCGTAGCCCTGCACATACATCTGCTGGGGAGGTTCGTAGGCGGGGGCCGGTTCCACGTAAGGCTGCACGGGTGCTTCCTGGGCGGAGTTCTGTTGCTGTGCGGCGACAGGAGTCTGCTCGACATAAACTGGCTGGGATTCAACAGCAGCGGGCTGTTCGGCGGCAATCGTGGACTGTTCAACAACAGGCTCGCTTGCAGAAGTCTGCTCAACGATTGCCGGTTGCTGCTCTGTAACATCTGCTTCGTTTACTTGTCCAAAGGCAGCACTGGAAAACGACAAGATGGCCGTTAATAGGAACAGAACTTTTTGTTTGGACATAGGCGCTCCCAGGGCGTTTGTATCTTGGATAAAATAAATTAATTGGTAGCTTTTCGGAAAGGAAAAAGTCCCGTAGGCGTTCCAACCTGGAATACTTGCGAGTCTACAGCCCGTAAGCTTCCTTTTTCAGCTTGCGGAAGTATTCGAACTGGGCCTTGGTGGAACTTTCCATGGTGTACTTGAGGCTGCGTTCGTGGGCAACCTCGCGCATCTTGTTGTATGCTTCGGGCTGTTCCAAGAACAGAGTGCGGCATTCTTCCAGGGCGTTCAGCCAGGCGTCTTCGTCGATGGGGAGGATTCGGCCTGCGGCCTCGTCCATAACGATGTCGTGAGGTCCGCCGTAGTCGCTGACCAGCGCAGGGGTGCCTGTGGACATGGCCTCTACCACTACGTTTCCGAAGGTGTCGGTAGTGCTCGGGAACAAGAAGAAGTCGGAATCGGCGTAAAGACCTGCGAGAGTCTCTCCGCCCTGCTCTCCTGCAAAGTGCACGCTGTCGTCGCCCTCGTAGAACTTCTTGATTTCTTCAAGATACCAGCCGTAGCCTACATACATGAGTTCCACATCATCATGCAGGGTGGCAAACTTTTTCCACACCCGGTTCAAGAATTCCAGGTTCTTTTCCTTGGAAATGCGACCGATAAATGAGAAGCGGACCTTGCGCGCGTTCCCGACCTGCGTTGAGTACTTTTCCCACACGCCCTTGCCCCGCATGTCGGGGGAGAACTTTTCCAAGGGGAGCCCCCGGGGCAGAATCTGCACCTTGTTCTCGGGAACCTTCAGCTGCGAGGTAAGGATTTTTGCGTAGTCCTTGCAGGGGCTTACCACGGGCCTTGTCATGCCGTAGAAAATCTGCATGAGCCATAGCACATACTTGTGCATCCACTTCGCCTTCACCAGGGTCTTGGTGTAGGTGGGCACGTCGGTGCGGTAGTGGCTGAACACCTTGATTCCTGCCACCTTGGCGCAGAAACATACCAGCCAGGCGCCGGGGCTCGGCGTTTCGAATTCTATCAGGTCAACGGGGTAGCGCTTGAGCAGCCTGAGTACCGGGCCAATTCTGGGGATGGCCAGTTCGCTGTTGGCGTACCCCAGCTGTTCCATGCTGAAAATGCGGGGGAGCAGCAGGCAGTACCCGTTTTCCACCACGCCGCAGGGGCGGGTGTTGAAGGCGTTTCCGGCGAGGAATGCCTTCATGCCGTGGGCCCGCATGTAGGGGATCACGTTCCTGAGGTTGTTGGCGATTCCGTTGGTCTCGTCCAGGTTGTCGGAGTAGAACAGGATGCGCACGTCGTCGGCGGGGCGGGACTGCCTCTCCTTTTTCAGGTAGAAACGGAGTTTCAGGAGCATGGGCAGGTTGAGAATCAACGTGCCAAACACCACCGGAGGAATCATGCAGGTCCGCAGGTTTCCCGGGGGCTGGTGCCTAAAGCTGAACATCTTCCTGAACGTGCTGGTGACGTTGCGTCCGAAAATTTCAGGACGGCTGTCCAGCGTGTCGGTCGGCCTAAGCTTTGTTGAACTTGACGCAGTCGTCATATTTCACTCCTGTTCCACCGAAAAGGTCCAGCGCCGATCCGATGGTAAGGTCAATCTTTCCGTTTGAAATTTCTTTGCAGTGTTCCAAGTCGGCAAGGGCCCGCGCGCCTCCTGCGTAGGTGCAGGGGATGGGGCTGTGTTTCGACAGGAACACGATAAGTTCGTCGTCCATGCCTTGCTGCTTGCCTTCCACATCGGCGGCATGAATCAGGAACTCGTCGCAGTAGTTCGAAAGGTCTGCAAGGTTCTCGGCATTAATCTCGATGTCAATCAGGGTCTGCCAGCGGTTCACGGCGATTTTCCAGCCCTTATCAACTCGCTTGCAGCTCAAATCCAGCACCAGGTGTTCCTTGCCCACGGTTTTGGACAGGCGTTCCAGACGCTCCCGATCCAGGCGACCCTCGGGGAAAATCCAGCTGGTCACGATCACGTGGCTTGCTCCTGCGTCCAGGTATTCCTTCGCGTTGTCGGCGGTAATGCCCCCGCCTACTTGCAGGCCGCCGGGGTAGGCGGCCAAAGCGGCCTTTGCTGCTTCGGTGTTGCCTTTGCCCAGCATAATTACGTGTCCGCCCCTGATGCCGTCTTTCTTGTAGAGCTCGGCAAACCAGGCGGGGGAGCGGTCCGTCTCGAAATTGGTCTTGAGGCCTGCGCCGCTGTCGCTGAGGGAACTTCCCACAATCTGTTTGACGCGGCCGTCGTGCAAATCTATGCAGGGGCGAAACTTGGTCATCAGTCCTTGACCCCCGTTACGGCCCAGTCGATTTTTTTGGCTTGGGGCCCTTCGGAACGGCCCCTGTAAAAGAGAATCTCGCCGCCGGCGGCAAGCTTCATGGCCTGCCTTGCCACCCAGCTGTCAATCTTGTCCAGCAGGGAGGCCTTCTGGTAAGTCTTGTTCACGGCGAAGGTGAGGGCAGGGACGCCATCTGTCCACTGGATTTCAAGAGCTTCTTTCGGGAATCTTTTGCCGTCGTAATCGCTGCTGCCGTCCTTGAGGCTTGTGGGCCTGGCCACCTTCGCCCCTTCGGGGCCGTTGTAGATGACATATCCCATCAGCTCGCCCTTTGTGCTTAGCGATACACGCCCGGCGTACATGGGGTTTCGCGCGTTGGTGCTGAAGTTGATGGTCCGGCGGACCATGTCGGTAGCCTGTGCGGATTGCCAGATCTGGTCCATGTAGGCGTAGCCCTTTACGGTAAGGGTGTCGTTGTTGTATGCGATTTTGCCCGACACGCGACCGTAGGGAATGTGGATGTATTGGCCAAGCTTTTCCTTGCTCACGTTCCACACGCCGTTGCCGATGACCTTGCCCGTCTCGGCGCTTTCAAAAGTCACGTCCAGCAAGAATTTTCCGCCCTTGTCGGCGGTAAAGTACACCCGGTGGCCCTTGCCTGGCTTGTTTTCCATCTTGTATTCGCCCTTGATGTCGATGGTACCCGAATTCTTGTCGGCTTTCAGGCGTTCTGGCGGATACTGGCGGCCAACCGTATAGGTCTTGCCCTTGAAATTCCAGAAGGTCATGTCGCAGGTCACCTTCTGCCCGGATGCCGGCACCTGCAGCAGGGCGTAGTTCACGAAGGCACGGGTGCCGTTGTCGAACACGAACTGGTAACTCCAGGTCTCGTTAAAGTCCTTGCCCACGTTCGGGTGGGGCATAAAGTCGCCTACGGTCAGGTTGCGCACGGCACCCTGCGGGGGAGTAACCTCGCCGGCACTTGCAAAAACCGTCATAACGGCCAAAAGCCACACGGCCCGAACTAGGATGTGCGTCTGCAGAGTCATGTTGTAAATGTAGTAAATAGGGGGGGTAGGGGCTAGGATTGTCATCCTCGCGAAGGCGAGGATCCGTTTGAGGTTAGGATTTAGTGGTTAGTGGTTAGGGAAATGTGGAATGTGAAGTGTAGAATGTGGGTTTTCGATGCTCGAGGAAAAAGAAAAACCCGCAGGGGCCTGCGGGTCTTGTGTTTAGTTGAAATGCTGCGAGGTGTTAGTCTTCGCCAGCAGTGTCCTTGATGCAACGGACAGAGCGAGCAAAAGTGGTAGTTGTCCACGTATACATGTTTGCGTCACTACGACCTTGGGTTGAAAGAAAATACGTATAAGTACCATCCGTGACCACAAGATAGGCTGTTTTTCCCAGGTTTTCATATTTTCCATTCATACGGTCACCCGCGGGCTTTAAGTTAAAGCCGTATTGATTATTACCATTAACATCTGAACCATCGTATTTATTCCAACCAGTGGTTGATCTAAGCATGTAGTTTGTTAGATCACTACCCGAATCATTTTTGATATAAGTCAATAAGGTATTGAAGTCACTTGCAGAAGGAACCTTCCAACCAGTCGGGCAAACAGGGGACGTGGTGTTGACTGCTACATCCCAATCATAGAGACGGCCATACTCCGTGCAATTGTCGGGGTCGTCGTTATAGCAGAAGCTTCCTTCCGCTGTCGCGTAGTTCAGGTTCTCGGCCATCCAGGTCTGTTCGCCAATGGTGACATGCTTATAGAGCGTGCCTGTTCCACGGGTGTCGCAGAATACCTTAGTGGGGTCGTACGTTTTGCCATCGCACAGGGGATAAGCTGTGCCATTGCTGCAGAACTTGGTCCTCTTGGCGTAAACGGATGTACCACATTTACCTTGCGGTGCGATATCCGTGTAAACGGCATCTCCTTTCTCCATACCAGTAAGCATCAGAACGAAGACATTGGAGTCAGAAGTTGCATATACGGTTTTCTCTGTAAGGAAGTATCCCACGTCAGGAACCAAGAATGATCCCCACCTATCCAGAGCCTTGTTAGCTGTGGTTAAAAGGCTTCTAGATGTAATATTGAGATTTTCAAATTTATTGGCTTTTGTAAAGATCGATTCAAGCGTTGTAAGACTGATATCGTCATTTAGTGTGGCCTTTGTTCCGTCTTCGCTCCAGGTAACATAGTCGTCAATAACGCTGAAATTTACGTGGCGCTTGAGGCTGGAGCTGCTTGCACTAGAGGGCGAGCTACTTTCGGCGCTGGAGGGCGAACTGTCGCCGCTGGAGTCCGTGCTGGAGGGCGAACTGTCATCGCTGGAGTCCGTGCTGGAGGGCGAGCTGTCGCCACCTTCACCGCCTTCACCGGAGCCACCTTCGCCGCTACCGGAGCCGCTTCCGCCACTGCTCTTTTTGGAGCTGCTGGAGTTGCCGGTTTTGCAACGGCGTCCCGTGCATTCTTCGCTGGAGGAACTTTCGGGCTCTTCGCTGTCGCTAGACTCCACGTCTTCGTCCGTATTCTTGCTGCTGGAGGATTTGGGCTTGGCCGGGGTGGCGGGCTTCAGCAGGTCTTCCAGTTCTTCGAGCTTGGCCTTGACTTCGTCTTCGTCCAGGCCTTCCTTGAACTGTTCCACGGTGGCGGAGTCGGTGACTTCGATCCACTTGTTCTCGAAGCAGGCGAAATAGGTATCGCCAGCCTTGGCCACTTCCATCTCGCAGGTGTCGGGGAGGGCGGCCTCGGTCTTGAATTCGGGGATGCTGTTGCTGGCACCGCTGCTGCTGTCGTCGCAGGCGGTCATGCAGGCGGCAGCCGTGAGGGCCATCGCCGACGTCCAGAGTAGTTTTTTCATGATTTTCTCCTTTTGGGGGTGGACTCCCCCTGTTAATTTGCCACGAAATATAGAAAAACCCGCAGGGGTCTGCGGGTCTTGTGCTGTCGTACCGCACTAGATGCGGCATCTAGCTTAATCTGCTCTTAGTCCTTGACGCAGCGGACTGAATGAGCTCTCCAATTTAAATAGCTTATTAAAAGAGCTGCGTCTTCTTTTATGGACATGGAATAATACTCGTAAACGTCAGAACCTTCTGTTGCACTCCAGAACATCGCCGAGTCATCAAATTTGAAGCCGTTGCTTCCTTGGGTGTAGTACATTCCACCAGGCAATGTCGAAAACCCGTAATCATCGGTGCCGTTCTTTCCTGTGGGCCAACCGTAAGAGGCTTTTAGCTTTGCTCCTGCTGTATTATCTTCGTCAAACACTGTAGCGCCGTCAGCAGAAGCAATCAGCACTTCAAATTCGTTCTTTGACGGCAAATGCCAACCAGTGGGGCAAGCGTTATTCGAAGCCTGTTCCCAAGTATAAAGTCTTCCATGTTTTTCGCAGTTTTCAGCTTCGTTGTTATAGCAATAGCTTCCTTCCGTCGTTTCGTAGTTCATGTTCTCGGCCATCCAGGTCTGTTCGCCGATGGTGACCTGACGGTAGATGGTTCCAAATCTGAGGGGATCACCGACAACGCCGGTTTTGGTGCGGGGATCTACGAATCCTTGTCCCCACTCGTAGGTGCCGTCGCCCTTTTCGTAGCAGACCCAATAGTTGTCGCCATACACCGTTGAACCTTGTTTAAATGCACGACCCCTGTCACCGACATTATCTTTTGTGCAGAGCCTTCTCATGGGGGAAGCGCCGACAGGTGCTACGGTGTACTCATCATTCTTGCAAAGAGGAGAGCTATATATAACTCCGTTGTATGTGTAAATTTCGGTTTTCCCGTTCCACTCAGGAACTAGTTGACCTAGCATTTTCCCACCACTGCTAAGGACTGTTCCGTTGCCATCCGTAAGAACGTTCAGGTCGGAGTTGAAGGCTTTCCCTGTGAAGGGGTCTGTCCAATTGTCAGGGTTATTTATAAAATTAGCGTCGTAGATCTTCTGTATGGTGTTCTTGAAAGCTTCACAGGTGGCGCCGAAGGCGTAGTGGAGCTTTGTCACCTCGGCCCACTTGGACCCGTCACAGGCATAGTACTTGCCTGCTTTAGTTTCGTCCGGTGTCAAGGAGCCCGTACTGGTGAATTCCCCTGTCCACTTGACGGTGTCCTTGAGGGTGGCGTCGCAAGTGCCCAGCTTTTCAAGGTCCGCTTCGCTAGGACCGCTGGTGGCGCTAGAAGGCGAACTAGATGGAGAACTAGAAGGCGAACTGCCGCCTTCGCCACCCTCACCGGAACCGCTTCCGCCGCTGGGCTTCTTGGAACTGCTGGATTTGCCGTCGCTGCCGCAGCGGCGGCCGGTGCATTCTTCTTCGCTGGCGGAGCTTTCGGGTTCATCGCTGTCGCTGGAGTCTACGTCTTCGTCCGTCTTCTTGCTGCTGGAGGACTTGGGCTTGGCCGGGGTGGCGGGCTTCAGCAGGTCTTCCAGTTCTTCGAGCTTGGCCTTAATCTCGTCTTCATCAAGACCTTCCTTGAGCTGTTCCACGGTGGCGGAGTCGGTAACCTCGATCCACTTGTTCTCGAAGCAGGCGAAATAGGTGTCGCCGGCCTTGGCCACTTCCATCTCGCAAGTGTCGGGGAGGGCGGCTTCGGTCTTGAATTCGGGGATACTGTTGCTGGCGCCGCTGCTACTGTCGTCGCAGGCGGTCATACAGGCGGCAGCCGTGAGGGCCATCGCCGACGTCCAGAGTAGTTTTTTCATAATTTCTCCTTTTGTAAGGTTTTTGTATTTTTCACCCAATGACATATATAGATTATTTCACCTAAGTCGGATTGTGACGCGTGATACATTGTGCCTAAAATCACAGAGGCTACTCCACCAGCTTCTTGTCCAGCAGCGGGAAAATCCGGTTCAGTTCCAGCAGGTCCATAATCCGGTCGAAATCCCCGAAAAAGAATTCCGCCTGGTCCAGGGGCTGGTGAAAGTCCAGGGAGGTAGAGGGCGTCAGTATGCCCTTTTCCACCAGGGCGCCGATGGTGCGGGTGGTGAGGGTCATGCCGTGCATGGATTTCTTGGATTCCTTTTTTAGGTCTGCCGTAGAGATGGCGCTGAGCCCGTTTCTAAGCGGGTCCTTGCTCCGCTGCGAAAGCCTGATAAATACCGTTAGCACCATCTGGTCGGTCATGGAAAGGATGTTGGGGCTGATCTTTTGTTCCAGGGCGCGGTAGCGCAGCGTCTCGTAAAGCAGGTGCACCAGTTCCGGGGACTGCACCTGCAGCGAATTTTCTTGAATCTTGAGGACGCCCAGTTCCTGGAGGACCTTGAACAGCTTGTGGCATTCTTCGGGGCGGGTGCCGTTCATGCGGGCGGCCCGTGCAGAAACAGTTGCCATGGGAGCGGTGTTGCCGCCCTGTTCCTTCAGAATGCCAGAGAGCAGGTAAAGTAACGAAGGCAGGGCCTGCACCAGGTTGCTCTTGCGGGCGTTTTCTTCGCCGATGTGGTTCCGGCGGATCAGAAATTCGATGATGGACCGGAGCCACGAGGGCTTTTCGTCCAGGATGGCCTTAAGTTGTTCGTGTTCCACCACCTGGATTTCGCAGTCTTCTTCGGCCTTCAGGGTGTATTCCCTGGGGGCGTGTTCCAGCAGGCTGAACACGTCTATGATGTCGCCCGGCTCGAACAGCCTTGGGTTCGCGGCCGTGTGGGCGCTGCCTGTCCCTGAAAGAGTGCCCGAAATGACGATGTAGAGGGAACTGGCGAAGTCCCCTTCCAGGCACAGGAAATCACCGGCGGAGAGTTTCATTACAGCACCCCCCTCAGGTTGATTTCGTAGCGCAGCGCCAGTAGAAAATATTCAATTTTCTTGGAATCCGGGGCGAAAAGGTCGCCCTTGGAGTTTATGAACCAGCCGAGGCCCTGCATCTTTATCCAGTCGGCGGCGGTGAGGGCGATGTTGTTCTTCTGGAAAAAGGCGAGCCATGCCGGAGGGTCTTGGGACAAGTCACTTTCGGTTATAGACAACCTAACAAGGGCCTTCTTCTGGTTCAGCGTGAGCTGCAGAGGCGGCCAGGGTTTTTCTTGCGCTTCGGATTCCAGGTAGTCCACGAACAGTTCTAAAAGTTCGGGCTGGGTGACCGTCACCACGGGGTCCATCCCGGCAATCTCCACGAACTTGCGGCGGCTGAGTGCCTTCAGGTCTTCCTTGACTTCGGGGGCGCAGGCCTTGGTCTGCCAGCAAAATTCCTGCACAAGGCTTTCTAGCGGGTAGGGCTCGCCCTTTTTCAGGTGCCTGCAGAATTCGGAGAGGCTCACGAGGGAATTAGCGGCCCGGCTACGGCGGAGGGCTTCTTTCCGTTGGCGGTTTCTGGCCGAAAGCTCGCGGATAACGGCCAAAAGCCACAGGGGAATGCTCTTGAGTTCGGACTCCATGCAGTCTTCGCTCACTACGGTGATTTCGGAATCCCGGGTGGCCTCCAGGTCGTAGCGGAAAGGTTCCCGCTCCAACAGGGCGGCTACCCCCACCAGGTCGCCGGGCTGCATGGTAAAGTGCACCTTGCGGGGAGTCAGGGAATTGTCCACTGCCGCAAGTTCGCCCTTGTCCAGGATGATGATTTTTCGCTCCTGGTCGTCGTGGGAATATACAACAAAACCCGCCTTCACGCTTGAGTGCGTGGGCGGGATAACTTGTTGTCGGGAATTCCCGTTCATCGGGAAATCACCCCCGAAAGCCTAATTAGGCCTCGCGTTCGTCGATACGGGCGGCCTTACCGCGGAGGTTACGCATGTAGTAGATGCGAGACTGGCGGACCTTACCGGCACGATCCAAGACGATGGATTCGATACGGGGGGAGTTCACCGGGAAAATGCGTTCCACGGCGACGGCGCCGGACATCTTGCGGACCGTGAGGGTCTTGGAAATGCCGGAGTTCTTCTGCTGGATCACAACGCCCTTGAAAGGCTGGATGCGTTCCTTGGTTCCTTCGATAACCTTTACGTTCACAGTGACGGTGTCACCGGCGCGGAAGCTGGGGGCTTCGGCCTTTACGTTTTCGTTATGGATAGCTTCGATGTTCAGGGACATAATGTGTACCTCTTAATTATTTGTCGCCAAATTTAGCATTTAATTTGAATTTTTCAAGGATGTCGGGGCGTCTTTCCTCGGTTCTTTTCAAGGATTCCTGCTTCCGCCATTCAGAAATGTTCTTGTGGTGACCCGAAAGCAGCACTTCGGGTACCTTTTTGCCCTCGAAAACCTCGGGGCGGGTATAGACCGGCCAACCCAGTAGCCCCTGGGCAAAGGAGTCCGTGTCGCCGGATTCCCGGTTCCCGAGGGCCCCGTCTTTTAGCCGAACCACGGCGTCGGTCAGGAGCATGGCGGGCAGTTCGCCTCCGCTCACCACGAAATCCCCGATGGAAATTTCCATGTCCACCTCGGACTGGCGTATGCGGTCGTCGATTCCCTTGTAGTGCCCGCACACGATGACCAGGTGTTCTTCCTTGGAAAGGTCTGCGGCAATCTGGTGGGTGAGGGGGATACCGTCTGCGGTCATGTAGATGACCTTGCCGCCGTCTTCCTTGACGCCCGTGCTACGGATAGCCTGAGCCAGGGGTTCAGGTCTGAGCACCATCCCCGGTTCGCCACCGTAGGGCACGTCGTCCACCTGGCCGTAGTCGTTCACGGCAAAGTCCCGCAAAAACACGGTGTTGAACTGCAGGATTCCCTTGCTCTGGGCGCGGCCCATGATGGATTGCTTCATGGGGGCAAACATCTCGGGGAATATGGTGATGCAGTCGATTCTCATGAGCGCTCCTCGGGGCACAGCGCCCGCAGGTAGTCGCCGTCGCAGACGATGGCCCGGTTTTCTTCGTCAATTTCTGACACGCAGTCCTCAATCCAGGGGGCAAGGATGGGCTTCTTGGAAAACTCCCCCTGGGCTTCTTCGGCAAACTTGATGAGGAAGGCGTCTACAGTGGGCAGTTCCTGCACCTCCAGCACTTCGCCTACGGTGCGTCCGTCCGTGAGTTTTACCGCAAAGCCTGCCAGGTCGTCCAGGTAGAATTCCCCTTCAGGGGCGGGAATCCGCTCGTCGGGGCTTACCATCAGGCTCCCGTTCACCAGGGGCCGCAAGGATTCCGGAGTGTCGAAACCCTTGAACTTCAGGTGCCAGAGCGCCCCCGCCAGCTTGGACTCTTCCACTTCCAGTTCCACGAACTGCCCGTTCACCTTTTCCACCACCACGGCCTTCAACAGCTTGTGCCGCTCCGGGTCATGGGTCGTGGGCCGGGCCTTGATAAAGCCCTTGACACCATGGCTTCCCATGAGTTCACAGACGGTGATGTAGTTGGAGTAGTCGGGCATTGGGTAGGGGATAGGGGTTAGGGGCTAGGATCTAGGGGTTAGGATCTAGGGGCTAGGGCTGCGGGTTTTAAACATCGTCATCCTCGCCCATTCGACAAGCTCAGGGCAGGCTCCGGCGAGGATCCGCTGGAGCGGAAAACTTTGCGGAGACGCCTCTAGACGAAAAAAGTCCTGCGCACGAGGCACAGGACTCCGCAAAAGGGTGCGATTAGGCTTCGGCCGGGGCTTCAGCGGTAGCTTCGGCAGGAGCTTCGGCAGCGGCGGCTTCCTTGGCGGCCTTTTCAGCTTCGATCTTGGCGAGAGCCTTGGGACCGAGCTTGGCCTTCTTGGCCTTGTCGGCCTTAGGAGTGGCGACCTTGCCTTCGATGGAACGGCCGGCGCGGAGCTCGTGGAAGAGTTCCATGATGCCCACCTTCTTCAGGAGGCTGCGGACGGTGTCAGAGGGCTGAGCGCCGGTCTGGAGCCACTTGAGGACCTTTTCCTGCTCGAAACGGATTTCGGGCTTTTTCAGGTTGGGGTTGTAGAAACCCACCTGTTCGATAAAGCTGTCGTCGCGGGCCTTGCGGCTGTCGATGACCACGGCGCGGTAGATGGGGTTGTGACGCTTGCCAAAGCGAGCGAGACGGATAACAGTTGCCATTTTAACCTCTTTTAGGGTTGATTGTTTCTTTTTGAGGCCAAATATAACAACAAAAAACTTGTGTGTAAAGGACGGAATGTAAAATTTTTCCGTTCTTTACAGATAAACTAACATTGAGCTAGCGGGGCCGAAATGCCCTAAAAATGATGATTTTGACCGAAAATCGCCAATTTAAACACGAAGATGCCGTTTTTATGGTTCTATGGTGAGTAGATTTTCTATCCAGGCATCCCTTTTTTTTCGGAGGGCTTCCAGGGACTTTTCATCGGCGCGGCTTTCTTCGCAAGCGTTTACAAGCTGCCTGTAACTCAACAAAAGTGTCTTGGCTTTGGGATAGTCCGGTTCGAGATGCTTGAGAGCTTCCTCGATGGCCCGGTCAGAATATAGCCTGGAAATTCCCTCCAGGGAGTGCTCGATGTAGGCCTTCTTGTCCCCCTCTTTCAGGGCGTTTTCTGCTTCATCAAACTCCAAGGGACGAATCTGGTCTATCCACTTGGATTGCTCTACGTAAAGTTCGTCCCAGGCCTCTAGTCCGGCCTTTTGGTTGGCCAGAGTCAGCTGTTTTTCCAGTAAGGGCTTGTAGGACTGGACCTCTTGGTCCGACCCGGATTCCTTGAGAAAATCCCCCAAGTTTGAGAGATTTGTTTCGGTGGGGTCGTTGAGCAGGCATTCCTTGAGTACGGCCAGCTTGTCTTTTGGCGCCAGGTTCTTGTAGGCTTGGCCGCGGGCGTTGTTTGCCTTGACATGCGCCCAGAAAATGCGCACAAAGAGCAACACAAAAAGCAGGGTGACGATAAGAGTCCAATTCATGGGGAAAATTATAGGAAATAGGCTTGTTTTGGGTCACAGAAAAACGACAAAGGCCCTTATTTCCGTAATTTTTCAAAAAAGGTGCTGGCAGAATCCTTTTTTTGGGGTTATATTTACCTAGGTCTAATTATACCTATGCATATAGGTGGAGATTGAGTTATATGAAAAAGTATTCCTGGTTAATGGCAGGTATGGTTCTGGCGGGAGTATCCCTTTCTTCTGCTGAAAAAATAGCCCAGTTGGACATTGTGGTCCGCGACTTTTCCGTGACCCACCCGGACTTCGAAAATTTCTCGGAAGAATATGCTGCAGGCCATGGCGGAGATATCATGAACTATGGTAAGCCTGGTTATGATGCTGGTTGGTTTAATAATGAAGCCATGCATAGAAGTTGCGGAAATGGAACTTCGTTGAGTGGAGCCCAAATTGGTGCAAATGGCTTGCCAATGTCTATTAATGCCGCTCTCCCGGCTTACTTGCAGCAAACGAGCCCTGGCCCGGTGTTGGTTTATGGAGACTGTAGTGAAACCGGAGGAAAGACGCGTGGTTATCACAACGCTACTGCTGAAGTGAATGGTGAAAAATGCCAAAAAGCAACCTGGGAAAACCCCGTTTACTACACTCCAGGCATGGTGAATAGTCATCTCGCTTTTGATGCACCGGTAAATGGGGAATACGATATGTACGACGGTGTGCATATCCAGAAAGCTGCAGATCTCTGCGACAACACTCTTTTTGAAGGGTGGTATAGCGATATAAACGATGGACCTTACAAGAACTATCGAATCAACCGGACTCTAGACCTGCCTCAGGTGGCTGGAACCAACTACTATCAGGTGGATTACAACTACAACAATGGTGGTTACTCACCCTTGGATTCTGTAAATGCGGACCGGACCCGTTTTGGAAATGCCGCTTGTGTTCCTGAGGTTCAAGAAGCGAGCAACAAGGGATGCTTGCAGTATGGTCCCCAGTCCTTGTCAATTTTCTGCCCGCCTTATGGATACCAGTATGCTGATAAACAAACGGACTTTAGTGGTGCTAACACCTATGCCCTTTGCACATCATGGCTTGACAATGGTGGCCCGAAGGTAGAAGGGGCTGCACAGGCCGCTGCTGACGCCAATGGCGTCCTTGGCTCCCAGCATCTCCGCAACTACGGCTTTACTATGATGGGTTATGCCAAGTTCAAGTATAAGCCCGAAAATCAGGTTCCTAACCACGAAGTCTTTGAATTCACTGGTGACGACGATATGTGGATTTTCGTGGATGGCGTGCTGGCTGTGGATTTGGGCGGCACCCATTTGGCTGCCCCTGGTCGTGTGGATGTAGAAGTTTTGGCCCAGAACAACCACGGTTGCCACGAGGGTGAACCATTGGCCGGCTATAGCAACTGCGTTGCCGGGTCTGCAACATGGCAGCCCAATACCTGGCACCACCTGCACTTCTTCTATGCCGACCGTCAGACCGACGGCTCCAACATGTTCATGCGAACCTCCCTTTCGGAACTGGCTCCTTCTAAGTATGGCCAGCCCACTGTGACCGACGTGATGGTGACCATCAAGGATGGTAAGACGGTGGCCAGCATGTTCTTGAACACGGCTTTGAACCAGGAAACTCTAGATGCTATCAGGGCCAACGCCGCAGCCGCAGCTGCCTGTGCTGGTCAGAGCACTTGCAAGCTTGGCGCCGGTGGTGCTGTTCCTGTGATTATCGTGACTCGAAACAAGTATGATGCCAATGGTAATGTTATCGGACAAGATACCTTGGGCCTTGTGGTGACGGAAATGTCTGCTGGCGAAGACAAGGGCGCTGATGGTGTGATGTATTCCTTCAGCGGCGTTCTGGTGGACAAGGACGGCAAGGTGGACGCCTCTGGCCTGAGAGGTGGTGACGGTATGGCGTTCAACTATATCGCAAGTTCGGAGGCCGAAAACTACACCGGTATCTGGAATGAATTGATGACCTTTAAGATTACCTCAGTGTCGGGCAAGAGTGTGGAAGGGTTCCCTGAAGAATGGGCGAAGGCGACCTTCTCCGTGGATTACGAAGAAGTTTCGGTGCCTCAGGACAAGTCTATCAACCGTCCGGATTTTGCCCAGCAGTCCCAGAAACTGACGGATATTGCCGGAGGCGACGACCTTTCTCCTTCGGCTACGGGTGAACTTCAGATGTATTCCATTCCGCTTGTAGCCGGTCAGGACCCCATGAATATGTCTCAGGCTGATATGTTAAAGTACGCTACTGCCGGTGCCGAAGGGACCTTCACCAAGACCGGTAAGGGCCTCCCGGACGGGCAGCCCCTGTGCTTCGCCGAAAATGGTGTGGAAAGCTGCGTGAGCTATGCATTCACCACGACCCAGCCTTTCCGTGTAAACGTTCGCGTGTTTGACCACATGGGTCACTTTGTGAACCAGTACAACCAGCAGATGACTGCCGAAGAATTCAAGGCTGCGCTAGGTCCTCAGGCTTCTCCGGGCAATGTTTGTGAAAGTCCCGATGGCCCGATTCCTGCATACGGTTCTGGTGCCATGCTGGTGGCTATGAAGTTGTACCCTGTTTCCCAGAAGGGACGCAAGCTTGCAACGGGCCCCTACATTTACCAGATTACCATTATTCGTGAAGAAGCAACCCCCTGCTACATGAGCTTTGGCCAGACTCCGCAGCTCCTGGAACAGAATTACAGCCGCACTTCTGAAACCCATACCCGTGGTTACCACAGGATCAAGAAGTAGTCGGTCAAAAGACTTCGGAAACGGTTTCTTAATTAGACTCGATGCCCTGGATGAAAGCCATCCAGGGCGTTTTTGATGTTGCCTACCTTATTTTGCCGGTTATGTACAAAAAAAAGAATTGCATTTCTTTTGGGGAATGTTATTTTTAGAGTATTCTTTTATACTAAAGAGGGTTCAGATGAAATCCGATGTTTGTGAGCTTTCCGTCAATGCCACTGACCTTAAAACAATACTGAAAGAAACGGCCAAGTCCGCCGCCTATAGGGAACTGGACAAGAAGGAAACCTACCGCCTTCGTCTGTTGGCCGAAGAGCTGGTGGAAATGCTTCCGGCACTGCTTCGTTTTTCAGAAGGCAAGTTCTGGGTAGAAAGCGTAGGTAAGAGTTTTGAACTTCATGTGACCTTGCGCCCGAACCAACTCCTGACCGCGGAACGCCGTGAAAAGTTGTTGGATGTTTCGACATCCAAGACCAATGCCGCTGCCGTAGGTATTATGGCCAAAATTCGCCTGGCTGCTGAGTTTATGTTGGTTGATTACGAAAGAAGCGCCAGTATGTCCGAAACTTTCTATATCCCGGGGACACCCTCGGTGGTCAGTCTGGCTGACCCCCTGTGGACCCTCAATGCCTACCGTGAAGGCGCTAAGAAGGCCAAGGGCGAAACTTGGGACGAACTGGAAAAGTCCATCGTGGCAAACCTGGCCGATGACGTGGTAGTGGCCCTGCAGGGTGGACAAGTAGACATCGTGGTAAAAAAGGCCTTTTAGCTTAAAGTAAGTCGGGTCTGGTTATGGAAGGAAAAATTCATTCACAAATTAGTGACATCATCGTCAAGGACATGATGGAAGGGGTGATTGCCGTCAATTGCGAAGGTGTCATCAGCTATGTGAACAACGCCACAGAGATGATTCTCAAAAAAACAAGGGACCAGCTAGAAGGCAAGTCCGTGGTGTCCGCTTTCTTTGAGTCTGAACTCAATGACGAGTTCAACCAGACCATTATGGATGCTATTTATGACAAGGATGGCGCTGTACATGAAGGCCTTGTTCCATACTGTGCCAATGGAAAAATCATCCAATTGCACATGATTGCCTCCATTCTTCGTGAAAATGGGAAGAAGGTTGGGGTCATTGTGGTGATTGGAGATGTGACGGAATTTGTAGAGCAGAGAGCCCGCGCCGCAGAACAGACCCAGCGGTTGCTGGACTCCGTAGTCCGGACTCTTTCTCAGGCTATCGATGAACGATCGTCCTATACGGCAAACCATACCCGTAATATGGTCCAGATTGCCGAAAGTTTTTTGGATTGGTTGGACAAGATGGACCATC
This sequence comes from uncultured Fibrobacter sp., assembly GCA_900313675.1. Classification (GTDB taxonomy): domain Bacteria; phylum Fibrobacterota; class Fibrobacteria; order Fibrobacterales; family Fibrobacteraceae; genus Fibrobacter. Next base: position 76,146 of record OMSO01000002.1, read on the forward strand.
CTTGGAAATTTGAGGAATCTCGTCGCCGCAGTTTTCTTATGAGTGTCTGGCTTCATGATGTAGGTAAGCTTGCAGTGCCTCTAGAAATCATGGACAAGGAAAGCAAGCTGGGCGCCCAGATGAAGGTAATCGAGGACCGGTTTGTCAAGATTTCCCTGCTGGATGAAATTGCCGTATACCGCGGAGAAATTACCGCCGAAGAAAAGGAAGTCCGCAAGAAGGATCGGGATATTGCTTTGGACGAAATTCGTCGCATCAATCGTGCAGAGTTTGTTCCCGATGAAAAACTGGAACTTCTGAAAAAAATTATGGTGGAAAAGTACCATGATGAAAGCGGCGAAGAAAAGCCTATTTTAACGGAAGAAGAAATTGAAAATCTTTCTATCCGAAAAGGAACATTGAATGACAGGGAGCGTGCCGTTATCCAGAGCCATGCGGTTGTGACCGGGAGAATCCTTGACCAAATTCAGTTCCCTAACGAATATTGTCACGTGCCGATATGGGCCTCTGAACATCATGAACTCTTAAGTGGACGGGGCTATCCGTACCATTTGAGCGGCGAACAGATTCCAAAAGAAGTTCGCCTCTTGACCATCTTGGATATTTTTGAAGCCCTGACGGCAAAGGACCGCCCCTACAAGAGGCCAATGCCTATAGAAAAGGCATTTTCCATTTTGGAAAGCATGGTGAAAGCGGGTGACTTGGATGGGGAAATTCTAGGCCTGTTTAAGGAAAGTAAGGCCTGGGAAAAGGTTACCCTAGGATAGGGGTCGTGATTTGTCGCCACTGTCCGGGCTGTAAATCGCCAAGGGTGATATTCCCGATTTTTACACGGATTAACCGAAGTGTCGGAAACCCGACGGCAGCGGTCATGTGCCGCACCTGACGGTTCTTGCCCTCGATAAGGGTCAGCTGCACCCAGCTGGTGGGAATGTTTGCCCGGAACCGCACTGGCGGGTTCCGGGGCCAGAGCCAGTCCGGCTCGGTGGCAATTTCGGCCTTGCAGGGCTTGGTACGGTATCCCTTGATGGAGACGCCCTTTTGTAGTTGCCTGATGGCCTCCTCGGTAATTTGCCCGTCGACCTGGGCTAGGTAGGTCCGGGGGTGTTCGAATTCCGGATCTAGAAGTTTCTTGATGAGTTTGCCGTTGTCCGTCAAGAGCAGGGCCCCTTCGCTGTCATGGTCCAGCCTGCCAGCCGCATAAACACCGGCAGGGAACCCGAAGGTGTCCAGGGCGGGGTGGCCTGCTTCGGGAGTGAACTGGCTCAGCACTCCATAGGGCTTGTTGAAAAGGATAACGGTGGACATTTGACAGAAATGTAGGTAAATTTATGGAACCTACACAAGCCTCGAACCCCGAACCTCTTGCAACCTGCATCCCTAATACCTACAACCTGTAACCTACTACCTAACCCCTAGATCCTAGCCCCTAAATCCTAACCCCTAGATCCTAACCCCTAACCCATGCTTGACTTTACCGGACTTCTAGATTACGCCTTTGCAGAACGCCTGTATGATTCGACCTACCATGGGCTGGAACATTGGCACCAGGTGGAGTTCAATGGGCTATTGCTCGCTTCCAAGACGGGGGCGGACATTACGGTGGTTCGGCTTTTTGCTCTGTTCCATGACTGCAGGCGAATGGACGATGCCTACGACGGCGAACATGGCCCACGGGCGGTTGAATTTATAGACCGGTGCATCGCCGAAAAACGATTCGAGCTGGATGCAGAAAGGCTGGAAAAACTCCGCATGGCTTGCCGCCTCCATACCACGGAGCGGCAAACGGGAGATATTACCGTAGATACCTGCTTTGACGCAGACCGTCTGGACTTGGGCCGTGTAGGGATTTGCCCCATGGAAGAAAAGATGGCCACCGATGCCGGCAAAAAAATCGCCCGCAAGCTTGCTTTGCTGCAAGTCCCCGTTTTTCATCAGCGTGAATGGATACGTAGTCTAAGGTAATGCTTCGAAATACTCCCGATAAGATTTGGCTTTTTGATTATGACCTTACACTATATGGTGCTGAGGAACGCTGTGTTATAGAATCCCTTGATCATCGGATATCGCTTTTTGTTCAAAAGACAGTCGGGACGGATTTTGAGACGGCCCACAAGATCCGAACAGACTATCTAGAACAGTTCGGCACCACTCTTGCGGGACTTATGGCAAGGAACAACGTGGATCCGGATGTTTTTTTTGATTTTATTCACGAACCGGAATATCTGATTTATCCCAAGAAAGCTCCTGAAAAAAAGAAGCTTTTACAGAGCCTAAGGGGACGCCGATATGTTTTTACCAATGGTAGGCATGATTGGAGTGAAGCGGGAATGGCTCATATGGAAATTGATGGCGAAATTGATGGAGTGTTTGATTTAAAACAGCTTGGTTGGGAAGGAAAACCACATGCCAGTGCCTACTCAAAAATGGAAAGATGGGTTTCGGAAAAGGGTTCTAATATAGTCTTGCTTGAAGATTCCCTTCGTAACTTAAAACCGGCGCATGACCGAGGTTGGACGACGGTTTATGTGAACCCCGCCCCAGAAACTCCTGAATGGGTGGACTATCATATTCCGCACTTGCTGAACTTGCCTGATATATTGAGTCCGTCTATGTGATTTAAAAAAGCTATCTTTTGAAAATGATTCGTCTGATTTCCTTTATTGCCTTTTTTAGTTTTCTTTGTTCGATGCTAGCGGTTGCTGCACCTGCTCCGGCTGTTCGTAATGGGTTCAACAATATGACGGTAACGACGGAGTATTCTGAGCTGCTTAAAGAGAAAAATGCTCGGAACGATTCGTTGCTTCCTGCTTTAGATGGCGATAAGGCGTTTGCGGAGGTCCTTCGACTGAATCCAAATTTTTGGAGCTTGGGAGGGGCTTTAAATAAAGAGGAATCTTTAGTGACTAAACTCAACGCGAAGGTTATTTTCATTGATGGTATTCGGGAAGAACCTTTTTGTGAAATCGACAAAAATACAGGAAACAATGCAGGTGAGTGGAATGTCCGTATCGGTGTAGACTTTGTTTCGGGTGGTTCCAACACTGTACATATTCACGTTCAGCAATGTTTGGATTACGTGAGGGATCAGCTAGGCTATGCCATCAAGAAGGGAGACAAGGTTGTGTTTGTCCCGCCAAAAAAAATTTTGGACAAAATCAAGGAAAGCGAAATCCCAGATGCCATAGATGTAGACTTGCAGCAGACCCTTCTTAAAGCTCATGAGGATGTCAACTTGACGGGAAAATGTCCAGGAGATATTGAAGCTTATATCATTTTGATGAATGTGTATGAACAAGTCAAAAATCAGAAAATGGATTATGTGGTTATCAATGATCAACTGAATAAGCAGCGCAACGGGACTGGTCGGGTCCAAAGCTGTGCCTTTAGCCGAGAATGGAACAAACGATATCAAGAGAGTGCCAGCTTTGAATGTGACATTGACAAAGATAGGTGTCTCTATCGGCAGGAAAACGACGGAAATACGGAATGGCAGATAAATTACGAAAAGGATAGGTTCGAGTACATTAATAAAAAATTTTTGTTTTTTAACTTGAATCCTAAAAGCATCCACAAGGGCGGAACTATGCTGGATTTACGCCTGCTTCGCCTTTCTACAAATCTTTTTTTGGAGGCGTACCTGAACCTAAAAGGTGAGCCCGTGACTCTAGGATTGATAATTGTTCCTGGGGATAAGACAATAGAAGACTATGAAGATGAGGAAGATGAAGAAGACTCCGAGGACCAGGGTGGAGACGATACCGAAGAAACTGAAGAAATAAGGCCTTTTGACTAAAGAATTTCCTCAAAAAACGGTAAATGGGCTGGTGTTTTTTTTGATTTTCTCCTGTTTTTATTATATATTTAAGGAAAAGATGATTGCATAAGGAGCATTCCATGAATCGTTTTGTCAAGTTCTCTCTGGTGGCTGCAGTTTTGGCTGCGCCAAGCATTGCTGATGAACAGTTCGGCGGCCTGGGAATAACTATCTACCAGGTTCCTCAGGGCGTCCATGTAGTCCAGGTGATTCCTGGAACCCCTGCGGCAGAAACGGAACTCCAGGCCGGAGATGATATTATAGCTGTAGATGGAATGAGCTTGAAAGGTCTGGATATCGATGAATCAAAAGCCATGCTTCGTGGGCAGGTGAACAAACCGGTAGAAATCACCTTTGTGAATTCCGGAGATACCTTGAAGGCTACTCTCCGCCGCACCCAAATTACGGTGAAAGAGTTCGAGAGCAACCAGGTTGAGTCATGGTATGGCAAAAAGAAAGAATTCGATGCCCAGGAACTGGAAACCTATGCCAGTGCCAATGGCGGCAACAAGCAATTAGTAGCCGTTCTCAAGCGTGGATCCCTAATCAAGAATGACGAAACGGTGAATGCCGTTGACATCAACGGGATTTATGTAGATAAGGCCGATGCATTTGCGCCTAAAGCCGCAGACAAATCCAAGGCAAACAAGCCGGGTTCAGCAAAACTCAAGGGCTTTACGCGTAATGCGATTAGCTTTGACTTGAAATCTGCAGGTACGGCAATCGTCACTGTTATGAACACGGATGGAGCCGTGATGTCTACCGTGGTGGCAGAAAATGCACAACCTGGATTTAACAGCGTCACGTGGAATGCCGAGAATGTTCCCAGTGGTCGCTATATGGTAACCATTGAACATAATGGCACGGTTAGCGGTAAGAACGCCGTGCTCAAGTAATCGACGATTGCGTTAGACGCAGTTGCTTTGCCGAAAACTCTAGAGCCTTTCGCCTATAAGGGCGAAGGGCTCTGCTTTTGTAATGCGCACTTGTAGAGCTTTGCCTGCCGGGATGTCCCCCTGCAGGGCCACGGGGCGGTAGGCGCAGTTACGTGCGATGGTGGTGCCCGCCCGGTGGCCTTGTTTTTCGGTCACGACCGTGCAGGTCTTGCCGACCCAGCGCTGGTTGTTTTCTTGGGCGATTTGCTGGAAGGCGTCGAACAGCTTTGCGGAGCGTTCGTGCTTTACGCTGTCTGAAACGGCAGGCGCGTCGGCGGCGTTTGCCTCTTCCATGCGGGCGGCAACGGTTCCCTTGCGGGCCACGAACCGCGTAATGTTGCAGACGGTGGGGCGGGTCTCCTTCAGCAGGTCAAGGGTCTCTTGAAAGTCGGCATCTGTTTCGCCGGGGAAACCTACAATCAGGTCTGTACTGAGGGTGAACAGCGGGAACTTTTCTTGCAACTCCAGCGCAAAGTTACGGAAGTCTTCTACGGAGTGTTTGCGGTTCATGAGCTGCAGAACGCGCTCGCTCCCGCTCTGGACAGGAACGTGCAAGAACTGGTAGAGCCGTTCGTCTTGGAAACATTCCAGCAATGCATCTTTATAGCCGAGGATGTGCCTCGGGTTTCCCATGCCCAGCCGGATCTTGTAGTTTCCGGGAACCTGGGCGAGAATTTTTTGCGTGAGGTTTGCAAGGTTCGTGCCGGTGTCAAAACCGTAGCAGGCGCAGTCCTGCCCGCTGAGCTGAATCTCCAGGCATCCGTCGTCCACCAGGCGCTGGACCTGTTCTACAATGGCGTCTTCGGGCTGGCTTTGGAGCCGTCCTTTTACCAGCTTCGTGGAGCAGAAGGCACAGGCATCCAGGCAGCCTTCCTCGATGTTCACGATGCCTACGAAGGGGGACTGCCGGAGGATTCGTATGTCATTCTGGAGCCCATTTGGGGCGATAGAATCCAAGGACTCTAGCGCTTTCAAGCTCGTGAACGTTATCTTGTCCGAAATCTTGCGGGCTTCTTCCTGGAAATCCTTGGGGGCGCATCCTGTTATAAAGACGGGTGCCTGCGGGAAAGCCGCTACCGCCTGCTGCAAAAGCTTCAGTGCGGTTCCGTTTCCCTTGACGGTGCACACGTTCAGGTAAAAGGCAAGGGGCTGCTCCGTCGGGAATTCAAAAGAGATGGAACAATCCGGATGTTGGGCGGATAGCGCCCGGGCGATTTTTTCTCCGTCGCCGAAGTTGGCGGCACAGCCCTGGCTGAGAACTGCAATGACAGGCGATGCGGCGGAACTCATCTTTCGAACCGCTCCAGGGTGATTCCCGGATAGTAATGGCTCAGGATTTCGATGTAGCTCTGACCCGCCTGGGCCCTGGCCCGCACGCCCATCTGGCACATGCCTACGCCGTGGCCGAATCCCTTGCCTTCGAGAATCCACTTGCTGCCGTCCTTCTTGACGGTAAAGAAACTGGAGGGGAGGATTGTTCCGCCCTTGCGGAAAAGCCAGCGGACCTTGTCGCCGCGGACTTCGAAAGTTCCCGCGTCCGTAGTGACCGCAAGTATCAAGATGCGCCCGCTCTTGAGCGTATCCCTGACGGTAATGTCCTTGACTTTCTTGAAGGGGGCGACTTTCGCCTTGGAATCCCTGGCGTTCTGGACAAAGAGTTTCACCAGTTCGTCACTTTCGAAGGTCCGTTCCCACTTGCTGTAGCTGGACTCCTTGCACCAGGGCGTTCCATCGCTTCGCAGGTCCGGCTTGCTCTTGAGGTAGGGGAGGTTCGGCTTTTCCCAGGTGTCCAGCGTCTCGGACATGCCTCCGCAGGTGGAGTGGTAGTAGGCGGTAATGAACTCGCCATTATACATCATGACTTCGCCCTTGGTCTCCTTGACGGCGCGGTCTGTCAGGGACGTAGCGCTCTGGAGACCCTTATACACCTGGTCCTTGGTGTCGGCGAACACGTCAAAGCCCAGGGACTCCCGGCTCCCGAAATGCTTGTAGGCGTAGGTGCGGGCGGCTACCGCCTGGGCCTTCAGCGCTTCGAACCGGCTGCTGTCCAGCTGGCCGATTTCGTAAGGGATCACGCCCCGCAGGTAGTCTTCCATGTCCACCGTATTGATGGCGTTGATTTTCCCGTTGTTGTAGGAGATGGTAAAAAATCCAGGATAGCAAGAGGTAGAAAGCAGCTTTTGCGTCGGCGCGATAGAGACGCACTTGCCGTCGTCGATATCCTTTTTAACGGCGGTAAAAGAATTTTCCTTCCCCTGGAATTTCAACTCCTTGCCCTTGACGGTAATATGGATAACCTCTCCGCCTTTTGAAAGGTACAGTTCCTTGACGTCGGTATAGACCCCTACACGAAGAGGCCTATTCAAGTTCGTCGGTATCTTTTCCGCCTGGACTCGGGCCAAAGTATCTCCGGATACCGTCTTGATTTGCGTGGACGCAGGGGCTTCCCTCGGGCCTTTTGCTTGGACGTCGGAAACGTTCGTCGCTTCGATGGGCCTGAAATCTACAATCTCGGGTTCTTCGGCGCTGGAGTCTTTTTTGATGGTCTTGATCGCGGGAGCGGGCATGTCCGGCAGCTCAAAATCCTCTGCGGCACTTGTCGTTACGATAAGCGCCAGAAGAAAAAGAAATGTTGTTTTGTAACCGGGCATGACATTACCCATAGCTCACACCTCAAAGCGAGCCTGCGAGCGCCCTCATACCTATTTACCTTTCTTCAGCTTCGCCTGGGTCTCTTTGGCCATCTTGCGGAGCTTGGACTGGTTCATGGTGCGGTCGGCAGTAGAAATCTTGTCCACGAAAAGGTCGCCGTTCAGGTGATCCGATTCGTGCTGGATGCAGCGGGCAAAAAGGCCTTCGCAGTTGTGAATTTCTTGAGGCTCTCCGTTGATGTCGAAAAAGCGGACGCACACCTTGTTGGGCCGGACCACATTGCAGAAAATGTCCGGGAAAGAAAGACATCCTTCGTCATAATCCACAGGCTTGGCGTCTTCTTCCGCTTCCCATTCCGGGTTGAACATGATGTAGGGCTTGGGATCCTCTTCGCCGGGAATAGCGGTATCGATGACCACCAAACGGATGTTCTTACCTATTTGGGGTGCGGCAAGGCCGCAGCCCGGCGCGTCGTACATGGTTTCCAGCATGTCCTTGGCCAGCTGGCGGAGTTCCGGAGTAATCTCGGTAACGGGTTCGCTCTTTTTGCGGAGAACCGGGTCACCGTAAATGCGGATAGGTAAAATCGCCATGATTACTTCTTTTCTTCGGTCTTGGTGTCGGCTGCAGGAGCGTTCATGATTCTGAGGATGGTGCTCTTTTCAAAGTCGATCAGCGTGGTGGAGCCGGTACGGACCGTGACGATGTTGTCTTCCATGGAGGTGATGGTGCCGATGATGCCGGCGGTGGTCATCACCTTGTCGCCCTTCTTCAGTTCCTTGCGCATCTGGTCCATTTGCTTCATTTCTTTCTGCTTGGGGCGGATAAAGAACAGCCACATGACCACGAACAAAAGGATAAGGGGCAAGAAGCTTGCGATGGCGCTGGGCTGCTCGGGAGCGGCCTCTTCGGCAAAGGCCATGGCAGAAGCGGACAGGGTAATCAAAAGGGTCTTGATTTTCATAATAAAACCTTTATTAAATGTGGATGAATATTACGGGCTCAAATTTAGAAAAAAGGTGGCTGCGCTACAGAGGCAGGTCTTTTCCGAGACCCATTTTCAGTTCGGTCCGGCGGCGGATTACCATTTCGTTGAAAAGGTCCGTAAGGCTGTCTTCGATGCTGATCATGGGTTTCCAGCCCAGGTTCGTCATCTTGGTGGGGTCCCCAATCAGCAGGGGAATGTCGTTGACCCGTTCGTACTTGGAATCAAAACGGAAATCCACGCTCACGTCAGCGATGTCCACCAGCATTTCTACCAGTTCCCGGATGGTGTACGACTTGCCGCTGCAGATGTTGAAGGTCTCGCCGGATTCAGCGGTGTTCAGCACCTGAATCATACCGCGGGCCACGTCACGCACGTCCACCACGTCACGGCTGATGTCGAGGCTTCCGGAATAGATAACGGGTTCGCTACCGTAGAACTTGATTTTTACCAGCTGGTAAGTGATAGAGGGAATCACGAAACGGCGGCTGTGGTGGGGCCCGGTAAAGTGGAATGGGCGCACAAAGACAATGTGGAGTCCGCTGGCATTGATAAACTGGTGCCCCAGGAGTTCCATGCATGCCTTGGAAGTGGCGTATGGAGTCATGGGGTTCGGGCGGTCTTCTTCTTTGTGCAGGTAAGTCAGGTGTTGTTCCGTACGTCCGTAGATTTCGCTGGAACTGAGCAGCATGATTCGTGCTTTGGGGCATGCCTGCCGTGCCGCTTCCAGCAGGTTCTGGGTCCCGAGCAGGTTGATGTTCAGGGTTTCGTAGGGTTTCTGGTACGAAAGCCCCACGGAGGATTGGCTGGCCAGGTGGTAAATATGGGTAGGAGCCACCTTCTGGAGCATCTCATAGACGTCCTTGAAGTTCAAAAGGTTTCCGGTGAGGTATTGCACACCGTCCACCTTCTGCCAAGGCTGGGGCTGCTCGTCGCTAAAGCTGAACAGCTCGTGATTCGTGCCGCTCAGGCTGGAGAGGATATGAAATCCCAGAGCCCCTGTACCACCTGTTACCAAAATACTCATTCTAGTCCTCTGTTATCAGTTGTCAGTTATCGGTTATGAGTTTCGAGTTGTAGCGGAAACAAGAGACTTTAAAATTCAGAAGCAGTATATTATTTTCCTCTCATTACGCACTACACATTACTCACAACTGACTACTCACTACATATCCCGCATCCCTAGCCCCTAGATCCTAACCTCTAGATCCTAACCCCTAATCGCTTCCCACGCTTTTGCTACTGTTTCCTTTTCAATATTAACAACTTTTTCGACCTTCCCAATCTCTGTAGGCAAAATATAAACTCTTGTGCCCTTTTCTGCCTTTTTGTCCACGGCCATGGCATTCCAGGCCTGCTCCGTATCCACGTTGTAGGTTTTCGGGAATCCGAGGCGGTCCAAAAGGTCGTTCTGCCTGGATTCTTCTTCGGCGGAGAGTTTGCCCAGGAGTACGGCTGCACGGGCGGCTACCCGCATGCCGAGACTTACGGCTATGCCGTGGCTGAACATGTTGTAGTTGGTGAGTTTTTCGATGGCATGTCCGAAGGTGTGACCGTAGTTCAAAATGGCCCGGAGACCGGATTCCTTCTCGTCGATGCCCACGACTTCGGCCTTGATCTGGCAGCTCCTGAAAATCAGGTGACGCAACACGCCATCATCATGTTTCTTGATGCCTTCTACGTTTTCTTCGATGTAGCGGAAAAATTCCTTGTCGTAGATGACACCGTACTTGACGATTTCGGCAAGGCCTGCCAGGTATTCGTTTTCGGGAAGGGTGGCAAGCACCGCCAGGTCGCACACTACGGCCTTGGGCTGGTAGAATGCCCCGATCATGTTCTTGCCTTCGGGGTGGTTTACCGCCACCTTGCCACCTACGGAACTATCCACCATAGAAAGGAGGGTGGTCGGGAACTGGATAAAGGAAATTCCCCGCTGGTAGGTGGCGGCTCCAAAGCCCGCCATGTCGCCTACCACGCCACCGCTGAACTGTAACAGACAGCTCTTTCGGGTGTAGTTCCGGTGCAGCAAGAAACTGAAAAGCTGGTTCAGGTTATGGAGGGTTTTGTTCCGCTCTCCAGCCTGGAACTTGAAGATAGGGCAACGGCCCGCCTGGCCCCGCAACTGCGAGAGCATTTCGTTCTGGACCTTTGCGATGGTGGTGTCCGTACAGACCAGAAATTCGTTGGACGGGGCCAGCCGAAGGCCTTCCAGAAGGGCCTTGGAATCGGGAATGATGTTCCTGCCGATAAAGATGGGGTAGCGCCCGCCACTAGAGGGGCACACATCCAGGGCATGATTGCTCCAGAACTTTTTCATGTGCAGGATTTTTTCGATGACATGGGCTTCGGTGTAGTCGTTGGAACTTTCTACGCTGAAGTCGGCCTGGGCGTAGTTGGGTTCACGCTCTTTCAGCATGATCTTGATTTTGGCAAGGCGTTCCTCGTCGCTCAGGTTGGCAAGCAGGGGCCGTGTGTTCTTGCGCCCGATGCGTTCCGAAAGAATTTCGGGCTTGGCCCACAGGCGGATGATGAGGCCGTTTTCCCGGATAATCTTGATGTTGTCGGCCTGGGTGAGTGCGCCGCCGCCCAAGGAGACTACCTGGGGCGTTTCGTTACTGCAGATTTCGGCGATGATTTCTTTTTCCTTCGCCCGGAAAAAAGCTTCTCCTTCTTGTGCGAATATTTCGGAGATGGACTTTCCGACCCGCTCCACGATAAGGCTGTCGGTGTCAACGAAGGGGCGCTCAAGTCGTTCTGCCAGAGCCCTGCCGGTGCGGCTCTTGCCGCTGGCCATGAAACCCGTAAAGAAAATATGCCTTCTCATTAGATACCCTCCATTCCCTTGCGCATGATATTCAACAGTTCTTCGTCGGTATGCCCTTTCACTTGCTCGGGGAACCATTTCTTGAAACTTTCCAAACCCTGGTGCACCAGCATGCCTTCGCCAGTAACGGTCTTGCAGCCCTTTTCGGCGGCCAGTTTCAGGAGCTTTGTCTTGGGCGGTGCATAGACGATGTCGCAGATGACTTGTCCAGGGTTCAGGCTGTCCTTGTCAAGAGGGGATTCGTCTTCGTTAGGCGTCATGCCCACGGAGGTGGCGTTGATGATAATCTTGTATTCCCTGGAAACGCTAGGGAATTCCTGGAAGGTGAATACGGAAATTTTTTCGCCGCCTTTGAACAGCGGGTTCAGTGAACCAGCCAGGGCTTCGCCCTTGTCCTTGTTGCGGCACACGATGGCGAGCCTGTTGCCTTGTTCCATCAGGGTGTAGGCGATGGCCTTTGCCGCTCCGCCGTTTCCAAGAAGGGCGACAGTGGTGTTTGCAGGTTGCACTCCGTTTTCTTCCAGGTTGCGGATACAACCGTAGGGGTCCGTTGTGGTTCCGCAGAGGGTGCCGCCAACGGTCCCGTCTTTCCAGTAAAGTGTGTTTACGCTTCCGGTAAACTTACTGATGGGGCTAAGTTCGTCCACCAGTTCCATGACGGGAGTCTTGTAAGGAATGGTAACGTTTGCCCCCCTGAATTTCATGGCCCTGAAACCTTGGATAGCCTGGGCGAAATTCTCCGGTTCTGGCCCAAAGGGCAGGTACGCCGCGTTGATTCCAAGCGCCTTGAAAAGCGCATTGTGCATGAGGGGGGATTTGCTATGGGCAATAGGGTGCCCGAAAACGCAAAGGGTTTCCGTTTTTCCGTTCACATGAACCTCTTTTGTCCGCCCACCTGGGGCTGAACTCTAAACAATACATCAATAAAGATATAAAAAAGAGGAATGGTTTGTTCAAAAGACTAAAATTTTCCTATAAGCTCGCTACCACCTGTTCCAGGCGTTCCTTGGCGGGGGAGTCGGGCATGGGCATGAACAGTTCCTTCGCAAATGCCTGGGTCAGGAGTTCCCTGGCCTTTTCGACGGGTATTCCCCTGCTGGTCAGGTAGAAGAGCTGTTCGGCATCCAGTTCCCCGCAGGTGTTCCCGTGGGTGCATTCCACGTCGTCGTGGTAGATTTTCAGCACTGGCTTTACGGACACGGAACTGCCTTCGGAAAGGAGGATGGTGTTCACCAGCTGGGACGAAAACACCTTGGAGCAGTTTGCGCCCGCCACCACGCTACCGTCGTAGCTGGCATTGGACTTTCCGTTCAGCAGGTTCCTGGCGAACTGGACGCTTTCGGTTTCGGGCGCTTCGTGCCTGATGGTGATGCGGTGGTGTACGGAATCGTCTCCATCGAGTACGTTCAGGGAGCGGATTTCTAGCCGGGCACCGTTTCCTTTCAAGAAGGCGTCCAGGCTGGTGCGCTTGATTCCGGAACCCCGCTCGATTTCGGAGAAATAAACTTTCGAACCCGCCTCCTGCACGATTCGGAAATGGCGGAACCTCAGGGGCACGCCGTCGGCAGGGTTTGCGAAGAATATGTGGACGGTGGCGTTTTCTTGAACGTGAATGTCGAACCGTTCTGCGCAGATTTCGTGGGCCACCTTGTTGTCGAGAATCTCGAGGCTGGCCGTTGCGTTCTTGCCGATGTCCAGCACGGTATGGCCAAAGTCGTTGTTGCACTTGAGCATGGCCATTTCGTTTGCACCGTCGGCAATATCCTGCTTCATGGTCCGCGCATTAAACGCTATGGGCAGGAGTGCCGCAAAATCCTCTTCGTCGGAATAGTCTGCGGTATCGTTGCAGGTTTCGGGGAATTCCGGCATAGGAATTTTTGCCACGGGGAAAAACGTCCACAACTCGTTGTTGCGGCGGGGCATGCCGATTTGCTTGATGCGGGAAATGGCGTCCATTACTTTTCCTCGATCCAGTCGTAACCTTTTTCTTCCAGTTCAAGGGCCAGTTCCGGGCCACCGCTCAAGATGATTTTCCCGTGACGGAGCACGTGGACAAAGTTGGGCTTGATGTAGTCCAGAAGCCTCTGGTAGTGGGTCACCAGAATCACCGCCTTGTCGGGGCCCATAATGTGGTTGATTCCGCCGGCCACGATGCGCAGCGCGTCGATGTCCAGGCCGGAATCGGTTTCGTCCAGCAGCGAAACTTTCGGGTCTAAAATGGCCATCTGCAGAATTTCGTTGCGCTTCTTTTCGCCGCCGGAGTAGCCTTCGTTTACGCCGCGGTCTCGGTAGCGTTCGTCCATTTCCAGAAGCTCCATCTTTTCGTCGATGAGCTTCTTGAATTCGGCTTCTCCGATTTCGGGCTGGCCCAAGAAGGCGCGCTTGCTGTTCAGCGCCATCTTCAGGAATTCCACATTGTTTACGCCGGGAATTTCCGTAGGGTACTGGGTGCTGATGAACAGCCCGCTGTTGGCCCGCTCGTTGATTTCCATCTGGAGCAGGTCCTTGCCGTCTAGCGTGACAGAACCGCCATCTACATGATAGGCGGGGTGACCGGCGATGACCTTGGAGAGGGTGCTCTTACCGGAGCCGTTTGGGCCCATGATGGCGTGGACTTCTCCCGCCTTGACTTCCAGATTGATTCCTTTCAGAATCTGGGTTCCGTCTTCGATGCTTGCCTTTAGGTCTTTAATGGATAACATGGATGAGCCTATCCTTGCTGCTGATAATTCTGTCTGCAAATTGGTTGATGTCGATGCCGCCTTTCTTGTAGGAGGCGTCCAGTTTCTGTAATTCCTGCGTGAACGCGTAAAGGTCCATGCGCTTTTGGATTCCTTCGGCGCTGTCCAGCTGGATGTTCTTTTTCTCCCTGTCGCAAAAACGCAACATGAGCACCATGAGGGTGTCGTAGAACTCGTTGATTTCCTTGGGCGGTGTCCAGGATTCTTCGGGCAGGCCTTCCATAAATAGTTGGCCCTGCCTTGGCAGGATTTCGTAAAGCGTTTGGGGCGAAAAGTAACCCGTTTCGGCGTAGTGGGCGATGGCGGTGTTCACGAATTCGTCTACGACGGAAGATTCCAAAAGCTGGATGCCGCTTTCGGCCAGGTTCATGTCGAAAAATTCGCAGGCCCTGTCCAGCAACGTGGGATTTCGGTACAGCAGGTTTGCAAACCGGAATTCCAGGGGCGGAATCAGGTTCCACTGGACCATGGCCGCTTCTTCTTGAAGGACTTCTTTCGCTTGTTCCTGTTCGGCGGAAGGCTTGTGCTTCACGTGGATTTGCTGGACGTCGTTTAAGGACCTGCTGGTGTCGAAACGCTCCGAAAGGAGCTTTACGTACTGGTTCCGAAGTTCCGTGTTCCCGATGCTCTTGATGAGGGACTTGGCGTAGGTGATAAAGCTTGCCCGGGCCTCGATGCTGGAAAGGTCCTTCATGTGGGAAAGGTAGCTGAGCCAGTCTTCGGCATTCTTCAGTTCGTCGCGGAAGGCGTCTGCGCCCCGCTCGTTCACGAAGTTGTCGGGGTCGATCTTGGTGCCGTCGGGTCTCGAAAGGGCGAATACCTTCGGGCCGATTCCCTTGGGGAGCACGATTTCCAGGGAGCGGAGGGTGGCCTTTTGGCCTGCCGCGTCGCCGTCGAAGACCAGGAAAGCGGTTTTTGCATAGCGGGAAAGGATGCTGGCGTGGTTCTCGGTAAGGGCAGTGCCCGAGGCCGCCACCACGTTCTGCACGCCGCCCTGGTAAAGGCTTATCAGGTCGAAATAACCTTCTACGATGATGACCGCGTTTTCTTTGGCGATGGCGTTCTTGCTGTGGTTCAACCCGAAAAGGATGTCACTCTTATGGTAAAGGATAGTTTCCGGGCTGTTCATGTATTTTGCCGGACTCTTGCCGGAAAGGTCGCGCCCCCCGAAGGCAACCACCACGCCGGAAATGTTCTGGATGGCAATCATCAGGCGGTCCCGGAACTTGTCGGAAATACCGCCGTTCTCTTTTTCTACGGCAAGGCCCGCCTTGACGCATTCCTTGGGAGAGAACCCTTTCTTGGCGGCGTAGCCTACGAAACCTTCGCGGCCGTCGGGAGCATAGCCGATGTGGAACTGCTTGCGGGTTGGTTCGGAAATATGGCGGCTGCCCAGATACTGCAGTGCCTTGGGGCTGCGGGTCAGCTGTTCTTTGAACCACTCGCAGGCCAGTTCGTTCAGCTTGCGGACCAGTTCCCGCTCTTCGGTGATTTCGGCCCGTTCGGGGTTGCCCACGCTGGGCAACTCAAAACTGCAAAAATCCGCCACCCATTTTACGGCGGCGTTAAAGTCGATTTTTTCGTGTTCCTGCACGAACTTGAACACGTCTCCGCCGGCACCGCAGGCAAAGCACTTGTAGATGCCCAGGGTGGGGTTTACATACATGGAGGGGGAGTGGTCGTCGTGGAAGGGGCACACCCCAACGTAGCGTCCGTTGCCCGACCTTTTCAGGGGCAAAAACTGCTCAATGACGGCCGTGATGTCGGCTTCGGATTTGAGCTGTTGGATGACTTCGTTAGGGTAGAAGGGCATGGCCCAAATTTAGCTTTTTACGTTTGAAAATCTAATGATTCCGTATTCTTTTCTATATTTGTTTGCGATGAAGTTACCTGTGGTGTGTATTATCGGACGGCCCAATGTCGGGAAGTCCTCTCTTTTTAATCGGATTTTAGGCCGCAGGGCTGCCGTGGTTTCTGACCGTGACGGTGTGACTCGCGATAGGCATTACCAGAACGCAAATTACAAGGGCCACGAGTTTACGGTGGTAGATACCGGCGGTTTTTTGCCGGACGATACCATCGATGTCCTGGCCGATAGTGTCCGTACCCAGATTTTTAACGCCGTCGAAGAATCGGATCTGGTCCTTTTTATGGTGGATGTTCGCGTAGGCATTACCAAGTTGGACCAGCAGTTTGCAAGGCTTATCCGCAAGTTGGACAAGAAGGTGATTCTGGTGGCCAACAAGAGCGAAAATCTGGGCGACCGTCAGGAAAGTTACGAGTTCTTGAAACTGGGCTTTGGACAACCCCGCACTATCAGTGCCTTGACGGGTTATGCCTGCCTTTCTTTGATGGATGAAATTGTCGCAGTGCTTCCGACCCCTGTGCGTGGGGAACGGAAAGAGGAACGGCCCATCCGTTTCGCTATCCTTGGTCGCCCCAATGCTGGCAAGAGCACCCTGTTGAACCGCCTGATGGGCGAAGAACGGGCCGTGGTTTCGGACATTCCTGGCACCACCCGCGACTCCATCGATTGCACCTTTACCGTAAACGGCGTCAAGTTCGTGGTGACCGATACGGCAGGTCTTCGCAAAAAGGCGAAGGTAGACGACGAGGTAGAAATCTTTAGCAACATGCGCACCATGGAAAGCATCCGCAGGTCTGACCTGTCGGTGCTTCTGGTAGACTGCACCCGAGGGCTCCAGGTTCAGGACTTTAGAATCATTACCGAAATCCGCAAGGCGGGGAAGGGCCTGGTTCTTGTGCTGAACAAGTGGGATATTCTGCCCGACAAGACCGAAAAGTCCTTCGACCGCATGGTCAAGGAAATGCTGGAACGGGAACCCATGCTGGAGTACGTTCCCATTCTTTCCATCAGCGCCAAGGAAGGCCTTCGCGTAAACCGGGTTATCCAGTCTATTCAGACGGTATATGCCAACTGCCGCCGCGTGCTGGGCCGTGACCGAGTGGCCGAAAGTTTTGCGAATTTCTTGCAAGAAAAGGCGCCTCCCAGCCACAACGCCCGTGTGGTGGCCTTGACCCGAGCCTGCCAGATTCTGGTGGAGCCTCCCGTGATTGCCATTGAGACCCGCACACCGGAATTGGTGGACGAATCTTACAAGCGTTACCTGCTTAAAAAGTTTTACGAAGAATTCCAGCTACAGGGTGCACCCCTCCGCTTGAATTTTGACCAGAAGTTAACCCTCAGAAAGGACGAAGAACTTGAACAGTTTGCTGAGTCTTCCGATAGCGTACTTGTTGGGGTCGATCCCCAGCGCGATTTGGATCGCAAAAATCGCGAAAGGTAAGGACTTTGACATTCGGGACTACGGTTCCAAGAATGCGGGTCTCACCAACACGTTCCGCGTGCTGGGCTGGAAACCGGCACTTCCGGTAGTGTTCCTGGATTTGCTCAAGGGTTTCTTTGGGCCTTGGATTGCCATGCAGATGTGTGCCTCTCAGGTGAATGCCGGTGGTGCGGACTACTCTCATTGGGTGCCGCTGGTTGCGGGTCTCTTGGTCATCTTGGGCCATAGTTTCACTTGCTTTGCGGGGTTCCGCGGGGGCAAGGGCGTGCTTGCCGCTCTCGGTGTCTTTCTGGCCCTTTGCCCAATTACTGCCCTTGCGGCCTTTGGGGTGTGGATTGTCCTTACGGTTTCTACCAAGTATGTTTCGGTTGGGAGCATTGGCGCTTGCATTGCCCTCGGGGCTTTTGCCGTGATGGGCTACTTGAAGTTGCCGTTCCCGCCGGACAACATCAACCTGGGACTCATGATTACTTGCCTTATTGTGGCGGTTTTTGTGATTGTGAAGCACAAATCCAACATCAAGCGGCTTTTGAACGGCACGGAGAACGGATTTGGGTCTAAAAGGAAGACTCCGAAGGCATAAATATTGTAGATTGTTATAGGGGTCGCACCTTGCGGTGCTTTGAGCTATGAGGTCGGGCTTCGCCCTGTGAGGTTTGAGTTATAGTTTGGCGCCAAGGGCGCGATTATGAAACCTCAAAGCGAAGCGTCCTCAAACCTCAAAGGGAGCCGAAGGCGACCGCGCACACAGCTTCTTATTAGGAACAAAATTATGAAAGTAACTGTACTTGGAACTGGCGGCTGGGGACTTACCCTTGGTCAGGTGGTTTATGAAAATAAGTGCGAAGTCTCCTTCTGGACTAACTCGCAGGCCGAAGTGGATTTGCTTTCCACAGAACACCAGTACAAGGATAAGTTGCCCGGTGTGATTTTCCCGGCAGATTTTAAATACACTACCGACATGAACGCCGCCCTCGATGGTTGCGACATGGTGCTTATTGTGGTGCCCTCCCAGTTTATGGGCGGTGTCGCCAAGAATCTCGGTAAGTGGACACCGGCCAAAGGTAAAGAACCCGTGGTGGTGTGTGCTACCAAGGGCATTCTCGAAGGCACGAACCAGCTCATGAGCGAAGTCCTTTTGGAAAACGTTCCCTGGCTTACCGAAGACAAAATGGTGGCCTTTAGCGGGCCTTCCCATGCCGAAGAGGTGAGCCGCCATATCCTTACGGCTATTGTGGCCGCCTGCGTAAATGAAGAATCCGCAAAGTTTGTGCAGAAGGTCATGAGCTGCAGCTACCTGCGTGTGTACAGCTCTACGGATATTGTGGGCATTGAACTCTGTGGTTCTGTGAAAAACGTTATCGCCATTGCCTCTGGCGTGCTTTACGGCCTTGAAGCCAGTGGCAAGTACAAGATTGGAGACAACACCCGTGCAGCCCTCTTGACTCGCGGTCAGGCAGAAATGTGCCGCCTGGGCAAGGCCCTCGGAGCAAAGTCCGAAACTTTCGCTGGCCTTGCCGGTATGGGCGATTTGATTGTGACCTGCCTTTCCCAGCACAGCCGTAACCGCTATGTGGGGGAACACATTGGTAAGGGCGAAACCATCGAGCAGGTGCTTGCCGGCATGAAAATGGTGGCCGAAGGCGTGCCCACCTGCAAGAGCACCAAGGCCCTTGCCGACAAGCTGGGTGTAGAAATGCCCATTGTGAACTCCGTCCATGCCCTCCTTTTCGAAGGCAAGAAGGTGGACGATGTCATCAAGGACATGTGGGGTCGCGAACTCAAGGAAGAAGTCTGGGGCTAATCCTTCTTACTTCCGGCAAGTACCACGGCACCTTGTAAAGCCTGGAACACCATGGGTATGTAGCCCAATAATGCTGCGGCAAGCACTGTGTCGGCAGGTATTCCAAGTAGCCCGGTAAAGAGACTCACGTTTACGCCTTCGCGAATGCCGATGCCGTTAATGGAAATCGGGAGCATCGATACCGTGATGGTGATGGTCATGAATACGGTAATGGTAGCTATATCAACAGGGACACCTACAGCCTGGAAATAGGCGTAGTGTATGGCGATAGAAGAGAGTTGCAGCCAAATGGAATCCAGCCCCGAAAGCGCAAAGGCCTTTTTGTACCCGCGGTAAATTGAAAAGGCGTCCTGTAGCTTGAGCAGGAATGGAACCTTGCTCGTGATTGTTCCGGGTAGCTTTATTTTATCTGAAAAAAGTCCACCGACGATAACAAGTAGAGAGAGAATGGCAACACCACAGACCGCTCCCGTGTACAAGGCTGGAATCTGGTAGCGTGAAATTACGAAGGGCAGTGTTGCAAAAAAACAAAGGAACATGGCCAAGAGTCCCATCACTCGGGAAATGGCTACGGCAGCAACAGAATTGGCCATATTTCCAAAACGTCGCCCGAAGGCAATGGTCTTTACCGCATCGCCACCAAAACCGCTTGGAAGCAAATTGTTAAAGAAATACCCGAGGGCGATGTAGGCGTAGAAGGTGCAGAACTTGATTTTCTTTCCTTCGTCAAGCAGTAGCCCGCGCCAACGGTTGGCCTGTATGGCCATGCTGAACACAGTACAGGCGAGAATCAGGCCAATCCATGGGAGGGCGGTTGCTGTCCAGTGACCGCATACTTCGACAAAGGGAACTTTCCAGAAAATGTAGGCAAGGCCACCGAAACTCACGACGAATTTCAGAACAGTTAGAAGAATCTTCTTAATCTTACCTTGATTCACGCTTTACCTTATTTTGCTGCGATTTCGGTTGCAATCTCTCGGATTTGCCTAGCGCTATTTTCCCAAGTGAAATTTTTTACCCAAGCGTCAATCTCTTTGTCGTACTTACCCTTGTCCTCAATGGCACTTTCCAATATGTGGGCGATACTTGCCGGGTCTTTCGGGTCAAAGTATTTCGCAACGTTCCCGCCGACTTCGGGGAGTGATGAAACATTGGAGCAGGCAACAGGGGTTCCGCAGGCAAAAGCTTCCAGTACAGGGAGGCCGAAACCTTCGTAGAGGGACGGAAGCACAAACAGGTCGGCAAGGTTGTAGAAATTTACCAAGTCTTCTTGGCTTACCATACCGGCATGAATAGTGAGGTCTTCTAATCCGAGTTCCTTTTCTCGCGTGTCGCGGGTCCGTCCGTCAAAAGCCTTGCCTACAAGTACAAGCCTGCAGTTTTCTTTGCCTTTCATCTGGGCGAATCCTTCAAGGAGCCCGTTCAGGTTCTTGTGGGGGAGTAGGTTCCCTACATAGAGTATAATCTTCTTGTCGCAGGGAATTTGGAATTTTTCGTACAGGTATTCAATTTCGCTTTGGGGCTTTCGAACGAACTCGCTTCCGACGCCGAGGGGAACTACCGTCATTTTCGATTCGTCTGCTTTGTAGAATCGCAAAAGGTCCCGTTTGGTGCTTTCAGAGTCTGTGAGAATCCGGTCGGCACGTTTGCAGATAAACCAGAAGATGAATTTGAAGTACAGGTGCACCAACTTCATTGGTAAGAATTCGGGATACACCAAGTGGGTGAGGTCGTGGACCGTCACCATCATTTTCCCACGATAAAAAAGCGGTATGTTGCAGTGGGGAACGTGCAAAACTTCGGGCTTTTCTTTACGGAGCCTGCTATAGGGGAACTTGAGCTGTTCCTTGTAGCCGTAGATGCCGCACTTGAAGGGTATATGCGTCGGAACTTCTTTGTACGCTTCCAGTTCTTTCTGATCACCGAGGGCTACGTTGTAGCCTACGTCACGCAACCAATGTTGGATACAGGTGCCGATTCCGGAGCGGTTCACCATGCGGGCGTCTATGGCGATTTTCGGGAAATCACCCATCGTGGCTCCTAGACCTCAGACCTGTAATGGTCAAACATTTTCTTGAGTGTTTTTCGAATGTCGGTGCCGTTCCAATATTTTTGAATACGGCTGTTGTCGGCGCAGAGGTAGGGCGTTTCGACAGGGCGTACTTTTTCGGGATCCACTACGATTTCAATATCGACTGGCGTTAACTTTAAGATTACGTCTTTCAGCAGGTCTTCAATCTTGTGGGCGATACCGGAACCTACATTGTAGATGTCGAATTCGTTTTCGTTCTCAAGTAGCATGCGGTAGACATGGACCACGTCTTCTACGTCCGAAAAATCCCGCCGGGCACTCAGGTTTCCTACAAGAATCTTGCCGGGCTTGCCCGACTTGTCAATTTCGGCGACCTGCTTTACAAAGCTCGGAAGCGCAAAAGCGGTGGTCTGTCCGACGCCCGTGTGGTTGAAAGAACGGGTACACACAATGCTCATAGCATATTTCTTGCGGTATAGTTGTGCAAAGTTTTCTTGGGCGATTTTCGAGATGCCGTAGGGGTTGCTGGCCTCTAGCGGGTCTGTTTCCTTAAGCTTTGTTGCGCCTTCGGGAACGGCGTATTCTTCGGCGCTCCCGATTAAAAGCGTCTTTGCCAGCGGTGCGTACTTGCGGACAGCTTCTAGCAGGTTCAGCGTTCCGTTTACGTTCACGCTGATGGTGTCGGCTGGGCTTTTCCATGAGGCTCCAACTGAACTGATGGCGGCAAGATTCACAACGGCGTCGGGTGTTGTGCCTTCGATGAGCGCATCCACCTGGTCTGCGTTTAGCAGGTTCAGTTCGGGAAGGTCCGCCTGAACGACGGAATGTCCTGCGGATTCAAGTTCGCGGGTTAAATACCGCCCTACGAATCCAGATGCCCCGACGATGACGACTTTCATCAAATCTTTCCTTCGGCAAGGAGCTTGATATCGCTTTCCACCATGCGCTTTACCAGCTGTTCGTAGCTGATTTCGGGCTTCCAGCCGAGAACCTTCTTGGCCTTGCTGGCGTCTCCGATGAGCAGGTCCACTTCGGCGGGGCGGAAGAACTGCGGGTTCACCTTCACCACCACCTTGTCGGTTCCCTTGAGAGTGGCGTATTCGTCAACGCCTGTACCGTGGAACTCGATTTCCATGCCGGCGGCCTTGAAGGCGAGCTGTACAAATTCGCGAACCTTGTGAGTTACGCCTGTGGCCACCACGTAGTCATCGGCTTCTTTTTGCTGAAGCATGAGCCACATGGCCCGTACATAGTCGGCGCTATGGCCCCAGTCACGGCTGGCATCCATGTTGCCGAGTTCAAGCAAGTCTTGCTTGCCGGCCTTGATTTTTGCAACAGCGATAGTGATTTTGCGGGTCACGAATTCGGCGCCGCGGCGTTCAGATTCGTGGTTAAATAAAATGCCCGAGCAGGCGAACATACCATAGCTTTCGCGGTAGTTCTTGATAATCCAGTGCCCGTAGAGTTTGGAAACTCCGTAAGGGCTGCGCGGGTAGAATGGCGTCGTTTCGTTTTGCGGAACCGCTTGAACCTTGCCGAACATTTCGCTGGTGGAAGCCTGGTATACGCGGGTATCGGGCTTGCACAGACGGACGGCTTCTAGAAGCTTGGTAACGCCGATGGCGTTGATGTCTGCCGTAGAAAGCGGTGTTTCCCAAGAGGTGGTCACAAAAGACTGTGCGGCGAGATTATAAATTTCGTCGGGCTTCGCAATTTCCATAGCTCGCAAAAGCGATGCGGAATCAGTCATGTCGCCAAAGATGAATGTGACTTTTCCTTTGAGGTGCTCTGCGTTGTTAAAGTCAAGCTTACTTTTGCGGCGGACAAGCCCGTAAACTTCGTAACCCTTTTCAAGAAGGAATTCTGCCAGGTACGAACCGTCCTGACCTGTAATACCAGTAATAAGTGCGCGTTTCATGTGAGTAAATATAAATAATTATGAATTTACTAAATTGCAGCTATGGCTTTTGTTCACCTGCAAGTTCATTCCGAGTTTTCCGTTTTAAAATCATCGGCCCGTCTCGACGGCATATTGGAAGCTGCCGCTGCAGAAAATGCTCCAGCGGTAGCCCTTACCGACCACGGCGCCATGTTTGGCATCCTGGAAATCCAGACCCGCGGAAAAGACCTGAACAAGAAACGCAAGGAACAGGGACTCCCGCCAGTCAAGACCATCTACGGCTGTCATGTCTATGTGGATTCGCCAAGCGCAAACCAGAAAGACCCGACAACTTATGAACGACTAACCCTTCTGGTAGAAAACGAGGTGGGGTATTACAATCTGCTTCGCATAGTGAGTTTCCGCTACGAAGATGGAGACCGCTGGGCCGAAATCCCGTCGGTCCCGCTGTCGGTGGTAAATGAACACAAAGAAGGTATTATCGCCATTGCAGGGGATTTCTTTAGCCGCTACGGTCAGAATGTGGCTGCCGGCCGTAACAGTGTTGCCCGGGAATACATAGAATCCCTGGACAAAATTTTTGACCGGGACCATCTTTACCTTTCGGTTTGCGATAACGGAATTCCCCAGCAGAAATTGCTGAATGACTACAATGTGCAGTTGGCAGGGGAACTTGGCCGAGAAGTGGTGGCCGTGGCCGATGTCCATTACATCAAGCAAGAAGATGCCCAGGCCCACAAGGTTTTGCGTTGCATTTCCCTTAAAGAGACTCTGAACGATTTCACGGACAAGCGGTTCCCCACGGACCAGTTTTATTTCAGAACCGAACAAGAGATGGTGGCGCTGTTCGGCCACATTCCTGGCGCTATCGAAAACACGGTAAAGATTGCGGAACGCTGTAATTTCACAGTAAAAACCGGCATTGGCGACGAATATTGGCCCCGGTTCAAGATTCCCGAAGATTTTTTGGCCTCTGAAGAATACCAGAGTATCAAGGCCATTATGAAGTCGGAATACGATGCGGAGTACCCTGTTGTTCGCGAACGGGAACGGCTTGGCATAATTAAGGATAAAGCGAAAAAACTAAAGGAAGCCTATTGCGCCGAGAAGGGCATAGATGAAAAATCCTTGACCGAAGAAGAAAAGGCGGAATTCACAAACCAAGCCTCGCAGGAAGCCTTTACTGACGACGACAACAAGGCTTGGGAGAAAAACGTGCGTCGCTGGTGTAAACCGGGTGGTGACGCCGATATCTACATTACGCACCTGTGCAACCAGCGTCTTAAATGGCGTTTCCCCAACGAAGATTTTAAGTTCCCTGCCCACGATACCGAAGTGGCGGCCCGCATGTACAAGGAGCTGAATTGTATCCGCAACATGAACGTGGCGGGCTATCTCTTGATTGTGTGGGACTTTATCAACTGGTCCAGGGAACACGGAATTCCTGTGGGGCCTGGCCGTGGATCTGCTGCGGGCTCTCTTGTCACCTACATTATCGGCATTACCGACATCGACCCTCTCACTTTCGACCTCCTTTTCGAACGGTTCCTGAACCCGGAACGCGTGTCCATGCCCGATATCGATACGGACTTTTCGGATAGGGACCGCGGTCGCGTGATTGACTACGTGACCGAAAAATACGGCAAGGAGTGCGTGGGCCAGATTATCACCTACGGTATGCTCAAGTCCAAGGCGGTGATTACCGATGTGGCCCGCGTTTTGGGTATTCCGCCGCAAGAAGCGAAAGCGATTACCAAGTTATTCCCGCAGCGGACTTTGAATTTCAGCTTGAAGCAGGCCTGGACGGGTAAAGACAAGAAGGGAAACAACCTGGAAGACGGTTATAGCCCGGAACCCTTGCAGGCCATGATCAACAGCCGTGCCAGTTACCAGAACTTGTGGGACATCGCCAAAAAGCTAGAGGATTTGCCTCGCCAGACAGGCGTGCACGCCTGTGGTGTGGTGATTACGCCGACTCCGATTTATAACCTTGCGCCTTTATACCGTGCCGCTCCCGAAGATACGCCGGTGGTGATGTACGACAAGCATTACGCCGAAGATATCGGGCTTCTGAAGATGGACTTCTTGGGCCTTATCAACTTGTCCATCATTCAAGACACGGTGAACATGGTCAAGAAGAACCGTGGCATCGAGCTGGACATGGGCCATATCCCGCTGGACGACAAGGAAACCTTTGACCTGCTGGGTAAGGGCATGACCACGACGGTGTTCCAGTTTGAATCTCCGGGTATGCAAAAGTACCTGCGAGAACTGAAGCCGACCCGAATTTTTGACCTTATCGCTATGAACGCCCTGTACCGTCCGGGGCCGTTGGAACAGATTCCCCACTTTATTGCCCGTAAGCAGGGTAAAGAAGAAATTGACTGTTACCACCCTGACTTGGAACAGGTGCTTGGCGAAACCTACGGTGTGATTGTTTACCAGGAACAGGTGATGAAACTGGCCCAGATTCTGGGCGGATACACCCTGGGTGGTGCTGACAATATCCGTCGTATCATGGCAAAGAAAATGCCTGAGAAGATGGAAAGACTGAAACCGGAGTTTTTCACGAAATGTGAAGCCAATGGCTATGACCATGCGTTGATCCAAAAAGTGTGGGACGCGGTGCTTCCGTTCTGCGGTTACGCCTTCAACAAGAGCCATGCTGCCGCCTACGCCTATGTGGCTTACCAGACCGCTTACCTAAAAGCCCATTACGGCCCAGAATACATGGCCGCTTCCATGACGTCGAAGATGGGCAAGACCGAAGATATCGTCACCATCATCCAGGAATGCAAGCGCTTGGGCATCCCCGTGCTTTCTCCGGATATCAATTCGTCTCAAGGAATTTTTACCGCCAATACCAAGCACCAGATTCTCTTTGGTCTTGCGGGAATCCGCAACGTGGGAATAGGCGTGGTAGAAGACGTGGTGGCAGCCCGTGAAAAGGGAGGCCCTTTCAAGTCTATCTTTGATTTCTGTAAGCGGGTGGCGGAATACCAAGGTTCCCTGAAAGAAAAACGCCCGCCTCTCAGCAAAAAGACTTTGGAATGCCTGATTATGGCAGGCGCTTTGGATGGCCTGCCAGGGAGCAGGGCTGTGCTGATGGCTACGGTGGATAGGGCGCTAGAAGTGGCTGCCCGCTATCAAGAAGACAAGTCCAAAGGACAGATGTCTCTCTTTGATATGGGCGGGGCTGATTCCTCTATTTCTAACATTGCCGAAGTCTTGGAAGAAGCCGAGGAATGGGGCAGCGTAGAAATGCTCAACAAGGAGCGTGAAGTTCTTGGGCTCTGCCTTTCTGGGCACCCGCTAGACGAATTCCGCCCCGAATTGATCGGTTTTACCACCTGCAGCCTGAGCCAAGAAGAATTGGCCCGTAAAGAGGGCTGCGTGGTGGCCGTCGGTGGAATCGTCACGCGGATGCGTTCTGTAGAAACTAAGCGCGGCGCTACCATCGGCTTTGGCGAAATGCAGGATTTCCAAGGCGAAGTGGGACTGTTCTTCAAGAAAGACACCTGGGAAAGTTTCCGGGACAAGATTTCCGAAGACGACCGCATTTTGGTGAAGGGAACGCTGGAATACCAGCGGGATAGAGAGAAGAACATTACCGAGCAGATGCAGGTGGTGGTAGAAGAGGCCTACCAGCTGGACTATGTCCGTGAGCGTATGGTCAAATACATCCACGCCAACATCTATTCCTCCATGCTTTCAGAAGAATTCTTGCAGAAGCTGGAAATGGGAATGCAACAGTTCGAGGCGTTCGAAGGTGAACCTGGCAGTGAACTGGTTCTGCACATAGAGACGGAATCATGTTACGAACATGGGCTGACACTTCACAAATACAAACTGTCCTATTCTCAAGATGTACTGAATTGGCTCAAGCAAGACATGGGCGCCTCTAAGGTCTGGGTTTCCGGGAAACCCCGCAGGTAGTTTCTGTGCAAGAACCGTTTGTCCTTTTCTGTGCAGGGGAAGATTCCGGAGACGTTCTGGGGGAGGCCTTTGTACAGTCCATAGTCCAGCGGGGAATGCTCCCGGTGGGTACGGGTGGCAGCCGCATGCAGAATGCGGGACTTGTTCCTATGGCAGAATTTAACGAGCTTCCCGTTTCTGGATTTCTGGACGTTTTGCCTCGGACGGCTAAGCTCCAAAAAGTTTATCGAAAGCTCAAAGACCTGCTATGTTCTGAGGAATGCAAGGCCTTTATTGCTATCGACTATCCCGGCTTTAACATGAAACTTTGCCAGGTCGCAAAAAAGATGGGGAAGCCGGTACTTTATGTAGCGCCACCCCAGATTTGGGCCTGGAAACCGGGTCGCGCCCAAAAACTGGACGGTGTGAATCTTGCCGTACTTTTCCAGTTTGAAAAAGAGGCCTATGCGCAAAAGGGCGTCAATGCCGACGTCTTGCTCCATCCGTTTCTGTTGCACGAAAACCTGTACCATACTTTGCCCTATTCGGAACAGTTGAATTCCAGTGAAGAAACCTTGCTTCTTTTTCCGGGGAGCAGGCTTTCTCAGGCCAAACGAAACATGGACTTGTTCATAAGAGTAGCGGAGGCGTGGCTAAAAATGCGTTCACCGCAGGCCGCTACAAGTAAAAAAGTCAAACTGATTGTCCCTCGTGAATCCCTGATGCCGCCCTTGGAAAGTTATTTCCAAAAAATAGGGGAGGTGGAACGCCAACAGTTTTCTGTTCAGGTGGCGCCCGAAGATTCCGAAGAACGTCGCATGCTGTTCGGTTCGGCATCTATA
The DNA here is from genome assembly GCA_900313675.1 of uncultured Fibrobacter sp. Taxonomy (GTDB): domain Bacteria; phylum Fibrobacterota; class Fibrobacteria; order Fibrobacterales; family Fibrobacteraceae; genus Fibrobacter. The sequence goes on from OMSO01000002.1 coordinate 103,901, forward strand.
GCCCTTGCCACTCCGGGGACGATAACACTTGAGCTCGCTCTTTCGGGAACGCCTCTGGTGGTTGCCACAAAGCCCGATTTTTTGACCTACATTCTGGGCTCTTTGCTTGTGAAAACCAGAACCTTCGCCATGCCCAACATTTTAATGGGAATTTCGCTGATTCCTGAATTTATAGGTAGAAGCACAACAAAAATGGCTCGTCAAATTTTAGCGACTATGGAAGTTCAAGACCTTGCTAAATCAAGGCAGTTGGCCGTGTCCTTGACGGATCGCCTCGGCAAAGGCTTTGTTCCGGATTGTTTTGTGGATAAATTATTTAACGGCTGAATTTCTTGGCCAGTTCGTCCAGAGAAATCCGCATAAGGGTCGGAGTGCCGTAGGGAGATTTTAACGGGTCTTCGGTAGCCATCAGCTGGCTTACTAGCCTGGACATTTCTTCGGGTTTCAGCTTGTCGCCCGCCTGGAAGGCGTTAGTTTTGGCCCAGGCTTTCGCCATGGACTCTTGAACCTTGGCGAGGTCTGCTTTCCCTCCATTCTCGATACAGTCTTCCAAGAACTCGTGGACCGACTTTGCTGCTCTGGAAATAGGCAGGTTACAGGGGATGGACCTGATCTGGAATTCCGAACCACCGAAAGGCTCTACATAAAATCCCAGGGTTTTCAGGGAATCTTTTACAAAGTCGAAAATTTCTCGTTCCATTCTGGAAAATTCGGTGAGCTCCGGAAACAACAGCTCTTGACTGTCGATGGAGCCTCCGTTCTTCAGAATCTCCAGAGCCTGTTCGTATAGAATTCGGCTATGGGCGGCATGTTGGTCAATGACCAAAAGCCCTTCGGAATCTTCGCCTACAATATAAGTGTTTGCCGTCTGGAAAACGGCTGGGGGTGCCCAGGGGGTGTTTTCGGGTTCGGGGGCTTCTTTGTTCCAGAGGGGGTCCTGCAGGGAATCTTCCAGAGAAATAAGCTTGCCTGCTTCGGGCTGTGAAAACAGGTCCTGGACTTCGTCTTTGTCGGGAGTGTAACGGCTGGTTCCGCTGTCCTTGAACCGCGGAGCCGAGGCGTTGAATTCCTGAAATTTCGGAGATGCAATGGGGGATTGGTCACTGGTCGGGACTTCTGTTCCGACTCCGCCTGCTATTTCTGAACTTAAATCGATAAGGGGAGAATTCTTTTCTAAATCCTCTCTAAAAGTTTCCCGAATGGCGTGGGTCACTACCAGGAATACCAGGTTCTGGTTTGCAAAACGGACTTCCCTTTTGGCGGGGTGCACGTTGACGTCGAACTCCATGTCTGGCATGTCCAGGAATAGGACCGTCACAGGCTTGCAGTTGACGCCGTAGGGCTCATAAGCCTGGCTGATGGCCTTGGCGATGGCCTTGTTCTCAATGGGCCTGTTCCGCAGGTATAGGTACTGGTGATACCGTTTGCCGTTTTGTTCCGTAGTAGGCGAAATAAAGCCGGTCACGTGGACGCCAGCTTCGGTGTAGTCCACCGGGAGCATCTTTTTGGCAATGCCCGACCCGATGGCTTCGGCGATGCGGGTCCGGAGCTCTCCGGGGACTCCGATAAATACGGACTTTTCGCCTACCTTGTAGTCGATACGGATTTCGGGGTGGGCCAGCGCAATTTTCAAGACGACGTCTAGAATCTTGGAGGATTCCGCCACCTCGCTTCCGAGAAATGTCCTCCGGACAGGGGTGTTGTAAAAAAGGTCTTCGATAAGGAAAGTTGTACCTCGGCTGGCGGCCACACCTTCTCTTTCGATGACGTTTCCGCCATGAAGCACAATGCGGTTGCTTTCGCCCTGGTCCGTGGCGCTGGTGATTGTCATTTTAGACACGGCAGCGATTGAGGCTACCGCTTCGCCGCGGAACCCGTTGGTGTGCAGGTGGAATAGGTCGTCGGCACTGCTCAACTTAGAGGTGGTGTGCCGCAGGTAGCACAGGTCCAGGTCTGCCTGTCCCATGCCCTTGCCGTTGTCGGACACTACGATTTTTTGCTTGCCGCCCTGCTCGATTTGCACCTGGATACGGGTTGCGCCAGCGTCTATGGCGTTCTCCAAAAGCTCCTTGACTGCCGATGCAGGTCGCTCAATTACCTCGCCTGCGGCGATTTTATTGATGATTTCATCGGGCAAAATGTGTATTTTGGCGGATTCCACGCCCAAAATATAGCCATTTTTTGTTTTTTATATTTTTTTTACTATATTGCTACAAGAGACTAACGCCAATCCTAGGCGGCTTGTCGGAGTGAGGTTATCGTGTTATCGAATCTGTTTTTACAGTTTACGCATATTGAGCTGCTGATTTCTTACCCTGTCAAGGACCTCTTGACTTTGGTAAAAAAAGACCCTCGCTTTACGGTAAAGACTCTAAATGACATTTACTTTGAAGATTCCTTCGTTGATGAGAGCGTTCACCGTCTGATTATGAATACGGTGGTGAACTGGCTTTATGAGCGGGGCGAAAATCCCGATGCCTTTGTGCAGCGTATTATCGACCGCTGCGCCGCTTTTGAAGGGGTTCCTGCCCGTAGTGTGCTGCGCTCTTACCTTCCTTATGTGTCTCAGTTCTATGCCACCAAGGATGTGCGTCAGCTCTGCCTGGATATTATCCCCAAGCGTTACCCCCTGCTTACCGATCCCAAGTTCCTCCGTCGTGAAGTTGTTGATGGAAACCGAAAGGAATATTTCTCGTTCCGTTTCGATTCTCCGGGCATGTTGGTGACGAACCCCATGCGGTGGTTCAACGGTTTAGTACAAATTGGCCCTATCCTTTTGGATACTCCGCCCTACGAACACATGGAATTTAAGGCTGCTCAGACCTCTTTCATCGAAGCTTTGGAGAACAGGGCGACCGCCGAAATGCGGGACGACGGCTTTGTTTATGTGAACGGCCGAGCCGTGGGTAAGAATATGACTTTCGGGGACTGCCTCGAAGAAAATGGTCTGCAGTGGGAATTTGATGCCGAAAAGAAAATGTCTTGCGTCAAGGCCCTCGAAGACGTGGTAGATGAGAAGGTCGGTGCGGTTCTTATCCATAAGGGCTGCTACTATGGTGCTCCTGCTGCAATCGTATTTTTTGATTACAAGGCCGATGTGGTGGCACCGGAACCCTTTAATAAACTGATGAGTGCCGTGGTCAAGCAGGAATTCGATTCCTGGCAGCCTATCCAGAAGGCCCAGGAACAGCTCCTAGAGGGCATGAACGACTCCGTGACGGTCATTTACTACAAGAGCGACGACTCCATTTCGGTGAACAGCAAGCACCTGATGCGCAACGTGCCTGCTCGAATCCTTAGGAACTTGCTCCGCGAATACACCGCTACAGGCCGTGAAGAATACGAAAACCGCGAATTCAAGAGGGATCCGGCTATTTGTATGGACCCGCTCCGCCCGAACTTCGAAAGCCGCCTGAACCGCGTCATTGCCCATATTAACGGCACCGACGACAAGGACGGCAATGTTACGGAAGGCGTCAAGAAGTATTTTGAAATTGAACGTCACCGCCGTGGCGGGTTCAGGTTTGTACCTAAGTGCAAGATTATATTTAGAGAAGAGTAGAACTCTTTGTAAGAAAGAAATAGAAATTTAAATAAGAAAAACAAAAGTTCCAAAACCCCAAAGAATTGGTATATTATAGGCGTTGGGATATTAATGGGTAATTCTTAGGACAATTTATATCATTGCTCCCCTCCTGATGAGTTCTAAGTTCTTTTAATTTCTCAATATTTTCTCCTTCTTAGGAAAGGTCCCCCGCGAGGGGGGCCTTTCTTATTTTAACAAAAAAAATCCGCGCTAATGCACGGATTTTTCAGATTGCTAATGGTCGGAAATAGAATTAGCGCCTTCTCTCGCCCATCTCTTTTTTGAGGATGTCCATGACGGCGCCCAGGTCTGCCGGGGCCTTGAACACGGGGTTCGCGAACTTGGAGGCTATGTTCTCGAGTTTCTTTTCGTGGTAGCCGACCTTGAATTCGGTGAACTTGAGGCCGTGTGCCGTGCTGATGACGACCACGTTACACCCGTATGCGGACAGCAGTAAAGACCGATGCGGTCACCGCGGTGGGCGGCGTTTGCGAGTTCTTCTTCGGTGACGCTCACGACCATGCCGTTCGTCTTCTGGATGGCGCGCACGGCCTTCGGGTAGCTGACCGGGTTACCGATCTGGATGGCTGAGGCAAGCGTCTTCTTCGCCTGCATGGGGACCAGCTTGTCGAAGCCGCGTTCGTATGCCTGGTAGAACGGGTTCGCGTTTTCGGCCTGGGCCACGATGATGCGCGGGATGCGATCGATGAGGCCCATGGCCTTGCAGTCTTCGAAACCCTTGGCGAGTGCGCTCACGTTGCCGAGGTTTCCGCCCGGGATAATCACGGTGTCGGGCACCTTCCAGCCCATTTCCTGGCAGATTTCCGGAGAAATTGTCTTCTGACCTTCAACGCGGAGGCTGTTCATGGAGTTGGCGAGGTAGATGCGGTTGTCGGCGGTGACCTGCTGGACAATCTTCATGCAACCGTCAAAGTCGGTGTCGAGGGCGAGCACGATGCTGCCGTTGCTAATCGGCTGGATCAGCTGGGCAACGCTGGTCTTCCCGGCGGGGAGGAACACGATGCTCGGGATGCCGGCCTTGGCGCAGTAGGCGCTCAAGGCTGCGGAAGTGTCACCGGTAGAGGCGCAAGCCACAGCGTCGATCTCGTGAATCTTCTTTTTAATAATGTGGTTCACCTGGCTTACGAGAACCGTCATGCCCAGGTCCTTGAAGCTACCCGTGTGGGAGTTGCCGCAAAGCTTGACCTTCAGGCTTGCGATGCCGAGATCACGAGCCAGCGGGGCCGCGTCAAAGAGCGGGCTCCAGCCTTCGCGCATGGTCACGATGTCTTCGAGGGGCATGTCGGGGAGCACCATTTCGCGCTTGCTCCAAATGCCACTCATGTCGGCAGGTTCAAAGCTCATGCGACGTTCGGCAAAGAGCTTTTTCCATTCGTCGGGGCTCTTGCTGGCAAGGGCGCTGCGGTCGTGCTCGACTTCGAGCAGGCTTCCGTCCACCTTACTGCGGTAAATGACGTCGGTCAGCGGGTAGGTGTCGTCCCCGTTGATGTTCCTGAAATGGGCGTTGAATTGGGCCATAATGTCCTCTTGATTTTACGAGCGCAAATATAGCAATATTGGTGTTTAGCAATATGGTAACTGTTACAAAAAATGAATCCCCTGTCCAGTTGGACGGTTTTGATTTTTTTTGAATTTAGACGGGTTTCTGTAACAAAAAAAACAGATTTTTCAAGATTCCATGGCTTCCATTCTTGTTATTGGGAATAAGTGCGTTTTCTGTGTTGATGCATTTTGCTAAATTTTCCTTGCTAAACTTAAAAGGAACCGTTATGGATAATATTACCCAGATTTGGAAGAAAATTCAGTCCCCCGAGTTTAATCCTGCCACAGATATGGGTCTGGTTGAACAGGTGAAACAGGTCGCTCTGACCTCCCAGGAACCCGCCAAGGTGAGTTTTGGTACCTCCGGCTGGCGCGGCGAAATCGGTTCCGAATTTACGCTCCGTAATCTGCAGGTGGTGGGTGCGGCAATCGTCCGACTCTATAAGGAAGCTACTCCAGAACTTTTTGAAGCTCTCGGCGTGAAGGACTTTGCCGAACTCCAGAAGAAGGGCGTGGTCGTAGGTCACGACAACCGCTTGCTCGGTCACGAATTCTGCGAAGCCGTGGCTGACCAGTTTGCCAAGGCCGGCGTGAAGGTCTACTACGGTGGCGAAATGCCCACACCGGAATTCAGCGCCTGCATCGAGATGCTCGGTGCCGCTTGTTCCATCAATATGACTCCGAGCCACAACCCGAGCCACTACAACGGTATCAAGTTCAACCCGGCCGACGGCGGTCCTGCTGGTCCGGAAATCACGAACGTCATTACCAAGCTCAGCAACGAAATGATGGCCACCTGGAAGTTTGAACCGGTGGGCAAGGTTGACTGGGAGATTATCGATTCCCTTAAGATTTACAAGGAATTCCTTGTGAAGCAGGGAACCATCAAGTTCGACCGCATCAAGGATTTCATCAAGAAGGGCCGCCTGACCCTCGTTTGCGACCACGTGCACGGTTCTACCCGTCGCCGTCCGGCCGCCCTCCTCGACAATCCGGAATGCCTCATTACGCTTCGTAACGAAGACGACTCCCTGTTCGGCGGTATCGCCCCCGAACCTTCCAGCAAGAACCTGGAAAAGGTCCGCAAGGTGCTGGACGAAAGCAAGTCCTGGTTCCGCCTGGGTGCCATCTTTGACCCGGATGGTGACCGTATCCGTTTCTACGACGGCACCCGCGAAATCGACATGAACCAGTTCGGCGCTATCGCTTTCCACTACATGGCTACCTGGCGCAAGGAACAGGGCTGTGTCGCCAAGTCCGTTGCTACTTCTAACTTTGTGAACATCATCGCCGAAAAGCTGGGCGTGCCCGTGATGGAAACTCCGGTGGGCTTCAAGAACTTCCGCCCGTGGCTCAGCCGCAATGCGAAGCAGAAGGCCCTCGTCGCTTTCGAAGAATCCGACGGTATTTCGGGCCTCAACAACACGCTGGAAAAGGATGCCCAGTTCGGTCTCCTCATCGCCCTTGAAATTATGGCTACCACGGGCAAGAACCTGGGTGAATACTTGGACGCCCTGTACGAAGAATATGGCCGCTTCTACCCGACCCGCTCGGGCTTCGAAGTGGACAAGTCTCTCGTTGGCGAACCGCTCAAGGCCAAGGTGAACGCTATTGCCGATATCGCAAAGCCGGGTGCAAAGGTCATGGTCGGTTCTAACGAAAAGACCGTGAAGCAGCTCCTCACGCTCGATGGCGTGAAGGTCATCTTCGACGATGACTCCTGGATGCTGGTGCGTCCGTCGGGTACCGAACCGAAGGTTCGCATTTATACGGAATGCCGCAACCCGGATGAAAAGGATCCGATGTTCGAGGCTGCCAAGGCTCTGTTCTTCAAGAATTAAGGAATGTTTGAGTTTAAACAAAAAAGGATAGGATGATGAAAAAAATACTATGCATGCTTTTTATGGCTGTTGCTGTGCTGAGCTTTGCACAGGGAAACACCAAGCCGGAGTTCCAGGCTTTTGCTAGTTCGCTATTAAAATTGAAACCTGCCGAAGGTGGCTGGCAGAAGTTCTCTCTCAAGGTCGAAATTGCTCCTTGGGCGTTCCAGGCGATTGGTGAGGTCCATATTGTGGCTGGTGATGCAGAACTGTTGAACTCGGCCCTTTATGATGGAACGCTTTATTCCGTGGTTGCTTATATTCCGGCCCCTGCCGCCGGAACAGACGGCAAGGAATATCAGGTGGGCGTTTTTGACATGATGCTCTTCTTGGAAGACGAACCCACTCAGGTGCGTAACGTGAAGTTCCGTCTCCTGCCCCCGGCCAACGACGAATGGGCTATGGGTATTTTCAAGGACGCTATTGCTTCCGGTACGGCTCTGGGTTCCGTTTGGGGTGGCGCTTACGAAGACGAAATCACCAAGGCTTCTGCCGTTCCTATGGACAAAAAACAGCTTCAGGCCAACTTGAAGAAGAAAGAACGTCCTGAGCCGGCACCTGCAGCCGAGCCTGCACCGGTTGCAAAGAAGAAAAAGAAACGCTCCTATGACGAAGATGAAGAAGATGAAGATGGTTCTAACCTGACGGTCAAGGAAAAGCGCCGTCGTGCAATGATGCAGAAAAAACGGGAAGCCGCAGCAGAAGAGGCGGAAGAAGAGGAAGAACCTGTAGTGAAGAAGAAAAAGAAACGCTCCTATGACGAAGACGAGGAAGAAGCTCCTGTTGTGAAGAAGAAAAAGAAGAAGCGTTCTTATGACGAAGACGAGGAAGAGGCTCCTGTCGTGAAGAAGAAAAAGAAGAAAAAATCTTACGACGAAGATGAAGAGGAACCTGTCGTAAAGAAGAAAAAGAAGAAGAAAAAGAAAAAAGTCGTCTACGAAGATGACGAGGAAGAGGAATAGTATTCCTGAAGAGTTTAACAAAACATCAACTTTAAACCCCGATAGAGGTATTTATGTCTGGTCACTCCAAATGGGCCACCACCAAACGCAAGAAAGCTAAGACAGACGTCGCCCGCGCCAAGGCGTGGAACAAGCTGATTAAGGAAATCTCCATTGCCGCCAAGCTCGGCGGTGGAAACCCCGACGCAAACCCCCGTCTGCGTGCTGCTATCCTTAAGTCCAAGAGCCAGAGCTTGCCCACCAAGAACATTGAAAGCGCCATCGCCAAGGGTACAGGTGCCAACTCCGGTACCGAAATGACGGAGCCGCTGTACGAAGGACGCGGTCCGGCCGGTGTTGCCATTATGGTGCAGTGCCTGACCGACAACAAGGTCCGTACCGTAGCCGAAGTCCGTAACATCTTCAACAAGAACGGCGGTTCCATGGGCGAATCCGGTTCCGTTTCTTGGGCCTTTACCTACAAGGGCGTGATTATTGTCGATGCCGAAAAGTATCCCGAAGAAAAGGTGATGGACCTGGTGTTGGAAGCCGGTGCCGAAGACATGTCCACCGAAGACGGCGTGCACGAAATCTCTACCAGCCCCGAAGCCTTCGACGCCGTTTCCAAGGCTCTTGAAGCTGCAGGAATCGAAATGATGAGTGCCGAACTCAGCTACGTTGCCAACGACCCTGTAAAACTCGGTCATGACGACGCCCAGAAGCTTTTGAAGCTCATCGACAAGTTCGAAGATCACGACGACGTGCAGGACGTGTACCACAACGCCGAGATCGACGAAGCGGACATGGACGCGGAGTAGAGGCTTGAGGTCGGGCTACGCCCTTTGGGGTGTGAGCTCGGTCGCAGGCTCCCTTTGAGTAAAGCTTAAAGCCGATTGCCAAGTGCAGTCGGTTTTTTGTTTAACCAATTCTAGTAAGTATTAATTAGTAGCTGCCGCGCTATGCGCGGCCTATCGTCCCAGCGTTTCACGGTAGCTGTGGACTGCGGCCTTGTAGGTGCTGACGGCCTTGGAAATGCGTTCGGCGATGTCTTTTTGGCCCTTGTCGGTTATCATGTAGGCTTCGTCTTCGGGGTTGCTGATGAACCCGATTTCAAAGAGGACCGCTGGCATCAGCGCACCCACCAGCACCATGAATCCGGCACCGCCCACGCCGCCGGCCTGCCTGCGGATTTTTCCGCCATCCATGGCCTTGAGCATCTCTTCGGTGAACATGTAGCTGTTCTGCTTATACTTTTCTAGGCGGGCTTCCAGCTTGAACCATTCGATGGGGGAGAGTTCTTCTTTGGCGTTCTTTTCGCCGTAGAGCGTGGCCACCTTGTTTTCACGACGGGCGATGGCCTTGTCTTCTTCGCTTTCGGGGGCGCGCAGCACGTAAACGTGGTAACCCTTGACTTGTTTTTTACGCTCGGCGGTAGCGTCGATGGCGTTGCAGTGCAGGCTGATGAACAGGTCGCCGTCCCACTGGTTCGCAAGATTCGCCCGCTGGCCTAGCTCAATGAATACGTCCTTGTCGCGGGTCATCTTGACGTTGAAACCTTCTTTTTCCAGTTCTTTTTTCAAAAGCTTTCCGATGGCGAGCACGATGTCCTTTTCGTTGGACTTTTTACCCTGGGCGCCGGTATCCTTTCCACCGTGACCGGGGTCGATGACGATGGTCTTGACTTCGCGGGTCCCTGCGGTTTCGTTTTTCGGGGTAGCAACAGGCGTGGCAGCGGCGGGTGTGACTGTGGGTGCGGCAACTGCTGCAGGAGCTGCCGCGCTTGGAGCGGGAGCAGCGCTTGAGCTGGAGGCTACGGCGGAACTGGACACGGCCGCGACGCTTGAACTAGACGTAAGCGTCGCGCTGGAGCTGGACTGCGTCGCGGAGCTAGAAACTGGTGCCGCGTTTGAACTGCTGGGCTTTGCGCCTGGGAAAAGCTTGTAGGCGTCGTCTCTTGAAATCCAGAGGTGGCCGTTTTCAAGCTTGGGACTTGCCGCAAGCTCCATCACGTTGCTGTTGTGGGAAACGAAGGGAATCCCGACGGCGAACTTGGCTGTATCCTTGGCGGTAACCAAGATGAAGGTCTTTTGGATGGGGAACCAGTGGAAGGATGCCCCGGCATCTTTGGAAAGGGCTTCGGCATCCAAAAAGTCGTTCGAGGCCGCACTGGGAGAGCCCCATGCGAAGGTGACGCAGACAAGGCATGCGAATATGGCGGCGACCAGTCTTTTCATCGCAGGTGCACCTTTGCCGCCCGGGCCATTTCCAGTTTGGCGTCACGGTTGATGATGTCTTGCCGCTTGTCCCGCTGGTCCTTGCCGCGGCAGATTCCCATCTCCAGCTTGGCGCGGCGGTTCTTGAAGTAGAGCTTCAGGGGGATCAGCGTGCAGCCCTTCTGCTCCTTGGCCTTGCGCATCTTGGCGATTTCGTGCACATGGGCCAAGAGCTTGCGGCGCCTTGCCGGGAAATGGTTGAAGCGGTTTGCGAAAACGTACTCATCGATATGGGCGCCCACCAACCAGAGCTCGTTCTTTTTCTCGTCGATGTCGATCCAGGCTTCGCCCAGGGTGCACTTGCCGTCGCGAATGGACTTGACCTCTGAACCGATAAGCATGATACCCACTTCGAAGGTTTCGTCCACGAAGTAGAGGTGCTGCGCCTTGCGGTTCACGATGACAGGTGTACTCTGTTCCTTTTTAGCCATAGGTTAGGCCTTCTTTTTCCAGCCGCCTTTTTTGCTTTCGCCGCTGGAACTGCTCTTGCTTTCCCAGCCCACTTTTTTCTTTTGCACATGGGGCACGGCATCGTCCAGGGCCTGCTGCAGTTCCTTGCAACCGTCGCCTGTAATGGCAGAGGTCACGATGACCTTTTCCCTGTGCTTCTTGAATTCCTTGATGGACTCTTCGATTCCAAGGTCGCTCTTGTTCAGGGCGATCACGTAGGACTTTTGAGCGAGCTTCGGGTGGAACGCCTTCAGTTCGCTCTTGAGCACGGTAAACTGCTCGTAGGCATTTTCGGCAAAGCCGTCGATGACGAACAGCAGGGTATGGGTGCGTTCGATGTGCTTCAGGAACTGGTGACCCAGGCCCTTGCCTTCACTGGCTCCTTCCAGAAGCCCCGGGATGTCGGCCACCACAAAGCTGTGACCGTTCATCTGCACAATGCCGAGCACCGGTTCCAGCGTGGTGAACGGATAGTCTCCGACTTTGGGGCGGCCGCTAGAAATCTTGTTCACCAGGCTGGACTTGCCTGCGTTGGGGAACCCTACCAGGCCCACGTCGGCCATAAGCTTCAATTCTAAGAAAAGCTCTCTCTTTTCGCCCTTTTCGCCGGGGGTGCACTTGCGGGGCGCTTGCACCTTCGGGGTGGCGAAATGCTGGTTGCCCATGCCGCCCTTGCCGCCACGGGCCGCAATCCATTTCTGGCCTGCTTCGGTGAGGTCTGCGAGGATTCGCCCTTCGGCGTCCTTGACGATGGTTCCGCGGGGGACATCCACAATCAGGTCTTCGGCAGAAGCTCCGGTGCAGCGCTTGGCGCCACCGGGCTGGCCGTTTTTCGCCTTGTACAGGCGGGCGTTCCCCATGTCCAGGAGGGTGGAATACTGTTCGTTCACTCGGAGTATCACGTGACCGCCGCGTCCGCCGTCACCACCGTCGGGCCCTCCCAGGGGCACGAACTTTTCGCGGTGGAAACTGACAATGCCGTCACCGCCCTTGCCGGAGCGCACTTCAATGGATTTTTCGTCTAGGAACATGCGACAAATGTAGAAAAAAATGTTATCGGGATATCCCGTTTCTACTTGTTGCAGGTCCCGTACTTGCTGATGGAATGAATCTTTGACGAAATGTTCGTGCCGGGTTTCTCGAAACTGATTTCCACGCGGCTGATGTTTTTCACGACGCTGTCGCGTTCGACGCGGAGCCCGAAGCCTTCCTGGACAAAGTCGCTCCACTTGATGTTTGCGGTCACGAGCTGCTCCGTTGCGGGCAGTTGCGCCTTGTAGTAGTCGTATTCCGTCAGCTTGTTGTCGTCGGGGAAGCGGATGTTTATAAAGAAACTTTCGTTTGCGGTGTAGGTGATGCATACGCCGCCCCATTCGGTCAGGTCGTTGCCACGCTGTTCATCGCCGGAAATTTCGAAAAAGATTCTTGCGTAGGGGTGGCTGTCGCCGAGGCGCGCGATGGTGTAGATGTAGCCGTACTTGTCGCGGGATGCCGATTCGTAGCCGTAACCCTTGTCGCCCGCGGGCCAGCTGAGCGCCGATGCGGAGTCCGTATAGAAATGCAAGAAGCCGTAAGTGTCGCTGCCGTCGTCGATTTGCGTGTTGACGCGGCTGCAGGTGCGGCCAAGGTCCGGGGCCATCACGTTCATGCAGTTCTTGGCGCAGTACATGGAGCCGGTGCAGTCCAGTTCGGCGATGGTGTCCAGCTCGACGACCGGGAAGATTACGGTGTCGCCGCCGTCAAATTTCTGCTCCAGGATCCAGTGGCTATCTAGGCAGCGGAATATGGAGCGGTAGTAGGCGGATTTTTCGCTGGTGTCGGGGAGTAGCGCACCGGCACGTTTTTCGGTGCAGCGGCCAAGCCCGTAAACGTCGTTCCAGAACGCTTCCATGACGGGCTCGAATGCGGGAACGGTGTCCGCGAAATCCCACGCCTCGATATTTTTGCGTATTTTTGGGGCGTTCGCTTCGAAGGCGTTGTCGGCAAGGGTCGCCTTCAATTGTTCGCTGTTCCAGAAACCGTCTTCTTCCAGGTCGTTTGCAAAGTCTGCCAGCTGTTCGCTGAATTCCGCTTCGGTTCGGTTCAGCTGCATCAAGACGGAGATGGCGAGCAGGGCAGCGTCCCCGTCACTGTCGCCGAAGATGTTCAGGTCTTCGAATCCTCTTGAAATGTCAGTAATCCCGAATGCGGCGAAAATTTCCCGCTCCGCTTGCGATTTTGCCTCACCGATTTTCATGGACTTATTGCGCACCAGCCATTGCGTACGCTCGTAGGCGAGGTGCGTGAGCAGGTTGATGTTCGCGGTTTCGCGGTCTTCCAAATCGGTCAGCGCGTTCAATTTTATCTGGCTTGTCGAACGTTCGCCGGTGACTTCGCTCCAGTAGAACCCTTCGGCTTCGAGCAGCGCATAGGGGGCGTCCAGGTTGATGTTGGAAATATTGAATTCGCCCTTGTTGCTTGCGACCTTTCCCGTAAATGTCTTACCCGTTTGCACCAGGTTGTCGCCATCGACTTCATATAAAGTTACGGTTGAGCCGCTCACGAACGGACCCTTCTGCGAAACACCCGCCACGGTCTTGTCGGCGATGGCGTTTTCGGCTTCGGTGGAACCTCCCGTTGTCTTTTTGTCATCACCGCATCCAGCAAGGTAGAACACAGCCGTGAACAGGATTAGGGAGAATGTTTTAAACTGTTTCATTTTTCTTTTCCTTGCTGAGCTTCTTGGTGAGCGGGAACAACTGAAGGTTCAGTTCGTAAACGCGCTCCGTCTCGTCTTCGTTCGTGGCGAGCGCGATTATCTTTCGCCTAAAGTAAGCAAGCTCCTTCAAAATTTTTTGATAAGTCTTTTCGGTAATTCCTAGCGTGATGGTAGAGAAATTCCGTTCTGCAACGGGAACTTTGTCCAGCGTATTCAGCGCGAGTTCGCCCATTTGCCTGTGAAAACTGCGGACGGACGGGGCGACAATGGAAATTCTTCCCGTAGAAAGGGATTTGGATGTTTGCCTGTATCTGTTTCCACGTTTTTTTAGGAATCCGTTCTTGATTAAAAAACTAAGAGAATCGCGTGCGCTTTCGGCAGTAATTTCCGGGAAGGAGGCTAATGCGATTTTTTCGGGACTTGGATTCTTGATAGCCGGGGCAAGTTCTCGAATGACGGCATTTACCCAATTGGCGAAATAGTCGTAAAGCCCCGCCCCGAGAACGTTTACTTTATGAACTTTGGCGATTTCCATCATGTCGGCAAAAACCAGATTGCGAATGTCGTCGCGTTTTGCCTGATTGAATTTCGCCAAAAGCAAGAAAAAATCTAGTTCGTAACTTGTCAGGTCCATGGCTTCGGCGATGCGCATGGCCGTGTCTTCGGCAAGGCCGCTCTTGCCGTCGCAAACCAGTTTCAGGAATATGGGAGATTTGATTCTTGCTTTTTCCGCAAAGGCCCGCCACGAAAGGTTCTGGGTTTCTTTTTTTTCGTGGTAGAAATCCAGGATGTACTTTCGAAAATCGTCATATTCGAGAATGGATCGCATATTGCAAATATAGAATTATCTGACAAAAAATGGAAACTGAAGGCTTTTTTTGTTTGTATCATATAAATGTATTATAAATACAAAATTTACACAAACTGTAGGTTTCTACATAAGATGCAAAAACAATATCGTTTTATGATACAGTTTAAAAAAATATGGTGTATATTTTGCAAAAAATGGCTTTTTTAGAATGTTTTTTCGCTAAATTCTGTATCATTGTGAGTTGACGGCTTAGACTAGTTAAAAATTTTGGACTAGCAAAACACAGATTACAAACAAAATATTTTTTTTAACCAGCGCGTGTATTGCTATGTTTAGTAAAAGATTTTTAACAAAAAAAATAAAGGTAGTCTCTTTATGAAAAAACTGAAATGGAATTTTGCTCTTTTGGCAACCCTAACACTCTTCTTCTTTACGGGCTGTCGAGACAAGCACTATGAGTATTACAATAGTGGTAAACCGAGGGAGATTGTAGAGGTTGACAAGGAAACAGGAAAACCGGACGGTTCCTACAAAGAATTCTACGAAAATGGGAATCTCAAAGTGGAAGGAAATTTTAAAGAAGGAAAACAGCATGGCTCTTATAAGAAATATTATTCTAATGGCGAAATTCATATAAAGGGATCTTATAAGGATGGGAAACTTGATGGCGTACGTAAAACCTATTATGAAAACGGAGAACTAGAAGAGAAAGAAAAATACAAGATGGGAAAAAGGGATGGGTCGTACAAGAAATACGACAAAGAAGGTCAGTTGAGAATTGAAGCATCCTTCGTAAACGATAATTTGACTGACGATTATACGGAATATTATTCTAATGGAAAAAAAAGATTTGTTACATCGTATAACGACAGCGGTGCTCTCGATGGAAAATATGAAGAGTATTATGACGATGGAAATTTAAAGGTTAAGACTTCTTTTAAAAACGATAGGCTAAATGGAACTTATGAAAGTTATTACCCAAAGGGAGATGCTCCGACGGCAGAAAAGCAAGCCTTGTTTACGTTCAAGGATAACAAACTGAACGGTGCGACTGAAATTTATATGAATGGAGAACTCTTCTTCAAGGGCGAATTCAAGAATGGAGATTTTGCACATACAGAATCTCTAAAGGACTCAAGAGATGGTCACAAGTACCCAACAGTTACTATTGGCGGTGTTACATGGATGGCCCAAAATTTGAATTACAAAACGAAACACAGTATGTGTTATAATAAAAAACATGAAAATTGTGAAAAGTATGGACAACTCTATGATAATAGGGATTATAAAGAAGCTTGCCCAACGGGCTGGCGATTGCCTACAGGTGACGAGTTTGCGGAGCTTGTTAGCGTGCTGGAGGAATTAAGCGGGAATTTGGATATTATCCCCATTCCCACATTGGTTCCTGGTGAAGGAATTTTTGGGGAAAATAGCATTTATCATGATGGTGGTAAATACAAATCAGGTCATAGACCTTACATGACATATGGAGAAAATGCGAGAAAGAAATTAACGGCTTATTTTTCCAAAGGAAATTATTACGCTCAATCAGATGCTATGAGAAGTGCCGCTTTCAATAAAAGACCATCTGGTAAAGAAGGGTTTGCGGATAGGAGCAAATATATGAATTGGGATTTGTTTGGCTTTTCGGCAGAACCGATTCCTTATGCGGATGAAGGTTACGAGATCAATTTCCAGAAGGTGGGCGGCTCGTATTTCACCTCGTCTTCAGGAGAGTCGCTGAAACGGAACCTTTTCTCTGTAAATGGGGACCTGTCATCATCTGAAGCGGTTTATCAATTGAATTTGGGTTCGCCACGTGAATATGACAATAAGTTGAAAAGGTATAATCGCGGATACTATTATCCAATCCGTTGCGTCAAGGGTAGTGACGGTAATGGGGTAGAAAACTCTAATGTTTCCGATAATGCCCCAGAGGCAAACGTCCTCGCTGCTGCGGAAGAGGCTAACTCGGTAAAACAGGACAATCCTACGGAAAATTCCTTGACGGATTCCCGCGATGGCAAGAAATACAAGACTGTGAATGTCGGCGGTAAAGTCTGGATGGCGGAAAATCTCAACTTCAAGTCTGCCGACAGCTGGTGCTATGACAATTCCGAACAGAATTGCAATGAGTATGGTCGCCTTTATAGCTGGAACGCGGCCCAGAAGGCTTGCCCGAGTGGCTGGAGAATGGCGTCCGATAGTGAATGGGGCTCTGTGGCGGGCAATAGCGCTTCTTTCGACATAAAGGCGGCTGGATTCCGCAATGCCAAGGGCAAGTTCGAATTGCTTGGTAAGCGTGCAGACTTTTGGACTGCTGACGATGTCGGTGACAAGGGTAAGTATCATTATTACAGCGCAAGTGCGGGCACAATGGATAAGAATGCCTATAGCAAGAAGGGCGCCATGTCCGTCCGTTGTATTCAGGCTTCCGCCTGCGATGATATAGATTGGGATTTGTTCCAAGGGGATAGCCCTTCGGCAGAGGCCTATCGTGCGGGCCTTGAGGAAAAGGGATGTGTTTCAAGTAAGTAAAGAGATTCAAATATGATAAACAAAATGATTCTGTTTGTGTTGATGACCGCGTTGGTTGCCCTTGCTGCTCCGCAAATGGGGGCCATGACGGATTCGCGTGACGGGAAAAGTTACAGGACCGTAAAAATCGGCAATCAAGTTTGGATGGCGGAGAATCTAGATTTTGAAACGAAGCGTAGCTACTGCTACGATGCCGAAGGTGAGAGGTATAAAAAACAGCCGAATTGTAACGACAAGAAATTTGTTAGCGGGCGCCTCTATACTTATGAGGCGGCAAAGGGTGCTTGCCCAGGTGGCTGGCACCTGCCTACCATTGCGGAGTTTGAAACCTTGATTAAGACTGCTGGCGGAAAAGAAAAGGCTGGCAAGAAGCTAAAGTCCACCAAGGGCTGGAATAGCTATGACTACTGGGACGATGATGAAGAAGAAAATGTCACGAAAGACGGAAACGGCTCCGATGATTACGGTTTTTCAGCAAAGCCCTTTGGTTATGGTCATGACGCCTATTACGAACATTTAAATGAGGAAACTTATTTCTGGTGTGTTTCGGAAATGGAAGACGATTGTTTTAACTTGGGCCGTGAAGAGGAAGCCTTTTTATTACAGCGCTGCCGTAATTATCAAAATTCCATCCGTTGCGTCAAGGACTGATTTTCTTCCGCCCTATTGACTTTTTTAACTTAATAAGTTAAATTTAAGTTAAAAGAGCGGGGTGGTATGAGTATCGGCGGAATCACCTACAAGACAATCAACGGCAAGCGTTACGCTTACTACCAGTGGACGGAAAACGGTAAGCAGCGTAGTCGTCGTGTGAAAGACGAGGAATTTGCGGAACTTGCTGCGAAAATTGCGGCGGAACGAGCACAAAAGGATTCTCTGCGTGGCGTTTTGCAGGGAATGGTGGCGGAACCCGCTGCGGTTTATTCTGCCGCCCCGAATTTCAAGACCGATGTGAAAATCGGAGCCCAGTTGCCCCGTTTTTTCGCTTCTGTAATGAAGTGGAAAAAACGCGAGTGTTTTGCTACTCTTCACAACTATATCTATGGCGAAAACAATGACCGCGTCCTGATTCTGTATGGGCTGCGCCGTACGGGGAAGACGACTCTCGTTCGCCAACTTATGGGCGAAATGCCTGCCGAGATGCTTGCGAAAACGGCATTTGTTCAGTTGAGTTCCCGCCATTCGCTTGCTGATGTCAATCACGATCTCAAGTTGCTGGAATCGCTCGGCTACCGCTACGTGTTTATTGACGAAGTGACCATGCTCAGCGATTTTATTGAGGGCGCTGCGCTGTTCTCCGATGTGTTTGCGGCAGGTGGCATGAAGGTAGTCCTTTCGGGGACGGATTCCTTGGGGTTTGTCTTTTCTGAAGACGAACAGCTTTATGACCGTTGCATTTTGCTGCACACGACCTTTATCCCATATCGTGAATTTGAGAATGTCCTTGGTGTAGCGGGGATTGACAAGTTCATTGAGTTCGGCGGTACCATGAGCATGGGTGGCACGAACTACAATATGGACAAGTTTACTTTTGCGACGAAAGAGAGCGCGGACGATTATGTGGATTCCGCCATTGCCCGCAATATTCAGCATTCCTTGAAGTGCTATCAGCACGAGGGACATTTTCGCTCGTTGCAAGAACTCTATGACGCGGGGGAGCTGACGAATTCGATTAATCGCATCGTGGAGGACGTGAATCACCGCTTTACGATAGAGGTGTTGACAAGAACGTTTAAGTCAGGCGACTTGAGCCGTTCCGCACAGAATCTGCGTCGCGACAGGTTCAGACCCACGGATGTCTTGGATAGGGTTGATATAGGTGCGGTAACGAAGAGGCTTAAGCATCTTTTGCAGATTCGTGATAAGGCGGAACTGTCTGTCGGAATAGGCGAGGCTCACCGTGCGGAGATTAAGGAATATTTGGACTTGTTGGACCTTACGTGCGACATCGATGTGGTAAACATGTCGAATTTGAATGCGCGTATGTCGCGTACAGTTCTTTCGCAGCCGGGGCTTCGTTACGCTCAGGCGTCAGCGCTTATCCAGAGCTTGTTGCTCGACGAGACGTTCAGGAATGTTCCGATAGCCGAGCGCATGTCCATCGAAAAACGAATTCTTGACGAGATTCGTGGTCGCATGATGGAAGAAATTGTATTGCTCGAGACCAAGATGGCTAGGCCCGAAAAGCAAGTTTTTCAGTTGCAGTTTGCCGTCGGTGAATTCGATATGGTGGTGTTTGACCCGAAAAACGCCTGCTGCGAAATCTACGAAATCAAGCACAGCGACCAGGTGGCCAAGGAACAGTGCCGTCACTTGCTGGACGCAAAAAAATGCGCCGATACGGAATTCCGCTACGGCAAGATTTTGAGCAAAAGCATAATATACCGAGGCCCCGCGGGAGCGCTCGGTAATATTAACTATCTGAATGTCGAGGAATATTTAAAGGGCTTGGCCTAGACCAGGCTAATTCCTTCGTCAAGTCCGAGGGCGATGTTCATGTTCTGGATGGCGGCGCCGCTGGCACCCTTGCCCAGGTTGTCGATAATCGTCGTCACCTGCATCACGGTTTCGTTGCCGAAAACCTGGATGCGGGCGTTGTTGGTGTCGTTACAGACGGTGGCGTCAAGGCGACCGTTGAACAGCACGGGGGCGGCTTCGTAGGGCATCACCTTCACAAAGCGGCAGCCTTCGTAATGCTTCGCCAAAATTTCGGTAAGGCCTTCCGGGCCCACCTTCTTGGTGAGTTCGTTTGCGAAGATGGCGACGGTCACGGCCATACCCTTGTAGTATGGCCCAAGCACCGGATTGAAGAACGGCGTGTTTTCAAGTTCGCAGTATTTTTTCATCTCGGGGAGGTGCTTGTGTGCGAGCGCAAGCGCGTACGGGGCCGGAGCCATGATGGCCTTCGATTCGCCGGCAGCGTGTGCAAGTGCCGCTGCGTCCTCGTATTCGGCGATGAGCTTCTTGCCTCCGCCGGAATAGCCGGTAATGCTGTAGGCGGCGAGGTTCGCGCTCTTCGGGAGAATTCCTGCTGCGACCAGCGGGTGCACGCCGAGAATGAATCCGGAGGCGTGACAGCCGGGGTTCGCGATACGCTTGGCCTTCGCGATGGCTTCGCGCTGGGCGGCGGAGAGTTCCGGCATGCCGTAGGTCCAGGCAGGGTTCACGCGATGTGCCGTAGAGGCGTCTATGACGCAGGTGTCCGGGTTTTCGCAGAGGGCGGCACTTTCGATGGCGGCTGCGTCGGGCAGACACAGGAACGTCACGTCGGACTCGTTGATGAGCCTCTTGCGTTCGGCAGTATCCTTGCGGAGTTCGGGGGCAATGCGCAACACTTCGACATCGCTACGCTTCGCGAGCCGTTCATAAATCTGCAGGCCTGTGGTTCCTGCTTCACCATCTACGAAAACTTTGAACATGGTTTTTCCTTCGGAAAAAGGTTTTGAGGACGCACCTGCGGTGCTTTGAGGTGTGAGGTCGGCACTCCGTGCCTTTGGGTTTGCGCCTATGGCGCGATTATTTTTGCTCAAAGGGAGCCTTGGCGACCGTGCTCATACCCCAAAGGGGCGAAAGCCCCGTGCTCATGCCTATTACTTATTCGCTCCGCAGCACTTCTTGTACTTCTTGCCGGAACCGCAGGGGCAGGGGTCGTTGCGGCCAACGTCCGGGCCTTCCTTGTGGACGGTTTCTTGCTTGACGGCACGGCCATCGTAGAAGAACCAGGCGCCGCCTACCTTGTGGAACTCGCCCAGTTCGTGGTGGTTGCGGGTGATGTTTCCTTGCTTGAAGCGGGCAATGAATTCCACCCAGCCGATATTCTTTTCTTCTTCGGTCTTGGTCTGCTTGATTTCGATGCCGAGCCATTCGGAATCGCGGCTCCAGGCTTCTACGCTGGGTTCGTCGAAGTCGCTGCGCTGGGTGGCTTCCAGGGAGTCCTTGAGCCACTTGATTTCGTGCTTGGCGTAGGCGGTGTAGCGGGAACGCATCAGGGCTTCGGGGCTCTGGGCGAGGGCCGTTCCCTTGATGATGGGTTCACAGCATTCGGAGTATTCTTTGCCAGATCCGCAGGGACATAAATCTTGTGCCATAATATAATCCTTGTGTTTGGGTTTTAATCAAAAATATAATTCTCTCGTCTCTCGTCTGTAGGCACGGTAGTGCCGTTCTCTCGTCTAAAATTACACGACCTTTTTCATGAGCCAGAATTCTTCCTTGCCTTCGCGGCCAGGAATGCTGTTTACGGGCTTGATGCGTTCCACGATGTCGAAAACGCCGTCCAAGCGGGCCATGAGTTCGCCCTCGCTGGTGCAGTGGGGAGGCCCCTGCAGGGTCTTTCCGTTCATGAGGGGGTACATGAGGCAGATGAACAGGCCGTCGTCCTTGAGCATCTTGTAGCAGACTTCAAAAAATTCGTCGCGGCGGCCCGGGTGGATTGCCGAGAAGGTGCCGTAGTCATAGACGATGTCGAACAGCTGGCCGCCACGCTTGGGGTCTTTGGGCGAGAGGGTGAACAGGTCCAGGTCCAGAGAGCGGAGGTTCTTGTACTTGCGGCTCAGGTGGTCCAGTTCATCTACGGCGGTAGGAGCGAAATCTACAGCCAGCACGTCGTGACCTTTATTAGCCCAGGCTTCGGCATCGTAGCCGAAACCCGCTCCAGGAATCAGGACCGAGCCGGTAGCGGGGCAGGAAGGGTTCTTGAAGAATTCCAGGAGGGCGGGTGTCGCCTTCTTGAAATTCCAGTAGTCCTTTCCGTCCATGTAGAGGTTGTCCCAGAATTCGGGGAGGTTCTGCGTTAACATGTTTTACCATCCTTTTTGTACGCGAGTTGTCCGCAGGCGGCCAAGATGTCTCGGCCCCTCGGGTTGCGGATCGTTATTTGAATTTCGGCGGCACGCACCTTGGCAAGGAAGTCTTCCACTTCTTCGGGGCTGGGCGCGTGCAGTGTGGGGTCGTCACCGTCGTTAAGCACGATGGCGTTCACCTTCACCCGGCGGGGGGCGCAAATGCGGATAAGTTCCTTGGCGGCCTTGGGGGTGCAGGTGATGTCCTTGATGAGGACGAATTCGAAAGTTACGTAGTTGTCGGTGCGGCGGATGTATTCGTCCACCGCTTCCAAAAGCTTTTCGATGGGCCAGGTCTTGTTGACCGGCATCACGGAGGAGCGGTATTCGTTGTTGGTGCTGTTCAGGCTTACCGCAAGGCAGCAGGGGGTGTTACGGTCCACCAGTTCCTTGATCTTGGGCACCACGCCGCTGGTGCTTACCGTCATGCGCTTGGAGCCCATGTTGAACAGGCTCTGGTTGTGGAGCGTGCAGCAGACCCGGTGTACGTTTTCGAGATTGTTCAGCGGTTCACCCATGCCCATGAAGATGATGTTGGTGACCTGGGCGATTTTCCCGTCGGCATCGAGAGTGCCGGAATCTTTCAGGAACCAGTTCACGTTGATGATCTCTTCCAGGATTTCGCCAGCTTCCAGGTTGCGGGTGAAGCCCATCTTGGCGGTGCGGCAGAAGGCGCAGTTCATGGCGCAGCCCACCTGGGTGGAAACGCACACCGAGAATCGTCCGTTGGAGGGTATCATCACCGTTTCAATGTGGTGGTTGTCGTGGGTCCTGAAAAGCCACTTGACGGTGCCATCGACGGATTCCATGCGGGTCTCTTCGGTAAGGGCCCGGAGGCTGAACTTGGCGGCCAGCTTTTCCCGGAGGGCGGGGGAGATGTTCACCATCTCGTCGTAGGTCTTGACCTGCTGGCAAAAAAGCCATTTCTGGATTTGGTCGGCACGGAAGGGCTTCTCGTCTTGTTCGCGAAGCCAAGCCTTGAGCTCGTCGCCCGTAAGGGTCTTTATGTTGTGCGGCCAATCCATAGCACCGCAAAGATAGAAAAAATATAAGATTTTGTTAAGGGTTGAGTATGCTCAAACCCTTGATATCTAGCGGATTTCAGGCGTTTTCTTGCCGAAATTCAGGACTGATTCCTAGAACATTTTTCGGGTCTTTTTAGGCCCGGTAGAGGACTCCGCTGCACCCTTGTTGCTGAAGAGGGTGGCGTCGTCGGCGGACTTGGTCTTGACCTCGAAATGGTTACCGTCGCAGACTTCGGTAGGGGCGTAACCTGCGGTGTAGAGGCAGTAGGTCTTTTCGGAGCAGAACTCTCCGGCCACCTTGCCGGTGTAGTTGCAGATGCCCCTGCTGGAAACGCCTGCAGGCACGGGGAAGGGGAGTCTCGGAAGGTCCTTGTGGAGTTCGGTCATGACCGCAAGCCAAACAGGCAGGGCGTCTTCGGTACCGGTGTGGCCCGCACCCATGGTGCCCGGACTGTCGGAGCCGATCCACACGCCCATGGTGTACTGCTTGGTAAAGCCTATGTACCAGGCATCGGTGTAGTCGTTGGTAGTGCCCGTCTTTCCGCCGCTGGGGTGGGTGAACCCGCTGGCCCAAACGCGGGCGGCCGTACCGCGCACGTTCACGTCTTTCAGCATATCCACCATCAGGTAGGCGCTGGGGGCCCGGAGCACTTCGTGCTCCACCTTCATGTTCTTTTCGATGGTCTCGCCGTTCTTATCGACGATGGATTCGATCATGTAGGGCTCGATACGGTTACCGCCGTTGGGGAACACGGTATAGGCCGAAGTCATTTCCATCAGGGTGGCGCCTACGGAACCCAGGGCGAGGCTCGGGACTGCAAGGAGCGGAGCTTTCACGATGCCGAACTTGCGGGCGTAATTCACCACGTTGCTGAGCCCGTATTTCATACCGGTAAGGATAGCGGGCAGGTTCTTGGATTTGTAGAGGGCCTTGCGGAGCGTCATCATTCCTTCAAAGTCGTGACCGAAGTTTGCCGGACGCCAGACCTTGTTCTTGTCCTTGTCGTCGGGGTCGGGGATGGTGACGGGCTGGTCGTTCACGGAGTCGCAGGGGGAAGCCCCGTTGTCCATGGCGGTGGCATACACAATAGGCTTAAAGCTGGAGCCCGGCTGGCGCAGGGACTGCACCGCGCGATTCCAGCGGGAGCTGTTCCAGTCGCTTCCGCCCACCATGGCGCGGATGGCTCCGGTCTCGTTTTCGATCAAGATGGCGGCCACTTCGGCGTGGTGGTACTGGATACTGTCGGGGAACCTGCGCTTTTTAGGGTCCGGGTTGGTGTCGTTGGCCAGATAGTCTTTTTTGAACAGGGTATAGATGCTGTCGAAGTGGGCGACAACGCTGTCTTCGGGCATGTCATACTTGTTTGCGAGGAACAGACGGCGTGTGGCGCGGTACTTGATGCGGCGGCGGACTTTTTCTACCTGGACCTGGGCCACGCTGTCGGCGTAGGCCTGGATGTCGGGGTCGATGGTGCTATAGATGGAAACGCCGTCGGCATAGAGGGAATTTTCGCCGTACTTCTTTTCCATGTACTTGCGGATTTCTTCGTAGAAGTAGAGGCCGGCCCCTTTCTCTTCTTCTTTTTCGGCCAAGGTGATGGGGGTGTCCACATACTTGCGGTAATCTTCCTTGCTGATGTAGCCCGCATCCATCATAGCAAAGAGCACGGTATTGCGGCGTTCCAGAGAAGCCTTGGGGTGCCTGTCGGGGCGGTAGGCCTCGGGGCGCTGGAGCATACCTGCCAGCACGGCCAGCTCCGGAATGGTAAGGCTATCCAGCGGGCGACCGAAATAGTACTTGCCTGCGGCCTGGAAACCGTAGTTACCGGCAGACAGGTAAACCTCGTTCATGTAGAATTCGAGAATCTCTTGCTTGGTGTAGGTCTGCTCGATACGGATGGCCGTCATGGCTTCCTTGATCTTACGGGAAATGGAGCGCTCCGGCGTAAGGAACAAAAGCTTGGTGAGCTGCTGGGTGAGGGTGGAAGCCCCGCGGAGTTTCTTGCCACTGGACACACTTTCCATGATGGCCGAAGGGATTGCCCACACGTTCATGCCCCAGTGGTTGTAGAATTCACGGTCTTCGGTGGCCATCACGGCGTGGATGGCGTTTTCGGGGATGGAGTCGAAGCTGACCCATTCGCGGCGCTCCACGTAGTATTCGTGGGCGATTTTCCCGTTCATGTCGTAGATGTTGGTGACCAGTTTGGGGTTAATCTGTTCCAGCTGGGAGAGAGATGGAAGTTCAGGCAAAAAGTGGTTGTAGGTGACCACGACGGTAGCCGCCACAAGCAGGACCGGCAAAAACAAAATGAGCAGCCACAGGATGACTTTCTTTTTCAGGAAGGCGGACTTGAGAGCGTTCAGTATCTTGAAAATAATGTTCTTGACCATTTTATGTTTCTGCGCGGAACTTGATTCTTTTGCCCAAATTTAGTAATTCTTTCAAGAAATTTAAAGAAAATCCCTTGACATGCAGGCCGATAATGCTATATTTGGGGCACCAATGCGGATGTAGCCCAACTGGATAGAGCGTTTGGCTACGAACCAAAAGGCTCCAGGTTCGAGTCCTGGCACCCGCATAAAAAGGCGATTTACGGAAGTAAGTCGTCTTTTTTTTGTTTGCTTTAGGGCACCCCCTCCCTATTCGCATAGCCACCGAAGGTGGCCGCGAAGAAACTGGTTTCGAGCGCAGGGAGGGTTTTAGGGAGGGCGGAGCCCGCCCTATTTGCTTAATGTAAACAAGATTTTATCAAAATCGTAGCAATTAGGTAACAATTGTTTGCACGATTCCCCGTCATGATTTGATAAAATTGGCGCCATGACTCACAACCACGATATCTTTTGCATAGCATTCCAGAAGCTGGTGCTGCGGACGAGAAAGGAGTCATTTATTTCCCAGCGTCAGTTGTCCATGGAATCAGGTTTGACGAGGCAATTCATTTCCATGATGGAAAGCGGCAAGCGCATTCCCTCATTCGAAAGCTTTTGCCTTCTGGCTCGGGGTTTGGGTATTTCTCCGGTAGAAATGACGGAGAAATTTCGTTCCATCTACGAAAGGGAGTATCGTAGCATGGAAGAAAAGCTGAGGAGGCTTTCCAGGAAGGAGGTCCTGCTGGCGGCCGACAAGGTCCGCAGTGCGGAATACATAAAACAACTCCGGGGCTAAGGCCCAAAGTGGTTAAATTTGAAACGTTGTAAAAACACGTTTCAAAATTAAACGTCAAAAATCTAAGTAAAATGGGATTTTAGGTGGGCTTGTTTCCTAAGTAGCAATTTTTTTGCCAAAAATCGGGAATTTGGCTAGAAAACACCATAAATCGGAAGCTCGTTTGTCGTTATCGGGGAGCATAACGCGGTTTTCTCCCCTTGATATGGAGATTGCAAGTTTTGGCACGGAAATTGCTAATTTGATGGCGAAAACAAAAACGCCCTTCTGGGCAGTGTTTAAACAAAGGGCCCCGCGAAAGCGGCCGTCCGCAAAAAAGGAAAAGTAAAATGATCAAGCCTTTAGCAGATCGAATCGTTGTCAAGCCGGCAGAAGCCGAACAGAAGACCTCCTCGGGTCTCTTCATTCCGGATAACGCCAAGGAAAAGCCCATGCAGGGCAAGGTCGTGGCCGTGGGCCCTGGCCGCAAGAACGACAAGGGCGAAATCGTCCCCATGGAAGTCAAGGTGGGCGATGTGGTGCTCTACGGCAAGTACAGCGGCACCGAAGTCACCGTTGACGGTGAAAACTACCTCATCGTGAAGGAACCGGACGTCATCGCTACTCTGTAGCATAAGAGAGACTAGAGATTAGAGGCTAGGGGCTAGAGGAAATAATCGCGGCTCCGCCGCCCTAGACCCTAGATCCTAGATTCTAGCCCCTCTAAAAAGTTTAAAACAAGAAAAAGGAAAAACAAAATGGCAAAGCAACTCAAGTTTGATGTGGCGGCTCGCGAATCCCTTATGAAGGGCGTGGACAAGCTCGCCAACGCTGTCAAGGTAACTCTCGGCCCCAAGGGCCGCAACGTGATGATCGCCCGCTCCTTCGGTGCCCCGAACGTGACGAAGGACGGCGTGACTGTCGCAAAGGAAGTGGAACTGGAAGACGCCTACGAAAATCTCGGCGCCCAGATGGCCAAGGAAGTCGCGAACAAGACTTCTGACGCAGCCGGTGACGGTACCACCACCGCTACGGTGCTGGCCCAGGCTATCACCCGCGAAGGCCTCAAGAACGTGGCCGCCGGTGCAAACCCGATGGACATCAAGCGCGGCATGGACGCTGCGGTTGACGCCGTCATCAAGGAAATCGGCAAGATGGCCGTGAAG